>NZ_JBNQTH010000004.1:0-542372 GCF_050320885.1 Agrobacterium sp. ES01
AAAAAGCGGCCATCTTGCTGTCCAAACATTATTCCGCGGGGTGGAGCAGCCCGGTAGCTCGTCAGGCTCATAACCTGAAGGCCGCAGGTTCAAATCCTGCCCCCGCAACCAAAATCCAAAACACAAATTCAATCATCATATCAAATACAAGATATGAAAATAAATCCCGGCGCTCAAAACGCCCGGGCGATCAATCCGTCTGCAAACGCGGAAGACGCAGTTGCTCTCCAGTTTTCAGGAGAGACTTGTGTTGCCGATCTGGGCGGGAATTGTGATTTCGACACGCAGACCGCCCGATGTCCTGTTCTTGGCTGTTGCCACTCCGCCATGCCATTCGGCCGCCCGGCGCGTAATCGCCAAGCCGAGGCCGTATCCCGCGCCGGTGGAAGCGGTTGAACGTTGAGAGAAGGGTTGAAAGATCGCCTCGAGTTCCGGCTCTGGCACTCCGTTTCCATCGTCTTCAATCGTTAGCAGAAGTGTATGCCCTTCGACCTTTGAGGTGACCAGGACAGTTGTCCCTTCTGCCGTGTGTGTGATGGCGTTGCGGATGACGTTTTCGAGTGCACGATAAATGAGATCGCCGTTGACGCTGGCCACAAAGCTATCGACGCCCAGGTAATCGACCTTCGTGTGACGCGCATGCCCCTCAAAGCCGGCATCTTCGACGATCTCCCGCACCAGATCGATGACATCCAGCGTCTGCCGCTCAAAGCGTGGGGTGCCCCGCTCAGACAGCCTTGCCAGTGTCAATATTTCGCCGACCAATTTGTCGAGACGTTCGACTTCGCGCTCCATCCGCTCGATCATTGCTGTGACCCGCGCGGGGTTTTGCTGCAGGATGCCAATCGCTGCCTGCAGCCTCGACAATGGTGAGCGAAGTTCATGGGAAATGTCGTGGAATAGCTGTTGCTGGCGGATATGAAGCTCCTGAAGCCGTGTCGCGGTGATATCGAGGTCATGCGCAAGAGAGGTTATCTCATCGCGCTTGCTGCCAATCGTATGGGCAATGCGCACATCGAGTTGGCCCTTTGCCAGCGACCTCAGGCCATAGCGAAGCTGCTCCACGGGTGTGATGTAATACCGGGCAAGCCAGTAAGCGGCCGCTGCGGCGGCGATGAGCGCTGCCAACCAGGGAACCGTTCTCGGCCAGGTCCTGGAAATCATGCTCCGGACCGAGCCGTCAATTTGCATGCGGTAGCAATTCCCATCGGACACGGTGCTCCTGGCACGTTCATTGGCATCTGACAGTGCACAATCGATCGCCGGGCCAAGGAGGGTGATGCGGATGGCAATGTCGCGGCCGGTTCGTCGCATGGCGGCGATCATTTCCGTTGCGGCACTTGCGCCATTCGCTTGAAGGAGCTGCACCGCCGTGTCCAGAGCCAGGGCCTGCTCCCGTTGGGCGACCTCTTCTTCAAAGGGCGACTGAAACAATAAGCTGATCGCAAAGAGCAGCGCTATCGACCCAGCCATGGCCAGCCATACGACAATGAAGAACTTCCAGAACAGCCGATGCATACTAGCCTTCCAGCAGCTGATATCCGCGCCCCCGGACGGCCTGTATCCAGGGCTGACCGTCTGCGCGTGCGCCAAGTTTTTGGCGAATACTGCTGATATGAACATCAATTCGCCGGTCGAATGCGGTCAAAGGCTTGCCGAATGCGCGAAGCGAAATCTCCTCCTTGGAGACGAGCTGGCCGGCAGATCGGGCAAGTACCTCCAGAAGACTGAACTCGGTTCCCGTCAGTTCGAGCGGTGTGCTTCGCCACTCAGCCTCACGCCTGGAAGGATAAAGGGATAGCGCGCCGGTCTTGATCTCTTCTACGGTGCCGTCCCGTCCTGTTCGTCCAGAACGGCGTAGTATCGCGCGGATGCGCGCCGCCAACTCGCCTGGCGAGCAGGGTTTGGACACATAGTCGTCCGCACCCAGATTGAGGCCGGATATGCGATCGATATCGTCTCCGCGGGCCGTCAACATGAGTATGGGTATATCCCCGACCTGCCGGATCCTTCGCAGCACTTCAATGCCATTCATCCGTGGCATCATGATATCCAGGACGATCAGGTCGGTGGAAGAGGACATTGTTTCCGCAACACCCACCCTGCCATCGGTTGTGGCTTCGACGGTAAACCCTTCTTCCGTCAGGTATTCTGACAGCAAATTGGTGAGTTCGACGTCGTCATCGATTAAAAGCACCTTGGTCATATCATGCATCCGTCGGGTCGTTGCGCGCAGCTTTACGGCTTGCGGGCGACGAATACAGCGCTTTTACACAACTTAACACGTTCTTGACCGACATTAACATGGGGATCTCTATAGTGCGGCCAACAGTTCCAGGCAGCAGAAAATCATGCGCTCCATCTCTATCAGGCTCCTTCCGCTGATCGCCGCGGCGACCTTTCTTGCCAGTTGCACGAGCCTTGGCCAGTTGAAGCCGTCGACTTCCGCGATTGCCGCCCATTGGCACGCAACTTTGCCGCATGGTGGGCGTTCGACCGACCTTCTGGCATGGTGGGCGAGCTTCCAAGATACATCGCTGGACGCATTGCTGGATTTGGCAGAACGTCAAAATCCGACTGTACAGGAAGCTATCGCCAATATCGATCAGGCCCGCGCCACGCTGGCTTCAACCCGGTCCGGGCTTTTCCCTTCGCTCGACGGCTCGACATCGGCTAAGCGCGCCGGCAATCATGGTGATGATGCCAACGAGACTGCGGCTCAGACTACCAAAAATGGTGCGCTCGATTCCGAATGGGAACTCGACCTGTTCGGCAAGATCAAAATGCAGACGCTGGCTGCTTCGTCGCGAGCTGAGGGCAAGGTCTGGTCGTGGCATGACGCCCGGATTACGATTGCCGGTGAAGTGGGTGATTATTATGTTCAGTATCGCGCCTGCCGTCAGCTTGCACGGCTCTATCGCGACGCGCTTGCCTCACAAAGAGAAACGATCCGTGTCACAGAAAAATCGACACAATCTGGTCTGACGTCGACGGCGGATCTGGCTCTTGCCCGTGCGAGCGCAGCGACCTCGTCATCAAATCTTACTTCCCAGCAGGGCGATTGCGAGATCATCGTCAAATCGCTGGCCCAGTTAACAGGGGGAGACGAACCTGTCGTCAGAAAACTGCTGGCGCAGGGTCGTAGCCGGATACCCCAACCGACTGCTTTGCGTATAACTTCGGTTCCTGCAGCGGTCTTGCGCCAGAGACCGGATGTCAATGCGCTGGAGGCTGAAGTGGCTGCCACAATTGCTGACGTCGGTGCAGCAAAAGCCGATTTGTATCCGAGCCTCAGTCTGAGCGGCTCAATCTCGATCAGTGAAGCGACCTTGACGGGACGATCTGCGCCATGGTCGTTCGGCCCAGCTCTGTCGATTCCCCTGTTTGATGGTGGGGCCAAAAGGGCGGCTGTCAGAAGTGCTGTGGCTGACTACGATGTGGCTGTCGCGAATTACAAGTCCGGCGTCTTATCCGCCATTGCGGAAGTCGAGATGGCTCTTGTCCGTGTCAATACGGCGTTACGGCGGATTTCAGATGCCAAAACGGCAGCTGAAAATTATCAAAGTTATTTTAACTCTGTTGATCAAAACTGGAAGTCCGGCGGTGCGAGCATCCTTGATCGCGAGGAAGCACGTCGGTCGGCTCAGTCCGCCGCGATTACACTCATCGAAATCAGACGCGACGCGGTTCGTTACTGGATCGCCCTTTACAAGTCTCTGGGAGGTGGATGGTCTGCCTCGGCCGGATCTCAAAAGCCTCTAACGGAATAAAATGATGCGAAAACTTGTCCTCATTCCCGTCGCAATGGCCCTCGCCTTGTCGCCCTATTTTGCGCAAAGCATTCCTGCATGGAGCCAAGAGACGCAGGAGACGATGGCGAAAGCCGCGGCTTTGACCGTGAATGTCGCAAAGCCTGAGGTGTTGGTATGGCCGGTAAGGATCCCGGCGAGCGGTCGTCTTGCCGCCTGGCATGAGGCAACACTTGCCGCTGAAGTGAGCGGCATGAAAATCATTGAAGTCAATGCAGAGGTCGGCAGTACCGTCAAAAAAGGTGATCTGCTGGTCAAGTTTGCGGCTGAGAGCGCTCAGGCTGCATTGGAACAGCAACAGGCAGCCGTCGAGAAGGCTGAAGCCGATCTCGATCAGGCCACCGCGGATGCCGATCGTGCCCGTGGGCTAACGGATTCGGGTGCGTTGTCAAAACAGCAAACGACCGAATATCTGATTACTGAGCGCAAGGCCAAAGCGACACTGTTTTCGGAGAAGGCGGCGCTTGAAGCGGCACAACTAACCCTCAACCAAACCAAGGTTTACGCCGTTGACGACGGGGTTATTTCCTCGCGTACGGCCTCGCTTGGCGACGTTGTTACTGCCGGTGAAGAGCTTTTCAAATTGATCCGCCAAAACCGGATTGAATGGAAGGCCGAGCTGCCGATCAAGCGGCTGTTTGATGTCAAGGAGGGGACCAGAGCACTCATCCCGACGCCTATTGGCGATGTGCACGGCGAGGTGAGATTGGTCGCGCCGACGGCGTCGACTGACAATGGTCGCGTGATAGTCTATGTGAGCCTGCATCCTGAAGTTGATATGCCTCAGCCGAAAACCGGTATGCTGGTCAGTGGCTATTTTGAACTTGACCAGACGGATGCGCTGACAGTGCCCGCCGCGGCTGTGACCCTCAAGGATGGCTTTTCTTATGTTTTTGTTTTGAACCCGAACGACCAGACGTCTGTGATGCGCAAGCGGGTAGAGATTGGTCGGCGGCAGGATGACCGGGTGGAAATTATGTCCGGTGTAGAGAATAGCGATCAGGTCGTGATGTCAGGCGGTGCATTTCTGGCGGATGGTTCAACCGTCCGTGTGGAAGCACTCGGCGCATCGGCGGAGAAGGAAGAGGCGAAATGAATTTCTCTTCCTGGTCTATCAAGAATCCCGTCCCGCCCATTCTGCTTTTTGCCTTGATGACAGGCTGTGGGCTGTGGGCGTTTAATCGTCTCGATGTTCAAAATTTCCCTGATATGGATCTGCCTACCATCACGATCAGTGCATCGCTGGATGGTGCGGCGGCGTCGCAGCTGGAAACGGAGGTGGCCCGTAAGATCGAAGATGAGCTGACAGGCCTCGATCAGCTGGATTCCGTCACGACGACCATTACCGACGGCTCAGTCAGCATCTCTGTCGCGTTCGAAGTGGGCAAAGATACGCAAACCGCGCTGGACGAAGTGAAGAGTGCTGTCGACGAAGCGGAAGGTGATCTTCCACAGGATATGGATGCGCCGACTGTCAAAAAGGAATCCTTGAACGGCTCGCCATTGATTACGTTTGTGGTGAGTTCGGACAAGCTGGATGACGCCGAACTGTCGTGGTTCATCGATAACGATATGTCAAAAGCACTGATGTCGGTCGAAGGCGTTGGACAGGTCGGTCGTCTGGGTGGCGTTGACCGTGAGATCAGGGTCGAGCTCAATCCCAACCTGCTCGATGGTTTGGGACTGACTGCAAACGATGTCAACAGTCAGTTGGAGGCCGTGCAATCAGACCTGTCAGGCGGTAAAGGGCGTATTGGTGGCGAAAGCCAGTCGGTTCGCACTCTGGCGGCCGCAGACAGCGCCGAGCAGCTTGCCGGCATGCCGATCCCCTTACCCAAGGGAAGTTGGGTTCGGCTGGACGAACTGGGCACTGTGACAGACACTCATAGCGACCTCAGCTCCCTTGCCTATCTCAATGGCAAGCCCGTGATTGCGGCCCAAATCAAGCGTTCCAAAGGGTATTCCGATATCGCAGTCACGGAAGACGTCCGCGCGGCAATGAAGACATTTGCTGCGGATAATCCCAGTGTGAAGATAGAGGAAGCCTACAACACGATCGTTCCGACCGAGCAGAATTATGAATCCTCCATGAGTATGATCTACGAGGGTGCAATCATCGCGATTCTGGTGGTCTGGCTGTTTCTGCGCAATTGGCGCGCAACGCTTCTGGCAGCCGTTGCCCTTCCGCTGTCAATCATACCGACATTCCTGGCCATGTACTATTTTGGCTACACGTTGAACACAGTTACTCTGTTGGCGCTGTCTTTGGTGGTCGGCATCCTCGTCGACGATGCGATTGTGGAAATTGAAAATATCGAACGCCATCTCGAAATGGGGAAAGCCCCTTTCGACGCGGCAATGGAAGCGGCAGACGAAATCGGCTTAGCGGTGATTGCCACGACATTCACCCTGGTTGCCGTGTTCCTGCCAACAGCCTTCATGGGCGGTGTCGTTGGCATCATCTTCAAGCAGTTCGGCATCACGGCGTCCGTGGCTGTTCTGGCCTCGCTGCTGGTCGCACGGCTAGTCACACCGATGATGGCTGCTTATCTTCTGAAACCAAACAAGGCGAAGAAAGACGAGGACGGCCGTATCATGCGGACCTATCTCTGGCTGGTTAAGGGCGCGCTTCGGCGTCGCTGGATACCGGTGCTGGGTACGGCTGCGTTCCTCGGCTTTACATTGGTGCTTCTGAGCCAAATGTCGACAGGGTTTTTCCCGGCATCTGACGACGGACAAACGCAAGTGTCCCTCACCACGCCGCCCGGATCAACGATTGCAACAACGGACACCGTTGCCAAGAAAGCGTCCGAGATCATTGCAAAAGTGGATCACGTTACCTCTGTCTTTCAGGCGACGGGTTCGGCCACGACGGGCGCCGGTCCTAACGGTGGCTCATCGACGTCGAGCACCAACAGCGCCACAATTGTTGTCAATCTGACACCGATCGATGAACGCGATGTCAAACAATCTGAGATCGAAGGTGATTTACGCAAGGCGCTTGAAGTCTTGCCCGGAGCGCGTGTTGAAACAGGCACGGGCGGCAATGGCACGGAGCTCACGCTCACTTTGTCCGGCGATGATTCCAGCCTTCTTGAAAAGGCAGCCGCCAGTCTCGAGGCAGATTTGCGGACGTTGAAGGGCATTGGCAATGTGACATCGTCGGCGGCGGTTCAGTCGCCAGAGATCGTCATTACCCCGGACTTGGCAGAGGCCGCGTCCTTGGGCGTGACATCGAAGGCTATTGCCGAGGCGGTGCGCGTTGCCACGGCAGGGGCCTACGATGCGGCGCTGTCTCAGCTCAATTTGCCTGAGCGCCAGGTCGATATTCGGGTCATGCTTGACACCTCCAGCCGGCAATCCCTTGATGCCATTTCGCTTATTCCGGTTGAAGGGGCCGATGGCAATGTGTCGCTCGGTTCAATCGCCGACATTTCAATGGGGGCCAGCCCAAGTCAAATCGACCGGCTTGATCGATCACGCAATGTGTCGTTGACTGTTGAGCTGAATGGTCGCAGCCTGTCGGAAGTCACGACGGAGGCAGAAGCCTTACCAGCTTACAAGAACCTGCCGCAGGGCGTGAAATTTGTCGAGCAGGGCGAATTGAAGCGGCAATCCGAGCTGTTCAGCAGTTTCGCCACAGCAATGGCGATTGGCATCTTCTGTATTTACGCGGTTCTTGTCATCCTGTTCCATGATTTCCTTCAACCTGTCACGATCCTGATGGCTTTGCCTCTCGCGCTCGGCGGTGCCTTATTGCCGCTCGTCCTGACGGGGACAAGCTTCTCGATGCCTGCCGTAATCGGTCTCCTCCTGTTGATGGGGATCGTTTCCAAAAACTCTATCCTGCTCGTGGAATATGCGATCGAAGCACGCAGAGATGGGATGTCTCGCTATGATGCCCTGGTCGATGCATGCCACAAGCGTGCGCGCCCGATCATCATGACCACCATCGCCATGGCTGGCGGCATGACACCGGCTGCCCTCAGTCTCGTCGAAGGTGACCCGAGCTTCCGTCAGCCGATGGGTATAGTGGTTATCGGTGGCTTGATCACCTCAACCTTCCTCAGCCTGCTGGTGATCCCGGTCGTGTTCACATTTCTGGATGATCTTCTGATCTGGATTAAAGCGCGCATGGGAATGGCAGTAACGGATCGCGCGGTTTGAACGCATTGACCCAGCACCGAGGGCTTGGTTAGCAAACATCTGCGTCCGCCATGCCGTTTCCAGCTTCGACGCACCGCTTCAGCAGCAAGTAGTGCGTCGAAGGCGTTAAAGCGCCAATTCGCTTACGGGGTCGAACACGTGGACAGCCGTTTCGTCGAATGCCAGCCTGTATTCAGATCCCGTTTCAATCTCAGCGTTCGGCGGCAGACATGCGGTGATGGTCTGGTTTCCTGCGAGCGCGGAGGTTACGAGCTCGGGGCCGGTCAATTCGACCAGCTCGACGCGGACCTTCAATGACCCAACAACTTCTTGCTGACCTGCCACCCTGAAACTTTCCGGCCGAATGCCGATCTTGACGGTCTGTCCCTTTTTGACGGTTGCTTGCAGGCGTGAGGGGATGGCAATCGTTTCATCGCAACCGGGAAAAGTGAACCTGTCCCCTTCGACTTTGGCGTCAAGAATATTCATTGGCGGCGAACCGACAAAACCTGCGACGTAGAGCGTTGCGGGGCGATTGTAGATGTCTTGCGGCGTGCCGAGTTGCTCAATCTTGCCGTCGCGCATGACGGCAATTCGGGTCGCCAGGGTCATCGCTTCGATCTGGTCATGCGTCACGTAGACAACGGTTGTCTGAAGTTTCTGATGCAAGCGCTTCAGTTCCACACGCATTTCTGTGCGCAATTTGGCGTCAAGGTTGGAAAGCGGTTCGTCGAACAAGAAGATTTGCGGGTCGCGTACCACCGCGCGACCGATGGCGACCCGCTGGCGCTGGCCACCCGATAGTTCCGACGGCCTCCGATCCAGCAGATTCTCGATCTGCAGGAGACGGGCCGCGTCCAGCACCGCTTTCTCACGTGCCTCTTTCGACACTTTGCGCATTTCGAGCCCGAAGCCGATGTTTCTGGCGACCGACATGTTGGGATAGAGCGCGTAGGACTGGAACACCATGGCGATGTCCCGGTTTTTCGGATGAACGCCCAGTACCGATCGCCCACCAATCAGGATATCGCCGCCGGTGGGTTCCGCCAATCCGGCTATGATGTTGAGCAAAGTGGATTTGCCGCATCCTGATGCGCCCAGAAGGACGAGAAACTCGCCATCATCCAGCGAAATATCGATGGCCTTGAGTGTGTCTACGCTTCCGTAGCTCTTGCGAATGGATTGGATGTCAAGAGCGCTCATCAGATGGCCTCACGTTCGTAAAGGGCCTCAAGCCCGGTATAGCGCCTCGGCGCGGTCGATATTGCATGGGAAGCAACGCGCGATCCAGCACTGAGGCACGCGTCCAGCGGTTGGCCGGCGCAAAGTGCGGCAAGGAATGCAGCGTTGAAGACATCGCCGGCGCCGATGGTATCGACGACTGTGACCTTGGGTGTGGGAGCAGAATAGATCCTTCCGTCTCCTGTGATGGCGATCGCATCGTCCGGGCCGCGTTTAACCACCAGAATGCCATCGGTGCACATATGGGCTTTCAACTTTTGAGCCGCTTCAATGGGATCCGGGCAATCGGCAAGTTCGGTGGCTTCCACTTCATTCAGCAAAGCGCAATGGCATCGCTCAAGCCAACTGGTTGCTGCCCGTCGATTGCTTTCGGTCCAGCCGTCCAGGGGCCAGCCGGTATCGAGTGCAACGTCAATGCCATGCGCATCCGCCCAGTCGAAGAAGGCGTCATATTCGTTGCGCAGTTGGTCGGTCAGGAATGAGCCGCATAGAAGTGCACAACCGCCCTTCAGACTTTCGATGTCCAGCATCGCTTTGACCTGGGAGAAACTGAACAATGGCAGGTGACCGCGCGTGGTGAAGAAGGTTCGCTCGTCATTCGGATGGGTGATCCCGACACTTAAAGTGGTTCCCACCTTTTCCGTTGGCCAAGCTCTGCTGCGCTCGGCAAAAGCATCGCGCAACCACAGACCGAACTGGTCATCGCCGACATTGGCGGCAATCTGGTAATCGATGCCAAGACCAGTCCATGCCAGTGCGGTGTTGCCAGCCGAGCCGCCCACACGCAATTCGTCATGATCGACGATAATCTCCGTCCCGGCTGCAGGCCAAGGAGCGGCAGGGCCGAGAATGAGGTCGATATTGACGTTGCCGATGACTGCAAGAGGACGCATTCCGGTTATTCGCTCCGCGTGATCTTGGTGGAGCGGATCGGCGTTCCCACGTCGGCGACCCTGCCTGCGGCAAAGCTGACCATGAATCGCTGGGCGACCGGCAGAATTGCGAATATTGCCGCCATGCCGCTTGCTGCTGCCAAGGAGATGGTCACGACATTCGGGACTGGCTTTTCGCCCGAGGCATCGAACACGACAACTGGAGATCCCGCCTCCTGTGCTGATGTCGCCATCCCGGCGACAAGTGCGGATGTTTCGTCGTTGGCGCGGAAGAGGACCACGCCGACGTTTTCGCCGAGCATCTCCATCGGACCATGGCGTAATTGACCGCCTTCGAGTGAGAAGCAAGGCAGGCGCGAGAGTTCTGTTAGACCAAGTGCAATTGCTTCAGCGACGCCCTGAAGGCGGCGGCCAGATGTGACGATTGTTGCGACCTTTGCCATTGCCTGTAGCGCAATTTCAATGTTGGGGTCCTGGGGTTGCTTGAGGACCGCCAGTGCTGGCGCGGCATCCATTCCCAAAGCGGACAGCACCGCGAGATGCAAGGCAAATGTAACCGTCAGGCTGCGGGTTGCGGCAAAGGCATGTTCAGTGCCACCGGCACCGATCAGGCTGGGGGCGAGGCGCGCAAGCGAAGAGCCGCCTTCCAGCGTCAGACCAAAAACATCCGTCTGAGCGCTTGCCTCACCGAACCAGCGCAAGACTTCGGCACTTTCGCCGGATTGAGAGGTCATCAACACCGTACGGTCTGACACCGTTAGTGGCTGACCAAGCTGTTCGGACAGCGGCAGGGCAAGCGCATCGATACCGAGGTTGCGATAAAGAGGTTCGACTGCGCGACTGACGGCGTGGGACCCACCCATTCCCAGAAGAAGCAGCCTGCCTGTGCGCTTAAGCGAGGTGGCAATATCGTGCGCGAGGGGCGTTGCTCTCTCAAATGAGGCGAGGGCGTCCGCATGCTGGCGGGCCATCTCGGCTTCAATCGCAATCAGCCCGGACGGACGCGTTGTTGTAGAAGTCATTGTCATCCTTTGACGCCACCATTTGTCAGCCCGGATATCAGGGCACGCTGCATCACGAGACCAATCACCATCGGTGGGAGTGCTGCCAGCACACCTGCGGCTGCGATCAAGCCATAATCGGAGACCCTGCCGCCTGCGAGGTCCGCAATGGCGACTGTCAGGGTCTTGGCACGCTGATCGGAGGTGAACAGCAATGCGTAGAAAAATTCATCCCAAGCGAGCAGGAAGGCGAAGAGCGCCGCTGTCGCCATGATCGGGGCTGCGAGTGGCAGAGTGATCATTCTGAGTATCTGATCCAGCCGCGCGCCTTCCATCATGGCGGCATTCTCGATTTCACGCGGAATGGAATCGAAGCCTGATTTCATCAGCCAGGTGGTGAAGGGGGCCAGAATGGTCAGATAGACCAGTGTCAGGCCGGAGATCGAGTTGAGCATGCCAAGCGCTGCCAGTCCCATATAGAGCGGAACGGCAAGGGCCACGGGCGGTAGCATGTAAGTTGCTATCACCGCATAGAGCGACCAGGTGATCGATGGGGTACGCGAGACGGCCCATGCGGCGGGAATTGCCATGGCGAGTGCTGCCAGAGTTGCCATCGATGCGACCTTGATACTGTTGAACAGCGATGCGACGAAGGCTTCACCCGCACTGTTTTCTACTCTCGACAACAGCAATTGATAACGTGACAGGTCGATCGTATCCGGCCACCAGATGAGCGGCTTGGATGTGAGGTTGGCCGCCGGCGAGATGCTCATGATAAAGAGCCAGAGTATCGGCGCCAGAATGAGCGCAGCCAGGAGAATGGCGCAGCCATAGATAAAGACGGTGAAAAACGGGCTCCTGCGTTCCATCTCAGGTCATCTCCGAGCTTTTACGGATCAACACCGCGTAAACGACTGCCAGTACGGTCACCAGCAGCGTGACAATCAGGGCAAGAGAGGCTCCTGAGCCGGCGCGCTGGAAAGAAAATGCTTCCTGATAGACGAGGATAGAGAGTGTCCGTGTGCTGTTGGCAGGACCGCCGCGGGTCATGACCCAGATGATGTCGAACACCTTGAAGGCCTCAATGGTTCGCAGCACGAGTGCGACCATCAAGGGGCCGACGAGATAAGGCAGAATGACGAAGCGGAAGCGGGAAAATGCACCGGCACCATCCACCATGGATGCCGAGGTGATATCGCGTGGCACGGCCTGAAGGGCGGCCAAGGCGATCAGCGCAACAAGCGGGAAGTTCTTCCAGCAATCGGCGATGATTAACGCCGTCAAAGCCGTTGCCGGCTCGCCCAGCCAGGAACGATAGGCATCCATCAGGCCAATCTGGGTCAGTGCGGCGTTCAGCGCACCATATTCAGGATTGTAGATCAGTCGCCACAGCGAGGCGTTGACCACGGTCGGCAAGGCCCAGGGCAGGATCATCATGGCGCGCAAAACCGTGCGGCCACGAAATTGCTGGTTCAGCAACAAAGCGGCCAATACACCGAGAACCATTTCCGCGGCCACCGATATGACCGCAAACATTGTGGTGGTTGTCAGAGTTTTCTGAAAACTCGAACTTCCGAGCAGTTTGGCGTAGTTGGCAAGACCAACGAAGTTGCCTTGAGTTCCGACCAGCTTGGTGTCGGTGAAGGAGAGCCGGATCGTATCGGCCATGGGCCAACCGATGACGGCGACCATCACGGCCAGCAACGGCAACATCAGCAGCCACGCTCGTGTTTTTAACCATGTGCCGGACATGTGGGTGTACCTGATCGATATAAGAACGGGATGGATAGAGTGGCCGCAATCTCTGCGGCATGGCAAGGCGGGCGGTCCCGGGTCTGGAACCACCCGCCTTGTTCGGGAGGATCAGAGGCCGCTGTTTTCGGCCGCTGTGTTCAGGGCATCTTCTGGTGTTTCCTGTCCAAGCAGCGATTCCTGGATCGCCTGCTGGAGGGCAACGGAGAGCTCCTGATACTTCGGCGTTGTCGGGCGCGGATACATGGCTGCGAGACCAACCTTTGCCGCCGAGATCAGCTCTTCCTGACCTTCGGTGACTGCCGGGTCGTCATAGGACGAGGCCCAGATTGGCAGGCTGAGTTTGGCGTAAGCGTTCTGCGTTTCCTGCGAGGTCATGGAAACGATGTATTTCCAGGCCTCGTCGGGATGCTTGCTTGTGCTGGTGATGCCGAGACCCATTGAGCCGTTGACGGCCGAGACGGTGCTTTTGCCTTCGACGCCCGGTGCGGGAACGATACCGACTTTGCCGGCAACCTTGCTTTCCTTCGGATCATTGGCGAGGCCGTACATGTAGGTCCAGTTCAGCGCGAAGGCTGCTTCGCCATTCTGGAAGACGCGGCGGACGTCTTCTTCCAGGAATTCCTTGGAATTGGTGTTGGTCAGTCCGGAATTATAGCTGTTGACCATGTATTTCAAAGCATCAAGGCCGCCGCCTGTCTGGAAGTCGGGCTTGCCATCTTTCAGGAAGTCGCCGCCGTAGGCGCTCACCAGCGTGGTGTAATCGCAGATCGCAGCTTCGGCCTGCGCCCAGCTCCATACGATCGGAGCGTCGACAAGGCCCTTGTCCTTGATCAGCTTGGCCTGTTCGGAAAGTTCTGCCCAGGTTTTGGGAGGCGTGGCAATGCCTGCCTTTTCGAGAATTTCCTTGTTGTAGAACAGGTATTTGGTGTCGAGGATCCACGGCATGCCGTATTTCTTGCCGTCATAATCGACCGTCGTCCATGCACCTGGAAGAACGCCGTCGTTCATTTCCGGGGTAATGCGGTCGGATACATCGAGCAGAACATTGTTGGCGGCATATTCGGCCGGCCAGATCACATCAAACAGAACGACGTCGTAACCCCCGCCGGATCCCTGGGCCAGAACCGTCTTGTCGTGCAGGCCTTCATAGGGAACGAATTCCAGATTGACCTTCACATCCGGATTTTCCTTCTGGAACTGGTCCGTCATCGCCCGAACGTCTGCTTCGCTATAGGCTGCCTGAGCCATAAACAGAGCGTTGAGCGTGGTTTCTGCGTAGGCATGCGTGGCGAGCGACGATCCGATGATCGTTGCGCCGAGAAGGATGTTGCGCGTTGTCTTTAGCATTCTTGCCTCCAGTAATTGGCTTTGCGCCGTTCAACGGTGCCGCCCGAAAGCGGAGCCGATTTTCACCTAGCCTGCAGCGTCTAGCCGCGGGCGCCTCTTGTTGATCGGAGCATTCACACGGTGGCTCTTTGAAGATTCCGCCGTGTTGTTCCCCAGGACTCTTGTGGCCCTTTAATTAAGTCAATTGATTTGACTTAATGTTTGTTCGATAATTGAAAGATGTCAATAGGGCAGTTTGAAATGAATGACGTTCGTCCGATTCGCGCCCAAAGTGGCACCAACCAGGAAGGCGCAAGCGCCCATAACCGAAGGGTCATCATGGATGCGCTTCGGCGCAATGGCGCCTTGTCTCGTGCGGAACTGGCGCGTGCAACGCAACTGACGAAGCAGACCATTTCCAACATTATCGAAGAGCTTGAGCACGACGGTCTGGTGAGTTCCCAGGCAGTCGTCCGCAAGGGGCGCGGCCAACCTTCGACGCCTTATGTCCTTGTTCCAGAAGGTGCGTTTGCCATTGGCGTGCAGATTGACCGGCATGTAGTACGCGCAATTGCGGTCGATCTTGTTGGCACCGTTCTGGTGCGTGTGGAAGCCAACCTTCCGCCAGACGGCCCGGCAAAAGGTGTCGCTGTCGTTCTCGACCTCATCGAGAAAGCACGCGGGGATCTGCTGTCGATACATCCACAATCCCACCGCAGACTTGTAGGCCTCGGTGTTGCCATGCCCGGCCCCTTCGGTCTGGAATCAGATGTGGATGATCCCTGGATGATGGCGGCATGGCAGGCATTTCCATTGCTGGAAACGCTGGCTGCGGGAACGGGCCTTGATGTGGGTTTGCAAAATGATGCGGCGGCGACTGCAACAGCTGAGAGAATGGTCGGTGCTGCTCATGACATCGATCACGCCATTTGCATCCTGCTTGGTTATGGTTTGGGGGCCGGTCTTATTCTGCATGGCGAGCTCTATAGTGGTGCCAACGGCAATGCCGGTGAAATCGGGATGATGCTGACAAGACCATCGGGTGATGAGAACGAGGCAGGCTTGCCGCTCGAACATCATGCGTCGCTTGCCTCTCTTTGTCGGGCGCTTGATCTCGATCCCGGAGATCCGGACCTTTATGCGCATATCGAGCGTGCGACGGTCGAATTCGCACCAGCCATGGCAAAATGGATGCGTCGAGCCGCAGATGAATTGCGCTGGAATGTGCAGCTTCTGGAGTCTGTTTTCGACCCGCAGACTGTAATTCTTTGTGGTGGCGCGCCAGAGATTTTCATGCGCCGGTTGATCGAGGCCATCCTGCCGCTCCTGCCATCGCTGGCGGTGCGCAAAACCAGGACGTTGCCTCGGCTGCAATTGGGTATGTGCGACCCGTGGTCTGTGGCAATTGGCGCTGCGGCGGAACCGATCGGCCGTGCGTTCGATCCGCGGTTCTCGGCGATACTGAAAATGCCCGGTGCAGGAATGCCTGCTGCTTAACCGTCCAGCTTTCATCGACCTCCAAATACTCGGTTCGTCGGCCAAGCAAGTTCCCTTGCATTGATAATAGCGAAGCAGGGGAGCGGAAAAGATTGCTTTATCCTAAGCAGGCGTTTCTCTTACTAATCGCGAGTGCGATAGAGGAGGCCTTGATGTCGGATTTGATCTCGTGGGGCGAGCCCAGGCCACGGCCTAGCCGTTACGACGTATTGTTCGAGCCGGTGAAAATCGGTCCTGTCACGGCGCGCAACCGCTTCTATCAGGTGCCGCATTGTAATGGCATGGGCTATCGCGATCCCACGGCTCTTGCCCATATGCGCGGCGTCAAGGCGGAAGGTGGCTGGGCGGTGGTCTGCACCGAGCAGGTCGAGTTTCATCACACGTCCGAGATTACCCCCTTCATCGAGCTACGCTTATGGGACGACCGGGATATTCCGGCCCTTACGCGAATGGTCGATAAAATCCACGAGGGTGGCGCCCTGGCCGGGATCGAGCTTGCCTATAATGGCATGAACGGGCCAAACCTCTATTCCCGGGAAGTGCCGATGGGGCCGGCGCATTTGCCTGTCGCAACCTTTTCCTATGATCCGGTGCAGGCACGGCGGATGGATCTGCAAGATATCCGCAATGTGCGCAAATGGCACTTGGAGGCGGTGAAGCGAGCCAAGCGTTGCGGCTTCGACCTGATCTATGTCTATGCCGCACACGCGCTCGGCTTTCTGCATCATTTCCTGTCGCGTCGCTACAATACCCGTACCGACGAATACGGTGGCTCGATCGAAAACCGCGTTAGGCTGTTGCGGGAGATTACGGAGGAAACCAAGGCTGCCGTTGGCGACACCTGCGCCGTTCCTATCCGTATCTCGACCGATGAATTGCTGGGAGAGGGTGGCCTCTACAAGGAAGAGGTCGAGGACATGATCGGCATCATGGCTGATCTTCCGGATCTCTGGGATGTGACTTTGGCGGGGTGGGAAAACGATAGCCGCACCTCCCGCTTTGCCGAGGAGGGCGCGCAGGAACCCTTCATCATGGGTGTGAAGCGGCTGACCAACAAACCGGTTGTTGGCGTTGGCAGGTATACCTCCGTCGATCGCATGGTGAGCTTGGTCAACAAGGGCATTCTCGACATGATCGGCGCGGCGCGGCCATCAATCGCGGATCCGTTCTTGCCGAAGAAAATCGAAGAAGGTCGCTTCGACGACATCCGCGAATGCATAGGCTGCAACATCTGCGTTTCGGGTGACTTCACCCAATCGCCCATCCGCTGCACACAAAATCCGACCATGGCCGAGGAATGGCGCAAGGGTTGGCATCCCGAAAAGGTGCGCAAGGCTCAAAGTCAAAAACCGGTGCTGATTATCGGTGGCGGTCCTGCGGGACTGGAGGCGGCACAGACATTGGGCAAGCGCGGCTATGCGGTCACACTTGCCGAGGCGAGCAAGGAACTGGGTGGCCGGGTTCTTCAGGAAGCCAGACTGCCGGGTCTTTCAGCCTGGGTTCGTGTCGCCGATTATCGCAAGCTGCAGCTCAATCAGTTACCCAATGTCGAGACCTATTTCGACAGTCGACTGACTGCAGATGATGTGCTGGATTTCGGCATTCCCCGCATTGCCATTGCAACCGGGGCGACCTGGCGGCGGGACGGTGTCGGGCATCATCACACATTGCCGATTGGCATTTCGCCAGATGCTGATGTGCTCTGTCCGAGCGACGTGATGACGGGCCGTATGCCAACAGGTCAGCGGGTGATCGTATGGGATGACGACCACTATTATATGGGTGGCGTGATGGCTGAACTGATGGCCGAAAAAGGCTACCAGACGACCTATATCACGCCCGCGTCGGAGGCATCCACATGGACCCGCAACACGATGGAGCAGCATTTCATTCAGAAACGTCTTCTGGAAAAGGGCGTGACTGTCAGAAGCTTTACAGCGCTTGACGAGATCAATGCGGGCGAAGTTGTGCTTTCGTGCACATTCACGGGACGACAGGAACGGATGGGCGCTGATGCTGTCATTCTGGTGACGGCCAGACTGCCGAATGAGCAACTTTTCCTCGATCTCAAGGCGAGGGAGAGTGAGTGGGTCGATCGCGGTATCGAGAGCGTGGTCGCGATCGGGGATGCCCTGGCTCCGGCGACCATTGCCCATGCGACGTATGCCGGCCGTCGATACGCCGAAGAACTGGATGGCGTGCCGCTTGAAGACGGGGCCTTGCCGTTCAAACGGGAGATCACCGAGCTCTTGCCTCTCGACTGAGGGCTGCGGCTATGATCGCGCGGCCTGCCGCATTGAAGAGAGACTTTTGAAACCATGACAGACGCCTATTCGATCCTCGACCGTCTTGTCGCATTCCCTTCGGTCAGCCGCGACGGCAATATTGAGCTGATCCGATATGTGCAAGGTTTGCTGGCCAGCGCCGGCATCAAGGCCCGGCTCTATCCGGCGGCATCCGGCGATCGGGCATCGCTGTTTGCAACTGTTGGTCCGGAAGGGCCGGGCGGTGTCGTCCTGTCGGGGCATACGGATGTCGTGCCGGTGGATGGTCAAGCCTGGTCGAGCGATCCGTTTTGCATGATCGAGCGAGACGGCAGGCTCTACGGACGCGGCACCACCGACATGAAGGGCTTTGTCGCCTGCGCCATCGAAGCCATGCTTCAGGTAAAGTCCAAGCCACTTCAGAGACCGCTCCATCTCGCGCTGTCCTATGATGAGGAGATTGGCTGCATCGGTGTGCGTCCCATGCTTGCCGATCTGGCCAAGGTTGGATTGGAGCCCGACTGGGTGTTGATTGGCGAGCCGACCTCGATGCAGGTGGCCTCAGGCCACAAGGGCAAGCTTGCTGCGCGTGCATCCTGTTGCGGGGTTGCCGCCCATTCGGCACTCGCACCCACGGGGTTCAATGCCATTCACCTGGCGGCTGATTTTCTCGGGGAACTTCGAAGCCTGCAGGCGGAGCTTTCGGGGCAGGGCGCACGAGACAATGATTACGATATTCCCTACACCACCGTTCATGCCGGAGTAATACAGGGTGGTACTGCGCTCAATATCGTGCCGGAACGCTGCGATCTCGACTTCGAAATTCGCAACATCGCATCGGATGATCCAAAGCTGTTTCTGGATCGGCTGTTTGAAAAGGCCGACCGACTTTCCAATACCGCGCGGACGCGCTTTGCGACTGCCGGGATATCCATTCACGTGTTGAATGAATATCCAGGTCTGGCGACCTCTTCGACGGACCAAACAATGTCTCGCGTGCTCAATCTCGCCGGCAGCAATCACTGCATCAAGGTCGCCTTCGGCACAGAGGGAGGGCTGTTTTCGTCTGCCCTTTCCGTTCCCGCATTTGTCTGCGGTCCGGGGAGCATGGAGCAGGGACATAAGGCAGATGAATTTGTCGAGACAAGTCAGATTGAAGCCTGCCGCTCCATGCTGGGGCATGTCGGCGACAGCCTCTCGTCATAGCTGTTTTGAATCGGAAAAGCTGAGGCAAAATTTCTGAAAGAAATAATTTCCTAAAGCCGCTGATGCTGCCAACAATCGGTCAAGAGCAGATCGCCAAAGAAGACTTTCGTTTCCGGCCACGGGATCGGACGTCGTTGGCGATGCAGTCAAGGTGCTGTTGGCGGTGTTGCCGCCCCATCATCCATGCCGGCTCAGCTCGGTCTTACGGCATTTCCCCAATGTCGAAACGTCAGAAGAGGAACCCGAAATGTCGGTTGAGAAAGTCGAGGTTGTCATTGTTGGCGCGGGTCAGGCCGGGCTGGCAATGAGTGCTCATCTTGTAAAGGTCGGTATTCCTCACCTCGTGCTGGAGCGGCAACGCATCGCCGAGCGCTGGCGGTCGGAACGGTGGGATTCTCTGGTCGCCAACGGTCCGGCATGGCATGACCGTTTTCCGGATCTGGAGTTTGAAGGCTTCGGCCCCGACAGCTTTGTGCCCAAGGAAGATATCGCCAACTATTTCGTGGCCTATGCCGAAAAGATCCGTGCTCCCGTGCGCTGCGGCGTAGAGGTTAAACGGGTTCAGCGCAAAGCCGACGGTCCCGGTTTCAGAGTGGAAACCGCCACCGGGACGATCGAAGCAAATTACGTCGTTGCGGCAACCGGCCCTTTTCAACGCCCCCTCATGCCGTCGATCATTCCGGATGAGGCCGGGTTTAAGCAGATACATTCCTCTTCCTATCGCAATCCGAAGCAGTTGGCGGATGGTGCGGTTCTGGTCGTCGGAGCCGGATCGTCAGGTGTACAGATCGCTGATGAATTGCGCGCGTCCGGGCGGCAGGTCTATCTCTCTGTCGGTCCGCACGATCGTCCACCGAGGAGCTATCGGGGCCGGGATTTTGTCTGGTGGCTCGGTGTTCTCAACAAGTGGGATGCGGAGGCAATGCCTGGTTCAGAGCACACGACAATTGCAGTCAGTGGTGCGAATGGCGGCGAGACCATCGATTTTCGTCGGTTGGCGGCTGGCGGCATTACGCTTCTGGGGCGAACCGAAGCTTACAAGGATGGAATACTCACCTTCGCAACCGATCTCGCCGGCAATCTTGAGCGCGGTGATGCCAATTACCTGTCGCTACTCGACGAAGCCGATGCCTATGTAGAGCGCAACGGACTTGATCTGCCGGAGGAACCTGAGGCGCGTAAAGTCGAGCCCGTTCCGGCCTGCGTCAGCGATCCGGTTCTCGAACTTGACATGGCCAAGGCCGGCATCACCACGATCATTTGGGCCACCGGGTTTGCTCTTGATTTCAGCTGGCTGCAGATCGATGCTTTCGATGAGAACGGCCGACCGAAGCATAACCGTGGCGTGTCTGTAGAGCCGGGTGTCTATTTCCTCGGTTTGCCGTGGCAGACCCGTCGCGGCTCCTCCTTTATCTGGGGTGTCTGGTATGATGCCAAATATCTGGCGGATCATATCTCCAAACAACGCAGCTATCTGGCCTATGAACCCAGCCCGCAACGAACCACCGAAGACGCCTGAACGACATCGACTGATGTTGTTCATTCACTCGGCAAACAAGATCAAACGCACGGAGAGCCCTATGGCGCACAAGCGCATCCGCCAGTTCAATACCAAGGATACCTATCCGGATCAGCAACTGGACAATGATCTGTGCCAGGTCGTGGTCGCGCGGGGCACGATGGTCTTCGTGCGCGGCCAGATCGGTCAGAATCTCGATACTGCGGAAAATGTCGGTATTGGCGATGTGACGGCTCAGGCCGAGCAGGCAATGGCGAATATCAAGATGCTGCTCGAAGAGGCGGGCTCCGAGCTCGCGCATATTACGAAGATCGTGATCTACATCGTCGACCCGCGGTATCGCGAACAGGTTTATCGCGTTGTTGGCAAATGGCTGAAGGGCGTGTTTCCTGTGTCGACCGGTATCGTGGTCTCCGCGCTCGCCCGTCCAGAATGGCTGGTCGAGATCGACGTGACAGCCGTTATTCCGGACTAAGTCTGCGACAGGAGCCTTAACTTGACCTTCTCGATATCCGCGCGCTGCCCCGAGACCGGGATGATGGGGATTGCCATATCCTCGTCTTCTCCGGCTGTTGCTGCGCGTTGTTCCCATGCGCGTGCCGGTGCCGGTGTCGTGGCCACCCAGAACATCACAGATCCATCGCTCGGCCCGAAAGGCCTCGATTTGATGGCCGGTGGTCTGAGTGCCGATAAGGCGCTTGGCAAGCTTTTGGCCAACTATCCGACCGCTCCGTGGCGGCAGGTCGTGTTGCTCGACATGCAGGGAATGAGTGCCGTTCATTCCGGCGAACACACGCTTGGCACCCATGCGACTGCCAGGGGCAAGGATTGTGCCGCTGCGGGAAATCTGCTGGCCAATGCCGATGTTCCGGCCAGCCTCGTTGCGGCCTTTGAAGCGTCGAAAGGCCATCTCGGCGACCGCCTCATCGCTGCCATGGGTGCTGGAATGGCCGCCGGCGGAGAGGCCGGGCCGGTGCATTCGGCGGGTCTTTACCTGGTGCGCGATGTTTCCTGGCCGATCGCCGACCTTCGCGTCGACTGGGCTGAACATGATCCCATCGGCGAACTGGCCGCACTTTGGTCACTCTACAAGCCGCAGCTCGAAGACTATGTAATGCGGGCAATCGATCCGACTGCAGCGCCAAGCTACGGCGTGCCAGGCGACCTTTGAAGACGTTCGAGGAAGAGTGATATTACGGAACTGGCGAGATGTGACTGTGTCTAAGACGCCGAGCGATGCGTGTTCGTCTGGTCGTCCAATCTGTCGCGGGCGGGTACGGTTTTTGTGAACACGGTTGATGCACTTGCGCCGATGACGCCGTTTGGCGGTTTCAAGCAATCCGGGATCGGTCTCGATCTTTCCTTGCACGCCTTTGATAAATTCAGTGGACTCACGACCACCTGGGTTAAATATTGACGGGGCCGTCAACAGGATCCAGTGCATGCGCTTCACGCTGAGACAGCTCGAATATTTCATTGCTGCGGGGGAAACCGGCAGCATTACCCAGGCATCTGAGCGGGTGAATATCTCGCAGCCGTCGATCTCGGCTGCAATTTCGCAGTTGGAACAAGAGCTTGATGTTCAACTTTTCATTCGCCACCACGCGCAAGGGCTTTCGCTGACATCTGCCGGCCGTTCCATGCTTTTGGAGGCCAAGCGGCTGATCGAGCAGGCCGAGTCGCTCTACGGGGTGGCGTCGGAAGCGCGAGACGAGGTGCGCGGTCAGTTGAGTGTGGGGTGCTTGACGACTTTAGCGCCAATGATCCTTCCTGAACTGGCGCTTTCGTTCAAAACAGCTTTCCCCAAAGCCAGTATCAGGCCCCAATCCGATCATCAGGAATTGTTGCTGAACGGTCTTAGGCGCGCGACGATCGATGTCGCTGTCACCTACGATCTGCAGATCCCTGATGATGTCGACTTTACCCCGCTTGTCGATCTGCCTGTCCATGCTCTGGTGGGCGAAACGCATCCTTTGGCGCAGCATTCGTCGGTCACGCTTGAGGAGCTGGCCGAATTGCCCATGGTCTTTCTCGATCTACCGTATTCCAACGACTACTTTCTCGCTCTCTTCATGAAAGAAGGCCTGCAGCCGAATATCGTCTATCGCCTTCCGCATCCGGATATCATTCGCACGATGGTTGCCAATGGTTATGGCTATACGCTTGCCAATGTCACGCCACGCTCGGATACGGCGCTAGATGGACGCAAAGTGGTGCGTATTCGTCTGGCAGGTGATAATCGGCCGATGACGATAGGCTTTGCCACACTTCGCGCATTGCGCAAGTCACGTCTGCTGGAGGCTTTTGAAAGCCACGCCAAGTCTTTCATATCCGATGCTTACATTCCTGGAATGATTGCCCCGAACATGGCACATCGCAAACGGTAGTCTCCAGTCTTTCTAAAGCTTGAACAATCTGCTTTGTTATTGCAGTGCGGCATGTCTTTATGTATATACAAGATGGCGGCTTGCTTAGGTTTTCCTGAAGCGAATTCGCTAAAAAAGATTGTTTTTCCGACGCAAGGGGCGTGCTTAGCTCATCAACTTGAGAGCTTGCCCCGGGCAGGTAAAACCGGATGACAACTCGGTTGCTGCGATGCGGAAACCGAGCGCAAACAAAAAACGAAAGCCTCGAAGAGCTTACACGGCAACGAACAAGGGAACAGTTCGCATGAAAACCAAGAATGTGTTGAAAGCTACGATCGCCGGTGTGGCAATGCTCGCTGCCACTGGCAATGCATTTGCCGGAACCATGAAACTCGGCATGACAACCTGGGTGGGTTATGGCCCGCTCTTCCTCGCGCGCGACCTTGGCTATTTCAAGGAAAAGGGTCTCGAAGTCGATCTGCAGATCGTCGAAGACCATGCGCTTGCCATGGCTGCTGAAGCTGCCGGCGAACTTGATGGTGACGCGGGCACGATCGATGAAACCCTGCAGTACCGCAGCCCGGATTTCTGCTTCAAGACCGTATATGCGCTTGATGATTCCCACGGCGGTGACGGCATCCTCGCACCTGCCGATGTCAATTCGATTGCTGACCTCAAGGGTATGGAAGTCGGCATGAACGAAGGTTCCGTCTCGCAGTTCTGGTTCGATATCCTGCTCAAGCGCGCCGGCATGACCGAAGCTGACGTAAAGGTCGTCAATATGACGGCTGATGATGCGGCTGCCGCCTTCATGGCGGACCGTATTCCCGTGGCCGTCACCTGGGAGCCGAATCTGACTTTCGCTAAAAATGCGAACAAGGGTAAGGTTCTGGTCGATTCTTCTGAAACACCCGGCCTGATCGTGGACGTTCTCTCCTTGCGCTGCGACTATATCGAGGCGCATCCGGAAGACGTTCAGGCCTTGGTGGATGGGCTCTATAAAGCCAATGAGTACATCAAGACCAACCAGGACGAGGCCTATGCAATCATGGCCAAGGGCGTTGGTGGCTGGCTCGAAGATCCGAAGGACTTCGCAGCATCTGCAGCGGGCGTGAATTTTTACGGCAAGGACCTCAACGCCAAGTTCTTCAAGGGTGGGGATGATGGTGAAGCCGGCGAGCTGATCAAGCTTGGTCTGGAAATCTGGGGCGGTGCCGGCAAGGTCAAGATTGAAAAAGCGACCTATGACGATGTCGTCGAGGACAAGTTCCTCGGTCTCGAATAAGTCGGTCTGACGTTTCAGGCAATCGCGGTTGGGTCTGCATCCGCGATTGCCTAGGTTTTACTTGTCCTGCGTCCCGTGCGACCGGTCGACGGGAAACGGAGTTATTCACGTGTCATCCGCTTCGTCCTTTTTCAAAGAAATAACCACGCCATTTCGTCAGGTCCCCCGTTGGCTTGCGGTCGCCCTGAGTATTCTCGTCTGGGTCGTCGTGATTGGGGTCTGGCTGGTCTTCTCTCACGCCGGCATCGTCGGCGAGATGTTCCTCCCCAAGCCCGAAGAGGTGCTTCAGACTGCAGTGACTTATGCGCTGGACGGACGCCTTTGGGAGCATACCTCGGCCAGTGTGCAGGTGGTGCTGATCGGTTTTGTTATTTCGGCGTTATTCGCTATTCCGTTAGGTCTCTTCATGGGCACCTACAAGATTGTGCAATCCTTCTTCGATCCCTTCGTCAATTTCATGCGCTACCTTCCGGTGACGTCATTCGTTCCACTTTTCATCCTGTGGATCGGTATCGGCATCGAGCAACGCGTGACCGTGATCATCTTCGGTATCTTCTTCCAGCAGTTGGTGATGTTTGCTGACGCTGCCCGCTCGGTGCCGCGTGATCTGGTCAATGCCGCCTACACACTTGGAACCAGCCGCTCCCACACGGTTTTCCATATTGTTCTGCCGGCCACCATGCCGCAAATATTCGATGTCCTGCGCGTTACCATGGGTTGGGCCTGGACATATCTGGTCGTCGCTGAGCTTGTCGCTGCCCGCTCCGGCCTTGGCTATATCTCGCTGAAGGCGATGCGCGGTTTCCAGGTGGATGTGATCTTCATGGCAATCGCCACCATCGGTATCCTCGGTCTCCTGACGGATCAGTTGTTCCGGGTCCTTCGGCGCTTTGCCACACCGTGGTCAGCCGTATGATGGGCGGGGCGACGAAAATGCAGCGCGAAGCGGTTCCCGCGTCTGCGCGTGTCGAGGAATTCGGAAAGATGGATGCTATGGCAAATACCAAACCGGCACATGCGACGAGCGCCGATATCGTCATCGAAGACGTGGCGCTTCGCTACGGCAAGGGATCGTCGGCGGTTCTGGCACTGGACGGCATCTCGTTCGACGTCAAGCGCAACGAATTCTGCGTCATCGTTGGCCCATCCGGCTGCGGCAAGTCCAGCCTGCTGTATCTGATAGCAGGCCTGGAAGCGCGCACCAGCGGATCGATCAGGGTCAACGGCAAGACGGTGTCTGAACCGGGCCCCGATCGCGGAATGGTCTTTCAGGCCTATACGCTTTTCCCGTGGCTGACCGTGGCAAAGAATGTGGAATACGGGCCCAAGCGCAAAGGTTTTCCTGCTGCTGAGCGCAAGGAAATCGTCGAGCACTATCTGAACGAGGTCGGACTTTCCAAATTCGCCGATCACTACCCGTCGCAGCTTTCGGGCGGTATGAAGCAGCGCGTGGCGATTGCCCGTGCTCTGGCGAATGACCCAGAAGTTCTGTTGATGGACGAGCCCTTTGGCGCGCTCGACTCACAGACACGTCACAGCATGCAGAAACTGCTGCTGCGGGTTTGGGATCATACCAAGAAAACGGTTCTGTTCGTTACCCACGATATCGATGAAGCCATCCTTTTGGCCGATCGTGTGCTTGTGATGTCCGGCCGACCGGGCCAGATTAAGAAAGAGATCAAGGTGGATATTCCTCGGCCACGCAATATGGATCTCGTGATGGAACACGACTTCATCATGCTGAAACGTGAAATTCTCGAGTTGTTGAAGAACGACGACGATGAGGATCACTGAGTAACGCGATTTGGGCGACTGCCCCGCAGGGGGGCACTACCGTCTTGTTTGACAAACACATGACGCGTGACACCTCGCCGCCTTGCGGCGGGGGTCGCCTCCTATTGGCTAGATTCGAGTGGACCGAGCAGATGGAAAAACTGGAATTTGACTATATCATCATAGGCGCAGGGTCGGCCGGCTGCGTTCTTGCCAACCGTTTGAGTGCCGACCCGAAGATGCGTGTCTGTCTGATCGAGGCGGGTGGTAGCGACAACAGCATGCGTGTGCGCGTTCCGGCAGGCATTCTCTCGCTCTACGGCAATCCAACCTACGACTATGGGTATGTTGGCGTTCCACAACCCGCGCTTAACAATCGGCGTTTGCCGGTCAATCGCGGCAAGGCGCTTGGCGGGTCTAGCGCGATCAACTCGATGATCTACATTCGCGGCGCGTCGCAGGACTATGACGACTGGGCCGAACTCGGCTGCAACGGCTGGTCCTACAACGACGTGCTTCCGGTTTTCAAGGATCTCGAAAAGAACCTCCTGTCCCAAGACCCGGCCTATCATGGTTTCAAGGGTGAATTGCTGGTCGATCAGCCGCAGGATCCGAACCTGGTCTCAAAGACGTGGGTCCAGGCTGGCGAAGCCATCGGTTTGCCTGAGAACACTGATTTCAATGCAGAAAGTCAGTTCGGACTTGGCATCTACAACGTTACCCAGAACAAGGGTGAGCGCTTCTCCGCCTATAGCGCCTTTGTGCGTCCTGTGTTGAACCGGCAAAATCTCTCCGTGATCAGCGGCGCAGAGGTGCAGCAGATCGTTGTTGTCGATGGTCGCGTGACCGGTGTTCAGCTCGTCGCGGATGGTGCTGCAAAGATGATTTCCTGCCGTGGTGAACTTGTGCTGAGTGCTGGCGCCATCGGAACACCGAAGCTCCTGTTATTATCAGGCATCGGTCCGGCCGATGAACTCAAGGCCATCGGTATCGAGCCCATTGCCGATGTGGCCGGCGTAGGCAAGAACCTGCGCGACCATATCGATGGCATGATCACGGTTCGCTCCGACAGCAATTCGACATTGGGGCTGTCGCTTGCCAACCTGCCGGCCATGCTGGCAGCCCCTTTCCAGTATTTCGCTCGGCGCAAGGGTATGCTGACGACCAATTATGTCGAAGCAGGCGGGTTCGCGCGGACGAAATATGCCGACGATCTTCCTGATATTCAGTTTCACTTCGTACCCGGCTATCGCAGTCATCGCGGGCGATTGGTTGAATATGGGCATGGCTACGCCGTTCATACTTGCGTGCTTAGACCGAAGAGCGTGGGTGAATTGCGCCTGTCGGGCAGTGGTCATGAGAAGAAGCTGGAGATTGATCACCGCTTCTTCAGCGATAAAAGGGATGCGCTCACCTTGATCGAAGGGATCAAGATTGCCCGTTCCATCCTCGCGTCACCGGCTTTTGCCGACATCCGCGGACCGGAAATTCTTCCGGGTCCTGACGTCAACAGCGATGATGAAATTCTCGCTTATCTTCGTGCCGAGGCGCTGACTGTCTATCACCCTGTGGGCACGGCAAAGATGGGGACGGATGATATGGCGGTGGTCGATCCGTTCAGCTTGAAGGTTCGCGGTTTCGATAATCTTCGCGTGGCGGATGCTTCGATCATGCCAACATTGCTGGGCGGCAATACCAATGCTCCCACGATGATGATCGGCGAGAAATGCGCGCGGATGATCCTGGCAGAAACGCGCGCGGACAAGGCTGCCTGAAGGCGTTTTCGATCCGGTTGTAGCAGGCTGCTGCACGCCCAATAAAATGTATAGACATTATAATTTGCCGGTGGTTCTATAGCGCCCGAAAGTCAATGGAGGTCAACCATGGTCCCGTCATTCAGCCTTGAAGGTCGTGTCGCTGTCGTGACCGGCGCCGGTCGTGGACTGGGCCAAGCGATCGCCATCGCATTGGCAGAGGCCGGGGCCAGCCTATGCTTAACAGGTCGCAGCGAGGTGGGACTACAGGAGACAGCCGGAAAGATCGAGGAACTCGGTAGACACTGCTCTGTGGCTGCACAGGATGTTGTCGACCTCTCCACGATCGATCCGGTTCTTGAGCGCTTCAGAAGCATCCATGGCAAGATTGATATTCTGGTCAACAATGCCGGTATGGAGAAAGTTTCCCCCTCGTTCGATGTGGACGAGGCGTTGTGGGACCAGATCGTTTCGACCAATTTGAAAGGTGCCTTCTTCTGGTCGCGCGCTGTGGGCAAGGTGATGGCCGAGCAGGGGGCGGGCGGCAGTATCCTCAACATGTGCTCGCTTACCTCCTATGTCGGCGTGCCGACCGCCGTTCCTTATGGCTCTTCCAAGTCTGGCCTGCTGGGGATGACAAAGGCATTGGCCAGCGAATGGGCGCCACATGGAATCAGGGTCAATGCTTTGGCACCCGGCTATTTTAGAACGGCGATGACCGAAGTTTTCTATGAGGATGAGAGCTGGCAGGACAAGATGCTGGACAAGATCCCGCAGCGCCGTTTCGGCCAGGACAGTGATGTCGGTGGAGCAGCCATCTTCCTTTGCAGCGATGCCGCCGCCTATATCACGGGCCATTGTATTCCGATCGATGGCGGCTATCTCGCATCGATCTGAGCCAAGACTTTGAAATCCCAGTTGGTCTATTCGCGAGCAAAAAATCCATCTGGACGGAATGATTGAAGATTAGGGAACTGACCATGAGCAATGTCTCGTTTCATGAACTGGCCAAAATGACATCCGAAGAAAAGGATGATTTGTTCAAGCGGTCCGAGGGAGATATTTCCAGCTTTATCGAGAAAGTGAAGCCGATCCTTGAAGCTGTTCGCACTGAAGGCGATGCGGCCGTTGCCCGCTTCGGGCGTGATTTTGACAAGGCGGATGTGTCCGAGAAAACCCTGATGGCAACGCCTGAAGAATTCGACGGAGCCTTCAAGCTTGTGGATGAGGAAACGATCGAAGCCATCAAGTTCGGTATTGGCAATATTCGCACCTTTCACGAAGAACAAAAGCCTGAAGCTATGTGGCTGAAGGAGATACGCCCGGGGGCTTTCGCTGGCGACCGTTTCACGCCGATCCAGTCGGTGGCGCTCTATGTCCCGCGCGGCAAGGGTTCTTTCCCGTCAGTCACCATGATGACGGCAGTTCCGGCGGTGGTTGCGGGTGTTCCCAATCTTTCCATTGTCACGCCGCCTGCACCGGATGGCACGGTCGATGCCGCGACCTTGGTTGCTGCACGGCTTGCGGGTGTTGAGACTGTCTATAAGGTTGGCGGTGCTCAAGCTGTGGCGGCTGTCGCCTATGGTACCGAGACCATCCAGCCCGCGCTCAAGATTGTCGGTCCTGGCAGCCCCTGGGTGGTTGCTGCAAAGCGCCTGCTTTCAGGTGTTATCGACACTGGCCTTCCCGCCGGTCCATCCGAGGTGGTGATCTTTGCTGACGATACGATCAATGGCGGACTGGCCGCGCTTGATTTGTTGATTGAGGCGGAGCACGGTCCGGATTCCTCTGCCTATCTCGTCACGCATAGCCGTCGCGTGGCCGAAGAAGCGCTGTCAGCCCTGCCTGGTCATTGGGCGGAGATGACACCGCAGCGTGTCGAGTTTTCCAAAGCGGTGCTGACAGGCCGCACCGGCGGCATTGTGCTCACCTCTTCCGTCGAGGAAAGCTATGCCTTCGTCAACGGCTATGCGCCGGAGCATCTGGAAATCATGTCGGAAGATCCGTTCTCCCATCTGGGCCACATTACCGAAGCAGCAGAAGTTCTGCTGGGAAAGCACACCCCCGTGAGCATTGCCAATTTCGGTCTCGGCCCAAATGCTGTGCTTCCCACAAGCCGCTGGGCGCGCACCTTCGGACCATTGTCCGTGACGGATTTCGTCAAGCGCAGTTCGATCGGCTATGTCACCGCGTCGGCCTATCCGGAATTCGCCGATCAGGCGCACAAGCTTGCCCTTTATGAGGGCTTCTCCTCTCATGCCTTGGCGGTCTCGCCACGGCGGGAACTCTTCCTGAAGAAAGACGACTGATCAGATGAGAGCAGTCCGGCTTTATGCTGCAGGGGATCTGCGCCTCGAGGAGATCCCCGCACCCTCTGATCCACCGGAGGGTTACGTCAATCTCAAGGTGAGAGCAGCCGGTATCTGCGGTTCAGACCTGCATAATTATCGCACTGGCCAGTGGATTTCTCGCAGTCCATCGGTCGCAGGGCATGAGTTCTGCGGTGTTATAGACGCTGCCGGTGCGGGTGTGTCCAGTCTGTTGGTTGGCGATACAGTCGTCGCCGACTCGCGCTTCTGGTGCGGCGAATGCCGGCAGTGCCGGGACGGTTACACCAATGCGTGTGAGGTGCTCGGCTTTGTCGGCGAAATCTGCGACGGTGGCTTTGCCGATCTGGTTCAGTTGCCGGCCCGTCTCGTCCATCGTCATTCTCCAACGGTGCCATCCAAGGTGGCGGCCATGGCTGAGCCGCTGGCTGTGGCTCTCCACGCACTGCGTAAGCTGCGGGTTCCAAGTTGCGAGCCAGTTCTCATTCTCGGCTGCGGCACGATTGGGGGACTGGCTGCGATCCTGCTGTCGCGCCTCCATGACGGAATTGTGCTTCTTGCCGATATCAACCGTGAAAAGGCAGGGTTTGTCGCCGGGCTCATAGATGGCGTTGTGATCGATATGGACAAGGCATCAATCTCAGCAGCAACGAGCGGTCGGCCGCTTCGCTATGCACTTGACGCGACCGGCAGTGTGAAGGCCATTTCCACGCTATTGGAACTGCTGGACGGTGTAGGCGCGCTGGGGCTGGTTGGCATCGGCCACGGGAGCATCGATCTCGATCCAAATACATTGGTCGAACGTGAGATCGCGCTTGTCGGTTGCCATGCCTTCATTGATGAATTGCCTGAAGCCGTCGCTCTTCTGGACGATCTGCAGCCACTTCTCTGCCAAGTCTCCGAGGTCATCACGCTGGAAGATGTGCCGGCCGCCTATGAGCGGCTGATCGATAGCGGCAGTCAGCAGCTCAAGACGATCGTCGCGATCGCGGACTGACCGCAGCAAGGGAATTGAATCATGATTGAAGTTGTTTCCAGCAGGACTGCAGAGATCCGCAGACTGGCCAAGGCCAATGACGGCAGCGCCGAACACATGTTGGCGAACCTCTTGTCGGACCTGTTCCAGCTTGATGTGCAGAACGTGACAATCAATCGCGATCAGTACAGTCTCAATTCTCTCAACGGCTTCTTCGATACCGCGGACGGTGCCTTCTTCTTCAAGTTTCATCAGGAGGAGGGCGAGGAGGCGATGAGCGGGGAATATTATCGTGCCGATATTCTCGCGCGTGCCGGACTTCCCGTCGATCAGCCTGCGTTAATGTCGGTTCTGCCCGGGGAGCAGATCCTGGTCTACAAACGTCGCAGCGATCCTCGTTTTTCCGATGTGCTGCGTGCACTCGATCTGAAACATGATGAGATCAAGGCGGCTGAAGCTGCCGAAGCGGAAGCGCAGCTCTCGCGCACTGTGCTCGATGTCTACCTGAAAACGTTGACCAATATCGAACCGGCGCAATCTGTTGCAGAGCCTGTGCATCGGCTGTTTTGGGAGCGGCTGATCGATCCGGTAACGCGCAGTTACCCGGGCGGGCGCTATGCCAGTTATTATGTCGGTCAGCGTTTTTCGTTTCCGGGCGTAGATCTGAGCTGGGACGCGTTGTCACGTGCGAAGTTCCGCATCAATGGCCTGCTTTATGCCCGAACGATTGGCGAGCTTTTCGATGACGCGTATGAAAAGCTAAATCCTTCAGCGCTGGCCAATGCTGGCGGTGTGACCGCGCATGGCGATGCCCACAATGCCAATGTCTGGTTCGAACAGCAGGCAGCGAGACCGCATCTTTCCTATTTCGATCCGGCCTTCGCCGGCGACTATGTCCCCTCTCTGCTGGCCGAGATAAAGACGACGTTTCACAACAATCTGGCGCATCCGTTCTGGCTCTATGATCCTGACCTTGCCTGCGAGCTTTTTTCAGCGTCTGCTTCCTATGACGACGGCGTATTGGACATTACGACAGACTGGTCGATGACTCCCGTCAGAGTTCAATTGCTTGATGTCAAAGCGCGCGAACTCTGGAGGCCGCTGCTTCAAGCGTTGAAATCAAAGGGTCTGTTGCCTTCAGACTGGCGCACCACCATAAGGCTTGGGCTTTTCCTCTGCCCGACGCTGGTCATGAATCTGCGGGCCGGAGCCATGACACATAATCCGGTATCTTCGGCCATAGGATTGGCTGTTGCGGTGATGGCTGGGAGCCCTCCGGAGAACGGTACGGATATGATCACGGAGTTTCTGGACAAGATTGAGCCGGCTTAATGGCCTGAGCTGGCAGCTTGGTCTTCTTCGGCATCGCACGTGTCATCGGCCCGACCAGAATTGGTCGTGTCGCTTGTGCGGATTGCTTCTATTGTTTTCGAAGATAGAGTCGAGATCCGATTGCCAAACTGAATTCTGTATGGCCGATCACAAACACTGCGAAGGTAGTTCCAATGTCCCATCACAAGAAGTTCTTCATCGACGGCGTTTGGGTGGACCCCGATGTGCCGGCTGTTCTGGACGTGATCGACCCGTCAACGGAGGAGGCTTATGCGCAGATTTCGGTTGGCTCGGCCGTGGATGTCGACAAGGCTGTCGCGGCAGCAAAACGGGCATTTGCAAGCTTCTCCCTAACCAGCAAGGAAGAGCGGCTGGAATTGCTCAAGCGAATCCATGCCGTCTATCTGGAGCGTTTTGAAGATATTGCCCAGGCGGTAAGCCAGGAAATGGGCGCGCCAATCGCTTTTGCCCGAGACAGTCAGGCCTGGGCCGGTCGCGGCCATCTGGAAGCAACGATTGCTGCATTCGAGGCTTATGAATTTTCTGAAAAGCGCGGCACGGCGATGATTGTCAAGGAGCCGATCGGTGTCTGTGCACTGATCACGCCATGGAACTGGCCACTGAACCAGATCGTCTGCAAGGTCGCTCCAGCCATTGCGGCCGGTTGCACCGTGGTGCTCAAGCCATCCGAGGTCGCTCCAATTTCCGGGATCATTTTCTCGGAAGTGATGGAAGCCGCAGGTGTGCCCAAAGGCGTCTATAACATGATCAACGGCACCGGTCCCGATGTCGGGCAGATTATGGCGGGGCACAGCGATGTTGATATGGTGTCTTTCACCGGTTCGACCCGCGCCGGCATTATCGTCGCCAAGACGGCAGCCGACACTGTCAAACGCGTTGCCCAGGAACTCGGCGGTAAATCCCCCAATATCATTTTGGCCGATGCGGATCTGGAGAATGCTGTTCGCCAGGGTGTGCAGGGGTGTTTCGGCAATACAGGTCAATCCTGCGATGCGCCTACCCGTATGCTGGTTCCGGTGGATCGACACGATGACGCGCTTGCCTTTGCCAAATCAGAGGCCGAGACATTTGTGACCGGCGATCCGCGATCGGAAGAGACCGGGCTTGGACCCGTGGTAAGCCAGATCCAGTTCGACAAGATCCAGGGTTTGATCGAAGCCGGCATCAAGGAAGGCGCAACACTGGTGACAGGTGGCCTTGGTCGGCCGGAAGGGCTCAATCGCGGTTATTATGTTCGCCCGACGATCTTCGGCCATGTGACCAACGACATGACGATTGCACGCGAGGAGATCTTTGGTCCGGTTCTGTCAATTATGCCCTACAAGGATGAGGAGGAGGCGGTCGAGATTGCCAATGATACGGTCTACGGCCTTGCTGCCTATGTGCAGTCCGGCGATATCGGTCATGCACGCAAGGTCGCGGCTCGCCTGCGTGCGGGCTCCGTATATCTCAATTATCCTGAGTGGGACACAATGGCACCTTTCGGCGGCTACAAGCAGTCCGGCAATGGTCGCGAATATGCAGATTGGGCCATCCATGATTTCCTCGAGATCAAGGGCATCGTCGGCTGGGGCGAGTGATTGCCTGAACGCTGTGCTCCGCCGGCATCGCGGGATGGGGGCGGAGTAATCACTCGCAATGCTGGCTATACACGATTGCCATGGTTTACCCCAGTAGCAAAACTTGCAGGTCGGCGACATTGGTGCCCGTGGCGCCGGTCATTACCAGAGCGTCAGCCAGTTGGAGGGCGTGGTAGGCATCGTTGTTCGCCAGATAGTCTCCAACTGACAGGCTTTTGGCCATTAGCGTCCGTATGGTCTCAGGCGTGGTCAGGCCACCTGCTGCGTCTGTTGGGCCATCCCGCCCGTCCGTGCCGCCTGATAGGAATGCCCATGCCGTGGCAAGCGGTCTTTCCTTACAAAGAGCAGCAAATCTCAGAGCCATTTCCTGATTTCGACCACCCTTTCCGGATCCGGTCACGTGAACGCTGGTTTCTCCGCCTGCCAAGATGGCAATTTTTCCTGTCCAATTCACGTTCGATGCCCTCTCGTGAAAGGCCTTCGCGGCAACCTCCACGTCGCCTTCCAGCCATTCGGCCAGAATAATGACTTCGTAGCCTAGTTCGCGTGCTGCTACTTCGGTGGCCTGCAAGCTGATACGGTTGGAGCCGATCAACTGGTTTCGGGTCGTCGGCTCGAAGGGTGGTGGCTGTTCTTCTCCGCGCGCCTTCAGGTGGGACATGACGCTTGCTGGAAGCCGCTCGGAGATCCCCAGTGCGGTAACTATGGCCAATGCCTGATCCAGCGGTGCTGGATCGGGGACCGTCGGGCCGGATGCAATCGTTGCAAGATCGTCGCCGGGCACATCGGACAGGATCAGAGCAAGGCCGTTTGCTGGAGCAATAGCGCGGGCAAGGCCGCCTCCCTTCAGGCGCGAAAGCGCTTTGCGCACAGTGTTCATGGCTACGATATCGGCGCCTGACTTCAACAGAAGATCATTGGTCTTTATCTTTTCGTCCAGAGATACGCCTGCGACAGGGGCTGGCAGAAGAGCCGAGGCCCCTCCGGAAATCAGACAAAGGACAAGGTCGCCGTGCTCGGCATCGTTTGCGATCTGTTCAACCGCGCGGGCAGCGTTTGCACCATTTTCGTCTGGCAGGGGGTGTGACGCACCGATGACCTTGGTGCCGGCAACCTCAACGAGATTTTCGTAATTGGTGACAGCCAGCGTCTGGCCGATCTTGTCGCCTGCCAGACTATCAAGTGCTGCGCGCATCATGGGTACAGCTGCCTTGCCCGCTGCAATGATGTGCACGCGCCGTGCATTGGCATATGCCGACTCATGCTCCCTTAAAGCATGAATAACTGCATCATGCGGATCGGCCGCTGCTACTCCGGCTTTGAAAATGTTGAGCGCGTCAGCCTTTAGTCTTTCGAAATCAGTCATGGCGCCTTTGGGGAGTATGATTGCTGGAACAGTGTTCGAGCATAGACGCCGGGCCGCTTGATAGGCAATCCTACTGTCGCAACCGGCTTGCATTCTCCGTCAATCCGACCAGGGTGCCCATTCGGGATGGGGCGCGTCTGGCTCAGTTCTTGCATGGTGTTCGGCATGAATATTCAAAAGAGCATAGCTCCAAAGGCCCATCCCGATATCGTGTGGACGCGCATGTTCAGCGAGCTCGATCGAGATGGTCAGGGTCTGAATGTCCAGATCCGGCGGACGATCGTCTATGCCATTCAGGCTGGCGTTCTCACCGGCGGGACGCGCCTGCCGTCAAGCCGACATCTGGCGGGGCTGCTTGCGGTCGCCCGCAATACGGTCACTGCTGCCTATCAGTTGCTGATCGACGAGGGGTTTCTGGTCTCACGTGAGCGCAGCGGTATATTCGTGGCGGCGCAACAGCGTTATGTTCCAACAAGCCTTAACACTTGCGATGATGACGTGGCGCAGTGGTCGGGCCGGTTTGCCGTTCGGCCATCCGCCCAGCGGCAGATCAACAAGCCGCGGGACTGGCTTGAACATCCATATCCCTTCCTGTTCGGCCAGTTCGATCCGGCAATTTTTCCGACCAACAATTGGCGGGAAGCCGTGCGTGCCACCTCCAGCGTGAAGGAAATTTACGGTTGGGCCGGCGATCAGATCGACGATGACGATCCTGATTTGCTGGAGCAGTTGCGAGTACAGGTTCTGCCAAAACGCGGTATTTTCGCCGGTCCCGGCGAGATTATCGTCACCATAGGCTCCCAGCAGGCGCTTTCCATGCTGGTACAGCTTTTCGTGGGGGCAAAGACCGCCGTGGGAATAGAGGATCCCGGCTATCCCGATGTTCGAAATATGGTCGGTCTGGTCACGGAGGATGTGCGCCACTTGAGCGCCGATGCCCAGGGCGTGCTTGCCGACGATGTCCTGTCAGGCTGCGACGTCGCTTTTCTGACTGTCGGCCATCAGTGCCCGACCACAGCTGTGATGCCAATTGCACGGCGCAAGGCCTTGCTTGAGGCGGCCTATCGGAACCATGTGATCATTGTCGAGGACGATTACGAGGCCGATCTCGCGCTCGATGGAGAAGCGGAGTTGCCCTGCCTGAAGAGTCTCGATCATCATGGGCAGGTGATCTATGTCGGCAGCTTCTCCAAGGCGCTCGCGCCCGGCTTGCGCATCGGCTATATCGTCGCACCAAAGCCGGTGATCGACGAGTTGCGTGTGCTCAGACGAATGCTGCTTCGACATCCGCCGACCAACAACCAGCGCATCTTGGCGACCTTCATTGCGCTGGGCCATTATCATCAGCATTTGCGCAAAACCGGAACCGTGCTGGCGCAGCGTGCCGCAATTCTCAATAATTGTTTGCCGAAGCTCTTGCCGCAATGCAGCTGGCGGCGTGACGCGGGGGCCAAGAGCTTCTGGGTTGAGGGGCCGGAGGCATTCGACAGCCGAGAACTTGTGCGCGCTGCCCGCGAAAGAGGCGTTCTGATCGAGGCAGGTGATATCTTCTTCGATGATCCAGACGCCGGGCGACGTTTTTTCCGGCTTGGCTTCACCTCTATTTCCGAGAACAAGATTGCGGCTGGCCTCAAGATTCTAGGGGAATTGATCGAGGGGTAAAGGCAACTTGCCATCTGGACCAGTTTCTCTTTTCAGTGGAGCCAGTCGCAGCAAAATTGCGCCATTCGCAATACCATGTGCTATGTCCAGAAGATAATTGCGCGCCAAGGAGAGCATTATCATGGGCATCGCCGCGAACATCAACGACATCGGGCATGTGGTCGAAGCCGATAAAGAACATGTCTGGCATCACCTGACCCAGCACAAGACGTTCGAGACAATCGATCCGCGTATCTTCGTCGAGGGTAAGGGGATGCGGGTGTGGGATTCCACTGGTCGAGAATTTCTCGATGGTGTTTCCGGCGGTGTCTGGACGGTCAACGTAGGCTATGGCCGGGAGAGCATTGCCGATGCCGTGCGCGAGCAACTGGTCAAACTCAATTATTTTGCCAATTCCGCAGGCTCTATTCCGGGTGCGCTGTTTGCCAAGCAACTGATCGAGAAAATGCCCGGTCTCACGCGCATCTACTATTCAAATTCCGGTTCGGAGGCGAATGAGAAGGTGTTCAAGATGGTGCGGCAGATGTCGTATCGTCATCACGGTGGCCGCAAGAGCAAGATCCTTTATCGCGATCGGGACTATCATGGCACGACGCTTGGCTGTCTCGCGGCTGGTGGACAGGGGCAGCGCAAGGATCAATACGGGCCGTTGCCCGAGGGCTTCATCGAGGTGCCGCATTGCCTTGAATATCGTAGCCAGTATGGCGAAATCGACAATTATGGCGAACGCTCAGCCGATGCGATCGAAGAGGTCATTCTGCGCGAAGGGCCGGATACGATCGGCCTTCTGTGCCTTGAGCCGGTGACGGCTGGCGGTGGTGTGATCACGCCTCCGGCAGGCTACTGGGAACGCGTCCAGGAGATTTGCCGGCGCTACGACATCCTTCTGCATATCGATGAGGTCGTCTGCGGTGTCGGTCGTACCGGCAAGTGGTTCGGCTATCAGCATTTCGGCATCGAACCCGATTTTGTGACGATGGCAAAGGGTGTTGCATCCGGTTATGCGGCGATCTCGTGCACGGCAACGTCTGAACGAGTGTTCGAGATGTTCAAGGACGATCCGACGGATCCGATGTCTTATTTCCGCGACATTTCCACCTTTGGCGGCTGTATGGCCGGTCCGGCCGCTGCGCTCGAAAACATGCGCATTATCGAGGATGAGGGGCTGCTCGACAATACGACAGCCATGGGCGAGCGCTTGATGGGCAATCTTCGCGGTCTTCAGGAAAAGCACAAGGTGATCGGCGACGTGCGTGGCCTCGGCCTTTTCTGTGGCGCTGAACTCGTCTCTGATCGGAAGACCAAGGACCCGGCAGAAGAGAAAATGGTTCAGGCCGTGGTCGCCGATTGCATGGCGCAGAACGTCATCATTGGTGCCACAAACCGATCCATCGCCGGTTTCAACAACACGCTTTGCCTGTCTCCAGCGCTGATTGCCACCGCAAGCGATATCGATACGCTGACGGGTGCTATCGACAATGCGCTGACAAAGGTGTTCGGCTGAGCGGAGCCATGCAGATCGCCGGCCCCGCGCCGGCGATCACTTGCGGGAGATCTGGAATGGGGCCCAGGACTGGCTGACCGGCATGATCTCGATGGCGTTGATATTGATATGAGCCGGAAGCGAAGCGACCCAGCATATGCTTTCGGCGATATCTTCCGGCTGAAGCGGGTCTGCTCCACCGTAGAGTTTGTCATAGGCGGCCTTGTCGCCGCCGGTGCGAACGAGCGTAAATTCACTTTCTGACAGACCCGGCTCTATTGAGGTCACGCGAACGCCAGTGCCTGCAAGATCGGAGCGCAGGCCCAGCGAAAACTGCTGGACGAAAGCTTTGGTGCCTCCATAGACATTGCCGCCGGGATAGGGCCAGTTGGCGGCGATCGAGGCGAGATTGACGATCAGCGCCTTGCGTTCGATCAACCTGTCGATCAGCAACCGGGTGATCGTGACCAGACCGGTGATATTGGTGTCGATCATCGTTTTCCAGTCATTGATGTCGCAATTCTGGATCGGGCCGGTGCCGAGCGCCAGGCCGGCATTGTTGACGAGGACATCGATCTGACTGAAGGCTGCTGGCAGCGTGACCATCGCGGCTTCGGTGGCCGCTTCGTCGCGAATGTCGAAGGTCAGCGCGTGGGCGCGGTCTGGCCCGCCCAGTTCAACAACCAGTTCCTCAAGTCTCTCCTTGCGACGGCCGGTTATAATGACGTTCCAGCCTTCCTTGACGAAGCGTCGGGCAATGGCCTTGCCGAAACCGGCTGTGGCACCGGTGATCAGTGCTGTCTTGGGCATGTTTTCATCCTTTCGGGTATTAAAACTGAACGAGTGTGCGAAATGTCTGGATTGCGCCGGCGATGGCAATCAACAACAGGCCGCCGGCGGAAACGCGGCGCCAAGCTGTCGGTCCGAGTTTCGGTCCAATCCGGTGGCCGATGGCATAGCCGGCCAGTGTGATGGGCAGGTAGATCATGACGAGGTGAGGCAGTCCTTCTCCGATCTGGCCCAGCAAGGCACGACTGATGATGCTGAAGAGGTCGACGGCACCGAAAAAAACGGCAAGGGTTCCGCGTGTTGTCTCGCGTCTGGTTCCTCCAGCAAGCAGCCATGCAGCGACAAGTGGGCCGCCGACCGCAAAGGCTGCGAGAAGGCCACCGACGATGAAACCGCAGCCGATGCCCAGCCAACGATGAGAAAGCCATCGCGGAGGTTCGTGGATCATGGCGACCAGGGCTGCGATGAAGACGATGCCTGAAATCATCAGCTTGGTGGTGCTTTCATCAATGTAACCGACAAGATAGCCTCCACAAAATGCGCCCGCGCAACCGGCGACCAGAAGCGTGCGGGCAACCGGCCAGTCCACTGCACCCTGCTTGCGGTCAATTAGAATGATGACGGTCAGAACCAGATCGTTGATCAGGATCAGGGGCACCATAACCTGTGGGGCCAGGCCACCTGTCAGTCCGATTGCCGCGATCAACGCATAGCCAAAGCCGGTGAGACCACGAAATGCCGCCGCCCCGACTGTTACTGCTCCGTTGAAGATCAAATCCATACGCGCTGCCTTGCCGATGACTGAATCCCTGCCAGCGCGAACACGACTTCATCCGTATGCTGGTTGGTGACCAGTCTTAAGGATTGAAGATCAACTGTGACAGATCCAGAACGGGCAAGCGGTGGGGCCACACGCCAGACTGGCACCATAAAAAGGCTCGCTTGGCTCTATCATTGCAGTGCAGCATGCCCTTTACTCAAGCCGTGTGGGACAGGCGGATATGCGGCGGTCGCCGCGTGTCGCGTCACCTGCTGCCAAATCTACAAGGCTCAAAAGAGCCGTAAAGGGGAACGCAAATGACCAATAACCTTCTCAAAGGATCGATTAGTCGTCGCAAGATGCTCAAGGGCAGCGCTCTGGCTGCGACAGCACTCGCAGCACCTGCGGTGATCAGCTCCAAGGCTCTCGCATCCTCCGGTGAAATCAACATTCTGATGTGGTCCGACTATTTGCCGGAGACATTTCTGAAGACGTTTCAGGATGGTACCGGCATTACGGTGAACTATACCGGCATTGGTTCGAACGAAGAGATCATCAACAAGCTGAAGGCTACCAAGGGCCGCGGCTTCGACATCGTGTCGCCGACCAACAACCGCTCCTTGCAGTGGAAGCCGCTGGAAATCCTGCAGCCGTTCGACATGTCTAAGGTGGCCATCGACAAGGTCAATCCGGCCATGGCGAAGATCGGCACAACCGACTGGGCCTTCACCGAAGGCGAGGCTTACTGGGTTCCACATATCTGGGGCACCGAAGGCATTGCCTGGCGCACCGACAAGTTCAAGCCTGACGGTCCGTTGCCTAGCTATGGCGACGTGTGGAAGGATGAAAATGCCGGCAAGACCATGGGGCGCGGGCACTCCATGCTGCTGGGTGCCGGTCTTTACATGGAGACCATCGGTGAACTTGAGCCCGGTTCTGTCTGGAAGGCCTATGAATCACCGGAAGCCATGCAGCCGATCTGGACCAAGATCGTTGACTGGGCAACTGCGCGTAAGAAGAACATCAAGCTGATCTGGAACGACGCCGATACGCAGAAGAACGGCCTACTCAATGAAGGCGTGATCGTTGGCCAGAGTTGGGACGGTCCTCCGCTGGCGCTGAAGACCTCTGGCGAGCCGGTCATGTATGCCGCTCCTGTCGAAGGGGCTATGGCCTGGGTCGACGGTATGGCGCTGCCAGCTGGCGCGGAGAACGTCGATCAGGTCTATGAGTTCCTGAAATACGCCTATAACCCTGAATATGCAGGCGAAGCCATAGATCATCATGGCTACAACTCGCCTGTGCTGGGTGCCGATAAATTTGCCGGCGAGGCCTATGCAAAGAACTTTGCCGACGCTTATCCGGGCGAGGCTCTGGCCAATCTCAATCCATGGCCCGCTGAACCTCAGTGGTATGCCGATGCGCGCACCGAGTTTACCAACAAGTTCCTCAGCGCCTGATGAAGCCCATATCCTCGGCTGTACCTGCGGCCGGGGATTTTTCGATGGCACCGCTGTGGGGTCTTTTCGCGCAGCACTGGCGTTGTGCCTCTTCCGGTTTCTCTGGAGTATTGGATGACCAAAGACATCACGCTCGATCATGTCTCGGTGACGTTCGGGGACTACACCGCCGTCGATGACGCGCATCTGACAATCAATGGCGGAGAGTTCTTTTCCTTTCTAGGGCCGTCAGGCTGCGGAAAAACTACCTTGCTGCGCTGCATATCGGGCTTTCAAGATACCAGTTGGGGCGAAATCCGCATCGGTGGCCAGAATATGCGGGGCATCGGTCCCAACAAGCGGCCGACGGCGCTGATCTTCCAGAACCTGGCACTATTCCCATTGATGACGGTGGCAGACAATATCGCCTTCCCGCTCGAGGTTCGTGGCGTCGACAAGAAGACGCGGCGTAAGCGAGCGGATGAACTGCTGGAATTGATTGCCTTGCCGGGGCAGGGCGACAAGAAAGTGAGTGCTCTTTCGGGTGGGCAGAGGCAACGTGTGGCCATCGCCCGTGCGCTTGCCGTTGAGCCGGATATTCTGCTGCTTGATGAACCGCTCTCCGCACTGGATCTGAAACTTCGCCAGCATATGCGGCGTGAGTTGCGAGCAATCCAGCAGCAGGTTGGTCTCACCTTCATCTATATCACCCACGATCAGGGCGAAGCGCTGACGATGTCGGACCGCGTTGCGGTCATGAGCAAGGGACGGATCGAGCAAGTTGCGGATTCGCGTACAGTCTATGACCAGCCAGCCACCAGCTTTGTCGCCAGTTTTGTCGGAGAGAATAATGGCCTTTCCGGCAACGTTCTCGCCCATGATGGCGACCGCCTGACTGTCGATGTCGGGCTCGGGGCGCCAGCAACTGTCAATGCCACCGGACGCGGGCACAAATTGAAGGTGGGTGAGGCATGTCATGTCTTTGTGCGGCCTGAGAGCATTACGCTCAATGGTGCTGCAACCATGAATGTTTACGATGCATCCGTGCTGCGCGAAGAGTTCGAAGGGCAGGTGCGACATCTGATCGTGAAGAGTGCCGATCGCGAAATGCGCGTCACGCAGGTCGGGTCCCATCAGCCGGGAACCGCTCCGGGTGCTCCTGTCACGATGTCATTTGCGCCCGAGATGGCGACCGCATTGCCGGTCGGCCATCTGGCCAGCGCGTAAGGGTCTCGGCATGGCAGGGATCAAGGACTTCTTCTCAGGTTTTGCGCAACGCAATGGTTTGCCGGTGGCAATCTACCTCATGGTCGCAGTGTCGATCTGGATCTTCGTGCTGGTGTTGCTGCCGCAACTGACAATGTTCGACTACTCGTTCCGCCACAATCTGCCGCCGCCGAAGATCGGCGGGCCGGAAGACGTCTACACACTTGAGCAATATCGCTATTTCATGCTTGGCAACGAGATGAGCGGTAGCAGTTTCAATTCGCTGGATATTGCTGTTCTGTTCAAGACGCTTGGCGCTGCGGTGTTCGTGACACTTATCGATCTGGCGATCTGCTATCCGGTGGCTTTCCTGCTGGCGCAGAGTGTCCAGGGCGGCTCCAAGCGGCTGCTGGTTCTGGCTTTGATCGTTCCCTTCTGGATCAACGAGATCCTCAGGGCGTTTGCTTTCCGTATTCTGTTTGGCGCAACCGGTGTCGTTAACGGGTTCGGCATGTCGCTGGGCTTCTGGGACACCCCGATCGACTTCATAGGCGAAAATATCGCGCTCTATGCTGGTCTGTCCTATGCCTACATCCTGCTGATGATCTTTCCGCTTTACAATGCGATGGAGAGCCTTGATCGCAATCAGATCGAGGCGGCGCGGGATATGGGGGCCAGCTGGCTTCAGGTTCATCGCCGTGTGGTCATTCCCTATGCAAAGCCCGGCATCGCCTCCGGCTCGACCATGGTGTTCATGCTGACGGCCGGAGCACTTGCCGCGCCACAGATCCTCGGTGGTCCGTCCAGTCTTTGGTTCACACAGATTGTCTACCAATGGTTCAACAGCGGCGGTAACTGGCCACGTGGATCGGCCTATGCGGTGATCTTGCTGTTCATCTGCATCCTGTTCGTACTGATGGTCATGCGTGTGTTCAAGGTCTCCATCGGGGAGATCGGACGATGAATGCAACTCGCTCATTCGGGACATCCGGTGCTCTCTACCTGATCCTGTTCTTTCTCTATCTGTTCGGGCCATTGTTGGTGATGGTGATCACCGCCTTCAACTCGTCCGGCTTTCCGCGGATTTCCCCTTGGGACTGTCTGACCGCTGACTGGTTTCACAAGCTGATTGTTGACGAAAAACTTTTGGTCGGACTCGGCAATTCCGTCATCATCGGTGTCGGCGTGGTGCTGATTGCCGTTCCGATCGGGCTTGCGGCTGCCATGGTGCTGAGCCAGGTCGGCCCCAATCTACGTTCGGCCATGTATGCCGTCTTTATCGCGCCGATCCTGATGCCTGGTGTGGTGATAGGTCTATCGACACTGATCTTTTGGGATCGTCTGGGCACGGCCTTCGGTGCTGCCTATGACACGCTGTTCTATGACGGCATGTTCCTGACTGTCGTTGGACAGGTCACCTTCATTTCGGCCTATTCGATGCTGGTGTTCCTGTCGCGTCTCCAGCGGTTTGACGCGACACTTACCGAAGCAGCACTGGATATGGGGGCAAGCCAGACGCAGGCTTTCGTCAAGGTGTTGCTGCCCTTCATGATGCCGGCGATTTTGTCTGCGTCCGTGCTGGCATTCCTTGCATCGATGGAAAATTACAACACCACCGTCTTTACCATCGTCGCGGATAGTACCTTCACCACGGTGCTGGCGCAGAAGGTGCGCTACGGCCTGGACCCCTCTATTTCGGCGGTGGCTGTTATCATTGTCGGCTTCACGCTTGTTGGCGCGATCATCTTTGAAAATGCCAAGCGCTATCAGTCGATGAAGGACGTGAAGATGCCGGTTTCACCGCTGGAACGTCCGGTTGTTCGCCTTGCCACTCATCCCTTGAGTGTCATTGCAATCGTTCTGGCCCTTTGTGCCGGTGCAGTCAGTTGGGTCACGTCATATGATTCCAGTGCTTGCCAGGCCAATATCGACAAGATCAAACGGGCCTATCAAGAAGAGCAGGAGCAGCGGCAACGCAGCGTGCCAGGCGATGTGCAGCCAGGCACTGAACCTGCTGCGCCGGGTGCTGCAAAACCAAATGGCGGTATATTCTCTCCCGGTAATCTGGCGCCCGCCGACAATGCTCCGACCGTGGAGGAAAAGCCGGCTTCCCCGTTCGGCGGCGTTTTCGCGCCGGGCAATCTGACGGGCAACAACTAGGACTGCTTTCTATCTCAACCTTTCGTATGGCCGCTTGAGTGCAGCGATGCGCGCGACGGAACGTTAATTTTGCCTTGTCCTTAGTCTCGCCGTCCTAGACGTTATTCATGTTGAGCTCTGCAATTCTCTCATTAATCCGCACCGACAGGAGGTGGCGGTTGCGGTTGAAGCATGCCATATGCTGCGCCCGGTTGATGATGACAGAAATTTGTTCAGGAGCGATGATGGCTGACGAGGTTACGATCAGGGTAGCGGGGCCGGGCGACGCAGAGTTGATCCACAAGGCACTCGTTTCGCTGGCGCGTTCCAGAGGCACTGAAGAAAAAATGGTGGCAAGCGTTCCGGATGTGCTGAGCCACGGTTTTGGCAAGGATCCGGCATTCGAGACGCTGATTGCCGAGGTCGACAGGGTCTTTGCCGGGCTCTGTCTGAGTTTTGCCAGTTTTTCCACATGGCGCGGCGAACGGGGTGTCTATGTGCAGGACCTATTTGTGGAAGAGGCGTTTCGGGGCCGACGCGTCGGAGAGCGATTGTTGTGCGAAGCAGCACGCCGAGGACGGCGTAAGGGCGCGCGCTACCTGCGCCTGTCCGTCGACGTCGAAAATACCAAGGCTCAGAGCTTTTACGAACGGCTCGGTATTTCGCATTCCCGCGATGAGCAGATCCATATGATCAAGGGAGAGGAATTCGAGGCATTCGCTGAAGCCGAGCAAAACTGAGCATGTCCGCAATCGCAAAATCACTCGCCTTGGCTTTGGTGACGTATCGTGGCCGCTCGGCTTGCGGCACTTCCTTCGCGCGGGTGTGCTGCCCGACACAGGTGAGGTGATCGGAGCTGACTATGGTGTGGTTATCGGCAGACGGCACATCGCCTCTGCGCAAGCCATAGGGAACCGACCATGTTCAAGAAATCCATTGCCTCTGTTGCCACCGCTGCCATCATCGTGACGTCCGCGCTGGTCGCTACTGCGCCGGCGGCCTTTGCGGGACATTTCAAGTTTCACAGCAATGTCGGCTTTCACGGTAGCGCCTGCACACCGTTCAAGGCTGTCAGGATTGCGCGCTTCTTTGGAGTCCGCAATGCGCATGTGGTTCGTTTCAATGACCACAAGGTTGTCGTCAAAGGCTTCCGTCATAACCATGTTGTCAGAGTGGTCTTCGCCAATGAACACGGTTGCCCGATCATTCGTCTCTAACGCATTCGCGCAATGAGATGCCTATAGGCCGCCTTCCAGTTTCGCTGGAGGGCGGCTTTGTTCTTGTGGGTTTGCTTTATCAATGGGGAGAGATTTCATCCGCCGCGATTTGCAGCCTGGGCTGCAGTCCAAAGGGCCACGTCGAGGTCTTTCTGTCGACCGCGTATCGCCACGGTCTCAGTGCGCGGGGGCGTTCTGGAGACCATGCGCGTTTGCTGTGCAGCAGCGAAAAGGTCGTCCGACAGGACAATTGAAGCCTGATGCGACTTGCCGACGTCCTGCAGACGACTGGCCACATTGACGCAATCGCCAGTGGCGGCAATCTGTTGCTGGTTTTCATGACCCAGCCTCGACAAGACAACAGTGCCGAAATGGCCGCCAACCCTGACATTGCTGACATCTTGCGACAGGCCCGATTGGGCGATCCAGTCGGACACGGCGTTGGCAAGGTCGAAGGCCGCATTGACGGCATTTCCAGCATCTTTGTTTGTTGCGTCCGGAATTCCGAAGGCGATCATCGCGCCGTCGCCCATGAAGTCCATCACGAGACCGGAATGCTTGCTCGTTTCATTGACGACGATGGTGTGGAACGCCTTCAGCATGTCACGGGTCTTCACCGGTCCAAGGCGTTCGCTGAGGCCCGTGTAGCCGGCCAGGTCAATGAACAGGATGGCTGCTTGCTGCTCGGTCGGAGTTCGCAGAAAAGACGGATCTTCGGCAATGCGCCTGGCAACGGCCGGTGATTGGAAGCGGCTCAGTGCTGCCTTGGCTCGCTCGAGTTGCAGCATCGCATAGCGCACGAATATCTGGCGAATGATGGCCAGAGCAATGACCGGCGGTATGCTGGCGGCAAGAGGCAAAGCACCACTCAGCCAATAATTGCTGGCAAATGCAAAGGAGGTCGCGATAAGCCAACCTGAAATGATCAGGATAAAAAAAATTGAGGCGGTGGCGAGCGGTAGCAGAGAGACTGTCAGCATGCCGATGAGGGTGATCGCAATCGCTGCAATCATGTCGATTGTGCGAATGGAGGTGTCCCGGATGAGTGCCGATCCATCCAGCAGGTTGGAGGCGCCGGTTGCCAGCACCTCGACCCCGGGGAGGATCTGATCGAATGGCGTTCCAAAGCGGTCGCCAACGCCTGTTGCTGTCACGCCCACAAGGACAAGCTTTCCCGCGATTTCTGGATTAAAACCCGATCCGTCAAACAGTGACTGCGCACTGACCGTTTGGATTGTTCCTGCCGGGCCGTAATAGTTGAGCGGCAGGTGCCAGCCCAGATCCAGTGGCTGTTCATGGGTCGCAAAACGTAACCCCTCCGATGCCAGTGTGGGTGCTGTGTCCAGGTAGAGATCGACGGCACGCAAGGCGAGTGAGGGCTCAGGGCCAACAGCCGTCTTGAAGATCATCGGTATCTGTCTTGGCGTACCGCCGGAATCCGTCGCGACGTTGACGAGGCCAATGGCGGCTGACTTCGCCAAGGCGGGCAGGGGCCGCAATACGCTATCCGGCGCAGGTACGTAGCCACTGTACCGGTTGTCGGTCTTGAACTGCGCTGCACCTGCGATCACGGTTGGTAGCGAGGCCAGCGCTTTTGCCAGAGCCGTATCGGACTTCTGATCGGACGCGCCGAGAAGAAGCACATCTATGCCCATAGCTTTGGCCCCGGCTTCTCGCACCTTGTCCAGCAGGCGGGCGAGATCGGCCCGGTCTATCGGGTAGCTGTTGGAATGCGCGAGCGTCTCATCGTCAATTGCGACAATCACGACGTCGTCCGGAGGTTCCCGTCCGCCCTTGATCTGAATTCTGAGATCCAGCAGGACGGTTTCGGCTCGATCGAGAATGCTCGCCGTGCCGTCGAGGTGACGTGTTCCGAGCCATGTCGCCCAGAGCCCGCCCGCCAACAACAGGGCGATCAGAAGCCAGACCGGAAGACGTGATCTCATCGGCCAAAGCGGGCCATCAGGCTTGCTACTCTGGCCTGAGGCCATGTCGTAACGACAAGGGGTTGGCCATCGGAAACGTTAACGCCTTGTCCGGGGCCGAGTAAAACGGTGTCAGAGCCATCCGGTCTTGAGACAGACACCCCGCCTCTTACGACGAAAACCGACGTCATGTCGTCATGGACGTCGACAGCGTAAATCGTCCCGCGCACGGCCGCGATCGCATGCGGAGTCAATATCTGGAACGGACCATTGCCTGGCTTGACCTCAATCAATGCAGCGTCGCTGTCCAGCCGCATTTCACCGGGTCTGTTCTGGTCCTGCTGCCCTTCGATCTGCAGGGCAGCAGCAGCCTCCGCCTCGACAACCAGACCGCTTTCACACCGATAAACAATACGCGGTGGATCGCCGAGTTGGGTTTGCGTGCAGGCACCTTTCCCTTGCGCGAATGACACTGATGGCAACAAAATGAGGAAACAAATCGGGGCCAGGAATTTTCTGACAGTTCCTGTTCGCATGACTCTCTCTCTTGGTTTAACAAAGAAGGCTTGCTGCCTTAAAAGTTGCGACAACATTATTGCAGTTATTTCCATGTCCGCCATCGATACGGTGACGGGCAACACACACAAAAACGCGGACCTGTTTAATGAGCGACGATCAGAGTTTGAACAAGGAAGAACTTCTCGGCCGCAGCTTTATCTTCAGGGCATTGGACGAGCAGAGCAAGCGTGAACTCGCATCCTTTGCTCATGTGAAACGCTATCGGGCAGGTGAGGTAATTTTCACAATGGGCGCTGCCGGTCAAAGCATGATGGCCATTGCCGAAGGCAGCGTGCGCGTCGATATCGTCACGCCCGGTGGACGGGACATGACCCTGTCGGAACTTCGCGCCGGCGAGGTTTTTGGCGAAATCGCCTTGCTGGATGGCGGCGAGCGGTCGGCCAATGTCCGTGCGTTGACCAATTGTGCACTGGTGGTGGTGGAGCGCCGCAGCCTGCTGGATATCCTTCAGCGCAATCCCAAGCTCTCGATCAAGCTGATTGAACTGTTGTGCGAGCGTGTCAGGCGTTCGGACGAGCGAATGATCGAGATTGCGTTTCTAGATCTTCCCTCTCGTCTTGCGCGACTCTTGTTGCGTTTGACGGTCGCCGCACCCGCCAGTGCAGACAAGCCCTTGAGCCGACTGTCGCTCTCCCAGTCCGAAATAGCCAAGATGATTGGCAACACACGCGAGAATGTGAACCGCTGCCTGAAGAAGTGGCAGAGTGCGGGCCTTGTGGAGCTCAAGGATGGCTGGTTGATATTGCGTGATCGGGAGAAACTGGGAGATCTTGCAGAAGGAGAGTGAGGACGCGAAAGGTTTTTTTGCAGGCCCCGTTCGGCTGTGTCGAACATCACAGGTGGGGCCGGTCGGTTTCCCTTAGGTTTTGGTCATCGGCGGACGGAAACGACGCCACAGGAAAACCAAAGGAGATCTGCAATGTTCAAGAAAACCATTCTTTCCATCATGACTGTCGCTGCAATCGCAACTGCCGCTTCCGCAGTTACCGCGACCACGGCGTCGGCTGGCGGCTTTGGCTTCCATATTCGTGGTCACCATCACCACCACCATAATCATTACAACAACAGGATTATTGTCCGCTCGAAATACGGGTCCCAGCACGTCACTTGGTGTTACAGCAATTACCGCAGCTATCGGGACTACGACAACACATTCCAGCCGTTCAACGGTCCACGCAAGCTCTGCATTTCGCCCTTCTTCCGGGGCTGAGCTGTCGATTTCACAGCTTTGAAAATAGGGCGCAACAGGCCCCGGCAACTCGCCGGGGCTTTTTCAGTTGCAATGGTGCGGGCTTTCAATGGGTGGCAGGTGGAGCCCTTGCGGTTAGCCGAGCTGCGTCACCGCATATGCAGGCATTGGCCGACGTAAGGGAAAGAGCTTGAGGTTCTGCCGTTCAGCGATCGTCAGCTTTCCTGCTGCGAGGTAGAGCAGGAAAGAGCCTATCTGATAGGAGAAAATGATGTCGATCTCCACGAAGGAACGGACCAGCAGAAGTGCCGAGATGGCGAAGAACAGCAATGCGCTTTCGCTGCGTTCCAACATCAGGAAACGGCGCAGATGGCCGAGCAGCGAGGTCAGCAATACGAGTGCGAGCGTAAACGTGCCAAGCGCGCCGGTCTCAACCATGGTTTCGATCCAGGTATTATGGAAATGAAAGCCGCTGCGGGACGCGATGTAGAAATCGTTCCAGAGACGTTCAGCCTCTGCAAAGCCCTGCACCCAATAGCCCTGATAGCCGACGCCGAACCATGGTGTGTCGCTTGCGGCCAAAATACCCTGCTGCCATAGATAGGTTCGGCCCGTGAGGGTCGAATCCTTTCCGAAAGCGCCCAAAACGGCGTCCATGACACCAAATTGCAGCGATGCCGTCACCAGCGCGCCGCCAAAAACAATTGCCACAGCAAACAGCACGCGCCGCTGGCGGGGAGCCAGATAAAGGCTCATCTGCATGACAAGGCTCAAGCCGGTCACCGCAAGTGTGGTCAAGACTGATGTCGCTGATTTCGATGCCATGAGAGCATAACAGGAGAGCAGGCCGGCCATTAATGTGCCGATGAACCACAGGCCCCGCTCGCGGAAAATCATCACTGCACCATAGGAGAACAGGATTCCGAGAGAGGCGAAGAAACCGAGCTGATTTTTCGATGAAAACGCGCCCACGAAAGAATAGCTGCCGTCCAGCACGTCATAGAGATAACGGCCAAACAGCAGGGAGTAGAGAAGCACCGCTGCGCATCCCACAACACCGCCCAGTGCCAGCGTTCGCGGTGCCAGTACGCGCATGGCAATCAGTGCACAGATGACATGGGTCAAATACTGTATGGATGCGCGCAACGAGACCGATGGCGCCATCGACCAGAAGGACGACAGGAAGCAAAAAATGGCAAAAGCGAACAGCCATACATAGCGAAGGTAATTTCCGAGTGCCCGGCGGTAATCCACCAGCACGAGCGGAAACCAGACTGCATAATAGGCGAGAATGGAAATCTGGCCAAACCGCGTGGAATAGGCGAAGATGAAAAACGAGAGCGCGACGGCGGCAATGCCGTAGAACTGGTTTCTTTCGGGGTCCACGAGATGACTTTTGGCGATCCTCATGAAAGCCTCACTGCATCAAGACTTCCGACGCCACCTTGACCACGTCGCCGGGTTGCAGCTGAACGGTTTCGTCGACCGCGATCTCTTTGGGGCCTTCGCCTTCGTCCCTGACAATTGTATATTTGACCTGGCTTGCCTTGCCCATGGCATCGTATTTCATCGACTCGGCAGATTGTTCGAGCGCCTCAGACATCAGTTGCCGGTTCGTCGAAAGCTTCAGGGCGAGTTTTTCCAGTTCGGCTTCCGTGTCCTGTAGCTCCTTTGCACGCTGTGCTTCCCAGTCATTGCGAAGGTTTATCTCGTCCTGCTTGGCCTTGCTGATATCCTGCTTGGCTCGCAATGTTGCGGTATCGATATCGAGCAGGGTCCCTTCCACGTCGGCTGCGCGGCCCACAATTGACAGCTGGCGGTTGCTGGTCGTGAGGCCCTGTTCTTTCAATCGACCGATCCGCTCGCGGTCCTTGTTGATCAGGTCAAGCTGTTCTTTTTGAGTTATTCCCTTTTGGGAAAGCGATTCAATTTCGTTTTGAAGGAGGGATTGGAGATCAGCCAGCGCCGTCAGTTGCAATTCATAGCGCTGGCGCCGTGACTTCATCAGCGCGGTCTCGCTGTCGATCAGGCGCTGGGCACCGTCCACTTTTTCCAGTTCCGCCGGCATCTTGATTTCGTCGGATCCGTTGATCTCTGCCATCAGTCGGGCCTGGCGGGCCAGAAGCCTGTCGCGCTCGGAATCCTGAACGGCGGCGTCACCACTGGCGCTGATGAAATCACGTGCGAAACGCTGGCCTTTATCAGCACGACGTAGTCCACCTGCAAGGCTCACGGCTTTTAGAACAGTGAGGTTCGGCGCATATTTATATTCGCCCGGAGTCTGTACGTCGCCGGCCAGAAAGATTGGACCAAATTCCACAATTTCGACCGAGGCCGAGGGCATCGTTCTGAGAGCCAGCTCATTCTGAAGGCGCTCGCCTATCTCGCTGGAGACTTCGGTGGCTGTACGCCCGGCCGCTTTGACTTCACCGACGAAGGGTAATGATATGAAGCCCGTCGGGCCAATCCGGTAATCGCCGCCCACGCCTTCCCAGTCGCGGATCAATCCTTCGGCTGGCTGCCATTGGGCGACACGGATCTTCAACTGATCCATGACACCGAGGTGGTATTCTCCATCTTGGGCAAAAGCGGAGCCTGCCACGACAAATGCGGCTCCTGCCATGCACAATACAGTAAAACGCCGGCGCAGGGTCGACTTCAAGTTCTTCATTTTATGTCTCGCTTTTCGCGTGATCCGCCCGGCCGGAGGCGACAGCCTGCGGCCTTCAATCCATCTGTCGATTGTGAGGATTTCTGCGATCAGTAGCTGCCGCGTGACTGGCACACGGCAGGAATTGTCTTGGCGATGATAACGATGTCCCGGACGAAGGACCAGTTCTCGACATAATGCGTATCGAAGGCGATGCGGGTTTCATAGGAAACGTCATTGCGACCGCTGATTTGCCACAAGCCAGTCAATCCCGGTCGGGTCTGGAGATAGAAAATCGCGGCGGTTTCGTAGAGTCCCAATTCGTCGTCCACGACGGGACGCGGACCGACAACACTCATATCTCCTCGAATGATATTGATCAGTTGGGGAAGTTCGTCGAGGCTCAACTTGCGCAGAACGCTTCCAACGGTGGTCACGCGCGGATCGTCCTTGAGCTTTCGTGTGGCGCGCCATTCTTCTGCAGCCTTGGGATCGGACTGTATATGTTGGCGTAAAACCTCATCTCCATTCGGCACCATCGTGCGGAACTTGAGGCATTTGAAGGAGCGTCCATTGTGGCCGACGCGGCGGTGGCCGTAAAACATGGATCCGCCATCTGAAAATTTCACCAGTGCCATGATGAGCAGAAAGATGGGGCTGAAGATGATCAACGCCGAAAGAGCGGCGGTGATGTCAAAGGTGCGCTTGGCGAAGCCTCCGGTCGGGTTGGGGATGGAAGCCTGCTCGGATCTGAGGAACGGCGATCCGGCCGAACGTGTCGCTGACTTCATAGAGTTAACTCCACTTATGTTGCGATGGGTCGGTGCCTGTATGGCGCGTCATGCGGAGTAATGTGACCCTAAGTCTGTGACCGGAATTGGGTGCTCGCAAGCCTTTTTATAGGCCGCAATCTTTCCTCGGTTAATTCTCTGCCAGCGCATCCAGTGGCGTGAAGTGGGGAGACAAGCATAATAAGCGTGCTCAGGAATATAGCGTGAAATTATTCAATTATTGCCGCGCAAGGAGGTTGCTCTATAGAGTAACGTACAAGTCGTAGGTGTAGCGAAACCTTGTTACGGCAATCCTGAGCTGTTTGATCGGTTGCAGAAATGACTGCATTGCATTCTTCACTCTACCGTGACATGACGCAAAATTGTGCACTGCGATACCTTGTCGCAATGCAACCTGAAAATTCAGTGCTGACCATTTTTGGTAACAAAATTTGATTAAAATTCTGTGTGAAGGCTCTATCGCACTGCTTGGCGCGGGCAGTTGAGCTCGAATCGTGGCTTAAATGCGGCCCGATTTGGGCACAGTCGCCATTCCTCCCGGATTTTAGTACCGAAGCTTACCAAAGTTTCATGATCTTCGTGCGATAGACGGCCTAGAAGACCTTGAACCATCGTATCCGGCCCAATATGCTTTAGCAGCTTGAAGAGGAGCCGAGAGACCAAAGAAAACTGTGCTTTTGTTCCGGGAGGACAGGCCATGTATGCACCTCGCGTATTTCTAAGCATGATCGTTGTCCTGGTCGTATTTGCAGGGGCAACCTTCGTGTTGACCGGATCTTTGGCCACGGCAGTGCTTCAGACAGTGCTCAGTGCCATTATCCTGCAGGTGGGGTATTTCGTCGGTGTTCTCTATCTCGTGCGCCGGGAAAAAAAGCTCCGCAAGGGTGAGGATTCTGGCGGTGAACTTCACGGTGATGCACCGGCCAAACTCAAGGTTACAGACCGTTAGTACACGGTCAAAAAATCGATAATTCCATATCTCGGTCATTTTCTTGCGCAGTATGTGTCTGATTGCATCCACGAAAGGATCAGCGACATGACTGCCGAAGCTTCCGTTTGCGTGATCATTGCCGCCAAAAATGCTGCTGGCACAATTGATGTTGCTATTCGCTCGGCCCTTCAGGAAAAAGAGGTTGGAGAAGTCGTCGTCATCAACGATGCATCAACGGACGAGACAGCGCGTGTCGCTCAACAATCCGACGATGGATCCGGTCGTTTGCGCGTGATTTCCTTGCCGGAAAATGTCGGCCCTGCTGCTGCGCGCAATCATGCGATCAAGGTGTCCGAGGCGCCTTTGCTGGCAATCCTCGACGCGGATGACTATTTCTTTCCCGGTCGTTTCGCTCCGATGATGTTGGAGAGCAACTGGGATTTCATCGCCGACAATATCGCCTTCACCATGGAATCGGGCGGTACGGCAACACCCTCTATGTTCCAGTCGAGGGCAAGGGCGATATCCACGCTCGATTTCATTGAGGGCAATATATCCAGGCCCGGTGTGCAGCGCGGTGAGATCGGTTTCCTGAAACCCGTCATGCGCCGGAGTTTTCTCGACAGGAACGGTTTGCGCTACAACGAGGCACTGCGGCTTGGTGAGGATTATGACCTGTATCTCAGGGCCCTGATCAAGGGGGCACGCTATACCGTCATTGAACACTGCGGCTATGGCGCTGTTGTGCGTGCGAATTCGCTGAGCGGCCAACACCGCACGGATGACCTTCGACGACTCTTTGAAGCGGACAATGCCATTCTCTCTCAGACAGATTTGCCGATGGACGTAGAGCATGCATTGCGCAGCCATGAGCGGCATATCCGCGATCGCTATGAATTGAGAGCTTTTCTCGATGCGAAGCGGGAACGCGGCCTGGCGATCGCATTCAGTCAATTGCTGACGCGGCCGGGTGCCTGGACCGCAGTCGTTGGCGGAATTGTCAGGGACAAGACGGCAGGGCTTCGTCGAACCGATGACGGGGAGGCGGCCCCCCCGGTTGGATTGCGTTATCTGCTGGATGGTGTTCCAGCAGTTCAGAAATAGTCTTTCCGGATTCCTTCCAGGACTTCGCGGAACCGGTATTTCTGATTTTCCAGAATACCCTCAGGGCTCAATTGCGGTTCTGCTCGGCTCGCCTGCCACAGCGCCAAAATCGATGGTGTGGCCAGCATTTGTTTGGCAAGGCCGCGAATGCCTGTTTGCGATGGCTGCGACCTGGTGATGACCGTTTGGTCCGTTGCCATCCCATCTGGCGTTCCCTCGACCTTGGTGCTGTCGAAGTTCATCCCCCAGAAACGCGATCCCTTGGCGATTGCCTCGGCGCGCGTTGATACCGGAATTTGATGCGGCCGATAGGTTACTCCTACGCTTTCGGCCCAGTCGGTCCATTTGAAATCGTTGATCGACCGCGATGTTGTAACGGCAATCCACGGCACCCGGAAGGCATCGGCAAGGATTGCGCCATGCATCGATTCCGCCACGATCATTTCCGACTGCGCAATGTGCGATATGACTTCCTTTGCCTCGCCACGCGGGTCCAGATAGGTGAGACCTGCTGGTTCGCACACAGATTGCCACATGCCGAATTCCGCTGATTCCCAGTGGGGTATGAAGGTCTTCTTGTAGCGCTTGGGCAAGTTCTGGAATTCAGGCATGTCAGCTATCATGACGGCCGGATCGACAATGCCTCGGTCCTGGGACAGGCCCAGACGAGCCGCAGTCCTGGGGCCACGCACACAGCGGACATCCCATTCGCGGATGTTACCTATATCGGGTGGCGTGCCGTAGCCGTAGCCGCTGCCGATGACCAGTTTATGGATGCCGGGCGGTAGAAGAACAGGATTAAGGACCGTGCCGACGCCGACCAGCAGGGTCTCATCATGGACCTCGCGAAAGCCCGGCAACAGGATATCCCACAGCCAGAGATTAAGGTCGTCGCCGAAATTGCCGTGATGCGATTCCCAGTGATATGGCTTCATGTCGCGCTCCTCGGGATGTGTCTGTTCAGATGTTTGCAATCAGCTTGCACGTGCGAGCTTTCCGGTACCAAGTTCGACCATGGTGCGCAGTATTGCCGGATCTCTCCAGGCCCAGCGCATCAACAGGCCAAGATCTGGGGCCTTCCTTGCGCGCACACGCCCCGCTTGGCTCCAGAGTGCCTGTCGTCGCGCGGTGTTCTTGTAAGAGGTAATCGAGGCTATGTCGGTGGGTCGCCGCGCAAATCGTCCTTCGAGAGTATCCAGGGCTACCCAGGTATTGAATTGCTGGCGCAGAAACTGGGGGGACTGGTTGTCGATGCTGTGGAAGATGTTGAGCCCGGTGCCGCGCATGGCACCTGCTTCGTCGCACAGCAAAGCGCGTTTCGATGCCAGGATACAGTCGCAGAAAAAGAGGACATCTTCGGCGGCCAGACGCAGGGAAGGGTCAAACCGCACTGTCTCGAAAATATTGCGGCCGATGACCATGCAGGAGAGGTGAAGAAAGCTCCAGTTCTTCAGCATGGCACTGGCAAGATCGGCAACTTCTATGACCAGAGGCGTCTGGCTGTGGGTGATGACCGTTTCGGTCTCCAACAGTTTCGCCACGCCAAAATGATAATAAAATTCGTCGCTGGCCTGCATGGAGGCCCAATAGCAGTCTCCGCCAAATCGGTTCAGGCTTGCCTCGGCATTCTTCAAATGATTCTGCGTCCATATGTCGTCGGAATCGAGGAAGGCGACATAACTGGTTGAAGGTGACACGTGGTCGAGGCCGGTATTGCGTGCACCGCCCGGGCCTGCATTGGGTTGATTGATTACCGTGATGCGTGATCTTGATGTCTCATCAAGGGCGTCGATTTCGGTCTGCGCCGGTAGCGGTGATTCGTCATCAACGATCAAAATATCAAAATCCTGATAGCTTTGACTGAAGACGGATTGCAGTGCGCGACCCAAAATTCCGGTCTCTTTTTGGTAGAATGGAATTACAACTGTGAATGTCGCCATTTTTTTGCCCTTGCTATCTCAAACTATTGAAAGCCGCCGACATGGGTCGGCATCGGAAATGTGGCAGACCTGCCGTCGTCGTCTCGGCACCCTCCAGAAACAGGACCTAGAACCATGGCCCCAATTCACGGCTTGAAGGCAGTGACGACGAATGTCGGCTGGAGCGTTCTTTCAAAGACAGCCACATTCGGGCTGAAATTTGTCACGGTGCCGATTCTTGCGCGGCTTCTTTCACCTGAGCAGTTCGGCGCGGTGGCTGTGGCGCTGACAGTCGTGCAGTTCCTGGCGATGATAGGTGGGGCAGGATTGACGTCTGCGCTGATCGTCGCGAAGGACGATGACATCGACATCGTGCACAGTGTTTTCTGGGCAAATCTCGCCATGGCGATGGCAATGTCGCTGATTATTTACCTCGCCGCCGTGCCGCTTGCCACAGCGATGGGCGCGACAGAGGCTGCCGGTCTGTTGCGCATCATGGCGTTCCTGATCCCGATTCAGCTTTCAGGGGATATCGCCTATTGCATCCTGGCCAAGCGGATGAATTTCAGTCGCGATGCGATGTGGAGCACGATTTCCGAATCAATCGCGGCCGTTGTTGCCGTTGCGATGGCCTATCTCGGCTACGGAGTGTGGGCTCTGGTCGTTCAGCTCTTTTCCTCGGCAATCATACGTTTGGTCGGGCTCTATTTCGCTTCGGGGTACATGCCGCGCGCCATCATGCATCCGCGCAAGCTGGTTCCGCTCCTGTCGTTCAGTTCGGGCGTGATGGGATCGGAAATCGCAAATTTCGTGACTTTTCAGTCTCCGATGATCGTCATCAGTCGAGTGCTTGGTCTTGGTGATGCCGGCGCATATTCCGTTTCCAACCGCTTTGCCAGTATTCCCAACCAGGTGGTATTGTCGGCCGTTATGGGTGTGCTCTTTCCGGCCTTCAGCGTCATGGGAGGGGATCGAAAGCGACGCAGCGATGCGCTGATGCTGAGTACCCAAGTCACGACCGTTTTGCTGGCACCTGCCATGTTCGGGCTTTGGGCTGTGGCTGAACCGGCAATGCTTGTGATCTTCGGGCGGGAGTGGGTCCATGCCTGGCCAGTGCTTGGGCTGCTTGCCTTTTCCAAAGCGTTGGTCACGCCCTGCAGCACCTTCATACCCTATCTAAAGGGGACCGGGCATGGGCGCGTGCTTTTCTGGTCTGCCGTAATCCGCGCAATTCTGACAACTGGTGCAGTCGGTCTGGCGGCGGCCCATGGCGGACTGGTCGAGGCCATGATTGCGCTTTGCGTCGTCAATGCCGTGACCCTCATCGGGTATTCCTATGTCGTTTTCCGGGTGGACAAGATTCCGTTTTTTCGGGGACTGATGACGAGCAGCAAGTCGATGATATCCGCACTTGTTATGGCCGTCTGCGTTCGTTTGCTTTTGCAGGCGCTGGACGGGCGTATTGAAAATGCTGTGCTGGAGCTTGCGATCGGGGCGCTCGTTGGAGGCGTGCTTTACGCGCTGCTTCTGCTCCTTACGGAACGATCCTTGCTGCGAAAGCTGCTAGGTTTGGTCGCTGCGCGACGAAGTGGCGCAGCGGCTTGAACGAAGCGGGCCGCTTTCTGCCGTGTTTTGGCCTCAATTCGCGATCTTTGTACCGTTTTGTGACGCAATAGGTCCTATGCGCATCAGTCATTGGCGTTTTGCGAGTGCCTGTGAAAATTTTTATGCCGCAGAAATTGCAGTTGCCTCAGTAGCGCAATCCATTTGTGTTGCAGCGCTTATTAGAGAACGCTCGAGCGTTTGCTCTGACGTCTAAACTGGCCGCCCCATATTTTTTTGCTGCATCGCCACATTTTTTCCGGATGTAACCCTGATCCTGAATGTCGCGGGCTCAAGTCTGCTCTGATTTACACGGTGATGTTGGGAGGCATCACCCAGAAGAGGTGACTCGGTTGACAGTCGATCAGAACATATCCTCCCGTATCAATCTGATGCGCATATTCCTGATCTGCGGCATTGTGTTCGTGCATGTGCCTCATGATCTGCAGACCAGCCCATTCCTTTCCGATGCCAATGCCTTTCACTGGCTTCGCGTTTTTCTGGGCGACAGTTTCTTTCGCATCGGCGTGCCATGCCTCAGTGCGATTTCGGGCTACCTGTTGTTCCGTCGTGGCATGGACGGGTTCGATTACGCCGCGACACTTCGATCCAAGTTCAGGACGGTGCTGACGCCGTTTCTGATCTGGAACCTGAGCCTTCTGGCCTTGGTACTGTTGGTGCAGTCGCGCGACATCGGTGTCGGATATTTCCCCGATGCCTGGCAGTCTTCTGCGCGCGACATGCTGAATCTTGCATTTGCAACGGAAGACTTTCCCGTCAACATCCCGCTCTATTTTCTGCGTGATCTGTTCATTTGCATCCTGCTGTCGCCGGTTCTTGCCTACCTGGTGCGTCGCCAACCGCTTTTGACCTGCGCGATACTCTTTTGTCTCGCCATCCTGCCAACGCTGACGATTGGTCTCGTCTTGAAGAAGTCGATCCTTTTCAGCTTCACATTTGGCATCTGCCTGGCTCTCTATCGGATCGATGTGAAAAGCCTCGATCGGCATGCGTGGCTGGGATTGCTCGTTACGGTTGGTGCAGCTGCCCTGCTTGCGACGGGTCTCTATCAGGCAGGCCCGGACTTTCCTTTCTGGCTCGATCTGGCACGTAACGCCTTGTCGATCATTGGTGCGCTTGGGTTCTGGCTGCTGTCGGCATTGCTGATCAAGACGTCGTTCGGTCAGCGTCTGGCCAATACCGGCAGCCTGAGTTTCTGGATTTTCTGCGCCCATTACCCGCTGCTGGTTGTCTTGTGGATGATCTGGAACAGGATGTTTGGCGACGCGTTCTATGCCGTCTTCTATTGCGGGGCGCTCGTTACGACCTTTGCAGTTCTGTCTATCTCCAACAGCCTCACCGCGCGGTACCTGCCGTCTTTCTATCAGGTTCTAACCGGAAGCCGTGGGCGCAAGTCTCGATTGTCTTCCGATGTTCCCCGCCGCAGCCCCACGCCTGAGGGCGTAGGGCGCCCATTCGTTTGACGATGAGCCCAAAAGCAGAGGTGCAACATGCACAAGAACCAACCCACGCGTCGCTTGAGTATCTATCTGCTCGCTGGCGTTTTCGTGCCCGCTGCGGCAACCCAAGAGGCCGCGGCCCAGCAGCTCGCGTCTGGTCCGTCCTTTGTTGAAAGCTTCGACACGCTGGATACGTCGTTTTGGTACATTTCCGACGGCTGGAGCAACGGTGACCATCAAAATTGCACCTGGTCCAAAGGGCAAGTGAAGGCGCAATCCGGAAATCTGACGCTGGGTTTTGCCAAAGCGGCCACCGGGGAGCGGGACTATGCCTGCGGAGAGGTTCAGACACGTCAACGCTATGGCTACGGCACCTATGAAGTGCGGATGAGAGCAGCGACCGGCTCCGGACTGAATTCGGCCTTCTTCAGCTATATCGGGCCAACCGACAAAAAGCCCCATGACGAGATCGACTTCGAAGTTCTTGGCAAGAATACATCCGAGGTTCAGGTCAACCAGTATGTCTCCGCCAAGGGTGGCAACGAAAAGCTCATACCGGTTGCCGGTGGTGCAGATAAGTCCTTCAATGATTACGCCTTTATCTGGGAACCTGACCGTATCCGCTACTTAGTCAACAGCAAGATGGTGCATGAGGTTACGGACAAGTCGAAGATCCCGAGCAACGCCCAGAAGATATTCCTGAGCCTTTGGGGATCGGACACGTTTGCGGACTGGATGGGTCCATTTGCCTATCAGGGACCCGCCTCGATGACGATCGAGCGCGTCGCTTTCACCGCGGGCGGTGACGACTGCCAATTTCCTGAATCCGTGCTTTGCACGCTCGACTGATTCCCTTTGTCGGTTTCAAGCCGGCTGGATGTGCAGAGGAGTTCAAAACGGTGAAGACGCATATTCTCTATCTCGCCCATGATCTGGCAGACGCTGCAATCCGGCGGCGCGTCTTGATGCTGATCAGCGGTGGTGCAAGCGTGACAGTTGCCGGTTTTCAACGTGCCGAGAACTTGCTGGACGGCCAGGCTGACGTTCAGACCATTGCGCTTGGCCGAACCGAAGATGCTCGTTTTGTCCAACGGATCGGTGCCGTCGTGTCGGCGGCGATGTCCCTGAAATCCAGACTTTCCGGTGTGCCGCGGCCGGATGTGATCGTCGCCCGCAATGTCGAGATGCTGGCTTTGGCGGCGCGCGCCGCCAGCGTCTTCGGCGGTGGCATTCCTGTCGTCTACGAGTGCCTCGACATTCATCGACTGCTGCTCGACCGCGGTCTCAAGGGAACACTTCTGAGAGCTCTTGAAGGGTATTTCGGACGCAAGGCCAAGCTGCTGGTTACCAGTTCACCTGCTTTCGTGGAGCACTATTTCAAACCGCGCTCGACGCTCGATCTTCCAACCTTGCTTCTCGAAAACAAGGTCCTGGAACTTTCTGATGATCCTCACACTGCTGCTCCGCCGCCTGCGCCTCGTACCGGCGAACCTTGGCGGATCGGCTGGTTCGGTGCCATTCGCTGCCGCAAGTCTCTTGCGATCCTGTCCGATTTTGCTGCCCGCATGAATGGCCGTGTCGAGATCGTGATGCGCGGTCGACCAGCCGATAGCGAGTTCGAGAATTTCGAGCGCATTGTTCAGGCAGCACCCTTCGTCGAATTTCACGGAGCCTACCGCAACCCGGAGGATCTAAGCTCCATCTATGCGGATGTCCATTTCGTCTGGGCGATCGATTTCTTCGAGGAGGGGCTCAACTCCGAGTGGCTTTTGCCGAACCGGCTTTATGAAGGTTCGGTTCATGGAGCGATCCCGATTGCCTTGAAATCGACGGAGACGGGCAAGTTTCTCGATCAACGTAACCTTGGGCTGACACTCGACCGGGTGAACCCTGAAGACTTGCTCTGCGAATTCCAGGCCATGACGCCCGCGCGTTACAGCGATCTCTTTGGGCGAATGGCAGAAACTGAACGTTCGACCTGGGTTGCAGGGCCAACGGACGGTCGAGCCCTGGTGACGAAGCTTTCAAAGCTGGGCGATCGCCCCGGCGGCGCATCAGAGCCGTTTCCTGCGGCGGCTATTTCGGCGGGTGGATAGGCAATGGATGGGGGAACAATGAAATGACGCACATCAAAATTTTGATTGTCATTCCCTGCCTTAACGAGGCGGCACATATCGAGGGACTGTTGCGGCAGCTGGGCAGGGGGCGGGCCAATTTGGACGCGCTGATCGTGGTCGCCGATGGCGGCAGTACCGACGGCACGGCTCAGATCGTGACGCGTCTCACTCAAGAGATCGATGGTCTTGTTCTGCTTGAGAATCCCAAGCGGCTTCAGTCGGCGGCGGTGAACCTTGCTGTAGACCGATACGGTGCAGATCGCGACTATCTGATCCGGATCGATGCGCATGGCGGTTATCCCGAGGATTATTGCCAGATGCTTTTACGCGAAGCGATCGACACGCAGGCAGATTCTGTTGCCGTCGGCATGAAGACAGTGGGCGATGGAGGCTTTCAGAGCGCAGCAGCGGTCGCGCAAAACTCCAAGCTTGGCAATGGCGGATCGAAACACCGAGATGGTGCCGGCGGACAATGGGTTGACCATGCCCATCACGCCCTGATGCGGATAGACGCTTTCCGCACAGTTGGCGGATATGACGAGACGTTCAGTCATAATGAAGACGCCGAGCTGGACCACCGCTTGCGACGCGCCGGTTTCCGCATATGGCTCACAGGCGCAACCTATATGATCTATTATCCACGCAAGACGGCGGCTGCGCTTTTTCGGCAATATATGGGCTATGGGCGTGGCCGTGCGCGCAACCTTCTCAAGCATCGCACGCTGCCGAAGCTCAGGCAGATGATCCCTCTGGCCGTCGCGCCGGTCTGCGTGGGGTTGCTGTTGGCGGTGTTCTATTGGATTGCGGCCTTGCCATTCCTCCTTTGGGCCGCGCTTTGCCTGGCTTACGGCTTCTGGCTGGCTGTTTGGGAGCGCTACCCCAATGGCGTGCTCGCAGCTGTCGCTGCGATGATCATGCATTTCGCCTGGTCTACTGGTTTCTGGTCCGAACTGCTGAGCTTCAGGCAGAGGAGGGCGGTCGCTTGACAGCTGAACCCCAGATCAACGTCTTCATTGATATTGCCGTCTGCACCTTCCGACGTCCGGAGCTGCGCGAAACTCTTATCTCGCTTTTTGCTCTTGATGTTCCCGATCGGGTGGCAGTCCGTCTGATTGTGGCCGACAATGATGAGCGTCCAAGCGCCCGTGTTTTGGTTGATAGCTTGAGGGAGCATTCTCCGTTTCCGATCAGCTACGTACATTGCCCGAAGTCCAATATTTCCATCGCGCGTAACGCATGCCTTACGGAAAGCGATGGCGAATTCCTGGCCTTCATTGACGACGATGAAGTCGCGGCACCGTCCTGGCTGAGCGAACTCTATGAGGCGCATATAAAGTCGGGTGCCGATGCGGTTCTCGGTCCCGTGCGCGCGATATACAGTGCCAGTGCTCCTGGCTGGATGCGCAAGGGAGACTTTCATTCGACACGTCCCGTGTGGGTTAACGGTCATATCCGTACCGGCTACACCTGTAATGTGTTGCTCGACATGCGCTCGCCGTATCTGTCGAACCGTCGTTTCGATCTGGCGCTTGGGCAAAGCGGTGGTGAAGACACGCAGTTCTTCAGTGCGATGACCCGAGACGGCGGACGAATTGCGTTTGCTGCCAATGCAGTGCTTGAGGAGCCGGTTCCGGCCAAGCGCGAAAGCTTCGATTGGCTGAGCAAAAGGCGCTTTCGCTCCGGCCAGACGCATGGGCGTATTCTGGCGACACAGCATCACGGGGCCGCTCGGATGGTCCAGGCATTTATTGCGTCCTGCAAGCTTGGTTGCTGTGCATTGCTGATGGCACTCTCCGTACCCTTCCCCATAGCCCGCTACAGATATGCGCTGCGTGCCGCTCTTCATGCCGGCGTTGTCACCGGACTCTTCGGTAAACGGGAAATTCGCCAATATGGCTTCGTGGAGGCATCATGATTGATAGCTGCGAGCGCCCGGATATCAGTTTTGTCATCGCGGCCTATAATGCGCAGGATACACTTGCTCGGGCAATCGACAGCGCTCTTGCCCAGACGGGTGTTACCGTCGAAGTGATCGTCGTCGACGATTGCTCCGCTGATGGCACGGTTGCTTTGGCGGAAGGGTATGCGGATCCGCGCGTGACGCTTTTGCAGCAGGCGCACAATCAAGGCCCGGCGGCGGCGCGCAATGCCGGAATATCAGCAGCCCGCGGCCGCTGGATCGCTGTGCTGGATGCTGATGACGAGGTGCGTCCGGGCCGGCTGCGGCGAATGATCGACCGTGCTGCCGTGGAAAATGCCGATATCGTCGTCGACAATCTCGATGTGGTGCCCATGGATGGCGGACCGGCAAAGCCGATGTTCGCAGAGCGCCATCTGCAGGGTATTCACTTGTTGTCACTGGCAAATTTCATCCAGTCCAACATCATTTTTCGCGCGACTTACAACTACGGTTATATGAAGCCCATCTTTGCCCGTCGCTTCCTTCTGCGGCATCAGCTTTGCTTCGATGAAAGCCTGAAGATCGGCGAGGATTACATGCTGTTGGCTTCTGCGCTTGCCTGCGGCGGCAGATGCGCGGTGGAGCCGCTTGCAGGCTATATCTATCATCTGTGGCAAGGCTCCATTTCCCGCGTCCTGGAAGCGCATCATCTGGACGCGATGCTTGCGTCCGACCGACTGTTTCTCGACCGCTTCACACTCCATGGTGCCGCTGCAAAAGCGCAGCGTTTGCGCACCCGCAGTCTTATTGAAGCGCGTTCCTTCATTACCCTGATCGGTGAGATCAAGAACAGATCTATCGGTGGGGTTCTCAAAACGGCGATCGGTCATCCTCGTGCCTTGAGGCACCTGAAAATGCCGCTTGCCGTTCGCGTAAACCGGATCCTGAGTGGCGCCGGTTCCCTCCCAACTGCATGGGGCAAACGCCTCCAGAAAGGACAGAATTCATGACGAATTTGCAGCCCGTACGAAAGGCCGTCATCCCGGTCGCCGGCAACGGCACCCGTTTCCTGCCCGCAACGAAGGCCACGCCCAAGGAGATGCTGACGATTGTTGATCGTCCCGTTGTTCAATATGCGGTGGATGAGGCCCTGCAGGCCGGTATCGAGCAGATCATCTTCGTCACCAGCCGGAACAAGGCGGCGATCGAGGACTATTTCGATACCTCTCCAGAGCTGACGGCTTCGCTGACGAAGGCCGGCAAGACAGCACAGGTTGCGCAGCTTGAAAAGATGCTGCCGCTTGCGGGGACCATTACCTACACCCGCCAGCAAGCGCCGCTAGGTCTTGGTCACGCAGTATGGTGCGCACGAGAACTGGTCGGCAATGAGCCCTTTGCGCTCCTTCTTCCTGACATGGTGTCCTTTGGGCCACGCGGTTGCATGGCGGGATTGATGGATCTCTATCAAGAAGTTGGCGGTAACGTTTTTGCGGTCGAGGAATGCGCTCCGCAGGATACATCCAGCTATGGTATTATCGGCGTAGGTAATCGTGTGGAGCACGGCGTTCAGGTCACCGACATGGTCGAGAAACCCGATCCTGCGGTTGCGCCGTCCAATTACTACCTCAATGGTCGCTATATTCTGCAACCGCAAATCTTCGACTTGCTGGAATCGCAAGAGCGCGGGGCTGGCAATGAGATTCAGCTGACAGACAGCATGCAGCGTCTTGCCGCAAGCCAGCCGTTTCACGCGCATCCGTATACCGGACGCACCTTCGACTGCGGCAGCAAGCGTGGGTTCATCGAAGCCAATGTGGCCTTTGCCATGCTGCGCGCAGACCTGGGCGAGGAGCTTGCCCAATCAATCCAGCAACTGGTTTCCGAGCGCCGCCAAAGCGCACACGCCGCTTGAATCGAAACGCAAACGAATACAGGCGCGATACCGCGCCTGTACATCAATGTTCCTGAGGTGGATTGAACATGGACCACACCACATTGCGGTCGAGACAGGTATTCCAGATGGACCGCAGAGACAGCGACAGCTTTATCGATCTCGACAAATTGTGGAGCATGGTCGTTCGGCGATTTGCATTGATTGCCATGTGCGTTGCAGGAGCAATGGTGCTGGCCGGTGTCTATCTCTTGATGGTTCAGCCGTCCTATACGGCCATGACACAAATCCTGGTCGACGAGGATATGTCCCGTTTCGCCGAAGACGAACCTGGCCGCCAGAGCGGTCAGCAGCTTGATAACAGCATGTCCAGTTCGGTCGAGATCCTCAAGTCCAAGGCATTGGCCATGCGGGTGGTCGATGACGGCAAATTCGCCGAAAACGACATTCTCATGAACCCACCGAAGTCGCCTGTTGACGCTCTGAAAGGCACCGTTCGCAGCATGATCTCTGCGCTTTTGCCCAGCAAGCCGCCGGCTTCTGAAGGTGCCATGGAGGCGGGCCTTCGGGAGAAGGCAGCCGCTATTTTACGTCAGTCACTTTCGGTGGAGCGTGTTGGGCGCAGTTCGGTTATCGCGCTTTCGGTGCGTTCGCCTGAGCCTGTGTTATCGGCGCGTATCGCCAAAGCCTATGCCAAAGCCTATCTCGAGGAGCAGCTCAGCGCCAATTTCGAAGCAACCGAACGGGCCTCCAGCTGGTTGCAGGAACGGCTGACCGATCTCAATACCCGTTCGCAGCAGGCGTCGATGGCGGTCGAGCAGTACAAGAACGAGCACGGTCTGGTTTCGCCGCGCGGCGAGCTGATGACGACCCAGCAACTTTCCGATTTGAATAGCCAGCTTATTGCGGCGCAGGCGGATACGGCGACAGCCGAGGCGCGTTATCGCCAGTATGAGGCCATTCTGGAGCAGGGGCAGGCAGCGGCTGTGACCAATGCGGTCATCTCGTCACTCCAGACCGACAATTCGATCCTGCAGGATCTGCGCAAACGCTACATCGCCGTTAACGACCGTGAGCAGGAGGTCACGAAGCAGTTCGGTGCTGACCATCCCCAGGCGCTGGCGTTGAAGGCCGACAGGCAAGATATTTCGCGGCAGATCTTCAATGAGCTTCAGCAGCTCACCGAGAGCTTTCGAAATGAGTTCGAAGTGGCCAAATCCCGCGAGGCTTCGTTGCGAGACAATATCGCGCAGGTGACGGGTAAGAACTCTGACGCCAATGTCTCCATGGTACAATTGGCCGAACTGGAGCAGAAGGCATCAGCGCTGAAAACGCTCTATCAGAGCTACCTCACGCGCTTCGAACAGACGGCTCAGCAGCAGTCATTTCCGATTGCGAAAGCGCGTGTGATTTCCGAGGCAGGTGTTCCGTCTGCGCCGTCCAGCCCGAAAAAAACCTTGACGATGGCCCTGTCCGTCGTTCTCGGTGGGCTTGTGGGGTGCGGACTTGCTGGCTTTTTGGAACTCAAGGACAGAACGTTTCGAACCGGGCAGGATGTGCGGGATAGACTGGGCGTACGCTTTCTCGGCTATCTTCCGTGGATCGATATGGCCCAACATTCGAGAAAGAGTGCCGATCCTTCACATGATCCTGGCGTGGATGCTGAGCACCATGCTGTACCTGACCACTTCCGACAGATGATTCGACTGGCCGTCGATGCACCGCGATCTCCCTATACCGAAGTGCTAAGGCATGCGCGTATTGCCACCGAGCTGGCGCTCAAGGGCAGAAAGTGCCGTGTGATCGGCATCGTCTCCTGCCTGCCGGGCGAAGGTAGCACCACGGTTGCTGCCAATTTTGCCGGCTTGATGGCGATGAGCGGCCAACGCACGCTCGTGATCGACGGCAATCTGCGTGAGCCATCCTTGAGCAAGATGCTGGCGAAGGAGCCGGAGGCGGGGCTTCTCGAAACGCTCTATGAGGGTATCGAGTGGACCAAGGTCGTTCGTGTGGACCGCCGCTCGAAGCTTGCCATCATGCCGATCGCATCGCTTGGAAGTTCGTTTGCGCATTCCAGTGAAGTCTTCACATCTGCCGGGATGGGACAGCTTCTTGGAAATCTGCGGGACATGTTCGATGTAATCGTCATCGATCTGCCGCCGCTGGTGCCGGTTATCGACGCAAAGGCCCTGGAGCCGCAGCTCGACGGCTTCATCTTCGTGACGCAGTGGGGGAAGACGCCCGTGAAGGTTGTCGAAAACCTGCTCGCCGCCGAACCCCAGATCGCGGCAAAGACCATTGGCATGATGCTCAACAAGACGGATATGGAGCGGCTCCATCGCTATGCCGATCCGGGTGCGGCCGAACGTTTCCGCGAGCAATTCACATCCTATTATGACGGTGGCGGCTACGGGCAGCAGAAGCCCCTGCTGGCAAAACCGGACCGCAAGGCGCCCGCCGAGGAGTCCGAAATAGAAACCTCGTAACCCGGCTTCATTGTTGTCGCCCATGCTCCGCGAAGCGGTGGACGTCTCCGCTAAAAAGTGGACGTGCTCTGGTATCGCCAGGCGGTGCGGCTATACTCCACCCGCCCATCAGTCGCGTTTACAGGCGTCTGGGGCGTTTTCGAAATTTGGGAGTGAAATATTGCAAAATCCGCTATTTAGCCTCAACGGCAAGACAGCACTTGTTACTGGCTCATCGCGGGGGCTTGGGCATGCAATCGCAATCGGTTTGTCTCAGGCCGGTGCACGCGTGGTGCTCAACGGGGTCAATGCAGAGCGTCTCGAAGCGGTCGCGGAAAGCTTGAAGGCTGAAGGGCACGATGTTCTCAGCCAGGCGTTTGACGTCACCGACGAGGATGACGTTATTGCCTGCTTTGAGCGGCTGGATGCCGCTGGCGTGAATGTGGATATTATCGTCAACAATGCCGGTATTCAGCTTCGCAAGCCACTGGTTGAATTGCAGGCCGACGAATGGCGTCGTGTCATTGATACCAATCTTACGAGTGCCTTTTTCGTCGGACGGGAAGCTGCCAAGCGCATGATCCCGCGCGGTTATGGAAAGATTGTCAATATCGGGTCTTTGATGAGCGGCTTCGCCCGCCCCACGGTTGCCCCCTATACGGCGGCAAAGGCCGGCATCAAGGCTCTCACCCAATCGATGGCAGCGGAATGGGCCGAGCATGGCCTTCAGGCCAACGCTATCGCGCCGGGCTATATGCTGACGGATATGAACGAGGCCCTGACGAGCAATCCGCAATTCGATTCCTGGGTAAAGGGGCGGACACCGTCGCGGCGTTGGGGACGCCCTGAGGAACTTGCTGGCGCTGCGGTATTTCTGTCATCTTCGGCATCCGACTATATCAATGGTCAGATCATCTATGTCGATGGCGGTATGAGCGCTGTTCTCTGATCAACGGAGAAAGCCGCCAGTGGTGTACCAGCGGCTTTCTCACACAAGACTTTATGGATCAGGCCGCGCGGCGCGGCAGTCTCCAGTTCGGGCGCGGGAAATGGCAGGTATAGCCATTGGGGTAACGCTCCAGATAATCCTGATGCTCCGGCTCCGCTTCCCAGAAATCGCCGACCGGTTCGACTTCCGTCACCACCTTTCCGGGCCAGATGCCTGAGGCATCGACGTCGGCAATGGTGTCTTCGGCTACGCGTTTCTGTTCATCGTCGGTATAATAGATTGCCGAGCGATAACTCATGCCGACATCGTTGCCCTGACGGTTCAGCGTCGATGGATCGTGGATCTGGAAGAAAAACTCCAGGATATCGCGATAGCTGGTCTGGGTGGGATCGAATTCGATCTCAATCCCTTCAGCGTGGGTGCCGTGGTTGCGGTAGGTCGCATTTGCAACGTCGCCGCCGGTATAGCCGACGCGTGTGGAGACGATGCCGGGCATCCGGCGGATCAACTGCTGCATGCCCCAGAAGCAACCGCCTGCCAGTACGGCACGTTCGGTCTTGTTTGTCATGCCATCCTCCTTTGGGTGGGTTCTACCCTTAGATGGTGCGCAACGCCGGCAATTTCAATTTGCCGGCGTTGAACAAACGATGATGTGATCATGCGTCAATTGGGATGCGTGATCACATCGGTCAGTGGTTGTGGCGCGGTGGCGTCTTTGCCAGTTGACGGAAGTCAGATGCGCCCTTGATGGTGGCACCGTCTGCGAGTTGGGTCACTGTTTCCCGGTAGATCTTCTGCCAGGGTGTGGCACTTTGCGGTACGGCTGGAATGCCATCTGCCTTGCGCTTTTCAATCTCGGCATCGTCGACCAGCATGTCGCAACGACCTTCGTTGAAGTCGATACGAATGATGTCGCCGGTCCTGATCCAGGCAAGGCCACCGCCGGCTGCACTTTCCGGAGACGCATTGAGGATCGATGGGCTGTCGGCAGTGCCGGACTGACGTCCGTCGCCGATGGTTGGCAGGCTGGTGATACCCTTCTTCAGAAGATGTGCCGGGGGCTGCATATTGACCACCTCGGCAGAGCCCGGCCAGCCGAGCGGGCCGGCACCACGGATCACCAGAATAGTTCGCTCGTCGATGCCAAGTGCGGGATCCTCGATGCGCTTGTGGTAGTCTTCCGAACCGTCAAAGACGACGGCCTTGCCTTCGAAGACACCTTCATTGCCGACTTCTGACAGATAACGCCGGCGAAACTCTTCCGAGACGACGCTCATTTTCATGATGGCGAAATCGAAAAGGTTGCCCTTCATCACCAGGAAGCCTGCACGTTCGCGCATCGGCTCGTTGAACTGTTTGATGACCTCGCGGTCGACGGCTTCGCGGCCTTCCAGGTTTTCGGCCATGGTCTTGCCGGTGACGGTCGGACAGGAGCCATCCAGCTTCCCTGCCTGCATCAGTTCCCACATGATCGCAGGTACGCCGCCTGCGCGGTGGAAGCGCTCGCTCAGATATTCACCCGCGGGCTGAACATTGGCGAGAAGCGGGATGTCGAAGCCGTGGACCTGCCAGTCTTCCGGGAAAAGCTCAACGCCGGCATGTTTCGCCATGGCGGCCAGATGCGGCTGGGCATTGGTCGATCCGCCGATCGCGGAATTGACCTTGATGGCGTTGAGGAAGGCTTCGCGTGTCAGAATGTCAGAAGGCTTGATGTCCTCCATGACCAGTTCGACGGCGCGGCGGCCGGTCCGGTAGGCCATCTGACCACGGGCGCGGTAGGCGGCGGGGATCGCGGCGCAGCCCGTCAGCGACATGCCGAGCGCCTCTGCCATGGCGTTCATGGTGGAGGCTGTGCCCATGGTGTTGCAGTGGCCGATTGACGGTGCGGAATCCAGCGCTGCCTCAAGGAAGTCTTCCTTGGAATATTCGCCAGCTGCATATTTCCGGCGCGAGCGCCAGATGACGGTGCCGGAGCCAACCAGATCGCCGTCGTGCCAGCCGTCGAGCATCGGACCGCCGGAAAAAACGATGGCCGGAATGTCAACGGTTGACGCTGCCATCAGTGCCGATGGGGTTGTCTTGTCGCAGCCGGTCGTCAGCACCACTCCGTCCAGCGGATAGCCGTAGAGGATCTCGACGAGGCCGAGATAGGCCAGGTTTCGGTCGAGTGCTGCCGTCGGCCGTTTGCAGTTTTCAAACAATGGATGCGTCGGGAATTCGATCGGAATTCCGCCTGCATCGCGGATGCCGTCGCGCAGGCGCTTGGCAAGTTCGATATGGTGTCGGTTACACGGATTGAGATCGCTGCCGGATTGGGCAATGCCGATGATCGGCTTGCCCGAGCGCAATTCCTCCGGCGTCGTGCCGTAATTCATGAAGCGCTCGAGATAGAGAGCTGTCAGGTCAAGGTGATCGGGATTGTCGAACCAGTCCTGCGAGCGCAGGCGGCGGCCAGTTTTATTGCTATCGCTCATCAATTGTCCTTGGGCGTGCGCTTGTTGATCTTTTCGAGATGCAGCAGCAGTCCGCTGTGATCGGTTTCGGCGCCGCCATCTGACACGAAGTCACGGAATTCGCCACGGACTTTTTCTGTCAAAGGGAGGTCGAGGTGGTAAAGCTCGGCCATGGCCGCAACGGCATCCAGGTCCTTGAGCTGAAGGCGCGAGGGGCCACCGGGGGCGAAGCTGCGATTGACCATGCGCTCTCCGTGCAGTTCGAGAATACGGCTTTCGGCAAAGCCACCACGAATGGCATCGCGGAATTTTGCACGATCCGCGCCGCCGGCTTCCACCAGCATCATGGCTTCTGCCACAGCGCCGATGGTCACGGCGACAATCTGCTGATTGGCAAGCTTGCAAATCTGGCCGGCTCCTGACGGACCAACATAGGTCACGCGTCCAAGAGGCGTGAAGATTTCTGACAATCCTTCGACAGTTTCAGGATCGCCGCCAGCCATAATGGCTAGCGTGCCGGCTTCCGCGCCAACCACGCCGCCGGAAACCGGAGCGTCGATATGGGCTATGCCGATTTCCTTGAGCTTGGCGGAATGGTCGCGAGCGATAGGCGGGGAGATCGAACTGGTGTCGATCAGCACAGCGCCTTTCCTCATCGCGGATGCCACGCCCTTGTCGAACAGGACGTCGCCAACGGCATTGCCATCGGAAAGCATGGTGAAGACGACGTCTGCGTCATGCACTGCTTCCGTTGGGCTCGATGCATGGCTTGCCCCGTCAGCGACCAAGGCTTCAGCCTTGTCGGCCGCCCGGTTCCAGACGCTCACGGCAAAACCTGCTTTCAGCAGACGCCTTGCCATCGGCGCGCCCATCAGTCCGGTGCCGAGAAATGCTATTTTTGTGTCAGCTGCCATTATAACTTTCCTCCCAGTTCATCCTCGATATGCGCCTGGATGATCTCGTCGAAGGAGTTCTCCGCAGTGAAGCCAAGTGCACGCGCTCTCTTTGCTTCAAAGCCCGGTGCCCATCCAGCGCACATCTGCATGACCATTTCATCTGGTTCGCGGCGGATCAAGGCGACCGCCTTGTCTCCGGCGACGCGTCGCAGTGCTTCAATCTGTTCGCCAACAGTGGCGCTCAGACCTGGCATGGACAGATTGCGGCGGGGGCCGACTTCGTCAAGGTCGATTGTCGCGCCATGCAGAAGGAAGCCGACGGCAGAGCGCGGCGATGCATGCCAGTGACGAACATCATCGGAAACGGGAAGCACGGCTTCCTTGCCGACAAGCGGCTCGCGCAGGATGCCGGAGAAGAAACCTGATGCAGCCTTGTTCGGTTTGCCGGGGCGAATGCAGATTGTGGGGAGACGGATGCCAATGCCTTCGAAAAATCCACGGCGGGAATAATCGGAGAGTAGCAGTTCGCAGATCGCCTTTTGCGTGCCGTAGCTCGTCAGTGGTGTCGTGTGGAATTCATCCGGGATCGGGTAGGGCAGCGGCGCGCCAAAGACGGCGATCGAGGATGTGAAGACGACGCGCGGTTTGTAGCCATCTTCGCCATTGGCAATGCGGATTGCGTCAAACAGATAGCGGGTTCCATCCAGATTGATTCGGTAGCCCTTGTCGAAATCGAGCTCGGCTTCACCGGACACAATGGCCGCCAGATGGAAAAAGACATCGGGGCGAGCCGCGACAAGGCGCTCAGCTTCGCCGGGCGTTGATAGGTCAACAGTTTCGATGTTGACCTTGCCGGTGAAGCCGGCTGGTGCCTCTGGCGCTACGACGTCGACCAATGTCATCGTCTCGACCGCATGGCCGTCGATGTTGCCGTTCTTTGCCACACGTTCTGCCAGCTTGCGCCCGACCATTCCTGCTGCGCCAATGATACAGATATGCATGAAATCCTCCCTCGGTGTGTCTCGGCTTCTGCCATGAGGGGCAGGCCGAATAAATATATTGTAAGGTTGTCTGATAACCTTATATGATGGTGTTGAAAACAAAATAGTTGTGACCGCGTCAAGACGCTAGTGCTGTCGGTGCGCAAGGCACCGCTTTACGAAGCGGGAGGGATTTTATGAACGAGCCAATGCAAAGCTTAGCCGAGGTGCCAGAGAATAGCCTTCACACCGAGAATTTGATTGCTGTACTCGGAGCCAATGTCGTGCTCACCGGTGAAGATGTGGTTCGCTATTGTCGGGATTGGCATGGCGATGTCACGACCGGGGCGGTGGCGGTATTGCGCCCGCGGTCGACTGAAGAGGTTGCAGCCGCGGTCAAGGCATGTGCGGCGCTTGGGTTGGGCATCGTTCCTCAAGGGGGCAATACCGGACTTGTCCTGGGTGCGACGCCCGATCAGCCTGCGGGTCAGGTGGTGATCAGTCTTGAGCGTATGACGGCCATCCGCCGTATCGATAGCGATGATTTTTCCGCTGTGGTTGAGGCAGGCTGCATCCTGTCCGAGTTCAAGGATGCCGTTGCCGAAAAAGGCATGTTCTTTCCGCTGGCACTTGGCGCCCAGGGGTCCTGCCGTATGGGCGGAAACGTGTCCACCAATGCCGGCGGCATCAATGTGCTGCGTTACGGTATGACGCGCGAGTTGGTTCTGGGGCTGGAAGTTGTGCTGCCGGATGGCACCGTATTCGATTGTCTGTCGACCCTGCGGAAGGATAATCGTGGCATTGATCTCAAGCAGTTGTTCATCGGCGCAGAAGGGACGCTTGGCATTATCACGGCCATTTCCGTCAAGCTCACGCCGGAACCGGACCAGGTGGCGACAGCTTTGCTGGGGCTCAATGCTCTGGATGACGCCATCAAGCTTTTCCGCCGCGCGCGGCGGGATTGCTGTGACCTGATGTCGGCCTTCGAGTTCATGCCGCCGCTTGCCTTTGTGCTGGCCCAGGAAGCAATCCCTGATCTGGCGATGCCTATTTCCGGCGAATACGAGGCCTATGTGCTGATGGAGATTTCAGGATCCGGTCTCGTCGATATCTCCGATCTGATGGAGCGCTTTCTTGAAGGTGTTATGGAAGAAGGTCTTGTGGCCGATGGTGTGATTGCGTCCTCGTCGACGCAGGCACGCAATCTATGGCTTTTCCGCGAGGGCATGAATGAAGGTCAGGCCAAGCGCGGTCCGCATTTGCGTACGGATATTTCCGTGCCGCTTTCTAAACTTGCGGATTTTGTCCGTGACGCCGAGGCCGCCGTTGCCGAGGCGTTGCCGGATTGCGTCTGCGTTTCTTATGGCCATGTGGGCGACGGCAATGTTCACCTGAACGTTCTGCCTCCGTCCGGACTTTCTCCAGACGAGGTCGCTCAGCGGATCTACAAGGCGAAGGTTGCCATCAACGGCGTTCTGGATGCCTATCAAGGGTCGATCAGTGCTGAACATGGTATCGGTCGATTGAAGCTGGCTGACCACGAAGCGCGGATGCCAAAGGTGAAGCGCAAATTGCTGACTGCCGTGAAGACGGCGATCGATCCAGCTTCTCTGATGAATCCGGGCTGCCAATTGAATTTCGACAAGAACTCGTAGAAAACATTTGTGGAGGACTGCATCAGCGGGGGAGACACGAGTGGATTTCGGTCAGATTAGGCGCGGAGAGCATTTGCCAGCGCGCATTGCGGCTCAGATCGGTCGAGAAATCGTCGAGGGACGCATCGCGCCGGGCGAGAGGCTTCCGACAGAGCATTTTCTTGCCAGCAGTTTTGGCGTCAGCCGGTCTGTGGTGCGCGAGGCCATTGCGCAGTTGCGCAATGAGGGCCTTGTCGAGACGAGGCAGGGCGTGGGCGCGTTCGCAACCGAGCAGCAGTCTCGCCAGGCGATCAGGATCGAGCAACACGACCTCGACAACAAATCGACTTTCCGGGACCTTTTTCAATTGCGCGTCCCTCTGGAAATCGAGGCCGCAGGCCTTGCCGCGGTCCATCATACAGACGCTGATCTGGCCAAACTCGATGAGACACTGGCGGCCATGATGGGCGCGGATAAGTGGACGGAACAGGGGATCGTCGCCGATCTCGCCTTTCATCGTGCTGTGGCGACGTCGACCGGCAATGAATATTTCTCGATCTTCATCGGATTCATCGCCGAGCGGATCAGTCTGGCCATCAACGAAGCGCGGGCGGTGGCTGTGCTGGAAGAGATTGTGGAGGTGACAATTGCCGAGCATGTGGACATCCGCGATGCAATCGCCACCCGAGATCCGAAAAAGGCGCGGGAGGCGATGAAGTCGCACTTGTCCGGCGCGGCCAAGCGCATTGGGCTGACAATCGCTTCCTATTGAGTTTCACAAATTGAGCTGTGCTAAATTTCGCAGCCTAAATGAGGAATTCGCGTAACTATAGTCAGTTTGACTGCTAGACAGGTTGCAAAACTAAAACTACAACGTCGCTGGCCGCGTTGTCAGACATCCGGACAATGTGGCAAGGTGTTTACATAAAACCCTGTCCGGGAGACATGGGGGAGGATTATTTTGAAACTCACGCGTTCACTTAACGCTGCGAAAATTTTGCCCGACGACGCTTCGCAGGCGTTGCTGATTGGTCGCGTCTGGTCGAAAGCCGTTGATGGCCCCTGTGTCGTGCTCGTTCGAGACGATCGTGTGTTCGATCTGTCATCCTTATCCGCCACAGTGTCGTCGCTTCTGGAAGCCGAGAACATTGTTGAGCAGTTGAAGTCTGCCGAAGGCCTTGCCGATCTCGGTGCCTTGGATGACTTCCTCTCCGGCGAGGCCGGCGAATTGCTGGCACCCATCGACCTTCAGGCAGTCAAGGCTGCAGGCGTGACGTTTGCCGACAGCATGCTTGAGCGTGTGATCGAAGAGCAGGCCAAAGGCGATGCATCGCGGGCCCAGGCTATACGCGAGCAATTGGCGCCAGTCCTTGGCGACAGCCTTCGCGGACTGGTCGCCGGCTCGGAACAGGCCAGCAAGGTCAAGGCGCTTCTGCAGGACATGAACCTCTGGTCGCAGTATCTCGAGGTCGGCATCGGTCCCGATGCGGAAATCTTCACTAAGTCACAGCCCATGTCATCGGTTGGATGCGGCGCGCTTGTGGGTATTCACCCGATGTCGGAATGGAATAATCCGGAACCTGAAGTGGTTCTGGTCCTGCGCTCCGATGGTCAGATCGTCGGTGCGACGCTTGGAAATGACGTCAACCTGCGCGATGTTGAAGGTCGTTCGGCGCTTCTGCTGTCGAAGGCCAAGGATAACAACGCGTCGTGCTCGATAGGGCCGTTCATCCGCCTGTTTGACGCGGGATTCTCGCTTGAAGATTTGTCGCGAGTGAAGGTTTCGCTGCATGTCGAAGGCGAAGATGGTTTCGTCATGGCCGGCGAAAGTCCGATGGAAGCGATCAGTCGCACTCCGTCCGATCTCGCACGCCAGTTGCTCAATCGCAATCACCAGTATCCTGATGGTGCTGTTCTGTTTCTGGGAACCATGTTTGCACCGGTCAAGGACCGCCGTGGCGAGGGGCAAGGCTTCACCCATGAAATGGGTGACCGGGTTGAAATTTCCACGCCAAAGCTTGGACGGTTGGTCAACTGGGTTCAGCGCAGCAATGCCTGCCCGGAATGGACCTTCGGTCTGGGTGCGCTGATGAAAAACCTCGCAGGCCGCGGCCTTTTGTAAACAGAACCAGGGAGGAACGGATGCAAAAAGTCGTCGATCTTTTCTACCGATTTCTCGAAACCCTGATGGTGCTGCTTCTTGCAGGCATGGCGATCATGGTCTTCGGAAATGTTGTGCTGCGCTATGGCTTCAATTCGGGCCTCAATGTTTCCGATGAACTGTCGCGATATTTCTTCGTCTGGCTCACCTTCATCGGCGCTGTGGTCGGGTTTCGTGAATATGGTCATATGGGTGTCGAGACCGTTGTGGCGATGTTCGGGCGCAAGGGCCGCATCGTATTGATGGCTATCACCAATCTCGTGATCATAGCGGTCTCCGCGATCTTCTTCTGGGGTACCTGGAAACAGCTGCCGATCAATATGAGCATGAGTGCTCCGGTGACCGGGCTTTCCATGGGCTGGGTCTATGGTATTGGCTTCTTCACCGGCACAGGCTGTATTTTGATTGCCTTGGAACGCCTGTTTCGTATCGCCACCGGTCGCATAACCGAGCGTGAACTCGCCGCTTTCGCCGGCGAAGACATGTCCATAGAACATCTGTCGGAGCGCGGCTGATATGACCCTTCTGGTATTTATAGTATCGCTTCTCGGCGCCATGGCGATTGGTGTGCCGGTCGCCTTCGCGCTGATGTTCTGCGGTGTCGTGCTCATGAGCTACATGGGCATGTTCAACAGCCAGATTATCGCGCAAAACATGATCATCGGCGCTGATACATTCACGCTGCTTGCTATTCCGTTCTTCATTCTTGCCGGCGAGTTGATGAATGCAGGCGGCTTGTCTCGCCGCATCATTGAATTCGCGATTGCCTGTGTGGGCCATATTCGCGGCGGTCTGGGTATCGTTGCGATCATGGCTGCGATCATCATGGCCAGTATCTCCGGCTCGGCTGCTGCCGATACGGCGGCACTTGCCGCGATCCTGATCCCGATGATGGCCAATGCCGGTTACAACGTGCCGCGTTCCGGCGGTTTGATTGCGGCTGGTGGTATCATTGCTCCCGTCATCCCGCCGTCGATGGCTTTCATCGTCTTCGGTGTGTCGGCAAACGTTTCGATCACACAGCTTTTCATGGCTGGTATCGTGCCTGGCATTTTCATGGGCTTTGCCCTGATTGCCATGTGGCTCGTCGTTGTCCGCAAGGACAAGATCGAAGCCTTGCCGAAGGCGTCCGGTGCTGAGCGTCTTGGAGCAACTGGCCGTGCGCTTTGGGCGCTGGGCATGCCGGTCATTATTCTCGGCGGTATCAAGGCTGGCGTCGTGACGCCAACCGAAGCTGCAGTGATTGCCGCTGCCTATGCTCTTTTTGTCGGCATGGTGATTTACCGCGAGCTGAAGCCAAAGGACCTGCCATCGGTTATCCTGCGGGCCGCCAAGACGACGTCCATCGTTATGTTCCTCGTCTGTGCGGCGCTGGTTTCGGCCTGGCTTATTACGGCTGCGAATATTCCGGCGGAGGTCGCTGGCTATATCGAGCCGCTGATCGACCGGCCAAAGCTGCTGATGCTTGTCATCATGTTGCTGATCCTGGTCGTCGGTACGGCGCTCGACCTGACGCCGACCATCCTGATCCTGACCCCTGTCTTGATGCCGATCATCAAGATGGCCGGTATCGATCCAGTCTATTTCGGTGTGATGTTCATCATGAACTGCTGCATCGGTCTCATCACGCCGCCTGTTGGCGTCGTGCTGAACGTGGTGAGTGGTGTGGGGCGCATTCCCCTCGGCAAGGTCGTGGTCGGCATTCTGCCGTTCCTCCTCGTCGAAGTCTGCGTGCTCATGCTGTTCGTTCTATTCCCCGAAATCATCATGGTGCCTGCACGGTGGCTGCATTGAGGGGTTTCAACGCCTATCGTTTAACTTCAACCATCCTTTGGGAGGATAATATGAGAAAGATTCTACTCGCGACTACGGCACTTGCATTTGCTGCTTCCGCATCCGCTCCGGCCTTTGCTGAATTCAACGATCGCAACATCCGCGTTTCGAACGGCATCAATGCCGACCACCCGGTCGGCAACGGTATCGAAGCAATGCAGAAATGCCTGGACGACAAGTCCGGTGGCAAGCTGAAGCTGACCGCATTCTGGGGCGGCGCTCTTGGCGGCGACTTGCAGGCCACGCAGGCTCTGCGTTCGGGCGTACAGGAAGCAGTCGTCACGTCGTCTTCGCCGCTCGTCGGCATCGTGCCTGCTCTCGGCGTGTTCGACCTTCCGTTCCTGTTTGCCAATGCACAGGAAGCCTACACGGTTCTCGACGGCGAGTTCGGTGACATGATGAACGAGAAGCTCGAAGCTGTTGGTCTCGTAAACCTCGCTTACTGGGAAAACGGCTTCCGTAACCTGTCGAACTCGGTTCGTCCGGTCACCAAGTGGGAAGACATGGAAGGCATGAAGGTTCGCGTCATGCAGAACAACGTCTTCCTCGACACGTTCCAGAACCTCGGCGCCAACGCGACGCCAATGGCATTCGGCGAAGTGTTCTCGGCTCTCGAAACCAACACGATCGATGCACAGGAAAACCCTTATGTGACGATCGATACTTCGAAGTTCTACGAAGTTCAGAAGTATGTGACCGAGACCAACCACGCTTACACGCCGTTCCTGTTCCTGTTCTCTAAGGCTATTTTTGATACCTATACGCCTGACGAGCAGGCTGCTCTTAGCGAATGCGCAAAGGTCGGCCGCGATGTTGAGCGTTCGGTCATCGGCGATCTGAACAAGAAGTCGCTGGAAAAGATCGAAGCTGAAGGCATCAAGTTCAATCAGCTTTCTCCCGAAGAGCAGGTCCGCATTCGCGAAAAGTCGATGGTTGTTTACGACAAGCACAAGGCTGAAATCGGCGCTGACGTCGTTGACTCCGTTCTTGCTGAATTGAAGAAGATCCGCAACTAACAGACCAAATGACGGCTGCGGTTGCAGTCATAGAAGAGCCCGCAGCGGGAAACCGCTGCGGGCTTTTTTGTCTCTGCCCGAGACTGGGCGGGCGCGTTAAAACATCTATTCAGGAACTGCCGGCAGAACGGTGTCCCGAGCCTTCAACTGGCGCTCCCGGAAGAAGATAAAGAGGCCGGAACCGATAATCAGCGCTGAACCGACCAGCATGGTGGTGCGCGGCAGATCACCGAAGAACATCCAGCCGAAGATGATTGCCCAAATGAGAAGCGTGTATTGAAGCGGTGCCACGGTGGCGGCATCCGAGATCTTCAAGGCACGATTGACCAGCATGTGGGCCAGCATGGCGACAACGCCGAGCAGGCATAGCAGCAGTATCTCGCTTGAGGAATTCAGCGGGGCCCAGTTGAAGGGTGCGAAGATCAGGCCTGCAATGGCTGCACCCAAAAGCTGGAAGAAGACGAGTGTCTTGTCCGGAGTGCCCCGCAATGTTCGACCGGTCAAAAGCATAAATGCAAAGGCGACCGAACCCACGATCGAGATGATGGCCGGCATGGTGAACATTGCGCTTGACGGTTCAAGCGTGATCAACACGCCGATGAAGCCAAACGAGATTGCTGTCCAACGGCGCCAGCCCACCTTCTCCTTGAGCAGGAGCGGGGAGGCGGCGGCGACATAAATAGGCGCGGCCAGCCAGTATGTCATCACGTCCGCCAGAGGCAGGTACATTACGGCGTAATAGAAGCAGAAGACCTCGCCTGTGGAGAAGGCAACTCTTGCGAATTGCATGAGAGGTCTCTCGGCGCTGATGATCGGTTTCAGGCCCGCGTGCCATAGAAATGGCGACAGGATCAACAGAGCGGCAACGCTGCGGATCAGCACCACCTGGCCCAGCCCATAGCTCGCCACCAGCCATTTGCCCATGGCATCATTGAGGGCAAACATGAACATGCCCAGAAGCATGATCGCTGGCCCGGCAACAGGCGCCAAACGCGCCGCGAAATTGTCGGTCTCGGTGGTGCTGGCCATTCATATCCTCCCAGATGGCTAAGACGAAATCGTTCAGAGCGTGGTCGCGTCGGACCGTCTGCGACTGACGGTAAAGGCGCGCTCCAGATCGGGGTTCAGTTCCATCCCAAGGCCTGCTCCCGGAGGCACCGTTATCATGCCATTGCGCACCTCTGGAAGAGCCGTCACAAGGTCGCGGTACCATGTGCGGTAAAAGGCACGCACACTTTCCTGGAAGACCGCATTCGGCGCATTGAGCGAAAGGTGGGTCGAGGCACAGAGCACCACCGGCCCCGTGCAGTCATGAGGTGCAACTGGCAGATGCCAGGTTTCCGCCATCGAGGCAATCTTGCGTGCCTCCGACAGGCCGCCGCACCAGCTTATATCGAGCATGACAACGCCCGCGACACCGGTCTCCAGATAGTCGCGGAAACCCCAGCGCGAACCGAGTGTCTCGGAGGCAGAAATTGGCGCCGGCGATACTTCGGCGTAGCGCTTGAGGCTTGAAAGACTGTCCATCTTGATCGGATCTTCATGCCAGAAGGTCTGGAACGGTGTCAGCGCCTTTGCAATCTGCATGGCGGGCAGAAGTTGCCACATGGAGTGGAACTCCACCATGATATCCATCTTGTCGCCCACAGCTGCACGGATCTTTTCGAATGGTACCAGTGCCTGTTTCAGATCAGTCAACGAAATATATGTGCCGCGCGTCTTTTCGGCTGCCGGATCGAAGGGCCAGATCTTCATGGCCGTGATGCCCTCTTCCAGCAGGGATTGGGCGAGTTCGTCTGCATGGTTCAGGAAGCCATTCAGGTCGTCGTAGTCGCTGCCCTTGGACAGACCGAAATTGGCTGTGGTCTGGCCGGTCGCCTTCTTGATGTATTCAGTCCCGGCGCAAGTGTTGTAGGTGCGGATTTCCTTTCGGGTAAAACCACCGAGCAATTGCGCAATCGGCTGGCCGGTTGCTTTGCCGAATATATCCCAGAGCGCGATATCAAAGGCGGAGTTACCGCGCACTTCTGCCCCGGACGAGCGGAAGCCGACATAGCCAACAAGATCTGCCGAAAGCCGGTCAATTTCCAGAGGATCGCGGCCGATGACGCGTGGTGCGATATATTCATGTACATAGGCTTCAACGGTCTCTGCACCAAAGAAGGTTTCGCCCAGACCTGTGATGCCTTCGTCTGTATGAACCTGAACCCAGAGCAGGTTGGCGCGCTCGGCAATGCGCACCGTTTCAATGCCGGTGATTTTCATAGGAACTCCATTTTATTATTCAGGTGAGACCGGCGACCGCGAGTGCCTTGAGGCTGAGGTCGAAATGTCGCTCCATCATTGAGGCAGCGACCAAGGGATTACCGGCCGAGATTGCTTCGGCAAGATCGAGGTGCAACTGGTTCATGGCGTCTCGTTCGACATCGCTTGATCGTGCTTTCCAGCCAATCGGCCAGCTTTCGACGATGACACCACGGAAGGCGCCGATGATGAGTGCGAAAACCGGATTGCGCGAGGCTTTGGCGATTGCCGTATGCAGTGCCAGGTCGTGCTCCATGACCACTTCCGGGCGATCGAGACTGTTTTGCATGGCGCGTGCGTGGGCAATAATTTGAATTGCCTCCTCATCGCTGCGCCTGAGGGCAGCAAGGCTTGCTGTTCTCGCCTCAATGGTCCGTCGGGCGTCGTAAATCTGGCGGATATCGATCTGGTCAGTCGTCACGCCGTGGCGGAACGTCATGGCGATCGAACTGTCATCGAGTTCGGCGACTGTCGGGCGCTTGCCGACGCCGAGGTCGACCAGCCGCATTGCCGCCAGCGAGCGCAAGGCTTCCCGTATCACCGTTCGCGAAACGTTGAGGCTGTCGGTGAGCGTCGCTTCCGATGGCAGTTTGTCGCCGGCTTTAAGCTGGTTATCACGTATGAGGCTCGATATCTGCCCCACCGCAATGGCAACGCGGTCACCGGAAACAGGCTCAATCATGTTATCTCCAGACCCAATTAATCCTACAGAATTGAAAAACCTGTAGTACAGGTTTTTATTTTCGCCAAGATCAATCTGGTATTTCGGGCAACAAAAAAGGGACCCGGCGGGGTCCCTTTGACGTCAGCTTCACTTCGAGATGACAACCCTTAACCGTCGACTTGAAGCAGCCATTGCATGAAGGTCGTTGGCTTTGAGCGGTTTGGCATCTTGCCGGAATTGCCAATCTCGCGTGCGTCCCTTGGGCTGTAGCCATAGCGCGTGCGAAACATGCGACTGAAATGCGCTGTGTCGGTGAAGCCGTAGTCATAGGCGATGGTGCTGATCATTCTTCGATCAGTAATTTTTTCAAGCGCATTGTGGCAGGCAGCCAATCGGCGATTGCGGATAAATTTGCAAACGCCGCCGCTGTTCTGGAAGAGATAATAGAGCTTGCGCCGCGAGATCTTCAAGGCTTTGCATAGGCTATCTGATCCCAGCTCGGGAGATGCAAGGTTTTCGTCGATATGCTTGCGCGCCAGTTCGAGCAGGCCAGCCGATATCGGCAAGGATGCGTCTTCAAGAGTGTCTTGGGTCTGCCTGAGTGATGCGGCAAGAAGCGCAGAGAAAGAGCTTGCCACGGATGGAATATCCTCGAGGGTCAGCGTTGCCCTATGTCTCTCGAGAGACAGGATGAATTCCTGCAGGACAGGTTTCATGGTGCCGCTAATCGCGCGGTGACTTGCTGCATCGAGTGAAGTGGAAAGCTCCGGGAAGTTATCTCGAGCGAGCCAGATGCAGATCACACTTCCGGCGCTAGCGTTTGCAGAGATCGGTCGGACATAGGATCGAAGGTCCAGGCTGCCCGCATGGCTTTGCAGTACACGGTTGCCGGAGCAACTGATCTCGCTACCGGTCTTGCGCAATACCAGCTGCCAGTGATCCAGCTCCATCCGCTGGACGTGCTGAGAGGTTCGGCGATATTGCATCGCGTCGTAGTCCATGGTGGCGATGTGCAGCTTTCGGAAATCATGACCAATGAGCGTTGCTGAAAATCCGTCATTATCGTTGGTCGCGGGGCGGGCTTCCGCAATTGGCGCACTGATTTCGCGCCAATAGTCCCATTGTTCGGTCTTACGCTTTACAAGCGTGGTAAAGCGTTGTTCTGGCAGGACCGTTTCCGGCTCCTCAATGTCTTTAATCAGTGCTCTCACGGCGACACCACATTCTGGCCCGCAACAGAGCGGGAGGAATTCTTCAGATTGTGCGGCTAGCACGCAAGGCGTGGTAATCACCGTTGTAATATAGGAAAAAGCTTACGTAATGTCGGCGGTTTCTTCGAAATCGCGAGCCTGCAAATAGCAGCGTGGTACGTATTTTATTCGATCGCCCCCTATTTGTTCCATAGGCTTTTTGGCCTAATCGTTGTCAATCTGAAGCCATTTATTGTGTTACGGTGCAAACTGACTGGGCCGCACTGGAGTGAGGCTGCGGTCATGGATATTGGGGCTGCATTATGTGCGGACGGGCGCTGTGTCAAAGATGGGGAACCGCTTTGTTATTCCAGGGGCGTAGCAGGTCAAGTCGGTGCCGGAGATACAATTCGGGGAGTGACGCTCGTCACGCCCTACACCACAGATGCTTGTTGTATTTGCCTCCTGAAAGCAGGCTGAAAAGCGACCGCTTTTGATCGCGTCCTTCGTGACATTTTCATGCGACTGCAGTTCAAAAAACGATTTATGCCATTGGGACAAGGTCAGGCGTCATCAGGGCTGCAACCGTTTATCGATAGAATACAGACCTAACCGAGTTGGTGGCATCATATGCGTAATCGTAAACATTCTCGCTTCCCCGCATTGTTGGGCACTTTGTGCATCGGGCTTGCAACCCTGCTTGGTCTAACGCCGCAAAGTATTCCAGCATTCGCGCAGTCCGCTGTGGTTCGGCCAGAACGTCCCTTGGTGTTCGTCCCCGGGCTTCAGGGCTCGAGACTCTGCAGCAATGACGCTTCCGGCAACGAGACGGTGGTCTGGGGGACCGTTGACGCCATCGTCCGCTTCCCGGAACTGGCTGTCAGTGGCAAGCCGGATGCTATCAAACCTTGCGGTCTCATCCGGGAGATATCCTACCTGGGTGTCTATACGCAGGATGTTTATGCTCCTTTTATCGAACGCCTGAAGAAGGAGGGGTATCGCGAAGGGGAAACGCTTTTTTTATTCGATTATGATTGGCGCCTGAGTGCGTTCGATAATGCAAAAGAGCTCGCTGATTTTGTCGATCGCAGGCTGCCTGATGGCCAGCGTTTCGACCTGGTCGCCCACAGCTTCGGCGGTCTGGTGGCGCGGGCCTACGCGCTGGATGAAGGTGGTGCAGATCGCATAGATCACCTGATCAGCGCCGCCACGCCTTGGCGCGGATCGGTTGAGGTGTTCGATCTCCTGCAGAATGGCTGGGGGGCAACCAATATCTTAATGGGCGGACTGGACGGGTTTCGCAGTACCATTCTCACGTTTCAGTCCATGTTCGAACTCATGCCGCGCTATCGCGGCTGCTGTGGTGACAGCGTCTCCTCGGCCGATGGATTTGACGCGCGTGACGCAGCAGCTTGGAACCGTTTGAACTGGAGCGCCGTTGATCGAGATAATCTACCAGATCTGTCTGATCTGTCCGATCGTCAGGCCAGAATAAACGATCTCATCGCACGAGTACTGCCGGCCTCCGTTGAAGACGTTCTAGTCGTAGGAGATGATCAGCGCACTCCGGTGCAATATTCGCTCAACGCCAGCGGGACTGAGGCGCAGTTTGTCATTCACACAGGCTGGGAGGGCGACGGCACAGTGGCGCGCGATAGCGCCGTTTTACGAAAGCGTGTAACCTTTCCGACCAGCTTCGCAACACACGAATCCATTCTGAATGAAACCTCCGTGCAGGATTTTGTCGTAGCAACATTGGCCAGGGGTGCCGATCAGGCCCTTCGTGACGTGCCGGTGCGGGAACGCACATCTGTCCTCACATCCGTTGGCGAACTCGTCGAACTCATTGGCGTGTCAGTCACTGCCGATCAGCCGGCATACCGCGCAGGGTCGACCGTCAAGGTTTCGGTCCATGTTCGGCTGGATGCCGGCAATGTGGTTGATGCGCGTATTATCGACATATCTGCAGTGCGACCGGACGGAACAGAGATCAGCGTCGCACCCATCTCCGATCCGCAAGCATCCGATCCTACAAGTCCGCTGGAGCAATCTTTTTCGGCCACGGTCGATACGGGAATGGTTGCCGGTCCACTCACGTTCACCGCAACACTGTCGGCAGAGGGTATGGAAACGCGGCAAGCAACACTGTCAGTCCCCGTGCTTGCCCGGTGAACGCCGCCGAACCGTCAGTTCGCCACGCTTGGCTTACGGATCGCTGAAGTTTTTCACTAGCAGATCGCGCATCTTATCCATCGGCTGCTCCGGCAGGTCGGCGGTCGGGGTCATGCCGGGGCTGAAGCCATCATGGGTAAATTTGGCGATCAGCTTTTTGTCGCGGCTGATGATGTGCAGCGGGACCGCGCGTGATGCGTCGGGACCCGTGATAATGGACGCCGGCTGGTGATCGCCGAGAATGATGAAGACCGCGTCGTCTCCGAAGCGCGCGACATAATCGCCGAGTGTTTGAAGCGAATAGTCGATCGTCTCGATATATTGCTTGCGAACCCGGTCGTGATCTGACCAGACGACAGAGGGCGTGTCGCCGCTGGTGGCCTGATCATTGAAAGCGGTACCGTCGCCCACGTCATTCCAATCGATCAGCGTCGGCACCGGCGTCCAGGGGGCGTGGCTGGAAATCAGTGCGATTTCCGCCATCACCGGTTGGCCCTGACGGTTTGCCGGTCGACGCGCCAGTTTGTCGAAAGCAGACAGGGTATATTGGTCCGGCATGGTGACCCAGTTGAACGGCTTGCCCTTATATTCAAGGTCCTTGGCTGCAAGGACCTGATCGTAGCCAAAATAATCCGCTTCCGGCCAATCCATGGAAATGGCCGGCATGACTGCTGTCGTTTTCCAGCCCGCCCACTGAAACAGCCGGTTGAGGCTTGGCCGTTTGCTGATCATCAACCGGTCATAACGTGCCTGGCTGTCGACCCAGAGACCTGACAGGAATGTGCCATGGGCAAGCCAGCTCAAGCCGCCAACCGTTGGCGAGCGGCTCCATGTCGTTGCCGAGGCAAAGCCCGCAGCGTCGAGCTGTTGCTCCACGCTTTGAAGTCGCGGTCTGATCAGGCTGCTGTAGCGCGGATCTTCAATCGCGCTTCGACCATAGGACTCGACAAAGACCAGCACAACATCACGTCCGCGAATGCCTTGAAAGAGGCTTTTTTCAGCCGCGTTACCCTCCGCCTCTTCGGCGGCGAGCTGCTGCTCGAAAACGTGCATATCAGCAACGGATTTGGCCACCAGCGATAGTCTCGCCTCAAGGTAAGAGGCGGCTCGCGCGTCCGCGATGCCGCCAAGCCCAAGGCTCGTGCCGGACATCCACACGGCAGTCCCGAGCGCGAGAATAGCAACAAACGGGATCGCCAGAGTTCTCTTCTGCCGCGGATGGGCAATCGCTATGCGGCGTTGCGCGAGGAAAAATGCAATCGCCAGTCCGATGAAGCCGGTCAGAACCAGGGCGATCAGCAAGGCTGTCTGCCACGCGCCAATGGTTCCCGACAGTAGATTCCAGCCGTCGAACAGCATTTTGATATCGAGGTAGGGATTAAAGCGCCTCTGGAAAGCCGACTGCACGCCGATATCGGCGATCCGCAAAAACAGCGAGGTGAAAACGACGAGCGTTGTCAGGACGGCAAATGGCGTTCCTAGCCTGCGGGGCAACAGCAGCAAGGCAAGAAGCAAAAGAGGTATCTCCAGCGGAAAACGCAGGAAAACATGTGGGCGGAATGCGCCTGGATGATCGGGCAGGGTGAGCCCCACAAACGCAATGACAACGGTCACGACAACGGCAATGATAATTTTGTGCCACTTGTGTTGCACGGTGTTGTCGGCCATTGCGTTTCGCGGCATGACGGCAGTCTCCAAATTCTGACTTATTAGAAGTTGCGGGCATAGCCGCATTCAGGAAAAAAATACGATGAACCTCAAATTCGCAATTCCGGCGATATTGATCTGTGCCGCTATTCTGGCGGCTCTGATCGCTTTTGTGGAACCGGAGAGTGTTCTGGCGGCTTTTCGTGAGGTTCCGATCACGTCCGTGGTTGCGGCGCTGATTGTGGTACAGGTCCAGATCGTTCTCTCGGCGGTTCGTTGGCGCTTCACGGCGAAGAGACTTGATCACCAGATCTCGCTGTCGCTGGCTATACGGGAATATTATGTGAGCAGCCTTTTGAACCAGCTCCTGCCGGGAGGTATGGCGGGTGATGCGTTTCGCGCCTATCGCAACCGAACCGACGAAAGCGGCGGCTGGAAGCGGCCTGCAACTGCGGTGCTGCTGGAGAGGCTTTCGGGACAAGTTGCCTTCTTCTTTCTGATCGGCCTTGGCCTCTTCGCATGGCCCTTGCTTCTGTCGGATCATCTTCCCGATGGGTTTGCGGTGCTGGTCTGGATATTTGTGTCGGTGCTTGTCGGGTGTGCGACGCTTGGAACCGTATTCTGGCGGAGCAATCTGTTTGAGCGGTTCAGGCGGTTGAAGCCGGATCTGGCTGCCGTGTTCTGGCAGGGTGGTGCGCTGCGCGTCCAGGTGGGCTTGAGCGTTTTGATTGTGGCCGGTTATGTCGCGACGTTCCTGATCGCATCTGATGCGGTTGGCGCGACGCTGCCGGTGGTCGCTGCCATGACGGCAATCCCGCTTTGCCTGTTGACGATGCTGATCCCTGCTGGCGTGGGTGGCTGGGGCACACGCGAGGCTGCTGCTGCCGCCCTGTGGCCGCTGTTCGGCTTCACCAGCGCTCAAGGCCTGTCTGCAAGCCTGCTCTACGGACTTTTGTCCATTGCGGGAGCTGCCCTTCCAGGACTGTTCTTTATCGTTCAATCCCTGCTGCGCGGACGTATCGGCCAGGCCTAGGCGCGACATTACTCGACCAGCCGGAGCCGGGCGTAGATGTCTCCGGATGGGCTATCCGCTGTCAGGTCCGACAAGTCGGACAGTAGTTCGTCAGCGTTCTTCCAGTTTGCATAGAGGAATTGATGCCGTTCTCCGACCACTCTGTTGAACCGGTAATCACCGAGTAAGGCCAGCCGGTCGATGGATTCTTTTGCAATCGATGGCATCGCTGGAATGTATTCGAAGGCGATCAGGGCCAAGGGCTCGCTCAATCCCTTCAATATCTCCGCTTCAGCGCCTTCAACGTCGATCTTGCAAAAGGCCGGTTTGCCATAGCGTGCAATCAGCGCGTCGAGCGTGGTCATGGGGACCTTTATCTGGCGATCCCAGACAACGTTGCTAAAACTGCCCACTGTTTTTGCGCGCTCGATAAACTGGCTCGAAATGCTGGTGACAGTTGGATGACGGCTTGAAATATTCAGGGTGATTTCGCCTTCAGAGGCGCCGACTGCCACGCGTTCGAAACCCTTCAGCTGCGATGCAAAATGTTTTGCGATCAGGTCTGCAAATGCCGGTTGAGGCTCCACAGCGACGACCTTTGCGCCAAGGGAGAGCATGGTCTTGCTGCGGCTACCCACATGCGCGCCGATGTCGAACACCAGATCTCCGGGGGAGACCAGATCGCGGTAGAAGGTTTTCAGCGCCGACCTGCGCCAGGGCTGGCCATAGTAGACCACCAGGGAGCGTGTCATGCCGACGGCCGTGTTCAGGTGGCGCAATAGTGCCGTCATGCGCTTGCCCTGTGCGTGAAGAGATAGACCGTATCGACGGTGAAGGAATAGACCAGCAGTCCAAGGGCTATGGCGGCGATTGCTGTTGACTGCGGAACTGTCACGAACGGTGTCAGGACAAAGCAGAGGGCAAGGCCCTGCACGACGCAGACTGTCTTGCGGCGCAGCGACGACGGTAACTCTCCGCGCAACGTCGGGATTGCCCATTGAGCAATCAAGAAGCCATAGCGCAAGAGGCCGATAAGCAAGACCCACCAACCGGCCTTGCCGAGGGCCATCGCTGCCACAGACAGGACCATGATCAAAAGGGCGTCGATTTCCATGTCGAAGCGTGCGCCAAGGGTCGATTCTTGTCTGAGGCGACGTGCGAGATAACCGTCAACGCCGTCCAGCACCAACGCTGCCACAACCAGGCCGACCAAGACCCATGGCAGTGTAGCCTGCCAATAGATATCCAGAGAAAAGACGACGAGTGCTGCGACAATGCTGGTGATTGCGGCGCGCACTGCAGTGACCAGATTGGCGTAGCCAAAACGCACATAGGGATGGTGCGGGAGGGCATAGATCACAATTGTAAAGATCAGCAGAAGAAGAGCTGCTGCTGACGCGAACACCTTGGGGCCGAGCGACAGGTGCGATGCGAGCAGGACATAGGCCGCGGAGGCGCTGAAGAAGACCGCGCCCAGAACCGACAAAGTATTGGTCAGCAGATTCGGCTGTACCGGCCAGCGGCCAGTGGCGCGCTTGGGCAATACCGATATCGTTTGATCAAACTGTGCCATCGCTGTTTACTCCGCTGCGACGATTGACTGAATATCGAGAAGGTGGCCAGCCCGTATGGCTTTTGTACGAAGGTAATTCTCGTTTTCTGCCGTTACACGTCCGGTGACGGGCGCACGTGCATCGACGTCTATCCCCCCCATTCGCAATCCGGCAATCTTGGTCGGATTGTTGGTGTAGAGGATGACTTTTCGAATATCGAGTAGCTGCAGCATTGCGACCGCAGCTTCATAACGTCGGTGATCCGGGCCGAGGCCCAGTTCGGCGTCGGCATCGATCGTATCCAGGCCTTCATGCTGATAGCCATAGGCGCGCATCTTGGCGCCAATCCCGGTGCCTCGGCCTTCCTGATCGAGATAGAGCAACACGCCGCCGCCAGCTTGCTTCAGTAAAGCCAGGCCGTTTCTCAACTGATCGCCGCAATCGCACTTTAACGAACCGCACAGGTCGCCGGTCAAACAGGATGAATGGATGCGGACGGGCACTGCTTTGGTGAGATCCGGCTTGCCGACGATAATCGCGACCTGATCCTTCTGGGCGAGACCGCCGCGGAAGATCACGAAGTCCGCGTTTCCGAGATCCTTCAGCGGCACTCTTGTGCGTACGACCTTGTCGAAGCTCTGCCGCGCCGTATCGGCACCCTGCAGATCGCCATGATCAAGCCTGCAGCAACCTTCAAAGCGGGACGCGGTGTCGGTGATGTCTGCGCAAACCATTGCGGGGAGCAAGAGTGCAAGCCGTGCGAGTTCTGCGGAAGCACTGACCAACGGATTTGCAGCATGCCATTGTGATGGCGCTTGTACGCCTCTTGCGTAGGACAGGCGGGATGCGTGCTCGAAGGAGATGTCTGACAGCGGAACAGAGATGTCGCCCAGTGCATCGATACCGAGACGCTTCGCCCTTGGCGCGGTTAGTAAAAGCGAGTGCTTGTTGTCTGTCGCATTTGCAAACTGCGCGTAGATGGAAGGAGATACGCAGTCGAGGGCCAGTACTGCAAGTGTAGTGTCGCCGCTTTGCAAAACCACCGGCCGGCCAAAGCGCAGTTCGGACACTGCGCGTTCCACCTTCATGGCCGGCGTTGCAAACTGAAAACCGAAGTTGTCAGCCTTTGACATTGACATATCTCCTAAAATCGATTGAGCGCATGAGCTGCTACAAGTTGCGAATTCAGTGTTAAATAACGCAGCTCGCTCGTACGAACAGAGCGGGGTGTAGACCGATCTTTCAACTTTTCGCGAGGTCAATCTTGCGACCTGCACGGAAAATCCAAGTTTTTGCACATCAGTCCAAGTTGATGCGTGTACGTTATGGCGCATCAAGTGATAACGCTCCGATTGCAGCGGTTGCTCTGGACGTGAGAGGACCGTGGTTTGTCAAGTCACGGGTGCATGCCGCGCGGTGGAAGCGCATTTTGCGTGGAGCTCTGGGCATGGGCCTCTCACCTTCTTCGAGTTTGCGCCATTGCCGACGCTGGACGTTGTGTTGATGTGCACTACATCATGTTTGCCGCGGCAGGCGCTGTGACGTGCGACACAGGCTGGTCTCATGTTATTTGATAGTCCGCAGGTCGCCATGCAATGCGCATCAACGAAAGGTGAGAGTGTTTGACCAACGAGGTCCCCGATATCGATAGGGCGCAGAAGCACGCGGTGCGTGCATTTTGGATTCCCGCCGCCCAGCAATGCGCGATGCGCGAGGAGACGATCTCTTCACCTGGCGATGGCGAAGTGTTGGTCAAGACCCTTTTCAGCGGCGTCAGCCGTGGTACGGAGTCGCTTGTCTTTAATGGCAAGGTTCCCGCTTCGGAGGTTGAACGCATGCGCGGGCCAAACATGGCTGGCGAATTTTCCTTTCCTGTAAAATATGGTTATGCGGCGGTTGGCCAAGTGATCGACGGGCCAGGTGCATTGCATCGAAAGCCCGTATTCTGTCTTCACCCGCATCAGGATCTTTTTGTGGTACCAGAAGCGATGGTTACCGTCTTGCCGGATGCTCTTCCGCCCAGCCGTGCCGTGCTTGCTGCCAATATGGAGACAGCGCTTAACATCGTGTGGGATGCGGGCGTTCTCCCCGGTGATCGCGTCGCCGTCTTTGGCGCGGGTGTGGTGGGTGCGCTTGTCGCTTACATTTGCTCATCGATCCCGGGAGCAGATATCCTTCTGATAGATCGTGATAGCAACCGAGCCGATCTTGCCAGGCGTTTAGGTGTTCCGTTTGCTTCCAGCGATCGTCTGGAAGGTGAATTCGACATATTGATCAACGCATCCGGCGCGCCTGAAGCCTTGGCGCAAGCGCTCGAGCATGCGGGTCAGGAGGCCAGACTTGTCGAGGCCAGCTGGTATGGCGAGAAATCGGCGAACTTACCGCTCGGCGGCGCGTTCCATTCCAAGCGACTGTCCATCATCAGTTCTCAGGTTGGTTCTGTGCCGGCGGCCAGGCGGGTGCGTTGGAATTTTGGCCGACGGCTCGGCAAGGCTCTGGACCTGCTTTGCGATGATCGTCTCGATATTCTCATCTCCGGCGAAACGGATTTTGCCAACCTTGCCGACGCCTATCCCGGTATTCTGGCAAGTCCTCAAACTCTTTGTCACCGCATACGTTACTGAAGAAAGTGAAACCCATGTTTGCAGTTGAAGTTCGCGACCACATCATGATCGCCCATAGCCTTCCCCGTCCGGTTTTTGGGCCAGCCCAAGCCATGCATGGAGCAACCTTCGTGGTCGATGCTGCGTTCTATACCCGCGAGCTCGATGAAGACGGGCTGGCGGTTGATATCGGCGCAGCCATGGAAGTTCTAAGTGCGGTGCTCAAGCCGCTCAACTACTCAAATCTCGATGAAGTCGATGTCTTCAAGGGTAAGGTTACGACAACGGAAGTGATTGCCAAGCATATCTTCGACCAGCTCGCCGATGCCGTTGCCAACAAGAAACTCGGTCCCGGCAGCCACCGGATCTGCAAGCTGAAGATCACATTGCATGAGTCCCACACGGCCCGCGGTTCCTACGAGGCCGATCTTTGAGCGGTGCCCTGTTTTTTGCCTATCCGGGGAAGCTCGATCTGAATACCGGCGGTTACGCCTATGATCGCCGGGTGATCCGTGGCCTCGATAAACTTGGATGGGATGTCCGTCTGCTGAGTTTGGGCGACGGGTTTCCGTTTCCAACGGATGACACCAGGCACTCCGCGGAAGAAGCTTTGTCGGCGCTAGCGGACGGTGACCTGGTGATGCTGGACGGTCTTGCGTTCGGCGTGCTCGGCGACTGGGCCGAGCGTGAGGCCGAGAGACTTCGACTTGTTGCGCTGGTGCATCATCCTTTGGCGCTTGAGACGGGACTCGATGAAGCGCAGCGACAGATGTTTCACGCGAGTGAAGTGAAGGCCCTTTCGCATGCCCGACACGTGATAGTCACCTCTCCCATGACGGCCCGCGAGCTATCGTCTCATTATGGCGTGCAGCAGGATCGCATTACGGTGGCTATTCCCGGCACTGACCCTGCCTCCGCTTCGATTGGCGACAGGTCCATTCCACATATCATTTCGATTGGTACACTTACGCCTCGCAAGGGACACGACATCTTGCTGGCTGCATTGAAGCAGGTCGAGGATCTGGACTGGACGGCGACCATTGTCGGCAGCCGGGCACTCAACGCGCAGACGACGGTGGAACTTGATCGTCAGCTTGAGGAACTCGGGCTGGGGGAGCGCGTCACTTTGCCCGGCGAATGTGATGACCCACGTGAGTTGCTGGCCAATGCAGACATATTTGCGCTCGCCAGCCGGTATGAGGGTTTCGGAATGGTCTTCGCCGAGGCTCTTTCCCACGGCTTGCCGATCGTGGCCTGCAGCGCAGGGGCTATTCCGGACGTTGTGCCGGAAGACGCTGGCATCCTCGTTCCGGTCGATGACGTGTCTGCATTCGCGGCTGGTTTGCGTCGGCTGCTGTCGGACCCCGATGAGCGTCGAATGCGAGCTAAGGCGTCACGGCTTGCCGGCGCAAAGCTTCCTGGCTGGGACGAGACGGCAAGCATTATTTCAAGCACACTGGAGATGAAAGCGTGAGCGGATTTGACAAGGACTGGCTTGCGCTTCGCGAACCGGTAGACAAAGCGGCGAGAGACCCGGAGCTTGTCGCGCAGCTTTCGGGCTATCTGGACGCCGTCGATCAGCCCCGGTTGATGGATATCGGCTGTGGCACAGGTTCGACATGGCGAACGCTTTCAAGAGAATTAGCTCAGGTAAAGAGCTGGATTTTGCTCGATTACGATCAAAATTTGCTTGATGAAGCGGAACGGCGCATTGGTTCGCGTTCCGAGGTGCAATTTCGTCAACAGGATCTGACGGATCTCTCCTCATTGCCAGTCGATGGCATTTCGGTGGTGACCGCATCGGCCCTGTTCGACCTGTGTTCCGAGGATTTCTCTTCGGCATTTGCTGATCTCATGGCCGCACGCTCATGCGGGCTCTATGCGGCGCTCAACTATGATGGTGTCATGCGATGGAGCATTGCGCATTCTCTGGATCAGGACGTGGTGGAAGGCTTCAACAACCATCAGCGCACCGACAAGGGTTTCGGCGTGGCGCTCGGTCCGGATGCGACGTCATGCCTTGCCAAGCAGTTCGAGCAGAGAGGGTACCGGGTCACAATCGGCGATAGTCCATGGAAAATGGGGCCGGCTGAGGCCTCACTTCAGGAAGCATTTCTCAACGGGGTGGCTCAGCCTCTGCGTGAGATTGAACATCTGACGAATGCACAAATCGATGACTGGCTGGCGTTCCGCCTTTCCGTCATTGAGGCAAATGGAAGCCTATGCGAGGTCGGCCATGCAGACCTTCTCGCTCTGCCGGGCTAAGGGGATGTCCGATTTCAGCAGGCAATCGAAAACGATGTCGCTACCAAGCGTATAAGTCTCGGTGGCAGGCCGGTGGGCAGACGACAATTTGTCGATGGGGGGAAGGGTAATTCCGCTTGGCCCCGACCCTATGATGATGGGGGCGATTGCGACGTGAAGCCGGTGGACGAGGTCCGCGTCGATAAAGCGGGCAATCGTCCGTGCACCACCCTCGACAAGAATTCGGCTCAAGTTTCGGTCGGCGAGTGCTGAAAGAATATCCTGCGGTGACAGTCCGGTTTCATCCGGCATCAACCGGATCACATCAGCATTCGGATAGGTCTTCATAGGAGCTTCGCTGCTCTGGAAAATCAGGACCGTAGCCCCCCCATCGGTGAAGATGCCTTCATCGCCTTTCAACTCGGCGCGACAGTCGATGATCACACGCACCGGATCCTTGCCCTTTGCCATTCGAACCGAGAGGCGTGGGTCATCCGCTTTGACGGTGCCAACACCCACGATCACGGCATCCACCAGGGCGCGGCAACGATGAAGATGGGCCAGGCCATCGGGGCCAGATATGTCGCGGGCATCTCCCGATGGTGTGGCGACCCGACCGTCAAGAGACTGACCGACCTGTGCGAGCACAAATTTGTTTCTCGCCGATGCTATCGGGCCGTAAAGCGCATGAGCCGGATCTGACGGACAAAGGGAGATCTCGGCCCCATCTTTCAGACGCAGCAACAAATCCCAGCAATCGTCCGTCAAATCGACCTTGCGCATAGCCGCTCCTAAATTATCCGGTAGAGCGTTTTGTCCCGCTTGATGACATGATGAAGCAGAACGGCTCCAATATGCAACGCAAACAGTCCGAAAAGGATCCATGCGCTCGTTGCATGAATGACGGAAAGTGCCCCTGCGATATCCGGCGCCTTGCCGATCGGGCTCCAGACGGGGATGAAACCGAACCACTGCAGCGGAAAGCCGTGCGCATTGGTGGCAAGGAAGCCACTCACTGGCATCAGGATAAGGAAGACATAAAGAAGGCCGTGAACGCTGCCGGCGGCCATACGTTCAAGCATCGGGCCTTCTGAAGGTGGCGCACCGACTGTCAGCTTGGTGCCAATGCGCAAAAGCATGACCCAGAGGACAAGAAAGCCAAGGCTTTCATGGACGAGATAAAAGTCCAGTTTGACCTCGTTCTTGGTGAAACCAATGAATAGGCCCAGCGGCCAGGTGGCAAGAACCAGTACTGCCACGATCCAGTGCAGAATTCTGGAGGCACCGTGATAGCGCTCGCCAGGGGGCAGAGGATGGGGATCGGTCTTATCCGTTGCCGATGTGGCGACATTCACGTTCTCTGACAATTGGCTCTCCATAGCTCTTTGATGATCGCCTCGCTGCCATGGCTGCACAACCGTTAACGGGGCATGCCGCGCTGAAGCGCAGTGTTCGGGCGGTTGACGTTATCTGTGATACAGCTTCTGGTAAATGTCGCTGCGTGCACGATCCTGTGTTTGCGTGCAACTCCGGTCATTTACGCAGCATGCTCAGTCAAGCTGCTTCAAATTCCTTTCTCGATAAGGAAACGACCGACGGTTTCCAGAGCGGTCTTCCAGGCGGGCTCGTGATCGACGAGAATATGGTTGCGGCTTTCGAGCGGCACAAAATGGGCATCCGGTATTTTATCCGCGACCGCACGTCCAAGCTCGATCGGGATTCTCTGGTCGTATTTGGAATGCAGCACGATTGTCGGGGCTTTGACGTCAGCTAACCGTTCCCGCACGTCGATATAACCAAAAGCGTCCTGAAAACGGGCCGCATTCTTCGGTGAGGTCGTCAGGCGCTGAAACTCGTCAAACCACTGCAGATCGGCGGCACTCGCCTCGGGCATGAATGTCTGCGAAAATATATGCCGATAGGCGGGGTTGTCGGTACCCCAACCGAGCTCGGTGAGTGTCAAAACGGCCTCGCGTCTCGCCTGTTCTTCCGGTGTGGCAGTATGGCGCCAGCCAGCCTCATAGCCGCTGATCAAAATCAGACCGCTGACCCGTTCGGGATGACGCACGGCATATTCGATGGAGACGGCGCAGCCTTGTGAAATGCCGAGAAGGGGAAAGCGCTCCAGGCCAAGCTTGTCGGCAACCGCCTCCAGATCCTCGACAAAGGCATCGAAGCTGAGGTCCTTCACATCCCAGTCGGACAAGCCGCAGCCACGCTCGTCATAGCGAATGAATGTGCGATCTCTGGCGATGGTTGCAAAACTGCGCCCCCAGATGGGGCTCGACCAGTCAAATTCCAGGTGGTTGAGCCAGTTTGCAGCCTTGAGCAGCGGTGGACCAGTGCCCACAGTCGCATAGGCAATCTTGGTGCCGTCTCGCACATCGCAAAAACCGATACGCTGGTTTCTCAGCGCGCTGCCTCTCGCGGAAATGCGTGGGCGTTGTTTCTTCTCGCGCGACGCCGTCGCAGCAGAAATATGCGAAGACAACAGCTGTTGATTTAGGGCTTTGTCCGTCAGCCTTGATTGGCTCGGACTGGTGTTGGATTTTTCAAACGCATCAACGCCTTCAGGATCTTCCTCGCGCCAGCGGCGCAGCCATTTCTGAATTGTGATCGCGCTGGCTTCGGGGTGAGACACCAAACGCCGCAACACCTCAAAACGAGCGGCACGGGCATCCTCACGTTCGGCCATCAGCCACGCGTCAAAGCTGTCGTCTCCTGCGCCATCGAGGCCGTCCAGCAAAATGCGTTCGAGGTTGCGTGCCATGTCCTCAAGATCCTCCACCGAGATCGGACCAGCATCCGGGCGCAACCGCGAATGAATATTCCTGATGTCGACGTCAACGCCGTCCAGTTGAAAGTTCACCCTTTCCCTGTCAGCCAGAATTCTCAAGGAGTCCGGCGCGTCCACGACCTTTCGCAATTTGCTAAGGGCCCATCGGAGACTTGCCTTGGGGTCATCTGGCAAGTCCCACAGCAGTTCGCATAGGCGCTCGCGCCGATGGGGGCGTCCGGTCGCAACGAGGAAAGAAAGCAAAGCGCGGGCCTTGCGGGACGCCGGCAGGCTGATCTCTCGTCCAGCAGCTGTCACTCGCAGTTCGCCGAGCAGCGAGATCTGAATCTGGTTTCGCATTCACGCCTCAAATCCGTACCACGACGGGTTTCTATTGATTTTATCACGGCCCTTACAACGGTGACAACAACGGTGCAGTGCCACATGGGTTCTGATGAGCCTATTCAAAACAGCGGCATCGCAATTGGTAACCACGTCAATGCTGTGTGTGTGAGCCGCATCTTGCTGTTCAAGCCTGTTCAGCAGCAGAGTTGAAAATACGACATCGACGGTGAGGCGCCTGTGATTTCCATCACAGCGAAGTCGCTCCAATGTCGTTCAGATTAAGTGCGTCGAACGATTTCTGAGCGCAGATGCTCAGAGCTTCGTCTGTCCTTCGCGGCATGAGAAGTGTCTTTTTGTGTTGCCCAATTTCGCGGGGGGCGCCGAGCAGCGGCCAAGATACCCGCCATTTGTCGGAAGGTTCCTCCAGGCCTTCCGACAACTCTTTCCAGAAGCCGATGATTGTCCCCTCGACCTGTGACCTCCAGCACAGGTCGAGGGGACAATATGGGGCTAGAACAGCTGCAGACAACAACACTCTTCTTTATCCGTTCGGGACGGGCACTTGATTTCCAGTCCTTTCTCGAAAGGCACGTCACAACGCATCCATAAGGAATTTTGAAATGGCATCAGTCGATTTGGTCCGGTATTTTGACAGCTTTTACGAGGAGCCTGCTGCGCCTTCGTTGATTGGAAAATTACGCGAGATGGCGGGCAAGGTCTCTGCCCATTTTCGCGCCCGTCGCGATTATCAGCAGTTGGCGGGCATGCCTGACTATCTGCTGCAAGATGTCGGGATCACGCGCTCCGATGTACTCTCTGCGTTGCGTCGCCAGACAGTATTCTGACAAACTGGCGGCCTTTGACAAACAGACAAGTCAGGGTCGGCTTGAAAGCTGGCCCCGCCGTCATCGTCTTTCTCGTCCTTGCTCCTGTTGCTCCAGAAGTGAAACAATTTCGGCGTGGTGCTGGTCAATATGAGGTGGCGGCCGGTGGAAACGAACCGGGGTGGCCGACATTTTCAGCGGATTTCCGAGCAATCTGACGGTTTCACCATCTGCCTGCTCAAGCTCAACCACCATCTCACGCGCAAGGGTGTGCGGGTTGGACAAAACCTGCTCGATGGTCGCAACGCGACCTGCTGGGACTTCGGCGGTGAGCAAGCGGGTTTCCCAGTTTTCGGCTGTATCCGTCGCCAGTAGGCATGTGATGCGCTGGTCCAGCGCATCGATATTGATCACCCGGTCGCGGTTTCTTCGAAAGCGTATGTCTTCTGCCATATCAGGCGCATCGATTGCTGCGCAGAAACGCTTGAACTGGGTGTCATTGCCAACGGCGACCGCGATGTCGCCGTCGGCCGTCCTGAAGGTCTGGTAGGGGGCGATGTTCGGGTGTCGATTGCCGATGCGACCCGGTACCTTGCCAGACACCAGATGGTTGGTTGCAGCGTTGATCAGCCAGGCCACCTGGCTGTCGTAGAGTGCCAGATCGATATATTGACCCTCTCCGGTTCGATCGCGATGGCGAAGTGCAGCCAGAATGCCCGTCGTCGCATACATTCCACACATCACGTCGGCGATGCCGAGCCCAACCTTGAGCGGGCGGCCACCGGCGCTATCAGGCTCGCCTGTGATGCTCATGATGCCGCCCATGGCCTGAATCAGGAAGTCATAGCCTGTCCGGTCCGCATAGGGGCCTGTCTGGCCAAAGCCGGAGATCGCGCACCAGACAATGTCGGGTTTGACCGCCCGGATGTCTTCATAGCCAAGACCGCGTCTGGCAAGGTCGCCGGGTTTGTAGTTCTCGATGACCACGTCAGAAATGGCGACCAGGCGTTTCATTAGATCGACGCCCTCATCTGTTGCGAGATCGATGGCGATGGAGCGCTTGTTTCTGTTGGCCGACAGGAAATAAGCGCTCAGGTCGCTGTCGCTGCCATCAGGGTTTGGGACAAAGGGCGGCCCCCAGCTTCTTGTGTCATCGCCCACGCCCGGTCGTTCGACCTTGATGACGTCGGCACCGAGGTCAGCCAGAAGCTGCGCTGCCGTCGGACCTGCTAGAATTCGGGAGAGGTCGAGAATGCGCAGTCCTTCGAGGCTTGCCGGCGTCCGGGGTTTCTCGACCATTGTCATTTCCTTTTGGTGACGGTTGCCCAAGGTGCGAGCTTGAACCAGCGCACCGCATAGGCGGTGATGATAACGACGCCGAACCCTGCAAGGTTGGCCAGTGCAACCGGCAGCGGGGAGCGCGATGTGTAGTCGAGCGCGATGCCGATAATCTGGGCGAGTACCATGCTTGTGACAAAAACGGCGAGAGATTGCTGTCCAATGACAGAGATCGCTCTGACGAGTGGACCGCGCAGATATTTGCCGTTTTTGCCGACGACATTAACTGCGATGTAGCAAAGGGCCAGGAAGTGGACGAAGCGCAATATGCCGAAGTGACTCTTGTTCGTCAGGGGGCCAAGCGCGTTGGCAATCTCGCGCAGCTCAGGATACCAGTCGAGCGTGCGATACCAGGCAAAGGGGATGGTTGCAAAAACCAGAACAAGGGCCAGCACCATGAGCCATGGGTTGAAACCGGGCGCAGGAATGGTCTTTCGCATCAGGAAAAAGCCGCTGAAAAACAGGAGTTGCCAGCCGAACGGATCGAAAAACCATTCCCTGTTCGACCATGGCTCGGCCGGGAAATGCGGATAACCGAATTGGGTGGCGAGCCAAATCCCGATCATCAGGCCGATGGGCAAAGCGGCATGCACCCGCTCTGCCATCAGCATCATGGGTAGCAACGCCAGAATGACCATATACATCGGCAGGATGTCGAAATAGTTCGGCACATAAGTGAGGGTCACCAGAGAGGCGAGCAGCGCCGCAGGGTTTTCGACGAAGGGGATCAAGTTCAGCGTTCCAAGATAGTTGGCACCGTCAGGCCGTGTTCCGGCAAACGACATCAGCGCCACAACCGTGACGAAGACGCAGATATGCGCCCAGTAGATCTGCCAGATGCGGTGCAGGATGCGGCCTGTCAGGGCCAGCAAACCTTGCCGGTCGAAGAGCGTGCCAAAGGCAAGCGCGGAGGCCATGCCGGACTGAAAGACGAACATTTCAGTGGCATCGGAGAAGCCGAAGCGGGCAGGTATCCAGAGAGCCCAGGGATCATTCGGCACATGCGCCAGCAGAATGATGAGCATGCCGATGCCGCGGAAGAAGTCGAGCCGGGGATCGCGTGGACGGCGTGTCGGCTTGTTCTGGCTGAGTGTTGCTTCAGAATGCGCCGTCATAGGCCCTTGCGTCGAATCTGCAGCAGATAAGGGAGAAGCCGTCTCGGGCTGTGGTCGCTGCAAGCGCGTCACGAAGTTCATGCCTTGTCTCCACATTGATACCGTTGCCGCCAAAGCCTTGAGCAACCGCTGCAAAATCTGTTTTTCCGAGCTTCACACCTTCTGACGCAAGCTGAGCGGATGCCTGTTTCAATGCGATCAGCGCGAGGCTCTCGTCCTGGAACAGAACAATTGTGATCGGCAGGCCGAGATCGCGCAGGGTCGCCAGTTCGCCGATGCCCATTTCCAGTCCGCCATCGCCCATTACCGCAAAAACACGCTTCCCGGGGGCGACGGCGGCTACACCTATTGCCAGGGGCAGGGCGGCTGCCATGGTGCAAAAGCCTGCAGATTGAAGGAGTGTCAGCGGCCGCTTTGCTATCCATTTCTGAGACAGCAGAATGCGGTGCGCGCCACTGTCGACTGTGACGATCGCGTCCGCGCCTGCTTGGGCCTGCAGCACATCGACAATGGCATGCGGTCCCCAGGCGTCGGGTGTCGCGAAGGCGGAAGCAAGTTCTGCCCTCAGTCTTTGCGGCTCAGCATTTGCCCATGTATTGCGAGTGGAAAGTGTCTCGTTCAGAGCGCCGAGATAGGATCGGATATCGGCGATGATGCGTGTTGCGGGGTGGTGCATGGCGTGATCGGCAGGGGTGGAGGTTATCTCCACCAGCTTTTCGGTATCATTGACAAAATCGAGCCAGCCCAACCGCATCTCGATCGGATCATAGCCGATGGCAAGCACGAGATCGGCATCATTGATCAGCGGCAACAGCATCGCATCGGCCCTCGGCGAGAGACCGGCGCCGCCAAGGGCCAGGGGATGATCTTCCGATATCAGCCCCTTGGCCTTGTAGGTGGTGATGACGGGCGCACCGATCTTTTCGGCCAGCGCCGACAGTTCCGTTTCGACTCCACTGCGAGCTGCTTCAAAGCCCGCGATGATGATCGGTCGCTCGGCTCTGTGAATACGGTTCCGCAATGCTTCGATTGCAGGGTCGCTCGTGGAAATTCGGGGGTGAAGGACAGTTGGCGGCGCGATTGCCTTCTGATTGCCGGAAGCCATGGCGGCCGATGCTGGAGAGAGGTCGAGGTGGACCGGGCCCATGGGATGGGTGCAGGCGATGGCGAGTGCGCGGGCGATTGTGGAAGCTGCACTTTCCGGCTCGATCTCGAAAGATGCCTTCACCAGCGGTCTGAGCATCTGTGCGTGGTCAATCACCTGATGGGTATAGCGGGCGCGCGTCGGTCGGTCGACAATGCCGGAAATGACGATCAGCGGAACATGCTCCTGCGCTGCATCGGCAATCCCGTTGACTGCATTTGCTAGGCCCGGGCCGACGGTCGTGACCAGCAGTTGAGGGCGACCGGAGATCACGCTTGCGCCGGCTGCCATGATGGCCGCTGCCGTTTCGTGGCGGGCGAGATGAAAGTGGATGCCAGCAGTGACCAGTCCATCGATCAAGGTGACGACTTCGCCACCGGGCATGCCAAAGGCTTCCGTCACGCCGTGATTGCGCAATGTGCGGGCGACTACATCGGCCACCCGGTCCAACTTCGTCGTAAGATCCATTGTGTTCATTCAATTCTTGCCTTCACTCGGGAAAACCGATCGTCGTCAGTCCTGCGCCCAGAAGGTCGTCCCGAACAGTATGGCCGCCGCCATGAATGCATAGGGCACTGTTTCCACGCAGACACGGCGCCACGTCACATTCGATGCCGTCTAGCATCGTCTTGTGAGCCTCGGTCATGTCGCACTCAGCCCGTTCGCGATAGATTGCGACGCTCTCATAGGTATTGCCCTGGCGGTTGTTTGGACCGATTGCGCGCCCTTCCAAAGGAAATGTGCGGTCGGCTGTGCCGTGGAAATGGACCATCGGCGGGAGTTTCGCCACGCAATCTTCCGGACTTGGCAATGGGTCCCAAAAGACGCCTGAAAAGGTCACCATGCCCGCTACCCTCTCGCCCTGCTGACAGGCCGTATACCAGGCCATGGATGCGCCAATCGAGAAGCCGCCAATGACGGTGTTGTTTGCCGTAAAGCCAAATTTTTGATCGAGATCGTAAAGGACGGCTGCGATGAAGCGGGTTTCGTTGCGACCTTTGCCGGGCGAATTCGGAAAGGACCAGTTGCCGTTCACACCATCGATCGCAACAAATGCGAGGTGATGGGCATGTGCCATGTCGATCAACTGGCGATGCTTCATCTGCGCTTTCGCCGATGACTTGTAGCCGTGAAAGAAGACGAAGACGCCTCTCGTGTCGCCATCCTTTGGCAATTCTATTCGATAGTCGCCACCATTCACCTGGCACGGCACATCGCCGCCGCAGGGCGCGGCGGCGAGTGCTGATGATGCGGTTGCCAGTGTCACGAGAAGCAAACACAAGCGCAAAAGCATGGAACCTCCTGTGTTTGCAAAATTTGCAGGCACCGTAGCCGCTTGTTGATCACTTGCCAAAGGCGCGAATGACAAATGCCACCACGACCCCGAAAATGACATGGCCGACCAACGACGCCCAGGTGAGGGGAATGAAGCCCAGAAATGCCGGGAAGCCGGCGAGCAAATGCGCCATGACATAGAGCGCGAATACCCACAGGCCAATGCCGAAACCAATGCCGGTCAACAGCAATGGCAATCCGGGCACGATCAGGCGCTGCAATGGTCGGGCGATGAAGAGGTAGCCGATCGGGTAGAAGATAATGCCGACCATGGCGTGAATGAGTTCTGCCAAAAGAAGATTGTTGAAGCCGAAAACGGATTGCACGAGCCCTGCGGGTTCAAGAGGCCCGCCGACCCAGAGCGGTGTGATGAGCCTTGCCCATATTTCCCATGCAATATCGGCGGAAAGACCCGCTGCCAAAATGGCCTTGAACAGGCCGGGCTCGATTGCCGGAAATGCCGGCGACTTCTCCATCGTCATCATATTCATCTGCTTACCCCTCTCTCAATGGTTGGCGTCAGGCCGACAGGCTCATGACGGCGGTTTCCTGAATGGATCTGAACAGTCTATCTTCCACCTTCAGGTGGCGGCGTAGCTGGCCGATATGCGAGACGCCTGCACTGTCGCCGTTGCTGCCGATGGCCTGGGCAAGTGCAAGTACGAAGAAGTCGCGCTGGGCATTGCTGCCGCCAACTTTAGGCAGGTTGATCATCATGCGATCCAGAACCTGACGATCTGCCGGTGTTCCAAGACCCGCCAGCATACGCGCCATCGGCACACCGATTTCGGCCGCCACACGCGATTGATCGCCGGTGCCGCTTGCCTTGTTTTCAATAGCGTCCACCAAGTCGGATGCGCCATCTCGATCGCCAACGGCGATCAGGGCGGTGAGATTGTGGAGAGCTGCAAAAATCAATGTCGTGTCACGGCTGCGCGTGCGGGCGATCTCTGCCAGATCCTTCCAGCGCGAGCCAACATGGACGCCGACCTGATTGAGCCGCCAGAGCAGCGAGACCGCATTGGCCATATCGCGGAAATCGTCCGTCTGTTGCGGGCGTACCTCGTCATCGTAGATCTGCAGTACTCGATCATGGTCGCCGCGTTCGAGATGGAGAAGGGCGAGGTGCCAGGCCATATGGAAGGAAAAGTTGTTGCAACGGGTCCATTCCGTGCGGCTGCTTTCCAGCCAGTCGATGCCATCTTGTGTTTGTCCGCGCATCTCGAAGACATGGGAGACGGCATGAAGACCCCAGGAATCATCCGGCTGCAGATCCACTGCCCGGTAGCCGGCGGATAGCGCTTCGTCATAACGGCCTTTCTCCTCAAGCGAGAAGGCAAGGCAGCCGAAAATGAAACCGGCGCCGGGATTGGAGGGGGAGAGGTGTTTAACTGCACGCGTGCCCGCAGCCAGCATGCCGTCGCTGTCTCCCAGCATAAATCGCAAGGAATGGGATAGCTTGAACGGGAGGAAGGTTGCTGGCTTGTCAGCAAATCCGGCATCAAGACGGTCGATTGCCTGGACGAAGGAGCCGGCCTCAGCCGCTTCCAGCGCATGAACGAGAATGCGTTCGTCTTCGGTGCCGCCATTGCGCTTGGCCAATGCCTTGCGGGCATCGGCGAGTGCTGCAGTGGCGTTCGGGGACAATTCGGAGCGCGCAAGAACGAGATTGGCAAAACCCTTCAAAGCATGAGCGGCAACATGATCGGGATCGGCGCGCAGCGTAGCCTGCAATGCCGCACCGGTGTTCGGTCGGTGTGTCGCGAGGCCATACACGGCATCTTCGAATGCCCGCACAGATTCGGCTTTGTCTGTGCTGGTCGTCAACTCATAGGCGTCGCGCTGCATGATATTCTCCCCTTCAGCTGACCCGGGCAATTGCCGCCGGGGTCATGACATCGGTCGAGTGCCGATATGCAGCAGTACGGGGCATGTCGATCATTCGTTACAGCGGCTGCCGTTTTTTCAGGACGGCGATTCAAAATTAGCGGGAATGCCGAAATGCAGGCGCATGACTGTAACATTTCAGAGCGCGCGCGCGAATAGGAGCCGAGGGACGCAGTGCGGCTGCGGGATTTGTCGGGAAACAGAGTATGGCTTTGACACGCATCGGCACTTCATCGCAGTCCGTTGACCAGCACGCGACAGAGCGTGCGCATGCTCCCGCGCCGTCGGCCGTTCCTGATGCGCAGCCGATTGCGGCAGAACAGCTTTCCATTCACCTTCCTGTCGGAAGTCTGGTCAAGGTCCGCGGTCGCGGACATCTTTCGAATGCGACGCCATCCTGCGTGATGGAATTTGTCGTCAGGCGGATAGACCAAGGCAAGTCCCTGCTTCTGCAGCCCGCCAATGTAGCGGCTCTTGAAACAACCTTGCGACCGGTTTCAGGTGCCGTCATGATGGTTCAGCGGGGAACGGAGTTTGAGGTGCAACTCTGGGGGCAGATCCGTGCGAATCCGCTTGATGGCGTTTTTCTCCACCTTTCGCTCTGGCATCTTTACCCACTTTAACGAGGCGACATGTATCTCTACCTGAAAGCCGCCCATGTTATCGCGCTCGCCACATTTATCGGTGGTCTTATTCTGCTTGGGCTTACGTTGAGGGGTGTCGGACTAGAACGACATGCAGACGGCACCAGAAGCTTTGGGGCTACCGTTCTCAAATGGGATGGTTACATCACCGCGCCGGCCTTGGCTGTCGTTTGGATTGTCGGTATTGCCATGGTGTTCGGGGGCGGTTGGGAGACATCCGCCTGGTTTCTCGCCAAGCTGCCATTGGTGATCTTTCTGTCAGGGTTACATTCGGCATCGGGTGCTGCACTCAAGCGGACCATTGCAACAGAGGGCGAGGTCTCGTTTTTCTTTCGTCACACAGCAGTCTGGACGCTTTTGGCATTTTCGATCATTGCCGTCCTGGCTGTAGCCAAACCGATATAAGATGGTCATGATTGCCCTGTGCTGCCCGACCACCGTCGGCAAAAAAACTTCGAGACCTTGTAACAATTCCGGCCTTTTACCCGAATGACCACACATGGAATGATGCAGTCGGACCGCGAACGACACTGGGCGGATATGATGCGTGCCTCGCTGGAAGGCGACGCGCAGGCCTATCGCAACCTGTTGATCGCGATCACACCGCATCTGCGTTCAATGGCGCTGAGGCGCTGTGCGCAGTACGGGGTTGCGGCAAGCGAGGCGGAAGATGTGGTCCAGGAAGTGCTTTTAACGATCCACCTCAAGCGAACGAGCTGGGATGCCGACCGAAAGCTTGGTCCGTGGCTCGCCGCGATCACGCGCAACAAGCTGATTGATTTTCTCAGGCGTCGCGGGCGGCATGTCAGCATTCCGATCGAGGATGTGGAAGCAACACTCTGTGTCGATGAAGGTTCTGCCACGACTGACCGGATGGACGTGGAGAAAGTTCTCGGCAATCTGCGTGAGCCGCAGCGAACCATTGTCCATTCCATTTCTGTGGAAGGTGCCAGCGTGCGTGACACGGCTGAGCGGCTCAATATGAGCGAGGTGGCTGTCAGAGTTTCATTGCACCGGGCACTAAAGGCGCTTTCAGCCCTTTATCGGAGCATCTGAGATGAAGACGAACGATCTAATCGAGCTCATCGCCCAGGATCTTCATCCAAGGCTGCCCTTTGGAACCATCCTTCGTCAAACGGCCTTGATTGGTGTTTCAATCGCGGCATTGGCGTTTTTCGCCTTTATCGGTTTTCGTGCGGATATCGGCAGTGCCATGCAAACCGGACGCTTCCTGTTCAAGTTTGTCGTGACGTTGGCTTTGGTGGTTTCGGCCTGGCTGCTTTTCAAGCGAGTTGGCAGGCCCGGTGTGCCGCTGACGCAGGTCTACTGGATACTGCTGTTGCCACTGGCGCTACTTGGTGTTGGAGCCATTGCCGAAGTCTCGAATTTGCCGTCGGATGCCTGGATGAGCAGTGCGGTCGGCACGAATGCGGGTGATTGCCTGTTCATTATTCCGCTGTTGTCTATCGGACCGCTGGTCTGCCTCTTATACGGATTGCGGCAGGGCGCTGCTGAGAATGCAGGCAAGGCTGGTTTTGTTGCCGGTCTTCTGGCAGCGGGCATGGCCGCGACGTTCTATGCGGCCAATTGCGATGATGACAGTCCGCTGTTTGTCCTGACATGGTATCCGCTGGCGACGGCGATTGTCGGGTCCATGGGCTATTTCGCCGGAAGGGCTGTCCTTCGCTGGTAGGGATTGGCTAGCGAATACGCATTAGTATCAAGCTGGTACGAAGAACTGGAGTGCAGGGTTTGAAAACCGACAACCTGATTGATCTGTTGGCGCAGGATGCACCGGCGGGACCGCGTCTCAGCCAAATTCTGGCATTGGCATGCGTGATCGGCGTTGCCGCTTCTGCTTCGATCATGCTGCTTACCATCGGGGTTCGCCCGGGGATGATGGACGCGCTGATGACTCTTCGGGTCATGTTGAAGATCGCAGTAACCGTGCTTCTGGCCGTCCTCTCTTGCCGCCTTGTTTTTCAGATCGGGCAGCCGGGCGTAGAACTTAAAGGCCGCGTTGCCGCCCTGTTGCTTCCCGTTGCGGTATTGTTTGCTGGTATTGTCGTTGAACTCTTCGTCGTGCCAGAGCCGCAATGGTCGACAAGCCTCACTGGCCGCTTCCCGGCATTCTGCCTTGTTTTCGTCCCCTTGCTTTCCGTCGCTCCGTTGATCGCCTTCTGCTGGGCGTTGAAACAGGGAGCGCCGGAAAAACCGGGGCTTGCCGGTGCTGCTGCCGGCCTTGCAGCCGGTGCGATCGGTGCTGCCATTTATGCCTGGCATTGCCCGGATGACAGCCCGCTTTTTGTCGCCACATGGTATGTCCTGGCGATCGGTCTGGTCACGATCATCGGTTATCTGTCCGGGCGTCGCCTGCTGCGCTGGTAAGCAAAAGCACTCTTTCCAGAACTTGGAAAGGGAGCCGATTGCCGGCTCCCTTTCCTGTTGTCTTGATCGTTTTGAAGCTCAGTTGCTGCCGACCTTGTCCTGCGTCTTGGTGTCGAAGTCGCTGGCGTCGTGCCGTTCGTGTAGTTGGCTTGCGGGATCGCCATTGACACGGTTGACCATGCGACCACGCACGACGGCTGGGCGTTCAAGGATGGTATCGGCCCAGCGGTGGATATTCTTGTAGTCATCCACCGACAGGAATTCCGCCGCGCCATACTGCCAGCCCTTCACCAGTCCGCCATACCAAGGGAAGACCGCGATGTCGGCGATTGTGTAGTCGTCGCCACCGAGATAGGCGCTTTCGCCCAGACGCCGATCGAGCACATCGAGCTGTCGCTTGGTTTCCATGGCAAATCGATCAATGGCATATTCGATCTTGAAGGGCGCATAGGCGTAGAAATGGCCAAAGCCGCCGCCGAGATAAGGCGCGCTGCCCATCTGCCAGAAAAGCCAGGACAAGCATTCGGCCCGTTTGGCCGGATCGGTTGGCAGGAAGGCCCCGAATTTTTCTGCGAGATACATCAAGATGGCGCCGGATTCGAAAACGCGAACCGGCTTGTCGCCTGAACGATCCATCAGTGCCGGGATTTTCGAGTTCGGATTAACGTCAACGAAGCCACTGCCGAACTGGTCGCCGTCACCGATCTTGATCAACCAGGCGTCGTATTCGGCGCCTGTATGGCCGAGAGCCAGAAGCTCTTCCAGCATGATCGTGACCTTCTGGCCGTTCGGGGTGGCCAGAGAATAGAGCTGCAAGGGATGCTTGCCGACCGGCAATTCCTTATCATGGGTGGGGCCGGCGATCGGCCTGTTGATATTGGCAAACTGGCCGCCGCTGGCCTTGTTCCAGGTCCATACCTTCGGTGGCACGTATTCGTTATTGTCTGTCATGTTTTCCCTCTTTTGTCAGATGGATGAACCCGCGTTTTCTATTGTCGGGTCATCTCTCGTGAAAATGACTGTGTGATGAAATGCGGCAGGACGTTCCCGAACAGACATAGTGCGCCCGTGGCAATCTCCCAACGGTCAATGCCGTCAAGATGCAAATTTATATGCTGATCAGGCCGCAGTTTTACGCAGACATCCCAGCCAATATGCAATTTGGTCGGGCTGCTTCAGAGTGTTTTGGCAATGGTGAAGGAAAAGGTCGTGCCGCCTTCCGGGTGTTGGCTGGCAGAAATCCAGCCTCCATGGCGTTCGACGATCTTGCGACAGATGGCAAGGCCGAGTCCCTTGCCGAAAACGTCGGTCGAGGTATCTGCCCTAACGAATGGCTCGAAAATCATCTCAGCGTCGGCATCTGCCATTCCGGAACCGTTGTCGATCACGGAAAACCGCCAGACGTCGTCTCCATCCGTCGCCAGAATGTTGATCCGCGGGATATCTCGGGTGGCGTATTTCAAGCTGTTTTCGATCAAGTTCTGTATCAGTTGTACTAGCTGCACCTGACTGCCCTTTACCTCCGGCATGGGGTCATGTTTTACGATCGCGTTTGCGTCCGTGATTTCACTATTGAGATTTTCGATTGCATCTTGCACCACGTTTTCCATCGACACAGTGGCAAACTCCGGTGCATCTTTGGCACCGGTATAGGCATGCAGGGTCGTGATCAGTGTATCCAGCCTCCGCGCAGCCTTGATCATCCGGTCGCAATTGATGGCAATCTTGTCTCTGTCGCCGTCCAGCAGTCCTCTTTGCAGGAAGTTGCCGAAGCCTTGAATGGCTCTCGTCGGGGCCATGAGATCGTGGGCGACCACGTGAGAAAAAAGCTCGAGGTCCTCTTTTTGATGATCGATCTTGAGCAGCAATTCCATTCTGGTGATGGCGCTCTCCACGATTTGGCGCAGAGACTGCTCGTTCCCTTTGACCAGATAATCCGTTGCACCTTGTTTGATCGCCGTGGCGGCAACATTCTCATCGCCTTGGCCAGTCAACATAATGATGGCCATGTGCGGCCATTTTTCTCTAAGCGTCGGGATGCCCGCAAGTCCGTCGCCAGCCGGCATCTGATAATCGATGATGGTGCAGTCGAAGCGCAGTTCCTGACATGCTGCGAATGCATCGTTCAAGGTCGACGTTTCCAGAAAGGTGGCATTCAACCCGGATCGCGTCAGTACGCGCTGAATGTTCTTGCGATCTCCATCGTCATCGTCGACGAGCAGGATGCGATAGGGATCTCGCTGGTTGCGGCTATCCATCATCATGGCAATTCCACTATGCGCCAGTAGTGCTCCATCATATTCACCAGTTGCAGGAAGTCCTCGCCTGCGCGCTGTTTGAGAATATATCCGGCGACGTTGAGATCGTAGGCAGCCATTCGGTCCTCATCTCTTTTGGAGGTGGTCAGCACAAAGATTGTTGACCGGTGAAGCGCCGCATCGGCCCTCATTGCCTCAATCAGTTCGATGCCGTTCATGCGAGGCATGTTGATATCGACAAGCAACAGATGTGGTTGGGTCAGTTTCGTCTTGCCGTTTTCACCTCTGAGAATTTCAAGTGCGTCCACGCCGTCAAAGGCTCTGATGATTGGATTGGCAATCTTTGCCTTTGAAAAGGCACGCGTGACTGCCTTTGCGTCTCCGTCGTCGTCTTCGACAAGGAATAAACTCAGCGGCTTAGTGTTCAATGCCATCTTCGTGCTCCCTTGCCGATTGGTTGAGCGGCCAGGTGAATTTGAAGCGGGCACCTCTTCCCGTCTGTTGCTCCAGCCATATGTCCCCTCCTGCCTGCTTTATGTGTTTGCGAACAATGGCCAATCCCATGCCGCTGCCCTCTATCTGATCGCGTGGACGCAGTGTGTAGAACATGTCGAATATTTGCGAGGCGAACTTCTCCGGTATTCCGGGGCCATCGTCTTCCACTGTGAAGAGAAGTCTGCCGTCGCTTTCCTCCACGTCGATTGTAATTTTCCCGGAATTGCGATCGTGATGCTTGAGAGCATTGCCGACAAGATTGAGAAAGATCTGCTGCAGTGGCATCCTGTTCAGCTCAATCTTTTCCAGCGTTGCAGTCGCCTTTACGGTGAAGCCGGCCGGTGGTGCTGCCATCGACAGTACATCATCGATCAGTTCTTTTCCTGTCACGACTTCGTTGGTGATGTTTTTTCGGGAGACGATACGGGAGTATTCCAGCAGATCGTCGAGGAATTTGTCCATCCGATCAATGCGGCTGCGCATCAATCGCATGCTGTCGCGCATGTCATCCGTCAGATGTTCTGCGAGATCCTCTTCCAGCCAACGCGAGGAGTTATCGATTACCCGCAAGGGGGCCCTTAGATCGTGAGAGGCAACATAGGCGAATTGTTCCAGCTCATAATTGGCAGTATTGAGCTCTTCCGTGCGAATGCGAACCTGTTCCTCCAGCATCTCACTAAAGCGCTTTGTCTGTCGTTCGGCCTCCTTGCGGATCGAAATGTCCACGATCGTCACTACGGTCATTAAACCGTCTTCGGTTTCCACCGGTGTCAAACCAACTTCGACGGGGAAGAGCGTTCCATTCTTACGTCGTGCATTGAGGTCGCGTCCGAAGCCCATTGCGCGTTCCGAAGGTACGGTGAAAAATGCGGATCGTAACTCAGCGTGACGATCTCGAAGCTCTTCAGGTATGAGCATTTCAACCTGTGCCCCGAGAAGTTCGTCGCCGCTGTAACCGAAAACAAGCTCTGTCTGCCGGTTGGTGAGGGCAATTTTACCGTCACGACCTGTCATGACGATAGCGTAAGGCGCGCTGTCGACGATCTGCTCGAACCGTCTTTCCGCTCGCCTAAGAACAGCCAGGTCCCGTGCGATCTTGGTGGCACCGATGATCTTGCCTTGTGCGTCGCGGATGGGCGATATCGACAGGGCCACGTCCACCGATCGCCCGTCGCTGCGCAGGCGTGTTGTCTTGGAAATCTCGACGCTCTCACCATTGGCGACACGGGCAAGAATATCGTCCTCCTGTGGATAAAGGTCAGACGGCACGATCATTCTTATATTCTTGCCGACCGCGTCTTCTGACGCATAGCCGAACAGCTTCTCAGCACCTCGGTTCCAAGCGACGATCCGGCCGTCCAAAGATTTGCACAACACAGCGGTGTCATTGCTTTCGACCAGTGCCGTAAACATCGCACTCTTGTCGAATATCGGCGCTTGCTCTTCCATAGGGGGTCGCCTTTCGCGAGCCTCTCGGCATCTAGAGGTCATCTGAGCATTCTTCCGGCGTTCCTGTTCGCCGAATTCGAGTGTCCAAGACATTCTTGCGTGCGCTTTGTGGAGGAGACCGGTGTGCCATCTGTCCTGAACTGCGAAGAGCACCGATCAATGTCCTGCCTCAGTTCACCCTTACCTTGTTGTTGTTTAGCGCTTCTGCCCAAGCTATGACCTTTCGGATGGCCGCATCCAGTTGCTCGGACGTGTTCGATCCGGGATCCTTGACGATATAGTCCATGGCCCCGCGGCGGGCGGCTTCTGCCTGAATCTTCTGGCCGCCGGAACCGGTGAAGATGATCAGTGGAAGCACGCGTCCCAAGGCCATTTCCTGCAACCTATCCAGAACGCGCAGTCCATTGACTTCCGGCATATAGAAATCGATCAGCGCACAATCGATGTGGTGTTCCTGAAACAGATCCAGGCCTTCCTTTGCATTTCTGGCGGTATAGACGCTGTAGTTGGGATCGGCTTGTTCAATAAGTTCCGAGAAGAGTGCCAGATCGGACTCACTGTCATCGATCATCAATATGTTTGTCACCAGTGGTCCTCCTTGATCACGACCTCATGCCTTGTAAATGAAATGTTGCCCTTCGGCGTCGCTTAGGGACAGTCCGGGCAGTCGCGCGATTACCGGGGCAAGTTTTTCGTAATCGAGCGGTTTAACCAGGTAGTCGGCTGCCCCGAACGATAGCGATGTGTTCATATCCTGATCGCTATCTGAGCCGCTGCAGATGATCACCGGTATCTGCTTCAGCAGGTCCTTGTATGCCATCAGTTTGAGCACTTCGAAGCCATTGATATCCGGCATGTTCAAGTCCAGCAGCATGAGATCGGGCAGGGGGGCATCTTCGAAAGGCGGTTCCTGTTCGATATATGACATCGCTTCGCGCCCATCGCCGACCGAAATCAGGTTCATCATGACCTTGTCGCGTTCCAACAACACCTTGGTCAGAACCACGTCGTAATGCGAATCGTCGACCAGCAGCACGCTAGCTAGTGACGGTTTGTTTGACATGGGTAATGCCCTTCCCTGGTTGACTCGGGAGTTCGAAAAAGAATGTCGATCCTTCACCGAATTCGGACTCAACCCAGATCTTGCCTTCATGTCGTTCAACGACTTTCTGGCAGATGCTCAGTCCAAGTCCAGTTCCGGGAAATTCCTCTGTTTTGTTCAAGCGCTGGAAAACGTTGAATATTTTTTGAGAATGCTCCTGCTTCAAACCGATGCCATTGTCCTTGATGGCAAACTGATATCCATGCTCCAGGCGCTGTACGGATACATGAACCCGTGGCCTTCGACCTCGGCAGAACTTCAGGGCGTTGCCGATGAGATTCTGGAAAAGCTGGAATATCTGCATGCGGTCCGCGCGGATCCAGGGCAGGATATCGTGGGTCACTGTCGCCTCGGAATTGTCCAGGCTGTGTTTGAGGTTGTCGAGAACTTTTTCGATCTCCTCATTCAGGTCTATATCCTCCAGAGCCAGATTCTGGTTTTCGAGCTGAGAATAATTCAAGATTCCCTTGATCATCTTTTGCATCTGGGTGGAGCATTCGTGAATGTATTTCAGGTATTGCCGTCCGCTGTCATCCAGCCCAGTTGCGTGATCCTGAAGCAGCAGCGAGGCAAAGTTCTCGATTGACCGCGCTGGCTCCTTCAGGTCGTGCGAGCAGACATAAGCAAAACGCTCAAGTGACTCGTTGGTCCGGCTTAGATGTTCAAGTGCAAGCCGACGCTCCGTCACATCATAGATGAAGCCGGTCATGCGCTGCGGCTCTTTGCGCTCGCTCCACATGGCCTGCCCACTGGCGTTGGCCCAGAAATAGGTTCCATCTTCACGACGAAGACGGAACTCCACGTCAAACTCGAATCCTCGATCGAGATGTGCCTGCAAGATATCCATAATGTCGCGGCGCTCGTCTTCGTGGATCCTCCGCTTCAATTCGTCCATCGAGGGCGAAAAATTCGGGTCCCTTATACGAAGCATGGATAGCAAAAGATCAGACCAATGCATCCGGCCGCTTTTGATATCCCAGTCCCACATACCTGCCTGCGACCCTTCGGTCGCAAGCTGATAACGTTCCTGACTGTTGCGCAATTCATCCAGGGCCTGCTGCTCCTGGGCGTTGTTGACGTAAGTGAGAACGGCCCCGTTCACCTTACCGTCGCTATCAAGATATGGCTGAATTCGCTCCATATAGTAGGTTCCGTCACATTTGAGCTGCCGCGCGCGAAGCTTTCCTGTGTCAACGACCTCCACAATGTTACTGCGTAGTTGCGGTATGTCGATTTTCGTCGCGATGCCGGTGATCGGTTCGCCGATTGAGTTGTGGGTGATAAGGAAGATCTCACGCGCACTATTGTTATAGCGCGTCAATCGCAACGACTTGTCGACGACCACAATCGGGATGTTGATGCTTTCCTTGATGTTTTCCAGGTTCTCATTGGAGATCGCAAATTCCGCGGTCTTGATCTGAAGTTCCTCGTTGACGGTCAGCAATTCCTCGTTGGTCGACTGGAGTTCTTCATTGGCAGTCTCTAGCTCTTCATTGGCGGACTGCAGCTCTTCGTTGGTCGACTGCATTTCCTCGTTGGTGGACTGAAGTTCCTCGTTGGACGTTTCCAGTTCCTCTACGACCGTCTGCAGATGCTCCTTAGTCGCTGCCAGTTCCTGCTCCAGTTCCGCGAGCATGGGATCTGTGGCCCTTCCGCGAGAATCGCCATCTTCCGGAGTCGCGAGCAATTGCTCGCGGCGGTCGAAGGAGACCAGCAGAAGTTTTTCGCTGGACTGCTTTAAGGGAAGTGGGCGGATGTGAATGTCGACCCGATGGGGGACATTGTTGATCATCAGCTTTTTGGGCAGAACTGATTTTTGCAAGTTCTCTCGCTGGACCTTGTAGACCAGCGCTCGCAATTCCTGACGGAATTCGCGTCGGGCAATTGACACCAGATTGGTGCTGGCTTCGCCAGGTGACAGCTGGATATAGGGCTGAACATCTCCGTAAATACGCAGGATGTTCATGTTCTCATCGATCAGCAGGCTGTCCGGAGAGAGAGCCGAGACGACCGCATCGGGAAAGTCGTGATTGGTTTTCCTCTGAGCCGGTGGAGGGGTCGCCGTGACACTCTTCGATACATTCGAATAGGATGCTTTTGCCGAGCGGATGGCATCGTAGGATGACACCAGTTTGCGCTGGTAGATCTTGGCGCGATTGTCGAGGGGCTGAAACAAGTTGGCGCCAGTGCCTAACGCCTCCGACTTGCCGAGGTAGAGGATACCATTTGGGTTTAGTGCGTAATGAAAGAGGTTCATCACGGTCGACTGAAGCTTGCTGTTGAAATAGATCAGCAGATTGCGGCAACTGATGAAGTCGAGGCGCAGGAACGGTGGGTCGCTGAAGACGTTGTGACGAGAGAACATCACCATGTCCCGCACAGACTTCAGAACTTCGTAATTCTCGTCCTTGTGGCGAAAATAGCGGTCGCGGAGATCTGTGCTCATGCCTTCCAGAGTGGTGGCGGAATATACGCCCTTTCTGCCGAGTGACAGGGCATCTGTGTCGATGTCGGTTGCAAAAAGCTGGAAGTTATATTGCTGCTGTAATTGTCTTATCCCGCCGACAGCCTCGGCAAACATGATGACAATCGAATAGGCTTCTTCACCCGTCGCGCAGCCCGGGATCCATACGCGCAGATCGCTTCCGGCCTCCTTTTCGCTCAGCAGTTTCTTGATGACATTGGTAAGACTTTTAAAGGCCTCCTTGTCCCGGAAGAAATAGGTGACGCTGATCATGATGTCCTTGAACAACAGGTCGAGCTCTTTGGGGAAGGACTTCACGTAAGCGAGGTAGTCGTCCAGATCTTCCGACGAACAGGCGGTCATTCGCCTGTTGATCCGGCGGTAAAGGGTTCCGGACTTGTAGTCGCGAAAGTCCACGCCTGAACTCTCCTTCAGCAGATGGAGCAGTTCGTGCATGGTGGATCGGCTGACTTCTTCTTCCTGCAGCAGTTTGAGATTGCTGGGCGTACGGATGATCGACAGAATCTGCTGACCGATACGCGCGGCCGGAAGCACGAGATCGATGGAGCCGGCGGCGATCGAATTGGCCGGCATGCCGTCATATTTGGCTTCTTCCGGGTCCTGGGCAATCGTCAGGCCGGCTTCAGCCTTGATTGCGCGCACCCCGTGGGAGCCGTCCGATCCGGTGCCGGACAAGATGACGCCGATGGCATGATCGCCGATTTCCCGGGCGAGCGTTGCGAAGAAATAATCGATGGATGGCTTTGGCGAGAGCTCGTAGGGCGGGCGGCTGAGATGCAATTCGCCTTCGTGAACATAGACGTCGCTATTGGGCGGCGTGATATAGATGACCCCTGGTTCAGGCGTCAGGCCATCTCGGACCTCTTCAACCGGCATCGACGTCTCTCGGCCCAACAATTGCACAAGCATGCTCTGGTGCTTTGGCGAGAGATGCTGGGCGATGATGTATGTGATGTTGGGTGCAGACCGGGGAAGCGTCTTTAACACTTCACGCAGAGCTTCCAGTCCACCTGCCGACGCACCAATGCCGACCCAGTACAGACCGTCTTTGACGTGTGTTGTCTGACCATCCTTCTGCTTCCGGTCGGCGTCATCCTTGAAGGTATCCGCCCTGTTCCTGGCGCCGGACGATGGCTTTCTTATCGTCGTCTTCTCTGTCGCTTTCTTCGCCACTGGTCTGATCGCCTCGTTACTGTTTGCAAAGCTTCGGAGTGCTGAAGATCGTGAAAAGGTCCGATTTCATTAAGGATTACTATTTTTACCACAAGTTGCAATACAAGCGCGGGCTTATGTAGCAAATTATTGTGATCGATCCTCATTTCGCGTTCTCCTGGCGCAACTTACCTTGGAGCAGGCGCGAAATTCTTGAAATTCTCTGTGGACGAATAGGCCTTCCGCTGATTGCAGCATGTCGGGTTTGCATCGGTCGGCCTAAGTTCCCAATTCCGTTTGCATTTGAATGTAACCCCGGCCGGTCTGCCGCTTGTTTTCGAGATTGAAATGGCTTCCAATACCGTTCCCACAGCTCCTGCAGCCGCAGCATTCGTTACGATGCTGGACCTTGCCCGTTCGCAGCGACTGTCTGTCACGGATCTGTTTCAGTATGCGGAGACACGCGGGCTTGCCGGTCAAGGCGGTGAAGCGATTGAGATCTACAAGGCGTGGATTGCCTACAACGATACGCATCCATTCCTGCATCTGGTTTGCTTCAACTACTCGGTTGCTCTGCGGCAGTCGGGCGATATCCCTGGTGCCATTCACGCGCTCCGCGCATGCCTGAAACTGGATCCTCAGTTCGGCCAGGCGCACATCAATCTCGGGCGCGCCTTGGAAGACAGCGGATTATTGATGCAGGCGATCCAGCAATGGCAGAGCTATGTGGAGTTGACGAAGGACAGCACTGCAGATCGTGTGCTGCACCGGCTGATGACCTTGCAGCATATCGGCCGTGTGATGGAAAATGCCGGGCTGATGGAAGACGCGGAGAACGCGCTCTGGCAGGCGATTGAACTGCGTCCGGACAAGACGGAAGCGGGGCAGCACTGGAGTGCTCTGCGGCAACGGCAATGCAAGTGGCCGATCCTGGTATCTTCGACCCATGTAACGACGCGGCAATTGCTCGATGCCATGTCACCTCTTGCACTGGCCTGCTATTCCGATGATCCGATGTTCCAGTTGGCGCGAGCCTATAAATACAACCAGTCCTTTGTCGGTCGCCCTGATACGAGTGCGTTTGTGAATAAAACGCCCAAACTCAAAACCGGCACAGGTGAGCGTCTGCGCGTGGGTTACCTGTCATCGGATTTGCGCGATCACGCAGTCGGTTTTGCGCTTCGTGAAGTGCTTGAATTGCACGACAAGGAGAGCGTGGAGGTTTACGCCTATTATTGCGGCGATCCCGTTGCCAACGACGTGACGCAAACGCGGATGAAGGCGGTCGTGGACTGCTGGCGCGACATTGGTTCGCTCTCTGACGAGGCCGCAGCCCGCCAGATTGCGGAGGATGATATCGACGTTCTCGTGGACGTGAACGGTTATACCAAGCATGCCCGCACCAAGATATTCGCTTATCGTCCGGCGCCGGTGATCGTCAATTTCTGCGGCTATCCCGGTTCCATGGGCAGTCCGTTTCATCAGTATATGATTGCAGACGAGCACATCATTCCTGCGGAGCACGAGATCTACTATTCGGAGAAGGTGTTGCGGATCGCATGCAATCAGCCCATTGACCGTAAGCGTGAGATTGCGGATGCGCCTTCGCGGAAGGAGGCGGGGCTGCCGGAAGATGCATTTGTGTTCGCCTGTTTCAACGGCATGCAGAAGATAACCGAAAGCACCTTCTCGCAATGGATGACCATTTTGAATGCCACGCCTGGCAGTGTGTTGTGGATACTGACCGGCGGAGAGACCGTGGACAAGCGCTTGCGGGAGATTGCCGCCCAGGCAGGCGTTGCGGAAGGTCGCCTGATCTTCGCCGCAAAGGCACCGAATGCCAAACATCTCGCACGTATTGCTGTTGCTGATCTTTTTCTGGATACATTTCCCTACGGCGCACATTCCACAGCGGGAGACGCGCTTACCGTCGGACTTCCCGTCCTCACTTTTCCGGGCAAGAGCTTTGCATCCCGTTTCTGCCACAGCATCGTTGCTGCAGCCGGTGTTCCGGAACTGATTTGTACGGGTCCTGAACACTATGTCGAACGTGCGATCGGTTTTGCGAAGGACCGTCAGTCACTTGAAGCCGTCAGAGAAGCGCTGAAGTCTCGTCGCGCGACAAGCGCCCTTCGCGATATTCCGGGCCTGGCGCGTCGTCTGGAGGAACTCTACTGGCAGATGCAGGGCGAATGCGAGCGCGGTGAGACGCCGGTTCCGGATCTGCGCAATCTCGAGCTCTATTATGAAATCGGTGCAGAACTGGCGGACGGAAATGCAGCGTTTGTGGATGAGGATCGCTACCGCGCCCGTTATCGTGAAAAGCTGAAGGCCTGGAACGACTATGCGCCGATCGTGCCGGACAACCGCTTCTGGACGGAAGCGGAGGCTTTATCGCTGTGATCATTGAACGCGGCAATCAACCTGTTGCAATCGTTGGGGCCGGGCTTTCGGGCGCGGTCATCGGGCGAGAGCTTGCAGAGGCTGGTCATCGGGTGGAGATCTTTGAAAGCCGCACGCATGTCGCTGGAAATTGTCACACGGAGCGCGATGCCGAAACCGGCGTGTTGGTTCATGTCTTTGGCCCACACATCTTTCATACAGATGACAGCGACGTCTGGGACTATGTCAACCGCTACCAGAAGTTCATGGCCTTCAAGAGCCGCGTGAAGACAACAGCCAAGGGTCAAGTCTACTCGCTGCCGGTCAACCTGCATACAATCAACCAGTTCTTTGGGAAGACGTTGCGACCCGACGAAGCGCGTGACTTCATCGAAACGCTTGCGGATAAAACCATCGAAGTGCCTGAGACTCTGGAGCAGCAGGCTCTTCGTTTTGTCGGGCGCGAGTTGTATGGGGCGTTTTTCGAGGGTTACACCCAGAAACAATGGGGCTGTGCGCCCAGCGAGTTGCCGGCATCAATCCTCAAGCGATTGCCCGTGCGCTTCAATTATGATGACAACTACTTTTTCCATAAATATCAGGGCATGCCCGAACATGGCTATACAGACATGGTCGAACGCATTCTGGATCATGCCAATATCACAGTCCATCTTGAGACGCGGTTCGAGCGAAGCCTTGCCCAGGACTATGCGCATGTCTTCTATTCCGGGCCGCTCGATGGCTATTTCGATTATGAAGAGGGGCGTCTCGGGTATCGTACTCTCGATTTCGAGCGCTTTGTCTATCAAGGCGATTATCAGGGCTGCGCGGTCATGAACTATGGCGACCTATCGGTGCCTTACACGCGCGTGACAGAGCACAAGCATTTCTCTACCTGGGAGCAGCATGAGGCCTCTGTTTGCTACAGAGAGTTCTCGCGCGCTTGCGGCTCTGACGATACGCCCTATTATCCGATCCGGCTGGTAAAGGAAAAAGAACAGCTTCGCCGATATGTTGATCTGGCTGAAAAGCAAACCGGTGTGACCTTTGTCGGTCGACTTGGTACCTATCGCTATCTCGACATGGATGTGACGATCCGCGAGGCCCTGGATACTGCGCGTGTGTATCTTTCTTCAGTGGCGCCCATGCCGGCCTTTGTGCACGCTCCGATATAGTTTGATCGCGCTCCTACAGCTTCAGGCAAGCCAGTTCTCATAAAAATCAGTTCGCTGGGCGATGGCCTGTGCGGCTGGGTGCGTTTTCATGCCCATTTGTTCGCGCATAAGCCGTTGTCGCTCACGGATATTGTGATTTTTAATGGTAGCATTGAAGGCTTTTCTCCATGACTTCGACCATTTCTTCCATGACCACGAGTCAGATCAGATCACTGTCAACAGCGGCGGTGGCAGCGTGGTCAACAGAGGATGTGAGTTCGCTTTCAACGCAGCAGATCAATGTCTTGTCGTCCGCGCAGATTTCGGTGCTGGATACTGAAGATGTCGATGTGCTGACGTCCAAGCAGCTGGGGGCGGTTTCTCCGAGCGCCGTTGTCGGTTTGACATTGTCTCAATTGGCTGTTCTTGACCGCCAGGATATCGAAAGTTTCAGCTCCTCGCAGATCGCCTCGTTCTCGACGACGCAGATCGGCAATTTCACGACGGTTCAGGCTGAAGCCCTTACGTCATCTCAGGTTTCAAGTCTCAACAGCGCTCAACTGGCTGCGTTGGGTCCTGATGATTTGATGACCTTCTCAACCGCTGATATGGCCGCGATCAACGCCTATGCAGTCGCGGGCTTATCCACTGAGGTCATGGCTGCACTCTCTACAGCGCAGGTTTCCGCCTTGAGCACCGGTGCTGTCGCACGATTGTCGACGGCGCAGGTCTCTGCCTTGACCTCGGCTCAGATCGCTGGCCTGAATACCTCGCAGATTGCTGCCTTGACGGCGTCGCAGATTTCGGTTCTGGGCACGGATGATATCGCGGCTTTGTCCGCTTCACAGGTTTCGGCCATCAGTCCAACCACAATCCGCTATTTGTCCACAGCGCAGATCACGGCGCTGAGCACGGGTCAGGTTGAGGCGCTGACATCCAGCCAGATCGCCACGCTGACATCTCAGCAACTGAGTGCTTTCGGCGCTGATGATCTCCTTACCTTCTCGACTGCGGATGTCGCTGCAATCAACCAGTCGTCCATCGCCGGGATTTCGGCTGACAATATCGCCGATATGACGACCGATCAGATCGCTGCGCTGAGCGTCAACGTCGTCAAGGGATTGTCGAGCGAGCAGCTCATTGCGTTGAGCACCGCGCAGGTGGAGGCGCTGACGGCGGCGCAGATTGCAGTCCTCAGTGCGGCCCAGTTGTCGGCCTTCGGTTCGGATGACATAGCGACCTTTACCGATGCCGAATTTGGCTCCATCAATTCCAGCGCCATTATCGGGCTTACGACCGAAAGCGTTGCTGCGTTGCGCACCAGCCAGTTGACATCGTTGAATTCGGCGGCAACTGCACGTCTGACAGCAGCTCAGATAGCAGTGTTGAGCACGGATCAGGTGGCAGCGCTGTCGACGCAGCAGATTTCCGCTCTCAATGCCACGCAGATTGAAGCGCTGGGCGCGGTCAATATCGCTGTGATGTCCACCGATCAGATCGCGGCGGTGGCGACAACGTCCATCAGTCGGCTGACTGTCGATCAGATCGAAGCCTTGAATACGGCGCAAACCGAGGCGCTTACGTCGCGTCAGGTTTCAGCGCTTTCGACATCCCAGCTGGCTGCTCTTGGTTCCGATGATCTTTCGGTCTTTTCTGTTGAGGACATTACGGCAATTTCGGCGCGCTCTGTCGGCGGGCTGTCGACTGATGTTCTGTCGTCATTGTCTACCGAGCAAATTGCCGCAATCAGCCGTGAGGCAGTCGCGCGCCTGAGTGTTGAGCAGCTCAATTCGCTTGGAAGTGCGCAGCTTGCTGCGCTCTCTGGTAGTCAGATGGCCGCACTTACACCGTCCCAGGTTGGCGGTCTTAGCACCGCAGCCGTGTCTGTGCTTTCTTCAGACCAGATCACCGCGCTCAGTGCCACATCGCTGCGCTATCTGAGCACGGAGCAGATTACGGCTTTGAGCACCGGGCAGATCGCAGCTCTCAGCACAGCCCAGATCAAGGTGCTGAATGCGACCCAAATGTCTGCCTTCGGCGCGGATGATATTGCCTCGCTTTCGCTGGCCGATATATCTGCGATCGGGCAGAGCGGTCTGTCCGGTTTGACGACAGACGCGATTGCCGCTCTCACGACCGCTCAAGTCGCAGCGCTGAATTCCACTGCCATTCGCAGCCTCACGTCAGATCAGATCATTGCCTTGAGCACCAGTCAGGTCGAAGCGCTGACGTCTGTCCAGATCGGAAATATCGTGAAGACCCAGGTCTGGTACCTGGGAGCGGACGATTTGGCCACTTTCTCGGCAGCGGATATGGCCGCTTTGACATCGGCCGCAGCAACAGGCCTGTCCACCGAGCATATCGCGGCTCTGTCGACGGAACAGGTTTCCGCCTTGAGCCCTGCAGCTATCGCCCGCTTGAGTGGCGGGTTGCTCGCCACTTTAAGCCCCGAGCAGACAGCCGCATTGACGACTGCGCAAATCGCCGCGATCGGTGGAACCCAGGCGGCCGTTCTTACGACGGATCAAATCGCAGCCCTGACAACGGGCCAGGTGGCTGCGTTGAGCACGAGCGCTGTTTCCCGTCTTTCGAGCGACCAGATCGTCGCTTTCAGCACAGCTCAAGCCGAGGCGTTGACATCAAAACAGGTTGCGGTTTTCAGCTCGCTGCAGGTTTCGGCATTCGGTGTGGATGACATTGCCACTTTCTCCACCTCCGACATCGCGGCGATCAGCGGGTCAGGTGTTAGCGGGCTGACCACCGATCTGATGGCGGCGCTGTCTACTGTCCAGCTAGCAGCTCTTGCAACGACCTCAGTCAATCGCTTGTCCAGCGACCAACTCGGGGCGCTCTCCACATCACAAGTCACGTCGTTTACGACCGCTCAAATTGCCTCCTTGAAGTGGCAGCAGATTGCCTCCCTCAGCACCGACGCCGTTGCTGCTCTGTCGCCTGCACAGATGGCAGCCATCAGTGCATCCGGAATCACCGGGCTGACGTCCGAGCAAATCGAAACCTTAAGCACGACCCAGGCAGAGGCGCTGACCACATTGCAGGTGAGCGCACTGGCCTCTTCGCAGTTGGCCGCGTTCGGTGCAGATGATATCGCGACTTTTTCGTCCGGCGATATCGCTGCGATCAATGGCAAGATCGTCTCCGGTCTGCCTGTCGAGTTTCTGGAGGCATTGTCGACAGCACAGGTTGCAAGTCTGGGAACATACGCGTTGTCACGACTGACTGCAGACCAGATCGAAGCCTTCAGCACGGGACAGATTGATGCTTTGACATCGGCTCAGATCGGTGCGCTGATAACAACGCAACTTGCAGCGCTCGGCGCCGATGACATTGCAACATTCTCCACCGCGGATATTGCGGCGCTTAGCTGGTTGTCTATTCCCGGTTTGTCCGAGGAGGCGATCGAGGCGCTGAGTTCCGCACAGATCGCTGCGCTGACGACGAGTTCGGTCAACAGATTAACCGCCACCCAGATTGAAGCGCTAAGTACGGCTCAGGTCGATGCCTTCACCACCAAGCAAATTTCGGTGATGACATCGACGCAATTGTCGGCGCTTGACGTCGAGGATATCGCGACATTCTCCACTGCCGATATGGCCGCTTTGACGGCGGCTGCCGTTTCGGGATTGTCTGATGACGTTTTGCTGGCGTTGACGTCAACACAGCTTTCTGCGCTCAGCAGCGCTTCTGTCGGGCGGCTGACGGCAGCGCAGATCGAGACGCTGAACGCGGACCAGATCAAGGCATTTTCAACTTCGCAGCTTTCTGCGCTCAGCGCGGCCCAGGCCGCTGCGTTGAGCGGGGATGATGTTGCCGGACTGTCTTCAGACCAGATTGCAGCGCTCAGCGCAGCCAGCGTCGGCGGATTGACCGATGTCGCGATAGAGGCTTTCACGACCGCCCAAGTCGCCGCGCTTTCCACCAAACAGGTGGCTGCCCTTCGATCAAACCAGATAGCCGCCCTGAGCGAAGACAATATTGCTGCCATGTCTGCAGACCAGATTTCCGCCATCAATGGTGGCGCGATCAAAGGGCTGACACAGGAGCAGATCGAAATCCTCAGCACGGCACAGGCGGAAGCTCTGACGTCGAGCCAGGTCGCAGCGCTGAATTCCCAGCAGGTGGCGGCATTTGGCACGGATGACATCGCAACCTTTTCAACGAAGGATATCGCTGCTCTTACCGGCGCTGCCGTGACCGGTCTGTCGACTGAGGTCATCGCATCGCTTTCCACTGCGCAGCTGGAAGCGCTTGGTACCGCCGCAGTTTCCGGCCTGACCAGCGAGCAGATCATTGCGCTCAGCACCGATCAGGTTTCTGCCTTGTCGACGAAACAGATGGCGGCCTTGACCTCGCAGCAGGTCAGCGCATTGGAAAGCAGTGACCTTGCAGTCTTGACGACCAAACAGATTGCCGCCTTGAGCGCTGAGGGTATTGCAGGGTTCAGCACCTCCGATATCGCCAGCCTGACCACGGCACAGCTCGAAGCATTGAATCCTGCCCAGGTTGCCGCACTTTCGTCAGCCCAGATTGCCGCGCTCGGCACCGACGACATTGCGACCTTCTCAACCAAGGATATTGCCGCCATCAGTTCAAGCGCGATGGCGGGGTTGACCACCGGCCTCATCTCCGCGCTGACCACCGACCAAATCGTGGCCTTGAGCATTACCGATATAACGCAGTTGAGCACGCTGCAGATCAATGCGCTGAGTACCGCCCAGATCGAGGCGCTGACAGAAAAGCAGGTGGGTGCGCTCGATTCAGAGCAGGTCAGCGTTCTTGAGCCCGAGGATATTGTCACTTTCTCGACGAAGGACGTTGCAGCGCTCGGTTCTGACACGATCAAGGGTCTCACCACAGAGGCCGTTGCAGCGCTCACCACGCTTCAGATTGCCGCTCTTTCCACAGCGGGCATCTCGGGCCTGACGACGCGGCAGATCGCTGCGTTGAGCACCGATCAGATCGCAGCATTGACGACACGCCAGATCACTACTCTCAGCTCCCAGCAGATTGGGGCCTTTGGAACAGACGACATTGTCGGCCTCTCCACCAGCCAGATCGCGGCTTTGGGAACGGCTGGCATTGCCGGCTTGTCGACAAGCCAGGTCAACGCCCTGAACACCGCGCAGGTTGAGGCACTTTCCGCCACTCAGGTTGCCGCCTTGAGCTCCAGGCAGCTTGCCACACTTGGTACTGACGATATCGCTGTCTTTTCAACGGCGGACATTGCGGCGATTGGCTCTGGCGTCATTTCCAGCCTATCCACAGCGGTCATTGCTTCACTGACCCCGACGCAGATCGCGGCGCTGAGCAATTCCGGCATTTCCGGCCTTTCGACAGAGCAGGTGAATGCGTTCAGCACAACGCAGATTTCCAATCTGTCCACGCTCCAGGTCAGCATGCTGAGCTCGCGGCAGGTTGGCGCGTTTGGCACGGACGATATTGCGGCGCTGACAACAGCGCAGATTGCGTCTCTAAGCACCGCCGGACTGGATGGGTTCACCACGTCGGATATTGCCAGCCTTTCTTCGGAGCAGGTGGAAGCGCTGACGGCGACACAGGTGGGCTCGTTGAGTTCAAGTCAGATTGCAGCGCTTGATCTGGCGGACTTGAACACCTTCTCCAATGCTGATCTTGCCGCCATTGGCTCCAATGCTATTGCCGGCCTTTCGCCGACAATCATTGCTGGACTGTCGGCCTCACAGATATCTGCCTTAAGCACGCTTGGAATCTCTGGTCTCTCCACGACACAGGTCGCAGCGCTTGGCACCGCACAGGTCGCAGCGCTGACCACGGAGCAGATAACGGCACTGAACTCGCGCCAGGTCGCAGCACTCGGTAGCGACGACATAGCCGCTTTGTCGATCGATCAGGTCGCAGCGATCCAGGGCGAAGCCATTGCCGGCCTATCAACTGCGGTGATTGCGGGTCTCTCTACGGCCCAGATCGAAACCCTGCCCACAGAAAGTGTCGCAGGCCTGACGACGAAACAGGTCGCCGCGCTTAGCGCAAGTCAGATCCAGGCTTTGACGACAGAGCAGGTCCATGTGCTGGGCTCACGGCAGGTTGCTTCACTCGGGACGGATGATGTCGCTTCACTGACGACGGCCCAAATCGCGGCTCTGGGAACTGCGGGTATTCCTGGCCTAACGACAGATCAGATGAATGCGCTGAGCACGGCACAGCTGGAAGCCTTGTCTTCCACGCAGGTCGCGGCGTTGAGCTCACGGCAGGTCTCTGTTCTCACAAGCGACGATATTGCAGTCTTCTCGACCGCCGATATCGCAGCGATCAGTGGCGATATCATTTCGGGTCTGTCGACAAGCGTTATGGCCTCGCTTTCCTCCGAGCAAATGCAGGCTTTGAGTACGGCGGGAGTCGCTGGTCTGTCCACCGAACAGGTCATTGCTTTAAGCACGGCGCAGATTGCTGCGATGTCGACACAGCAGATCAACGCCATGACCTCACGACAGGTCGCGGCACTCGACATCGACGATATCGCGGCGATGACAACCGGGCAGATCGCGGCGCTGAGTACAGCCGGCATCAAGGGACTTGCGCCAACCGACATTTCCAGTCTGACCGACAGTCAGATGGAAGCGCTGACCGCTGACCAGATTGGCGCTTTGACATCCGCGCAGATCGCTGTCCTCGACATTTCGGATCTGGAAATGTTCTCGACCTCCGAGCTTGCTGCAATTGGCTCAAGCGCCGTCGCCGGTCTTTCGCCGGCCGTGATAGCGGCTCTGTGGCCGGACCAGATCGAGGCGTTGAGCACGGCTGGCATCTCCGGTCTTTCGACCGACCAAATCGCCGCTTTGACTGGCGAGCAGATCGAAGCCTTGACCACTGCACAGGTCGCAGCACTCAGTTCCAAGCAGATAGCAGCCCTCGGATCCGATGACATTGCCTCGCTGACCACCGCGCAGGTCGCCGCGATCAGTACGTCCGCGATCAGAGGATTGACCACCGCAGATATCGCGGCACTCGATCCAAACCAGGTGGACGCGCTGACGGCATCGCAGGTGGGTGTACTGACCTCCGAGCAGGTCGCCGCCCTTAGCCTCGAAGACCTCGAAATGTTTTCGACGGCCGATATGGGCGCGATCAGTTCCAGTGCGATCAAAGGACTTTCGACCGCCACAATAGCCGGACTTTCCACTGCGCAGATCGCTGCCTTGAGCGCTTCGGGCTTGCCCGGCCTGACGACGAGCCAGATCAACGCCATGAGCACGGATCAGGTTGAGGCACTGACTTCCACGCAGGTTGCGGCCCTGACATCGAGTCAGATTGCTGCGCTCGGCGCCGACGATCTCGAAGTGTTCTCCACTGCCGATATCGCTGCGATTAGTGCAGAAGGCATTCTCGGCTTGTCGACCGCGACCCTGGCGGCGCTTACGCCCGATCAGATATCAGTCATCGGCACGGCTGGCATATCGGGCCTTTCCACGGCGCAGCTCGCTGCATTGGGCATTGAACAACTGGAAGCGCTGACGACGGCGCAGATCGCCGCTCTCAGCTCTCGTCAAGTTGGTTCACTCGGAACTGACGATATTGCGGCACTCTCGGCCGATCAGGTTGCGGCCTTCAGCGCGACGGCCGCCAAGGGGCTAACCGGAACACAGATCTCTGCCATGAGCGCAGAGCAGATTGATGCGCTGTCGACCGGTCAAATCGCTGCTTTGAGTTCCGACGCGATCTCCGGGCTGAGCTCCGACAAGTTGGGATCGCTGTCGACTGCAGAACTCGCAGCGATCAGTCACGACGGTATTCCAGGATTGCCTGCCGCCTTTATCGCGGCACTTTCAGCCGCGCAGATTGAAGCACTGAGCACCAGCGGTGTTTCGGGACTGACAAGCGCGCAGGTGAGCGCGATGAGCGCGGGGCAGATCGATGCCCTGTCTACGGACCAGATCGCTGCGTTGAGCACAGCTGGCCTTGCAGGTCTGGCCGTCGAGGATATGGATATGTTCTCGATCGAGGAACTCCAGCTTATCGACGCGGCCGCTTTCAAGGGCATTTCCACTTCCGTCATCGCGTCGCTCTCCACCGATGAGATTGCAGCTCTTACAACCGGCCAGGTTTCGAAGATGAGCTACAATCAGGTCCTGGCCATGAGCACGGGGCAGGTTGCTGCCTTGTCGACCGACCAGCTTGGCGCATTGACCGCCATCCAGGCGGCGGCGATCGGGGTGGACGATATGGCCACATTCTCGACTGATGAAATCATGGCGCTCGGGACCAATGCAATTTCAGGACTAAGCACGGCGACGATCGCGTCTATGACGACAGCGCAAGCTGAAGCGTTGACGCCGGCGCAGGTTGCGGCTCTGACGTCTGCTCAGGTCGATGCCATGTCCATGGATGAGTTGCTCACCTTCTCGACCGAAGACATTGCGGCGTTCAGTAGTGCTGGTCTCGCTGGGCTGTCCACAGAAGACATCTCTCAGCTTTCAAGCGAGCAACTCGGCGCGATCATGGATACGCAGATGGGCAAGCTAACACCGGAACAGATCGCGGCGGTTATCGCAGCGTATGTTTAATCCGATGAGGTCCGACGAGGCTAGCAGCCGCTTTCGCGCCGGTTGAATAGCGGGCTCGAAAGCTAGTGGAATGTGATTCGTTTGTTCGAATTGCAGACTGAAAAAACCTGCGCTTCAGGTCGCGCAGTGTTTTTTCAGTCTTTCCAAACTTTTATATATTTCGATTATTATCATTATTAACAGTCACTTAGGTGCGCGCCAGAAAATGTTTGCGCTGTCATTTAGATTGTTCGAATATAAAAATTGACAGGAATCATCAATGCGCTCAAAACGTGTAGTGTGGTGAAGGAGCAATCATGCAACTTCGGTCCACATGGCTACGGTAAGGAGGCGCTGGTGTATGGGGCATATCGTAAGAATGAGCCGGTTAAGGCGTTCTGGACGCACGTGAAACCTGAAGGTCACGTCGCCAGCCGGCCCTCGATATGCCTGGACACTGGGGAGTTTCCAGACCCTTGCCGGCAAAACTCGGGAGGGAAAGTCGCCGGAATTCTTCAGTAGCCCGCAAGGGCTTGGGTGAGAGAGCTGGTTTCAAGGTCCGCCAACCTGTTTGCGCTAATCCTCGTTATGCGCTTTTCCAGCTCTCTCATTCCCAATTTTGTTAACGTAATCAGCATTTGCTCACCTGCAGGTGAGCAAGTCTTTGTTCGTCGTTTTCGTGATTGCGCTTGTTTCTCGTGCCGGACTTCGAAATTCAGATTCTAACCGCCAAGTTCTGAATTTGTCTGTTCTTGCATGGGCTTCTTGAATTCGATGATCCAGTTCTACCTGACTGTGCACATGATCGAAATCCCAAGTTCTAGGGATACGGACATAGCATCGAACCGCGGTGCTATTCGAATAGAGTTAGAAATTCTTGACGGTGGTGCGTTGAAAGACGAAACAGGACAGAATGGTATGCAACAACTGCTTGACGTTAGTCTGCATGAAGGACCGGAGATGGAGCGTGCGATCAATCGCACCGACTTCTTCCGTTTGTTCAAGTCAGTGACCCGCGCTTATGGATTCGATCTCTTCCTGGTATTCAGGCACACACAACATCATCAGGGTCTGAGGGCACATAGCGACTTCCTGCTCACAAACTTGCCCGAAAGCCAACATGCTGCCGCTGCGCTGGCGATGACGAGCGCTCCAGGAGATTTGCTGCAACTTATTCATCGATTGAGCACTCCATTTTTCCATAAGCTGCAAGCCAATTTCTTCGATCGACGTGGGCCGGCGGGTTGGGGAAAAGAGAGCCGGGACTTCATGTTTGTTCCGCTCTATGCACCGGATGGAAAGAGGTATTGCCTGCTGCTCGGTGGAGAGCGCGCATTGCCGTTGAAGCGTGAGACTGCAGAAATCCTGCTCGACAGCCTCCGCGTTTTCAACAAGTACTACGACAAGATCATCACTTCAGAGACATCGCCGACCCTCACCGCGCGTGAAACCGAAGTCGTTCGGTGGACGAGCGAAGGCAAGACGTCGGCGGAAATCGCCATCATCCTCGGGCTTTCCGAGCATACGGTCATCTCGCATATAACGGCATCAGCCAGAAAATTGAATGCCGTCAATCGCACCCACATGATCGCCATCGCGATCAAGAAGGGTATCGTTTCTTAAAGAGGACAGGACGCTTCAATGGAAAAGGGAGAATGGAGTTGAAGTTGGAATTATCGAGCAAGGCAGTCTCATCCGCGTCGCCAATCACCATTCTTCTTGTCGATGACGAGCTGCTGGAATTCAAGGTACTGGAATTGAAGCTGGCATCGACGCCCGAATTCAAGCTCGGCGTCGATTATGCGGCCACTATCGCTGAAGCAGTCCTCAAGGTCAGGGCTGGCGATTATCAGATGATTCTGGTCGACAACCGTCTCTTTCCCAACAATGATTTTCGCGAAACGGTGCCGCAACTGCGGCGCGCGGGCTATACCGGTCCGATCGGCGTGATCTCTGCAGACATCTCGGACGCGTATTTTCAGCAGTTTCCGCAATACGGTGTCGATTTTCGCATCGGCAAGGATGAGCTCGATTACCACGCCATTCGCCATATCATCGGCGAGTATGTGAACAAGAAGCTTCCGGATGATTGGTACCAGGAAAGCGGTGTGTCGGTGACGGAAAATGGTCTTTCGTCCTGACGCTCAGCTTGGCCGTTTTCAGCGGCTGCAAGGCGGGCTGTGATCACTGGCCGGGCGAAACCATGTTCGTGACGGGCAGGGATATTGTCATGACGGTTCCGGCATCACCGGTCTTGGAGACCTCGATATCTCCATCAAGTGCCAGCAGGATTGTCTTGCAAAGGGTGAGACCCAGTCCAGGGCGGCGTGGCCGCCCACCTGACGGGCGGCTCCAGTAGGGATCGAACACACGTTGCGTGTCGTCCGGCGCAATGCCCGGTCCATCATCCTTGACATGTACCTTGATGCCGCCCTGGCTCCGTTCACCTTTCACAATGATCGTGGGCGGTGCATCAACTCGATGCAGCAGAGCGTTTTCGATCAGGTTGACAAAAACGAAGATGAGTAATTCCTCGTCACCTATTGCCTTCGGTAGCGAATGTGCCTCTACGGCGCCTTGAGCTTTTTCGATATCTGCCGACATTTCACGTATCGCGCGCTCGACCACGGCGTCGAGGCTTACGGTATCGCGTTTGGGTGTTTTGGTCTTCGCCGAAAACCCCATCACTGTCTGCACGCGCGTTTTCAGCTCTGCTCCTTTCTTCTCTATCGCGTCCAGCATTTCCTTTTGCTGCGGGGTGGCTGTGGCACCGAGATCTGATGCCAGAATGGACGCAAACATTGACATCAGACGGAGCGGCCCCTGTATGTCATGGGATGTCGCGGACATGAATTGTTGCATGCGGCGGACTGCTTCGGACTGCCGTTCGACCACCTGCTTTCGTTCAGAACAGTCGGAGAAGATTCCTCTGGCCATGGGTGTGCCACTGGCGTCTGCCGCGCTGGCGCCCTGCATCTCAAACCAGCGCCACTGGCCGTTGTTATCGCGAACGCGAAATTCGATGGCCTGACGTTTTTCAGGAGCCGCAGTCAGTTGCTGGCAAAATTCCGAAAATGCCAGCCTGTCTTCCGGGGGCATACTCTCCATCAGGGCGTCCTGGGTGCGCTGTTCCGCATCCGCGTGGCGACCATCCACCGACTTGAAAACAAAATGCCGGGCGCTGAGGTCGGCATGCCATTGACCGAATTCACCGAATGACTGTTTCATCGCATTACCCTCCAGTCCCCCTGTAAAGCTTGCCCTTTACGCGTACTGCTTTGGGCTACTGTCTCTCGCAGATGATCAGGCGGCAGGTCACATTTCAAGTCTCTAATGGTTGTCTAGATAGATCCGAGCCCTGAATGCCAGAGGCTTGGTCATTAGTTTATGTTTGAAATAATTTGTTCATAGCTAGCGTCGCCAATGTGCAGGTAATGTGAATCATGACCATGGATTTGGATTTCATTGGGGGCGAGGTGCAGGAAGGCAAACAGGAGCTCAGGCTCTGGCTGAAGCTTCTGGCCACGACCAAGCTGATTTCGCAGGAGCTCCGTCGGCGTCTTCGCTCGGAATTCGGCGCAACGCTGCCCCAGTTCGATCTGCTGGCACAGCTCTATCGAGAACCTGATGGTTTGAGACTCGGTGAATTGTCGAAGCGAACGATGGTTACCAACGGCAATGTCACCGGCCTTGTGGAACGTCTTGAAACAGACGGACTGATCAGGCGAGTGACATCGGGTGCGGATCGACGTGTCACAGTCGCGCGCCTGACAGACGAGGGGCGCGCGTTTTTTGGCCGCATGGCGGATGCCCATGAAGGCTGGATCCGGGATCTGATGAGTGACGTCGATCCCTCCACGATCCGCACGCTGCTGGAAGATGCCGACACGCTGAAGCAGTCTGCCCGTACGCATCTCTCCGGTCCGGAAGAAGGCTAGACATCACACACCCAGATAGCGATCCTTGATGTCGGTGTCGATTTCGACTGGCTTGCCGGCCCAGACGGATCGACCGTTTTCCAGGATCACACAGCGATCGGCGACCGGTAGCAATTCCGATAACGTCTTATCGACGAGCAGGATCGAGAGTCCGTCCGTCTTCAATGCACGGATCGCCCGCCATATATCGTCGCGGATCACCGGAGCCAAGCCTTCCGTTGCTTCATCCAGGATCAGAAGTCTGGGATTGGTCATCAGTGCGCGACCGACTGCCAGCATCTGCTGCTCGCCGCCCGACAGGGTCCGTGCTTGCTGATTTCGACGCTCGGCGAGCCTTGGAAAAAGGTCGTTGACCCTCTCAATCGTCCAGTGTCCATGACGGGCAGCGGCTGTCAGGTTTTCGTAAACGGTCAAGGATCCGAAACACCGCCTGCCTTCCGGTACAAGCCCAAGGCCACGTTGCGCGACCTTGAAGGCGGGCTGGCGCGCTGTGGGCTGTCCGCCAAACATAATGGAGCCGCTTTTGGGTGGTGTCAGATTGCAAATCGATCTGATGGTGGTGGTCTTGCCCATGCCATTGCGGCCCATCAACGCCACGACTTCACCTTCGGCAAGGGAAAGATCAACGCCGAAAAGCGCCTGGCTGCTACCATAGAAAGTCTTGATGTCTTCCACCTGCAAGAGCATCAGGCATGTTCTCCTAGGTAGGCGGTACGCACTGCTGGGTCGCTGCGTATCTCATCAACAGTGCCGGTTGCAATAATCTTGCCGTAGACAAGCACGGATATGCGATCGGCGAGTGCAAAGACCGCATCCATGTCATGCTCGACCAGAAGAATCGGAGTCTCGTGGCGCAGTTCATCAAGGAAGTCGGTCAATGCCCTGGAGCCTTCCGGTCCCATGCCCGCCATCGGCTCATCCAGCAGAAAGGCTTTGGAGCCCAATGCGAGTGCAATAGCCATCTCAAGCTTTCGTCTTTCTCCATGCGAAAGTTCGGACGAGGGAAGGGTTGCGCGCGACGCCAAGCCCACTCGTTCCAGAATTGCCATGGCCGGTTCAGTCAGCGATTTGTCGCTGATGACCGGTTTTATGAAGCGGAAACTTGAACCCTGACGTGCCTGTACGGCCAGCATGACATTGCGTAGTGCGGAAAATTCAGGCGCAATCGAGGAGATCTGGAATGTGCGACCGAGGCCCCTGCGCGCACGCGCGGCAACACCAAGGGATGTGATATCGTGTCCCTCAAGCCGGATTGAACCCTGGTCTGGGTGAATTGTGCCGCAGATCTGATGAATGAGCGTCGATTTGCCGGCGCCATTTGGGCCAATCAGCGCGTGGATCTCGCCGGGTTTCAGGTCTATACTGACATGGTCGGTGGCGCGCAGCGCGCCAAAGTTCTTCACCAAGCCTGAGATTTCGAGCACGGGATCAGCCATGACGCGCCTTTCCGGCCAGAAGGCCCATCACGCCGCCACGGGCAAAGAGAACGGTGCCGAGCAGGATAAGCCCAAGGAAGAATTGCCAACGTTCGGTCACTTCACCGAGATTGTGCTCGATCAGAACGTAAAGTGCGGCACCTGCTACCGGACCGAACAGGCGACCGGTGCCGCCCAGAATGATCAGCACGATCAGTTCACCCGACATGTGCCATGACATCATGGAGGGACTGACAAAGCGGTTGAGATCGGCATAAAGCGCGCCGGCAATGCCGGTGATCATGCCGGAGATGGCAAAGGCGACCAGCTTGATCGGGAAGGGTGCAATGCCGACGGCTGCCGCGCGTGTTTCGTTCTGCCGCGTAACCTCGAGTGCGGTGCCAAAGCGGGAGCGGCGAATAAGTGCGACGATCAGGATACCCACAAGCATGGCGCAATAGGCAATGAGGAAGAAGTTCATCGGTACCATGGTGTTGGTGCCGGGGAACTTGTTGCGCAGCACGATGGACAATCCGTCCTCGCCGCCATAGGCCGGCCAGGAGACGGCGAAATAGTAGACCATCTGTGCGAAGGCCAGCGTGATCATGATGAAGTAGACGCCGCTGGTGCGCAGGCTGATGGCACCGACTGCCACACCAATTACCCCGCAGGCGATTGCCGCAGTCATCCAGATGATCGGCATCTGCGTGGTGCCTGGAATTCCAAGCAGCAGCGGCTCGGCGGAAAAGCCGTGCGCTGCCAGAATGCCAGCGGCATATCCGCCAATTCCGAAGAACAGGGCGTGGCCGAAGGAGACCAGTCCACCGAGACCGAGCGCCAGATTGAGGCCGACGGCAGCCAATGCCAGGATCACGATCCGGGTTGCAAGCGTGATGTAGAAAATCTGCCCGACAGCCTGTGCGGCAAAGGCGGCAGCCAGAAGCCCAAGGGCAATGGCTGCGTTGACGATGTTCTCGCGGGTCAGCATGGTCATGTTGATGGCGGCCTATGCAGTGAACAGGCCACGGGGCCTGAATGCGAGAATGAATGCCATCATGATGTAGATGAGCATGGAGGAGATGGAGCCACCGACGGTGCCGGCAGCGGATGGCACGAGAAACAGAGATAACATCTGCGGCAGCAGCACACGCCCCATGGTATCGACCACGCCCACCAGCAGCGCTGCGAAAAAGGCACCCTTGATCGATCCGATGCCACCGATGACGACGACGACGAAGGCGAGGATCAGCACCGGTTCGCTCATGCCGACCTGCACCGACTGCAAGGCTCCGACCATGGCGCCGGCGAGGCCCGCAAGGGCGGCCCCCAGCGCAAACACGACGGTGTAGAGCGTCTGTATGTCGACCCCCAGAGCACCAATCATTTCACGGTCATTTTCTCCGGCGCGTATGCGGATGCCGAGTCGGGTTCGCCCAATCAGCAGCGCAAGACCAAGTGCCACGAGAGCGCCGACGACGATGACCGCCAGCCGATAGAGCGGATAATGCACGTCGCCTGGAAGAGAAACCGCCCCTTGAAGTGCTGCGGGTATGTTCAGGTAGAGCGGGAAAGAGCCGAAGATCCAGCGGGTGCCTTCCGAAAAGATCAGGATCAGGGCGAAGGTGGCCAACACCTGATCGAGATGGTCGCGGTCATAGAGGCGCCGGATCACCAGCACTTCGACGATCGCGCCGGCTGCAGCGGCTGCGATCAGGCTTGCCGCTAGCCCCAGCCAGAAGGAACCAGTGGCGGCTGCGACCGCGGCACAGGCGAAGGCGCCCACCATATAGAGGGAGCCATGGGCCAGATTGATCAGGCCCATGACGCCGAAGATAAGGGTCAGGCCAGCGGCCATCAGGAAGAGCATGACACCCAGCTGAAGGCCGTTGAGCAGTTGCTCGATCGCAAGTGCAGCGGTCACAAGCAGTCCTTACTTACATCTTGCAGTCTTGAGCATAGGCATCGCCATGGTCGGTAAAGGCGGTGCCAATGATCTTGTTGGTGATGACGTCACCTTCCTTCACCACCTCGCGGACATAGATGTCCTGGATCGGGTGCTGGTTGGTGTTGAACTTGAACTTGCCACGCGGAGAGGCAAAGTCTGCCTTCAACAGTTCGGCGCGGAAGGCTTCTGTGTCTTTAACATCGGCCTTGGCCGCTGCCGACAGGATCAACTGCGCGGCGTCGTAGCCCTGCAGGGCATAGATCGAGGGCAGGCGATCATATTCGGCCTGGAAGCCTTCGACGAATTTCTTGTTGGCTTCGTTGTCGAGGTCATGAGACCACTGGCCGGAATTTTTCGTGCCGAGCGCTGCATCGCCCATGGCGCCCAGAACGTCCTGGCTGAACGAGAAGCCCGGGCCCATGACCGGGATGTCGATGCCCGACTGGGAATACTGCTTCATGAAGGCGATGCCCATGCCGCCCGGCAGGAACATGAACACACCATCGGCACCCGACGCACGGATCTGCGCGATCTCGGCGGCATAATCGGTCTGGCCCAGCTTCGTGTAGATTTCAGAGGCGATTTCACCCTTGAAGTAACGTTTGAAGCCAGTCAGCGAATCCTTGCCGGCCGGATAGTTCGGCGCCAGGATGAACATCTTCTTGTGGTCCTGGTTGGCATATTGCCCCATGGCCTCGTGAAGATTGTCATTCTGGTAGGCCGCGTTGAAATAGAGCGGGCTGCAACCGGCACCCGCGAGCGGAGCGGGTGCCGCGTTTGTGGAGATATAGAATTTGCCCTGCGCGACGACGCCCGGCTGGACGGCCATCAACAGGTTTGACCAGACGATGCCCGTGAGGATATCGACATTGTCCTGTTGGATCATCTTGTCGGCGAGTTGAACGGCCATTTCCGGCTTTTGACCGTCATCCTCGATGACGACCGAAACGTCCTTGTTGCCGGCATTCTTGATGGCCAGCATGAAGCCGTCGCGGGTGTCGACGCCAAGACCGGCGCCTCCGCCCGACAGCGTGGTGATCATGCCGATCTTGACGGGCTCAGCCGCGGCTGTGCCGGCAATGCCGAGGCTCAAGGCCAGGGCGGCGGCAGAAACGAATGTTTTCATGGTTCCCTCTTCTCTTTTTTCTGGTCCGGTTGCCGCGCACACTAGCGGCAGCGGCGGTTCTTACCAATACGTTCAATCCAATCTCCAACGCCAAAACGATCCGCGTCAAGCCGAGGAGGGTAAACAGGTTCCTTTGATTTGCCGGATTTTCTTCAAATGTTAGCGCTAGATCGTTGCCGGATACGCCGAGACGTTGACAGGGACGAACTGCAGTCCGAATTTGGCTCCAACAATGGCCGGCTTTCGTGTCGTCGCCACTCAGTAATATCTCAGTCTGGAGGAACGATGCTTCACCGTATTGACGACTGGTCGGATGCTTATGCCAATGGACCGAATATTCCGGGCGGAGACAGGTGGCCGGGACTTTGGGTTGAGCCAGCCAAGGCCTTTCGCGAGGAAATGAACGCGGCCGGGCGGGCAAAACTGGATATTGTCTATGGGGATAGAGAGCGAAACAGGCTGGACCTTTTCATGCCTGCGGGAAAGCCAAAAGGACTTGTTGTGTTCGTGCATGGCGGCTTCTGGGTCCGGCTCGACCGGAGTTTCTGGTCGCATCTGGCTGCGGGGCCTCTGGCGCATGGATATGCTGTGGCCATCCCCTCCTACACGCTTTGCCCTGAAAATAGCGTAAGCGGCATTACGCTTGAAGTTGGCAAGGCGATCGAGATGGTGGCTGGCATGGTTGAGGGACCGATCCGTCTGATCGGGCATTCCGCAGGCGGTCATCTGGTCAGTCGCATGGTGTCTTCCACTTCGCCGCTGTCTCGCGAAGTTGCAAGCCGTATCTCGATGGTGGTCTCATTGTCTGGTCTCCATGATTTACGGTCATTGCTGTCGACCAATCTGAATGAGGGTATCAGGTTGGACAGCCAAGAGGCGTTGCGCGAAAGCCCGGCACTCCTGGAGCCTGCGCCAAATACGCGGATCATTTGCTGGGTCGGCGGCGCAGAGCGCTCGGAATTTCTGCGGCAGAATGCTTTGCTGGCCAATATCTGGAAAGGGCTTGGAGCGATGACGGACTGTGTGGAAGAGCCTGACCGACACCACTTCAACGTTCCCGATGGCCTGACTGATGCCGACCATCCCCTGACGCTTGCATTGATGTCCTGACGGTTTGTCTGCCGCCCCGCCGGTTGTGGAGTCATAAAATAAAGGTGATATTTTCAGTCTAGTATTGCGCTCGTTTTAAAACATGATAATTCGTATCAAGAATTTAGACGTGACATTGACCCTCGCCCAGCCAGCCCAAAGCCAGCCCAGCGAGACGAGGGATAGCCGAATACATGACTGGAAGACCAAATCCTGAAATTGCGGGTTCGACCGAGCATTCGAGGGAGCGACATTCGCCGGTGACCGCGCGGTCGGTTGCGAGTGTGCCCGTCGTCGATAGCCGTGACTTGTTTAATGGCAAGCAGGAGGTCGGCATCATTCATGAGGGTGCCCTCTACCGTTTGAAAATTACCCGTCAGGGCAAGCTTATTTTGAACAAGTGAAGAGCTGGGACCATGAACAAGACAATTCATCCATCTGATATTCGCCAGGCGCAGGCCGATAATCCGCGCATGCGTTCGCGCGATCTCGCCAACCAGATTGGAATCTCCGAGGCACAATATGTGGCGGCCTGGTGTGGCATTGGAACCGTGCGTCTTCGGATGGAATTCGACGGCCTTTTCTCTGCCTTTTCCGGGCTTGGCGAAGTCATGGCTCTGACGCGCAATGAGAGCGCGGTTCACGAGAAAGTCGGTGTCTATGACAATTTTGTGCCGGGCAAGATGGCTGCCATGATGCTGGGCGAAGCCATCGACATGCGCATGTTTCCCGGACAATGGGTCCATGGTTTCGCGGTTGAGACGCGTGACGGCGAGACAGTGCGCCGCAGCCTGCAGTTCTTTGACCGCCACGGCGAAGCGATCCACAAGATCCATGCCCGGCCTGCGACGGACCTTGAGGCGTGGAGCGCGCTCGTTGCCTCCTTCGCCCATGAGGATCAATCCGAGCATATCGAACTTGAGGTTCGCCAGCCGGAGGTCAAGGATCTTGTTTCAGAAACTCCCGTCGATGAACTGCGCGAGCGCTGGAGCAAGATGACGGATACTCATCAGTTCTTCGGCATCTTGCGTTCGCTTCGTCTCGATCGCTTGCAGGCCCTCAGAGATGTCGGCGAGGATTTTTCCTGGCAGATCGATACGGCCTCAATCCACAAGATGTTGACAGCATCGGCGGAACAACAGCTCGCCATCATGTGCTTCGTCAACAATCCGGGCTGCATCCAGATCCATTCCGGAACGGTGACGACCATCAGCGAAATGGGGCCCTGGCTCAACGTGCTTGATCCCGGCTTCAATCTGCATCTGCGTCAGGATCAGGTTCGTGAGGTCTGGGCCGTGCGCAAGCCGACCGATACCGGACACGTGACGTCGCTTGAGGCCTATGACGCCAATGGCGAGTTGATCGTGCAGTTCTTCGGCAAGCGCAAGGAAGGCCAGGATGAGCTTCAGGGCTGGCGTCAGGTCATGGAGAACCTGCCGCGTGCGAGCGATCGCAAGGCTGCTTGAGGGAGATGGCGATGTTTTCTTTGCCTGCTTTGCGTCCGGTAGCCCTTGTCGCCGCGCTGCTTGTGTCGGCTCTTTCGAGTGTGCATGCGGCCTCCGCTCAATCGGACGAGGCACAGCGTATTGTTGTCATTGGCGGGTCGGTGACGGAAATTGCCTATGCGCTCGGCGCGCAGGATCGGTTGGTTGCGCGTGATAGTACCAGTCTCTATCCGGCCGAGGCAGCTGAACTGCCCGATATCGGATATATTCGCCAGCTTTCGCCTGAGGGGGTGCTGTCGGTCAATCCGGATATGATCATCGCACTTGAGGGATACGGCCCGCCGGAAGCGGTTTCGGTCATCCAGCAGTCGGGTATTCCGCTTGTCGAAATTCCGGACGGGATCGATCGACCGGCAATCGTCGAGAAAATCCGCGCCACGGCAAAGGCTCTCGGTCGGGTGGAGGCCGGCGAGCGTCTGGCGCAGACTGTTGAGGCCAAGCTGGAAGCGGCGGAGGCTGCGGCAGCCTCTGTCAAAGACAAGAAGAAGGTGCTGTTCGTGCTGTCTGCTGCCGGTGGGCGTATCATGGCAGCCGGGCGCGGAACCCATGCGGACGGTATCATTACGCTGGCCGGTGGCGTCAATGCCATCAGCGATTTCGAGGGTTACAAACCGCTTTCCAACGAGGCGGTCATCGATGCGGCGCCGGATCTCATTCTGCGTATGCGCGGCGGCGGCGATCACTCCAAGGATGAAGAGGTGCTCCATCACCCGGCGATCGCGCTGACCCCTGCCGGAAAGGCTGGCGCGATCCGAGGCATGGATGGTCTCTATCTCCTGGGCTTCGGTCCGCGCACCGCAGATGCCGCGGCCGATCTCGCGGCCATGCTTTATGGCGGCGACGACAACCAGGGCAACTGACCATGTTGCAGATCGTGTCCGCCTCCAGGCTGAAGGGCGACGTCGTAACCGCTGGCGAGGGCGATCGTGCCGGCCGAGCGCGTGTCGTGCTCGGCTGCCTCGTACTCGGGCTCCTCAGCGCGGCGTTTTTCTCTCTGTTCTTCGGCGCTTTCGATGCGCCGGTATGGCGCATTGTGCTTTTCTATGCCGGGCTTGATGATGGCCAGGGGATCCGCGCAGCCGATTTTCTCGTGCTCGAAAGTATCCGTTTTCCGCGGGTGATCATGGGGGTGATGATCGGCGCTTCGCTTGCCATATCCGGTGCCGTAATGCAGGGGCTGTTTCGCAATCCGCTCGCGGATCCCGGTATTGTCGGGGTATCGTCCGGCGCCAGCCTGGGCGCCGTTACCGTGATCGTGCTCGGCAATACCGCTCTTGCACCATATCTCGCCTTTGCCGGCATGTATGCGGTCTCGCTTGCTGCGTTTTGCGGCGGGCTTGTGTCGACTTTTCTGCTTTACCGCATCGCTACCCGTAACCGCCTGACCTCGGTCGCGACCATGCTGCTGGCCGGCATCGCGCTCGGGGCGTTCGCAATGGCCATCACCGGCGTGCTGATTTACATCGCCAACGATACTCAACTGCGGGAGCTTTCTTTCTGGGGGCTCGGTTCGCTTGCGGGCGCCACCTGGGGCAAGCTGCAGGCGGCCGCATTGATCATCGTCCCGGCGCTCGCCGCCAGCCTGTGTCTCCCTCGTGGTCTCAATGCTCTGGCATTCGGCGAGGCGGCAGCCCGGCATATGGGCATTTCCGTTCAGATGGTGAAGAACATCGCCATCGTTGTCGTTGCTGCTGCCACTGGCGCTTCCGTGGCTGTTTCGGGCGGTATCGGCTTTGTCGGTATCGTCGTTCCGCATCTGCTGAGGCTCTGGATCGGACCGGATCACCGCTATCTCATTCCCGCTTCCGGTCTTCTCGGCGCAAGCTTTCTGCTCCTTGCCGACAATATCAGTCGCACCATCGTTACCCCAGCAGAACTGCCGATCGGGATCGTGACCGCTGCGATCGGTGCACCGTTTTTCCTCTGGATATTGCTGCGCCGGCGCGGCCTTCTGGATATGTGAGGTAATGCCTGTGACACTGACAGCCAGCAATCTGACTGTGCGCTATGGATCGCGCGAAATCCTGAAAGGCCTGAATTTCGAGGCGCGGGCCGGCGAGGTGACGATGATCATCGGTCCCAACGGCTCGGGCAAGTCGACCTTGATGAAGGCGCTTTCCGGCGACCTGCCATTTGGGGGATCCATCCGGATTAATGGAGATGATATCTCTGCACTCAAGCCGCGCGAGATGGCAGCGCGGCGCGGGGTGTTGGCACAGGAAACGCAGCTCTCTTTCCCCTTCACGGTCTCCGAGATCGTGCACATCGGTCTCCAGGCAAACGGTGATCCTCCGACCAGCATTGGCGGACGGGAACAGCGTATCTACGAGGCCTTATCGGCGGTCGATCTTGCCGGTTTCGGGGGGCGCTTTTATCAGGAGCTTTCAGGTGGCGAGCGCCAACGCGTGCAGCTTGCACGCGTGCTTTGCCAGGTCTGGGAGCCGGTCAACGCCACTGGTCCAAGCTGGCTATATCTGGATGAACCCATTTCCAGTCTCGATATTCGCCATCAGGTCGCCGTGATGGAACTCGCGCGTGACTATGCCAATCGCGGCGGGGGAGTGGTTGCCGTGATGCATGATCTCAATCTTGCCGCAGCGTTTGGCGACCGGGTGGCCCTGATGTCGCACGGCGCGCTTGCAGCATTTGGCCATCCGCGCGATGTGTTTCTCGATGATGCCGCACCACGCGCGTTCGGATGCCCGCTCGCGGTCACTCAGGGTCATGAAAACGCAGGCGGGCTGGTTATCCTGCCTTGCGCGGTGGCGGCGCGTCGCATGCCTGCCATGCCCGTTTAAACGGCGGCCGGCCTCGGCCAGTTCTTGATGCCGCCAGTCCAGGTTTCGAACTGCTTCGACAGTTGCAGGACGTCCATGTCGCCAAAGCGCGGGCCGATGATCTGAAGTCCGATCGGCATGCCGCTTTTGGAGAAGCCGCAATTGATCGACGACGCCGGCTGTTCCGACATGTTCCACGGTACAGTGAATGCTATGTGTTCGAATGGCAGGTGGGGATCATTCGTGGGTGATGCCCAGTCCGCGGGATAGGAAATGATCGGATTGGTGGGGGACAAGACCGCATCGACCGTGGCGAAGAGCTCGGCGCAGGTTTTGCGCATTTCTATCGTCTGGCCGAAACCCTTGACTGCACCGACACCGGACACCGAAGCGCCGCCCTTTGCCCATTCGTAGATGTAGGGCAGGATCCTGGCGCGACGTTCCTCGCTCAAGGGGGCGATGTCGCCCCAGAATTTGGCACGCCAGAAATTGTCGAGACCATCGAGCATTTCCCGTGTCAGGACCGGCGCGACTTCAAAAACGAGTGCCCCGGCATCCTCGAAGCGCTTGGCCGCTTTGAGGACCGCGTCTCTGATTTCGGGATCGACTGCCAGTCCGCAACCAGCATCCAGCATGACGCCGATCTTCTTGCCACGCATATCGATTGCGTGATCCATCCAGTCGAAATCATTTGCGGGAAGACTGGTTCCATCGCGCCAGTCGGGTCGTGACAGTGTTGCCATCGCATATGCGGCGTCATCTACCGTGCGCGTCATGGGGCCGGCGCAACGACCGACATAATAAGGATCGACGGGAATGCGACCGTGGCTGGGTTTGAAGCCGAAAAGGCCGGTCCAGCCGGCGGGCAGCCGCACGGACCCGCCTATGTCTGTGCCGATATGCAAAGGTCCATATCCGGCAGCGCCTGCGGCACCAGCACCGGCGCTGGAGCCGCCAGGATTCTGGGTCATGTCCCAAGGATTGCGGCTCAGCTTGTGAAAGCTGGAAAGGCCGGACGACAACATGCCGTAATCCGGGCACGTGGTCTTGGCGAAAATGACGGCGCCATCTTCCTTCATTCTGGCGGCAATTGGCGCATCGGCGGTTGCCGGCACCAGTTCGACTGCAGCGGTGCCCAGCGGTACGGGCTGACCTTTCGTGGCAATCAGCTCCTTGAGCGTGACCGGAATACCGTCAAGCGCACCCTTTGTCTCGCCTTTGATCCAGCGTTCCGTCGATGCGCGAGCCTGGGCGCGGGCACTGTCCGGATCATAGGCATACAGCGCCGCAATCTTGGGCTCGAAAGCGTCGATGCGCGCTTCCACGGCTGCCCAGTATTCGAGTGGAGACAGCGTCCTTGCGCGGTAGTGGTCGACAATCTGCGGGATCGTCAAATCGAGCAATTCACTCATTGCGGCATCCTTGGTCTTGCGTGATCAAATCGGGATAGGTCGTTTGAACGAATGTCATCAAGGCGATAGGCGCTGTGCCATCTCTTCAGCCCTGTGACAGGCGACCTGACGGCCCTTGTCCATGGTTCGAAGCTCTGGTCGTTCCGCGACGCAGCGCTCGACTGCCAGCGGACAGCGGTCCCGGAAAACGCAGCCGCCTTGTCCATTGAGTGCAATTCCGGTCGCTGGAGCTTTCGCCGGTGGGCGACCGAAACGGGTGATGCTTGGCTCGGCATCTGCAAGTACCTTTGTATAGGGATGATGGGGCTGTTCGAAGACCTCTTGTGCCGGTCCCGTCTCGACCAATCGCCCGCGATACATCACGCCAACTCTATCGGCGATGCAATCGACGACCGCCAGGTTATGCGTGATGAACAGGAAGGTGACGCCGCGCTTTTCGCGCAGATCCATCAAAAGGTTCAGAACCTGTGCCTGCACCGACAGATCGAGTGCGGAGACGGCTTCGTCCGCGACAACAAGCTTGGGCTCGGTGATCAGAGCACGGGCAATGGCGATGCGCTGTCGCTGACCTCCGGAAAATTCGTGGGGATGGCGATCGGCATGGGCCGCTTCCAGTCCGACGCTTTCGAGCATGTCGGCGACCCGTTCCCGGATTTCCGATTTTTCCGGGCGGCGAGCAAGGACGTGCATGGGTTCGGCGATGGTACGACCAACACGGAAGCGTGGATCGAGTGAGCCGAACGGGTCCTGGAATACCATCTGAAAATCTTCACGCTTGGCGGTCAGGTCTTTCTCCGGAAGCGAAAACAGGTCCTGATCGTCAAAGATCACATTGCCAGCGCTTGGTCGATCCAGCGCCATGACGATACGGGCCAGTGTCGATTTTCCGCAGCCGCTCTCGCCGACGATACCGAAGATCTCGCCCTTGTTGATGGTCAGCGTGAAGTCGTCCAGCGCACGGGTGACATGCGGCGTTCCGAACAGGGTGGAACTGGTATAGTCGCGGGTGAGGCGGCGCATATCGAGAAGAGGCTTGGTCACGTTTTTGCTGCCTCCTCTGCCGCCCGTATGCAGCGTACGCCTCTGCCATCGTCAAACCGCGTCCAGGCCGGTTCAGTCGTATGGCAGGCGTCGATGACATCGGGACATCTGTCTGAAAAAACGCAGCCTTGCGGCAGATTGGCAAAACCTGGCACCGTGCCTGCAATGGTCGGCAACCTGCCGCCATTGGCTGCGCGGTGCGGCACGGAGCTTATCAGGCCGCGTGTATAGGGATTAAGCGGTCGGGTCAGGACATCTGCGGTCTGACCTTCCTCCATGATGCGGCCGGCATACATCACGATGGTTCGGCTGCACATACGGGCTATGACGCCGAGATCGTGGCTCACCAGAATGAGCGACATGCCATATTCGTGCACCAGATCGTCAAGAATATCGAGTATTTCGGCCTGAACGGTCACGTCCAGCGCAGTCGTCGGCTCATCGGCGATCATGACGGACGGCTTCAGCGCGAGGGCAATTGCGATGCCGACACGCTGCCTTTGGCCACCCGACATTTCGTGCGGATAAGTTTCGATACGCTGCTTGGCGTCTGGAATGCGCACCTGCTCCAGGAGGTCTATCGCCTCCATTCGTGCCTCCCGCCAGCTTACGCCGCGGTGCCAAACCAGCCCCTCGGCGATCTGGTCGCCAATGGTCATCGCCGGGTTGAGGGCTGTCAGCGGTTCCTGGAAGATCATGGCGATGCGGTTGCCGCGAATTTCACAGAGACGGTCTTCATCGGCATCGGCGAGGTTTTCGCCCTCAAAGATGATGCGTCCGCTCGTCCGTCCGACGGGCGGTAGAAGTCCCATGAGCGAGAGAGACAGCAGTGATTTTCCAGATCCGCTCTCGCCGACAATGCCCAGCGTTTCGCCGGATCTCAGGTCGAAGCTCACCTCGTTGAGGATGCGTCGTTCGCCACCTTGCGGAAGACGAATGCCGACCGAGAGGTCTTCGACGCTGATCAGGGGGTGGGTCGTCATGCGCGGCCCTTTCCCTTGGGGTCGAGCAGATCGCGCAAGCCGTCGCCCAACATGTTGAAACCGAAGACGGTCAGCGCGATGGCAAGCCCCGGCAATATGGCAAGCCAGGGGGCCGGACCAAGATAAGTTTGGGCTTCGGCCAGCATGCGCCCCCAGGTGGGGGCCGGGGGTGCCATGCCAAGGCCCAGGAAGCTGAGACCTGCTTCGGTGAGGATGGCAAGGCCGAGCTGGATCGTGGCCTGCACGATGATCTGGTTGGAGATATTCGGCAGCACATGCTCAACCGTGATCAGCACCTTGCCCTTGCCCGCGCCGCGCGCTGCGAGAATGTAGTCCCGTGACCAGATTTGTGATGACGCGCTGGCCGTAACGCGGGCAAATACGGGGATCATGAACACCGCAATTGCGATGATCGCCGTCAGGCGCCCGCCACCCATCAGCGCGCCGAGCATCATGGCCGACAGGATAGGCGGGATTGCGAAGACAACATCGTTGATGCGCATGATGACGGCTTCCAACCAGCCGCGTCGTGCGGCAGCCGCCATGCCAAGAATGGATCCGACTGTGCCACCCAGGAAGACAGCCGCGGCCGAGGTGGAGAGCGAATTCCATGCGCCGACCATCAGTCGGGACAGGAGATCGCGGCCGAACTGATCGGTGCCAAGAAGGCCAAAGGCCAATGGTGGCTTCAGTTTCTGGACGATCTGCATCTTCGACGGCGACAGAGGCGTCCACACCAGCGACAGCAGGGCTGCTCCCACTAAAAGCGTGATCAGTGTTGTGCCGATGGCGAGGTTCGGGTTGCGCAAAAATGCGCGTGGCAGGCGGGCAAGAACTGATCCGGTCATTGGCCACGGCCCCGCATTCTCGGGTCAAGCAACAGGTAGGTCATGTCGACGAGGAAATTCATAATGATCACGAGACCTGCGAAGAACAGTACCACGTCCTGCATGACGATGATGTCGCGCTGGTTCAGCGCCTGATAGGCAAGGCGACCCAGACCCGGAAGGTTGAAGACGTTCTCGATCAGGATCGCGCCAGCGATCAGGAAGGTAAACTGCAGGCCGAGAATGGTGACAATCGGGACGAGCGCGTTGCGCACGGCATGTCGCCAGAGCGCCACGCGTCGGCTCACGCCCTTGGCGCGTGCGGTGCGCACGAAGTCCTCGTTGATGACCTCTAGCACAGACGATCGCGTTACGCGCGTCAGCACGCCGGCTTGGGGAAGGGCGAGGGCAATTGCCGGAAGTAAAAGCGCCCGCAGCCCATTTAAAATGCCGCGATCCCAACCGGGGAACCCACCGGCGGGAAACCAGTCCAGCGAAATGGAGAAAACCAGGATCAGGATGAGAGCAACCCAGAAACCGGGAAGGGCTATAAAGAGTTGCGAGAACACACCTGCCGTGTAGTCGAAGGCGCCGTTGCGACGGCTGGCGGAGATGACGCCCAGCGGGATGGCGATGACGATGGACAGAAGCACGGCCATGACGGCAAGCGGTAGCGTGACCACCAGCCGGTCGGCGATGAGGCCAGCGACCGGAACGCCATAGGTGTAGGACTTTCCCAGGTCACCGGTCGCAACATCGAGCAACCATTGCAGATAGCGTAGCACGACGGGTTGATCGAGACCCAGTTCGCGACGAAGGGCGTCCAGTGTTTCCGGGCTTGCGGATGTACCCAGCATGATGGCTGCGGGATCGCCCGGCAGCACGTTCATCACCAGAAATATGAGGGCCGAGACCGCCGCGAGTGTCAGCAGAAGACTGCCGCAACGACGGAGAATGAGAGCGGGCATTGCTGGCTTCCTACGATGCCTTCCGTCGAGAAGACATGGAACTCACCTTATTGAATGCTGGTCGGCCGCCGGGCGCAATGCAGGCAGCCGACCGGCATCATCAATCTTCCCAGTAGACGTTCTTCAAAACGTTGGACGGGATCGGTTCATTTTCCCAAAGCCCCTGGATCTTCTTGTTCCAGACACCGAGTTTGGGCATCACGAACAGATAGAGGGCCGGCACATCTTCGGCGAGGATCTGCTGTGCCTTGCCGTAGAGCTTGTTCTGCTCCTCGGTATCGGTGGTCGCCTGGATCTTGTCGAGGATATCGTTGAACTCGGGGTTCTTGTAATTGAAGTAGTATGGGTCACGCGCATAGATATCGAGATCCATGGGCTCGGCATGGGCAACGATTGTCATGTCGTAGTCCGTGCCCTTGAAGACGTCGGCCACCCATTTGGCTGGAAACTCGGTCGGCTCGATATTCATGGTGACGCCGATTTCGGCGAACATGGCCTGCATCACCTGTGCCGAGCGTGGCGCATAGGCCATTTGCGGGGTCTTGATGGTGAATGTGAAGCCGTCGGGATAGCCGGCTTCCGCCAGCAGTTCCTTGGCCTTTTCCGCGTCGTAGGGCAAAACGCCGGTGGTGTCGACATAACCCGGATCGTTTGGCGTGTAATGGCTGCCGATCGGCGTGCCATAGCCGGACCATGCGCCCTCCACGACCGTTGCACGATCCACGGCCATCATCAGTGCCTGGCGAACGCGCTTGTCGTCGAACGGCTTGCGGGTATTGTTCATACCGGCAACGACTTTCAACTCGGTATTGCCGATCACCGTCGTGAGGTTTTCATCGCCTTCGAAGCTGTCCATCAGCTCGGGAGCGGCAAACTCCGGAAAGGCGTCTACATCGCCGGACTTCAGCGCTGCGGCTTGTGCCTGGGCATCGTTGATAAAGCGGAACGTCACTTTCTCGAGCTTGGGAAGATTGTCCTTGTCCCAATAGTCGGGGTTGGCTTCCAGCTCGACCTTGTCGCCCTGGGCCCAGTTGACGAATTTGAACGGGCCGGTTCCAATCGGGTTGGTCTTGTCATTTTCGGCGCTCTTGGTGCCGACGATGACCGATGACGGCCAGCCGAGCCAGTAGAGAAGGCTGCCGGTGGGCTTGGTAAGCTTGATCACCAGTGTCGATGGATCGACGGCTTCGACACTTTCTATGGTCGAAAAGAAACGCTTCTGCGGATTGACGGAATTCTCGCCGCGCGCGCGGTCGATGGATGCCTTGGCCACATTGGCATCGAAGACTTCGCCATCGTGGAAGGTCACGCCATCCTGCAGCAGAAATGTATAGGTCAAGCCATCTTCGGAAATATCCCAACTTTCTGCGAGCTGGGGAAGAATTGCGCCATCTTCGCTGATCGTGACCAGACCTTCAAAGATGTTCTGCCAAGTCACCTGGCCGATCGCGACAGGGGCCGCAATTGTGGGATCGAGACCGGTTGGCTCGATACTCATGCCGACTGTCAACGTGGTATTGGCGGCGAAAGCCGGCATGCCAATCAGGGTGGCAACGCTTGCAGTCAGCGCGAAGGCCATTCCCTTGAAACGGAATTTGCCCATGGGAGGCAGAAAGGTCATCTCGATATTCCCCTTGTTCAGCGTTTTCATTGTGACGGTGTAACACCGGATAACGCATTTGCGAAAAGACTGGCAGTTTTCTGCTGACCACACAATTGCGAATTTTGTGTTCTCTGTGATGCGAAAATACATGCACTCATCGACCCAGCTCCTCGCGCATGAAGCGGTCGATTGCATCCAGCAGCTTTGCTGCCGCGAAAGATAGCTGTCGATCCGCGGCCACGCACAGGTCGACATACGAGCGTACCGACTTGCCGTCTGCCAGAGGGATAGCAGCCAATTGGCCGGAGCGGCACTCGCGCAATACAGTCAGCGCCGGCAAAAGCGTGACGGCTGCGCCGCGCAGGACCAGTTCCTTCTGCATTTCCAGGGAGGAGGTGACGAAGACCGGGTCGAGAGTTTGTCCGGCGGAACGGAACAGAGTATCGAAGGCTTGCCGTGCGCCGAAGGACTGATCGGGTACGGCAAGGGGGAAGGACGACAGTTCGGCGACAGTCAGTTCCTTGAAACGCGCCGCCGGATGGTGGGTTGCCGCGATGACGTCATAAACCACTTCTGCGCGCAGCCTCACCTTGGTGTCGGAAGACTGTTTGGAAAAGAGAGTGACTGCGATATCGGCGGATGCGCTTGCCAAGGCGTCGACGGTTTCGCGGGCGCTTGCAATCGTCACTGTAAAACGGATGGCCGGGAATTTAAGGCTGAATTCGGCGAGGGCCGGTGCCAGCAGATTGGCGACGGTTGCGCCGCTGGCATAGATGCTCACATTGCCGCGCTTCATGCCTTCGAGATCGTCGATCAGCTGGCGCACATGATCGAGTTCGCGCAGCGTCTTGCCCGCTCGATCCGCCAGCAGTTCTCCGGCGGCGGTCAGGCGTACGCCGCGACTGGACCGCTCCAACAATGGGGTGCCGAAGTGATGTTCCAGTTGATCTATACGGCGCGACAATGCCGTTGGCTGTATGTTCAACCGTTCGGCGGCAGCGCGGATCGAGCGAGTGCGGACCAGTTCGTCAAAATAGAGAAGTGCTCGAATATGCATGTCGCGTCGGTATCCGTCTGTCCCGGCGAATTCAGTATGGGTGCCGTTGGCCCACCTCCCGGGCGGGGACGGTAGTTGCAGTTGCTTCGAACTGCAAACGGGAAGATCGGCTTTCAATGGATCTCGTGGCTAATGCTTTCTTTCGGCCTCGATTGACCTGGCATTGACGAAGACCGATTTGCCTGCAAACCAGCCGTTGAATGCCACGCCCGAGCCGAGAAACAGGAAGAGTAAAACGCACCATTCAAACCCGCCGGTCCAGTCGCGGATCAGCCCGACAATCAAGGGGCCGATGGCTGCGAGTATATAGCCAATGCATTGGACCATGCCGGACAGATGCGCCGCCACATGGGAATCACGCGAGCGCAAGACGATCATGGTCATGGCAACCGCAATCAGGCCGCCCTGGCCTATGCCCTGCATGATGGCCCAGAGCCATATCGACCATAGCGGCGCAAACAGCATGCCGATGAGCGCTGTCACGGAAATGATGCATAGCGTGGTGTTGATGAGGCGCTGATCCTTGCCGCGGACAGCAAGGTGCGGAGCAATAAGACAGGCGCCTGCCTGCACCATAACCGAGATTGACACCACAGCACCGGCAGTCACGCCATCGATGCCGCGTGCGCGCAAGATCGGGACCAGCCAACCAAATACGCAATAGGCCAAAGCCGATTGAAGGCCCATGAACAGGGTCACATGCCAGGCGGTACGATCGCGCCAAAGCCCTTCGACCCGGACATTGTTACGACGCGCCTGACCGCCCACGCGCAAAACCTGCGGCAGCCAGATGGCGGCGACGATCAGCGCCGGAAGACCCCAGATTGCCAGCGCGCCAGACAGCGACCCGTCGAGGGCGTGTTCGACCGGAAGCGTAATGCCGGCTGCCGCCGCAGCACCCGCGCACAGCGCCATCGTGTAGAAACCGGTCATCAGCGCGGCATGATGGGGGAAGTCGCGTTTGACCAGACCAGGCAGCAAGACATTGCCAACGGCGATGCAGGCGCCTGCCAGTGCCGTTCCCACATAAAGAAGCGAAAGCGAGTTCATTCCGCGAAGGGCAGTGCCAAGACAGATCAAGAGCATGACGCCGAGCAATGTTCTCTCGGTGCCAAAGCGCTGGGCGAACCGGGGTGCCAGCGGCGAGAACAGGCCAAGGCAAAGGACCGGCAGTGTGGTCAGGATACCTGCGCTGAACGGCGTCAGATCGAAAGCGGTTATAATCTCGGGAAGCAGCGCCGAAGCGCTGGAAAACAGCGGGCGCAGATTGAAGGCGATCAGGACGAGGCTGAGGGCAAGGATGAAACGGGCGATTGGAGTCTGTCTCACCAGTATTCCGGTCGGCGACTTGGCTTCATCGTCGATCCACTGTCTGGAAGCTTCTTCAAAAATTCCACTTGTCGGACTCTCCTGCTCTTTCATGACGATTTCGGGTCGTTGATATTTGTCGGGCTCGGAGCGTCCATTTCGCATTCGCCAACGCATCGGATGCATAAGTGAATAGCCAAGCCGTAGTCGCTGGTAAACCAAGCATTCAAAAAAGAGCCCGCAATCAAGCGGGCCCAGTCTGCGGGGAAAGCGGTTGGAAGGTTGATGGCTAGTGGTCAGGCTTGGCCTTTGAACTCGTATGTCTTGATGGACTCCTCCTTCATCTGGATCGAGAAGCCCGGGAGCGACGGCGGCATATAGGCCGCATTCCGGATTACACAGGGATCGATGAAGTGTTCATGCAGGTGGTCGACGAATTCGATCACGCGACCGTCCTTGGTGCCCGACACCGCGACATAGTCGATCATCGACAAATGCTGCACATATTCGCATAGGCCGACGCCGCCGGCATGAGGCCAGACGGGAAGGCCGTATTTGGCGGCCATCAGCAGAACGGCCAGTACCTCGTTCAGCCCGCCCATGCGGCAGCTGTCTATCTGCACGATGTCGATGGCGCCGCCTGCGATCATCTGCTTGAAGACGATGCGGTTCTGGCACATCTCGCCGGTTGCCACCTTGACCGGCGCGACCGCGTCGCGAATTGCCTTGTGGCCGGCAATGTCATCGGGGCTGGTCGGCTCTTCGATGAAGAAGGGTTTGTAGACCGAAAGCTCCCTGATCCAGTCGATGGCCACACCGACATCCCAGACCTGATTGGCATCGATCATCATATAGCGGTCGTCGCCAATCACTTCGCGGGCGATGCGCAGACGGCGTTTGTCGTCTTCGAGGTCGCGGCCGACTTTCATCTTGATGTGGGTAAAACCCTGGTCGACCGCTTCCTGGCAAAGACGGCGCAGCTTTTCGTCGTCATAGCCAAGCCAGCCAGCCGAGGTCGTGTAGCAGGCATAGCCTTCCCTTTCGAGGATGGCTATGCGCTCCGCCTTGCCGGGCTCGGCTTTCTTCAGGATCGCCAGCGCCTCGTCCGGGGTCAGGGCATCGGTCAGGTAGCGGAAGTCGACAATGGAGACGATTTCTTCCGGGGTCATGTCGGCGACGAGACGCCAGACCGGTTTACCGGCTTCCTTGGCCAGCATGTCCCAGACGGCGTTGACGACGGCACCTATTGCCAGGTGCATGGCACCCTTGTCCGGGCCGATCCAGCGCAACTGGCTGTCACCGGTGATGTGGCGCCAGAAGCGGCCCGGATTTTCCTTGACCCATGCCAGATCGAGCCCCACGACGAGATGCTCCAAAGCCCGGATGGCCGCGCAGCAGATTTCGTTGCCGCGTCCGATGGTGAATGTCAGGCCGTGGCCTTCGATACCGTCCTTGTCGGAGCCCAGAATGACATAGGCAGCCGAATAGTCCGGATCCGGGTTCATCGCATCGGAGCCATCAAGGCTCTGGGAGGTCGGAAAGCGCAGGTCTAGTGCCTGCAGACTTGTGATCTTCGTCATGTTGCTCGCTCTGGCGCGTGGGTTAGCTGTCGGCCCGGAAGGTCTGCTTCTGGGTGCCCAAGCCTTCGATACCGAGTTCGACGACGTCGCCGGCCTTGAGGTAGCGCTGTGGTTTCATGCCCATGCCGACGCCTGGAGGTGTACCGGTGGAGATGACGTCGCCCGGCTGCAGGGACATGAACTGCGATAGATAGGAGACGACATGGGCAATGCCATAGACCATGGTCTTCGACGATCCGTCCTGCATCTTTTCGCCATTGACCGTCAGCCACATGCCCAGGTTCAGCGGATCGGCAATCTCGTCCTTGGTCACCAGCCATGGGCCGATGGGGCCGAACGTGTCGCAGGACTTGCCCTTGGTCCACTGTCCGGCGCGCTCGGTCTGGAAGCCGCGCTCCGAGACGTCATGCGAGACGCAGTAACCGGCGACATAATCCAGAGCGTCAGCTTCAGATACATATTTGGCTGTCTTGCCGATCACGACGCCAAGCTCGACTTCCCAGTCGGTCTTTTCCGAGCCGCGCGGGATCAGCACGTCATCATTCGGTCCGCAAATGGCGGAGGTGGCCTTCATGAAGATCACCGGTTCTGGCGGAACGGTCGCGCCCGTTTCGGCAGCGTGGTCGGAATAGTTGAGGCCGATGCAGATGAACTTACCAGTGCCGGCGACGCAGGCGCCGATGCGGTCTTCGGTCAGTTCTGGCAGCGACTTGGGATCGAGTGCTGCAATCTTTGCCAGACCTTCCGGCGAAATCGCGGTGCCGCCAATATCGTCAACGTGAGCGGAAAGATCGCGGATCTTGCCGTCGGCATCGAGGAGTGCAGGCTTTTCCTGGCCGAGCGGGCCTACGCGCATGAGTTTCATAAGAGTATTCCTTTCGAAGTGTCAGATGGTCCAGCCGCCGTCGATGGCATAGGCTTGGCCGGACGTATAGGTGGCGCCGGCGAGATAGACCGCGAGATCTGCGATCTCTTCCGGTGTGCCAAGACGGCCCATGGGCTGGCGTGCAATGAAGGCTGCGCGGGCGGTGTCATAGTCACCCTGGGCGCGCATGCGTTCCTGCAGCGACGGGCTTTCTACCGTGCCGGGGCAGATTGCGTTGCATCGGATGCCCTGTGTCACATAGTCGGCGGCAACGGATTTGGTGAGGCCGATGACGGCAGCCTTGGTGACGGTATAGGCGCAACGGTTCGGTACGCCCTTGGTGCTGGATGCCACGGATGCCATGTTGATGATCGATCCGTCACCACGGGCGATCATGCCGGGCAGGACCGCGCGAATGGTGCGCATCATGGCGCGAACATTGAGCTCAAAGGCGAAGTCGAGATCCTTGTCGTCCATATCGAGCACGGTGCCGCCGTGGACGACGCCCGCGCAATTGAACAGCACGTCGACGTCGCCGAAGGCCTGTATGACGCTCTGGACTTCGTCGCCGTCCAGGACATTGAGCTTCGCGGTTTGGATCGATGCTGAACCGGCGCCCTCGGCAAGACTTTCCAGCGCTGCCTCGTTGATATCGGTTGCCAGCACGGTTGCGCCGGCTGCGGCAAATGCCAAGGCGCTCGCCTTGCCAATGCCCTGACCGGCGGCAGTCACCACGACTTTCTTCTTCACGAGAGAAGCCATAATGGTATTTCCTCCTGGGTTGTCATGTTGTCAGACCACTAGGGATGACGGACGATAATTTGAATGTGATCGGCCATCCGCACAAGCGCATTTCCGCCAATTTGTGACCTGTTTTCCGCGAATAATACTCTCTGCGACCGTCTTCATGACGGCCGTGCCGCAAGGGGGGTGGCCGGTGCAGCGCTCGATTCGTAAAGCGCTTCGACCAGCGCCATGGTCATCCAGGCGTCCTCGGCAGAAGAGACAAGCTCGCTGTCTTCTCCGTTGGCAAAGCGCTGCAGGTTTGCCATGCGACCGACAAAGGCATCCGGGAACCATGTGCCATTAAGCGGCACGGTGACCCACTCGGATCCGCCTTTGGGGTAAATCTCGAGAATGTCCGGCTCGCCGCGGGGATAGTCCAGGTTGACGCCGAGTTGCACATAGGCTGCACCTTGCGTGCCGGACACGCGGAATTCGCAGGCTTGATGGCGCCGGCCAAACTTGTGGTCGTGATTGATCGACACTGCGCAGCGTACGCGATCACCATAATCCAGGATCGCTGTCGTGCGCGTCTGCGCCACCTCGTGGTTGGGATGACCAATCGATTTCGCATGCACACCCGCCGGATCTCCCAGCACCTGGCGGATCACGTCGAGATAATGGATCGAATGCATGGCGATTTCGATACGCGGCAAGCCTTCGAGAAATGCCCAGAGCGACCAGGGGGTGTCGAGGGCCAGATAAACGTCGAAATCGACGACTTCTCCGAGCATGCCCTTGGCAATCGCGTCCTTCAGCGCCAGCATCATCGGGGCGAAGCGAAGCTGGAAATTGACGGCTGCCTTGAGCTTCTTGTTGCGGCAGGTCGTCAGGATTTCGGTGGCAGCAGCAATATCCGCTCCCATTGGCTTCTGGATCAGAACAGGTGCACCGTCGGGTAGGGCAGATAACACTCTGGCATGGGCCGCGGGGGGAATTGCGAGGTCAAAAACAGCGTCTTTGACGGATACGGCTTCTTCCACTGTTTTGTAGGCAGTCACATCCCACGTGTCTGCCAGTGCTTTGGCCTTATCGAAATCCGGATCATAGAGTCCAGCAATTGGAAATCCGCCTTTTCTGTACGCCGGAAAATGGGCATCGCTGACGATCGAGCCAGCGCCGAAGGTGACGATTGGGCGCGGGCTCGTGGGCAGCGACCAGGCTTGGGTGAGGGTGGTCGGGTCAAAGGTCATTTGGCATCTCGATCATGGGAGCATGGGACCGTCTGGCTTTCCAGACGTCGGATGGAGTCACTCATGGAAAAATACCTCCGGCATCCGAGCCCACCACTCGCCATTCTGGCGCGTCGATAGTGCTTCCTGACAGGGGATACAGACAGACCACCATTCCTGGGTCTTCGGGTCGGCAGCCATCTTTGCCATATCGGCGTCGTAGTCGGTGCCGTGATATTCGAAGAACGAGAAGAGCAGGTTTTCCGGCTCTTTCAGGAAGATCGAATAGTTCTTGATGTTGCAGGCCGAGATCATCGCCAGTACCTCGGGCCACACATCCGCATGCAGTCTCTTATACTCTTCGATTTTTTCCGGCCTTACGCCGATCACCATCCCGATGCGCTGCATCACTTTCTCCCTTAATGAATGTCCCGGTTGAATTCCGGGATCGAGCGTTTTGCAATCGCATCCCAGTCCCACTCGATGCCGAGGCCGGGTGTGGAAGGGGCGAGTGCCATTCCGTTTTCGATCACCAGCCTGGATGTCGTGATGTCGTCGAGTTGCGGAATATATTCGACATATTTGCCGTTCGGTACGGCGCAGGTAAGGCTGACATGCAGCTCCATGAGGAAGTGCGGGCAGATCGGCATATCGAAGGCCTCTGCTGTATGCGCGACCTTCAACCAGGGTGTAATGCCGCCGATGCGACCTGCATCCACCTGCACGATCGAACAGGCACCCTTCTGCATGTATTCGCGGAAGTGGCGGATGGAATAGAGTGATTCGCCGACGGCGACCGGTGTCGAGGTCGAACGGTTCAGACGCACGTGTCCGTCGATATCATCGGCGGCAATCGGCTCCTCCAGCCAAGCCAGATCAAGGTCGCGCAGGCGGTCTGCACGTCGGATGGCCTCGTCTATCGTAAAGCCCTGATTGGCATCGGTCATGATCTCGTAGCCGTCTCCGACAGCCTTGCGCACGGCCGAAAGACGGGCAACGTCATCAGCGCCATGCGGTTTGCCTATCTTGACCTTGGAGCCTTTGAAGCCCTTGGCCTTTGCATCCAGCGCATCCTCGACCAGTGCTTCGGTGGGGATATGAAGCCAGCCGCCCTCGGTGGTGTAGAGCGCGCAGCGATCCCTGGCACCACCGGCCAGTTTCCACAGCGGGATATCTTGCTTGCGGGCGCGCAGGTCCCACAGTGCGTTATCGATGGCCGCCAGCGCAATGGAGGTGATGGCGCCAATGGTGGTTGCATGGGTGGCAAATTCAAGCTCGTGCCAGATGGCCTCTATCTGCTCTGCATCCTTGCCGATCAGGCGCGGCAAGAGGTGATCGGCGAGAAGCCGCATCACCGATGAACCACCGGTGCCGATGGTGTAGCTGTAGCCGGTGCCGGTTGCGCCGTCGCTGTCGGTGATTGTCACAAGCGGCGTTTCCTGGCTGACGAAACTCTGGATCGCGTCGGTGCGGACGACCTTCGGTTTCAGGTCTACCATGCGGATTTCAATGCGCTCGATCTTGGCCATCTCACCTCCCGAATGACGTCACGTCTGCATTCTCACAGACAACGAGATGCCCTGGGCCTTCGCGCATTAGCGCGATGGGGTCGGTATGAAATCCACTGACATTGCAGCGGGGGTGCTGCTGGCTGAGCGAGCTCACGACAATAGGCCGGCTGTGACGCCGGTCATCAAGCGGTTCATGATTTCCTCCCAAATCACTATGCACTGGCCTCATGAAGGAGGCGAGTATTCATATACAAACTCTTTATTCATTTGTCGTCAAGCTCAGGTTGATGAGAGACCCGAGTTCTGCGTATATGAAGCAGATTATTCACTGAAGGACATCTCCCTTGACGGATGATGACAACGACCGCTACCGCGCCCCAGCACTGGACAAGGGGCTGGATATTCTGGAGCTTCTGGCGGCTGTCGACGGCGGGCTGACGCAGGCGGAGATCGCCAAGCGGCTTGATCGCAGTCCGAATGAATTTTACCGCATGCTCGACCGGCTTGTCCGACGCGGCTATGTCACCCGTATCGATGGCGACCGTTTTACTTTGACGCTAAAGCTCTTCGGCCTTGCACAACTCCATGCGCCGGTGCGCAGACTGGTGTCCTTTGCTGTGCCGTTGATGCGGGATCTGGCTGAAGCCTCTCGCCAGGCCAATCAGCTTTGTGTCTTTGATCGCGGTTATCCGGTTGTCATTGCCCAGCAGGAGGCGCCCGGATACTGGGGCATTTCCATCCGCGTCGGCTCGCGCATCAGCCTTTTCGATACCGGGTCGGGACATGTTCTGCTTGCATTCCGTTCCAGGGAAGAGCGGGAGATGATGATTGCCGAAAACCTGGGAGACAGCGGCGATCAGCACCATATCACGCCCGAATTTATTGCCCGTCTCGATCAGATCCGCGAACGCGGATACGAGATGATGCCGAGTGCGCAGACGGCGGGTGTGATCAATCTGTCTGCGCCTGTTCTGGGAGCCGATGGCAAGGCGGTTGCCGCTGTGACCGTGCCCTATATCACCTTGATCAATTCACCTGGCGCACCGGACATCACCACAGCGATCCAGCTGGTTACCCAGACCACACGCAAGCTGTCAGAAATGACCGGATCGAATTTCGGTACGAATGTATGACGAAGACGACGTCAGTTCGTATTTGAATAGCTGATTTTTCTGTGGCAGTTTCGCCGCGCTTGGAGGAAGCCGCATGATTATCGATACCCATCTTCACCTCATCTACCGCGACCGTCTGTCCTACCCCTGGCTCGCGGATGTGCAGCCGCTTGATGCGGATTTCACCTATGACATCTATCATCGGGAGGCGCGGCGGCTGGGTGTCGCCGCAGCGCTGCACATGGAGGTGGATGTCGCACCCGAACAGATCGAGGCCGAGACTGTGGTGATCGGCGGGATTGCCGGTGAAGATGGAGGCCTGTTGCGCGGTGCCATTGCTGCGTGTCGTCCTGAAGAGGATGGATTTGCCGACTACCTGCTTCGACAGCAGGCCAACCCTTTCATCAAAGGGTTCCGCCGCGTTCTGCATGTGATGCCCGACGACCTGTCGGAAGGCGCGCTTTTTCGTGAGAACATCAAACGTCTCGCCGGTACCGGACTAACCTTCGACCTTTGCGTCAAACCACATCAGCTGGACAAGGCAATTGCTCTTATCGATCTGGCGCCGGATGTGTCCTTCATCCTCGATCATTGCGGCGTACCGGATATAAAGAGTGGCGCTTTCGATGTCTGGAAGAAACCCGTCGCGGAAATTGCACAGCGTAAGAACGTGACGGTAAAGCTCTCGGGCATTGCAGCCTATGGCGCGGATGACTGGACGCTGGAAGATCTCAAACCTTACTTCTCCCACGTCACAGAAAGCTTCGGCTTTGACCGCATGGTCTGGGGCAGCGACTGGCCGGTGTGCACACTCGGCGGCGGGCTTTCCACATGGATCGGCGCCACCCACGCGCTTCTCTCTGGTGTCAGTCTTGAGGACAAGGCTTGCGTGCTCTCCGGCAACGCCATGCGCATCTGGAAATTGCCAAAAGAGATCAAGGCCGCGTCTTGATCGCGGCCTTTGGCGCTTACAGAATGTGCCTTCGCAATTAGGCTCGGGCTTCCTGCAAAAGCTTGAAGCTGGAATCGGCAAGTCCCTTGAAGCCGCCGTCGATCATATAAGTGAAGCCGGCACCTGGATCTGCTGCGCGTTGCGCATCGCTGTAGCCCTGCCATGCGCTCGTCACCAGCATCTTGTCCAGTTTCTTGCCGACGAAGCAGGGGCAGCTTGTCTGGGCTGCCTGCAATTCGTAAGTGCCGACAAGACTTCCGTCCGGTGCAAATCCGGATACCGAGCCACCACCCCAGGCAGCATTCCAAAGCACTCCATTTGCGTCGACGACCGAGCCATCGTAATGCCCACCGAGCGGCAGGCTGGGTTCCTGCAGGAATATCTCCGGCTCTCCGATCGGCATGCCGGTCTGCGGATCGAGCGGAATGCGCCAGACGGTGTTGATCGCGGTGTCTGAATAGTAGCCTGTTCGGCCATCGGGGGAGAAGCAGATGGAATTGGGAATGGTGACCTTGCGCACGATCGGCTTCAGATCCTGCCCATCGAAGATATAGATGGTGCCAGCCTGCCATTCGGCATTCTTTCCCATGGTCCCGATCCACAACTTGCCGGACGGGTGGACGCGCCCGTCATTGGAGCGATTGCCAGGATTGTCTGCTTCCATGGGCGTCAGCAACGACAGGGCGCCGGTTGACCGCATACGAAGATAGATGCCGTCTTCTGCAGCCATCAACTGACGGTCGTCATCGACGCGCGCAAGGACAGACGCCATGACCGGCAGATCGTGGGAAATTATCTCTCCGGTTTCGAAACGGTGCTCCCACAGCGTCTTGCCGGTAATGTCGAACCAGAAAGCCGTGTCTGTCGAGACGTCATAGGACGGCCCTTCGCCAAGGTGGCAGGGCGGGGCCGGCAGCTTGTGTGTATTGGCGGTGATGATGGTCACGATGTCTCTCCTCCCGCAGGCTGAGTTGGCGCCCAGACTGCAAACACTTCGTGCTTCGTCTCCGGCATTCCCGTCTTAGCGCAGCCTGCTTATTAGTATGTATGCTGCGCGTCAACGGGAGCCGTCTTTTGTTCGCTCCTTCGTATGGGATAGGCGCGTTATCTTTGCTTGTTCTTGTTGTAGACGTCGAAGATGACGGCTGCGAGCAGAACCAGGCCCTTGATCATCTGCTGGTAGTCGATACCGATGCCCATGATCGACATGCCGTTGTTCAGCACGCCCATGAGGAATGCACCGACGACGGCGCCGATGATTGTGCCGACGCCACCGGACATCGAAGCGCCGCCGATGAAGACGGCCGCGATTACGTCGAGTTCGAGCGCAAAGCCCGCTTTCGGTGTTGCCGTGTTCAAGCGCGCTGCGAAGACCAGGCCTGCCGCTGCGGCCAGCACGCCCATATTGGCGAAGGCAAGGAATGTCAGCCGTTCGGTCTTGATGCCGGACAGCTTGGCTGCCTTTTCGTTGCCGCCAAGCGCGTAGACGCGGCGACCGATCACGGTGCTGGAGGTGATGAAGGCATAAATGACCGTCAGCACGCCCATGGTGATCAGAACGTTCGGCAAACCGCGGAATGTCGACAGCTTATAGGTGATGAAGATCAGGGCCGCTGCGACGATCAGGTTGCGGGCGACGAAGAAAACGCCGGGTTCATCCTCGATGCCATATGCCTTGTTGCGGGAACGCTGGCGCATGCCCATCCACAAAATGGTGGCGGCGGTGACGACACCGGCTGCGAGCGCCAGCACATTGACCTTGCGGGCGTCGAACACCTCGGCCAGTGCCGCGCCAATGCCAGCAGGAAAGATGTCGGGAACGAAGCCGTTCGCCAGAAGCTGGAATTCGCTTGGGAAGGGGCCGACGGACTGGCCCGCCAGCAGCCATAGCGACAAACCGCGGAAGACAAGCATGCCGGCAAGCGTGACGATGAAAGAGGGGATGCGCCAATAGGCCACCCAATAGCCCTGGGCGGCACCAATAACACCGCCGACGACAAGGCAGACCACGATGGTGAGCAGGACCGGCAAATGGTAATTGACGATCATGACCGCTGCGAGCGCGCCGACAAAACCCATCACAGAACCGACCGAAAGGTCGATATTGCCCGACACGATGACGATCAACATGCCGAGCGCCATGATGATGATGTAGCTGTTCTGCAGCAGCAGATTGGTCACGTTGACGGCACGCAACAGCGTGCCATCTGTGACTATCTGGAAGAACACCATAATGACAATCAGTGCCAGCAGAAGCCCGTATTCACGCAAGTGAGAGGCGAGATAGGCACCAATCCCTTCGCGCGGTGTTTCTGCTGCTGAGTTCTTACTCGTACCGAGTTCCATCGCCGCTATTCCTTATTCGTTGACGATGAGAGACATGATGCGCTCCTGACTGGCCTCTTTGGCTGTCAGTTCTCCAACTAGCGCACCCTCGCTCATGACGTAAATTCGATCGCACATGCCCAGCAGTTCGGGCATCTCCGATGAGATCACGACCACGCCTTTGCCCTGCGCGGCCAGATCATTGATGATGGTGTAGATTTCATATTTCGCGCCGACATCGATGCCGCGCGTCGGTTCGTCAAGGATCAGTACCTCCGGCGATGTGAAAAGCCACTTTGCCAGCACAACCTTCTGCTGATTGCCGCCGGACAGATTGACGACCTTCTGGAAGACCGACGGCGTGCGGGTGGCCAGTGCCTCGCGATACTGTTCGGCGATCCGGGTTTCCTCGTTGCGGTTCAGCACGCCGTTGGACGATACGTCTTCCAGATTGGCGAGCGTGGTGTTGAAGCGAATGTCTTCGTCCAGCACGAGGCCCAGAGACTTGCGATCCTCCGTGACGTAGGAAATACCGGCCTTGATGGCGCGGTCGACAGTGGAGACATCGATCGGTTGTCCCTTGAGCTTCACTTCGCCGGAGATGTTGCGGCCGTAGGACTTGCCGAAAATCGACATGGCCAGCTCGGTGCGGCCGGAACCCATCAAGCCTGCGATGCCCACGACTTCGCCGGCGCGGACATTGAAGGAGGCATTCTTGATGACTTGCCGGTCGCTGTGCTCCGGATGCCAGGCATTCCAGTTGTTGACTTCGAGAAGCACTTCGGCCGGCACTCGGTTGTGCTCGGGAAAACGGTTGGTCATGTCGCGACCGACCATGTCGTGGACAATCTTGTCTTCGCTGAGCCCTGCCTTCGCATCCAGTGTGGAGACACTCGAACCGTCACGAATGATGGTCACGGTATCGGCCACGTAGCGCACTTCATTGAGCTTGTGGGAAATGATGATGGAGGTAACGCCCTGCGCCTTGAGCTCGAGCATCAGGTCCAGCAGTTTGCGGCTGTCGTTTTCCTGCAGCGAGGCTGTCGGCTCATCCAGGATGAGAAGCTTCACGTCTTTGGAAAGCGCCTTGGCAATTTCCACGAGCTGCTGTTTGCCGACGCCGATCTTTTCGACGACGGTGGTCGGTGGCTCTCTCAGACCAACCTTGGCCAGCAGGTCTTCCGCGCGCTGGTTGGTCTCGTGCCAGTCAATTACACCCTTGCCGGCCCGTTCATTGCCGAGAAATATGTTTTCGGCGATGGAAAGCTGCGGCACAAGGGCCAGTTCCTGGTGAATGATGATGATGCCGCGATCTTCGCTGTCGCGAATGTTGCGGAACTGCGCTAGTGCGCCGTCGTAGAAGATCTCGCCGTCATAACTTCCGGCGGGATAAACGCCGGACAGGACCTTCATCAATGTCGATTTGCCTGCGCCGTTTTCGCCGCAAATCGCATGGATTTCGCCTTCTTCGACTTTGAGGTTCACCTGATTCAGGGCTTTGACACCCGGAAATTCCTTGGTGATCTGCCGCATTTCGAGAAGAGTGGCCATCTTGTTGCTCTGACATATTCTGTTTTGTGAAAATGGCGTGGCCGGGTCGTGACCGGGCATGGCGCTCTCGCCGGGCGTGCCGGCGAGAGGCTTGTGTCAGATGTCCAGACTTATTGGACCTGATCCTTGGTGTAGTAACCGCTGTCGATCAGGATCTTTTCCCAGTTGCTCTTGTCGACCGAAACCGGCTCGAGCAGGTAGGATGGGACAACCTTGACGCCGTTGTCGTAGGTCTTGGTGTCGTTGATCTCAGGCTCGGTGCCTTCCAGCAGAGCATTGACCATGCCGACGGTGACGCGAGCAAGTTCGCGCGTGTCCTTGAAGACCGTGGAATACTGTTCGCCAGCCAGGATCGACTTGACCGAAGGTACTTCTGCGTCCTGACCGGTGACGATCGGCATTTTCATGTCGCCGGAACCATAACCTACGCCCTTGAGCGAAGACAGGATGCCGATGGACAGGCCGTCATAAGGAGACAGCACGCCGTGGACCTGCTTGTTGGTATAGTTGGCCGAAAGCAGGTTATCCATGCGGGCCTGGGCGACTGCGCCGTCCCAGCGAAGCGTACCGACCTTGTCCATGCCAACCTGACCGGACTGGATGACGATGTCGCCGGAGTCGATCATCGGCTGGAGAACGCTCATGGCGCCGTTGTAGAAGAAGAAGGCATTGTTGTCGTCCGGCGAACCGCCGAAGAGTTCAACATTCCATGGCTTCTGGTCGGGGAAACGTTCTTTCAGACCAGAGACCAGCGAGGATGCCTGCTGTACGCCAACCTTGAAGTTGTCGAATGTGGCGTAGTAGTCAACGTTGCCGCTGTCGCGGATCAGGCGGTCATAGGCAATGACCTTGATGCCGGCGGCGGCAGCATTTTCCAGAGCGTTGGACAGTGTCGTGCCGTCGATTGCGGCGATAACCAGAACGTCTGCACCCTTGGTGATCATGTTTTCGATCTGGGCGAGCTGGTTAGGGATATCGTCTTCGGCATACTGAAGGTCGGTCGTATAGCCGGCAGCCTTGAACTGTTCGACCATCGAATTGCCGTCTGAAATCCAGCGAGCCGATGATTTGGTCGGCATTGCAATGCCGACGGATCCCTTGTCCTGCGCGTAGGCCGGCGCAGACAGAAGCCCCGCGCCGAGCGCAAGCGAGGCCAGTACGGAAATCAAATTCCTCATTGAGTAACTCCTCCCGAGTTAGCAAATTGCACCTGCCGGTCTCCCTCCGGACAACCCAGGTGCTAACAACTGTGGATCCGTTAATGATCCTGCCGCAACGTTAAATAGGGTTGGACTTGCATTTCAATTGTTTTGATTGACAATATGCATACCAAAATTGGTAAGCTCTTATATGCAAAATCTATCTAGTAGACTACAAATTCGTGATTTACGCCTCATCCAGGCGATCCATGACAGTGGGCAGTTGGCAATGGCGGCGGAACAGTTGGCCATGACCCAACCGGCCGCATCGCGGCTTTTGGCTTCGATTGAACGCACGGTGGGTTCCCCACTTTTTGTGCGCCATCCGAAAGGCATGATCGCCACCGCGATGGGTGAGGTACTCTCCCGCGGAGCGGATAACCTTCTGAATACACTAGAAGAATCTCTGCGTGAGGCGCATGCGGTGGAACTTGGACGCGCGGGCACTGCTCGCGTCGGCGCGGTTACCGGCGGTGCGGTCGCATTTGTGGTGCCGGCAATCCAGCAACTTAAAAAGACCGCAGCCCTGTCCGATATTCATATCGATGTGGCGCCGAGTGACGTGTTGATCGACGGTTTGCTGCGCGGCCAATATGACTTCGTGTTGTCACGCATACCCTCGGGTATTGACGCACGCCTTTTCACGGTTCGGAGGGGCCGGGTTGAGATTTTGGAGTTTCTGGTTCGCAAAGACCATCCGCTCGCCAGCCAGCAGAAGGTGCCGCTCGCAGCGCTGACGGCGCATGAGTGGCTTATCCAACCTCGTCAGTCGCCAATGCGCCAGGCCGTCGACGAAGCCTTTATGGCACGGCAGATCCCGCTGCCCCAAGAGATCGTCAACACGACCTCGCTCCTGGTGATGATATCTTATCTGACATCGACGGATGCGATCGCGCCGATCACTCGTGAAGTGGCCGACCTTTTGCGCTCTGGCAAGATCGATTGCGGTCTTGTTTCTCTGGATGTCGATGATCAGATCATCGTCAATCCGTATCACTTGATCACCCGTCGGAACCAGGCGCTGGGGCCGCTCGCTGTTCAGCTTCGCGACCTGGTGTTTCAGCGTCTGGCCGGGGAGGTGAGTGAACCCGGGCTATAACGTCGCGTCGGGTCTTACTTGCCCCACTTCAACGCGATGAGATCGAGTTCGCGCGACAGGTCCAGCAGGCGTGTCTTGGTACGCTCGGACATTGGCTTCAGCGGATGGCGAACATAATCGCTCTTGATGACGCCACCTTCCTTGAACACCGTCTTGCAGGCCCGTAGGCCGCACTGACGGTTTTCGTGGTTGATCAGCGGCAGGCAGAGCTTCCACTGTTCGAGAGCACCAGCCACATCGCCTGAGCGGTATTTCGTGACGATTGGGCGGATCTTTTCGCATTGCAGGCCGGAGGTCATGGTGCCGGTCGCGCCGGCGTCGAGATCGGCAAGAAGGGTGACCGCTTCCTCGCCGTCGAACGGGCCGATGATATCGGGGCCGCCGGCTTCGATGAGAGCCGCCAGCTTGTCGGCGGCGAATGGCATTTCCAGCTTGAAGTAGCTGACGTTCTCGATTTCCTTGGCCATGCGGGTAAGGAGTGGTACCGGGAGCTGAACGCCGGAGAGAGGCGCATCCTGTACCATGATCGGGATGGAGATGGCATTGCTGACCATCTGAAAATGTTCGAAGACGCCTGCTTCTGCCGGTGCAATGCCAACGCCATGATAGGGTGGCATCATCATGACCATGGAGGCGCCGAGGCTTTGGGCAGCCTTTGCGCGCTCAACGACAATGTTCGTGGCGAAGTGACTGATGGTGACAATGACCGGAACTCGGCCGGCGACATGCTCCAAGCTGACGCGCATCATCGTTGCGCGCTCTTCGTCGGACAACACGAACTGTTCGGAATAGTTGGCGAGGATGCAGATGGCATCCACGCCCTGGTCGATCATGCAATCGAGGACGCGGCGCATGCCGTCTTCGTCGACGCGACCGTCATCAAGGAATGGCGTCGGGGCAACGGGAAGGATGCCTGTCAGCGGCGTTTTCATAAGGATATCTCCTGTAATCATCGTGATGCTATGCCGGTATTATCCGGCGAACGGGGTTCCTGGTCGTTTAGACGACCAGGACAGTGTCTGGATTCACCAGTCGAAAGCAGCGACCAGCCTGCGCTCGCCGCGAGAAAAGGCATCTGAGACATGGAAGAGCGGGCGCAGATCCATGTCTATGCCACCAGCATTCACCAGATCGGCAAACTGCTTGTAGAGACGTGGATATTCGCCGCTTAACGGCGCATCCTCTGTGGTGCCCTGTTCCTTGCCATCAATTGTCATACGGGCGCCGCCGTCCAGCAGCTTCAGCGTGCCATCGGCGGTCTCGACCTCAATGGTCCAGGTTTGCTCGCCTTCCTGACGCCAATCGAATTCCGCAGTCACGCTCTCAGCCCCTTCATAGAAGAAGCGAAGCGATGCTGCGATCGGGGTCTGGCGGTTTTCCGGAACTTCCAGAACAGCCTCTGACACATGCATCGGACCGGGAAGGATCTCGGTCAGGATCGACAGCGCATTGATGCCGGGATCGAAGACACCAAGCCCGCCGGGCTCGAATATCCATTCCTGTCCCGGGTGCCATCTGCGCACATCCTCTTTCCAGATGGTCGTAACACGGCTGATCTTTCGTTTGGCGAGCCACGCCTTTGCGGCCGCTACCCGGTCAGCTTCGCGCGAATGCCAGGTGGCAAACAGCGAAAGACCGGCTGCACGGGCGATGTCTGTCAGTGCATTGCATTCCGCAATTGTCGCGCCCGGTGGCTTTTCCAGCATGACATGGCGCCCGGCTTTCAATGCCTTGACGGCATATTCGTAACGCGGCACCGGCGGCAGGCATAAAGAGACGCAATCGACCTCGGGACGGGCGGCCAGCATGGCGTCGATGTCGGTGAAGGCTTCCACCCCATCGACATCGCCATTGCGCGATACTGTTGCAGCCAATTGCCAATCAGAGGACGCGGCAATCGAAGGAATGTGCTGGTCGACGGCAATCTTGCCAATGCCGACCAGCGCGATCTTGCGTTCCGTCATCAGTGCGAATCCTTGCCTACGGCGCTACCGCGGCCTCCTTTGAGGAAGTCGAGGTCGGCACCGGTATCGGCACCGCCAACGAATTGCTGATGCAGCCATTCATAACCGGAGGGAGCCTGATCGTGGTTGGGCTTCCAGGCGGCAAGACGGGCTGCCAGCTCTTCTTCGGAGATGTCGAGATGCAAACGGCGTCCAGCGACATCGAGCTCGATCATGTCGCCATTGCGCACTACCGCCAGCGGTCCGCCAACAGCGGCTTCCGGCGAGGTGTGCAGAACGACGGTGCCGTAGGCCGTGCCGGACATGCGGGCATCGGAAATCCTCACCATATCGGTTATGCCCTTTTTCAGCACCTTGGGCGGAAGGCCCATATTGCCGACTTCGGCCATGCCCGGATACCCCTTGGGACCACAGTTCTTCAAGACCATGATGCAGGTCTCGTCGATGTCGAGATTGTCGTCGTTGATCTTGGCCTTGTAGTCGTCGATGTCTTCGAAGACGACGGCGCGGCCACGATGCTGCAACAGATGAGGGCTGGCCGCCGATGGCTTCAGCACCGCGCCGTTGGGGGCAAGGTTACCCTTGACCACGGCAATGCCGCCCTGCTGCGTCAACGCCTTTTCAAGCGGCAGAATGACGTCTTCGTTGTGGTTGGTGACGTTCTTTACTTCTTCCCAGATGCTGTCGCCCGAAACCGTGATGCTGTCTTTGTGTAGCTGACCTGCTTCGCCAAGGCGCTTGAGGACGACTGGCAGACCGCCTGCGTAGAAGAATTCTTCCATCAGATATTTGCCCGATGGCATCAGGTTGACGATGGTGGCAACGTCGCGACCGCAACGGTCCCAGTCGTCAAGGCTGAGGTCGATCTTGAGACGGCCTGCGATTGCCAGGAGATGAACAACAGCATTGGTCGAGCCGCCGATGGCACCGTTGGTGCGGATGGCGTTTTCGAAAGCCTGTTTCGTCATGATATCGGACGGCTTGAGGTCATCCTTGACCATCTGCACGATGCGGCGACCGGACAGTTGTGCGATCACGCGACGACGGCTGTCGACGGCGGGAATAGCGGCGTTGCCGGACAATGCCATGCCGAGCGCTTCAGCCATGGAGGCCATGGTGGAGGCCGTGCCCATCGTGTTGCAAGTGCCGGAACTACGCGACATCGACTGCTCTGCCTCGAGGAATTCTTCCTGAGACATCTCGCCTGCCTTTACGGCTTCGGAGAATTTCCACAAATGGGTGCCGGAACCAACACGTTCGCCACGGAAATATCCGTTCAGCATAGGACCGCCGGTGACGACGATGGACGGAATATCTGTCGACGCTGCTCCCATGAGAAGGGAAGGGGTGGTCTTGTCGCAACCGACCAGCAGAACGGCGCCGTCGATCGGCTGCCCGCGCATGGCTTCTTCAACAGCCATGGCCGCCAGGTTGCGATACATCATCGCGGTCGGGCGGAAGGTGTTTTCCGATGCGGAGAACACAGGTACTTCAACCGGAAAACCACCGCCTTCCCAGATGCCGGCCTTTACCTTCTCGGCCAGTTCGCGCAAATGGCCGTTACACGGGGTCAGGTCGGACCAGGTGTTCATGATGCCAATGACGGGGCGACCGTCGAAGAGATCGTTCGGGTAACCCTGGTTCTTCAACCAGCCACGGTGGTAGATGGTGTCACGCGACGTGCCGCCATACCATTCCTGCGATCTCAATTTCCGCGGCCACTCGGCGGGCTTGAAACTCATTGTCGTTCCTCACTTGATCTGGCCAACCGCTCCGGACAGCCAATATGCCATATGTTGCGAGAGGTAACCCCTTGGGCGGGCGACCTCTCATCCTTGTTTTGAGAGAGCTTCGTCGACGTCCTTGATCGAATCGTCGAGAAGTTTCTCCATCTGCTGGCGAGCCAAGGTCGCATCCTGCTTCCTGATCGCCGCTAGAACTTCTCCATGTTGCTTGAGGCGCTCGTCCTTGATGACGGCGTTTTCCGCGCCGCGCCAGCTCAGTTTGAACGTGCTGAGCATGGCTGCATGAATAAGCGCGCTGAAGGCGCCAATAAAATGGTTTTGCGTTGCGAAGAGAATTTCGAGGTGAAAGCGGAGGTCGGCCTCCACCAGTTCGGTTTCCACCAGAGCGGTCGCTTGCATGTCTTTATAAGCTTCGGCAATCCGGCGCAGCTCCGCTTCGCTTCGCTTTTCGGCAGCCGTTGCAGCAACTGCCGGCTCGACCATGCGGCGTAACGCAAACAGATCCCGCGCGATCTCCAGCGATGGTTTGGTCTGAAGATGCCAGGCCAGAACCTCAGGGTCGAGCATATTCCAGAAAGCGGACGGCCGCACTGTGGTGCCGACTTTCGGGCGGGCCTGGATCATGCCCTTGGCGGCGAGCTTGCTATAGGCTTCACGCAAGGCCGTTCGAGATACCGAATAGCGCTTCAGCATAGAAGGCTCGTCGGGCAAACGCATATCGGGCTGGAAACCGCCGCTGACGATTTCCCGCCCGATCTGGTGGACAATATTGTACGAACTCCCGCCGTCGGCAATCAGCGAGGCGCGCTCGGCGGCACCGAGAACCGTCACATCGGATCGGTCGGGGTTCGCAACTGGGTCTGTCATCCGTGGTCCAACATTGTCACGATGTGCCTCTCAGGCCGAAAGTGCTCACGAGGAAACGATGAAGTACGATGAAGAGGAATAGCAAGATACCGCTGCTGATCATAATCCACGCGCTGTTCAAAGAGCCGTTAAATATGATTAGTGTCGAGATCAAGCCCAGTATCATGCCTCCGAAGAGTGTGCCTGCCACCATTCCGACGCCACCGGTCAAAAGTGTACCACCGAGAACGACAGCGGCAATGGCTGACAGTTCGAGCGTGTTGCCGGCGAGTGGGTAGCCCGAGGACGTGTAGAGCGCGTAAACGACGCCAGCAAGGGCGCTATAGAAGCCGCCGAGCGCGTAGACCATAACCGTTGTCTTACGGATGTTCACACCCATAAGTCGAGCCGATTCCTTGTCGCCGCCGATGGCATAGACATTGGTGCCGAAGCGGGTGAAGTGTGCGATGAACATAGCAACCGTCAGACTGATGAGCATGACGATGGCCGAACTTCGAAGCACACCGCGGCCCGGAAGCGGGATGCGCAAGGAAGCGTAGAAATCCACGAAGTCATTGCGAATCGGCACGGACTCGAGCGTCACCATGAAGCAGGCGCCTCTCAGCAGGAAGAGGCCGGCCAGCGTGACGATGAATGGCTGGATCTGGCAGAAGTCGATGATATAGCCCTGCATGGCACCGAAGGCTATGCCGAAGCATATCATCAGCGCGGCTGTTGCCAGCGGATGCCAGCCCATGGTGTCGAGCACGGCCATGCTGACGCCGACGAAGCCGATCATGGAACCGATCGACAGATCAATGCCACCAGACAGGATCACGAAGGTCGCACCGAGTGCGGCGATGATGATGAAGGCGTTGTCAGCCAGAATATTGCCGAGCACCGCTGTGGAAAGAAAATTGCGGTACATGGTGCCGCCAACGACAAACAGCGCGACAAAGACCAGGATTGTTGCCGCGAGCGGCAGATATTTCTTGTTCATTTCGCCCCCCGCGAAACCATCCGTTGAATTGTCTGGCGTGCATTGTCCGATTGCAGAAACAGGACCAGCAGAACCACGAGCGCTTTGATGATCAGGTTGTATTCCGGCGGTAGGCCGGAGATCAGGATGGAGGTCGTCAGCGCCTGGATGACGAGAGCGCCGATGACCGTCATCCCAAGATAGATGCGTCCTCCTGAAAGAGAGGCGCCGCCAATGACCACGGCCAGGATCGCATCGAGTTCGATATAGAGGCCCACGGATACGGGATCAGACGTGTGAGTGTCTGCTGTCAGGATGATGCCGGCCCAGGCGGCGGTGAAGCCGCAGATCACATAGGCGACGAAGATGATCAGCTTTGCTCTCACACCGGCCAGATCGGCTGCTGCTGCATTGCCGCCCACCGACTCCACAAACAGGCCGAGAGCAGTGCGCCGGATCAAGAGCCAGAGGCCGAGAAAGACGGCTGCGGCGACAAACAGGCGCATCGGAATGAAACCGAAGCTTCCTGTGCTCATGCCCTGCAAAAGTGGGCTGGTGAAGCTCGGATCGGTGCCACCATAGAGAAGATTGATCAACATTCCGATGCCGCGACCGGAGACCATCAGGATCAGTGTCGCAATGATCGGCTGAATGCCCAGCACAGCCACCAGCAGGCCATTCCACATGCCACAGATAATGCCGGCACCAAGGGCCATGAACAGAATGACAATATGGGGGTCGCCCATCTGGATGCGCCAGGCGATCACCGCGCCGCAAATGGCGATGGTCGATCCGACAGAGAGGTCGATACCCCTGGTGCCGATGACAATGGCCATGCCTATGGCGACGAGCGCCGTCGGTACTGCGCGATAGAGAATGTCGACCACATTGCCGAAGAGGCGGCCTTCCACAACGCGGATTTCGAAGAAGTTGGGCGATATGATCCAGTCAACGATGAGGATCAATGCCAGCGCCAGAAGCGGCCAGATCGCCCGGTGAGATCTCAGTGCCATGACGCGCTGAACAAGAACGGAATCAGTCATGCTGCTCATCGCTCCCTGCAATCATACGCACAATATTGTCTCTGGTGATGTCGTCGCCTTCGATCTCTCCGATCTTGCGACGGTCTCGCAACACGGCGACACGGTCGGATGCGGCGACAACTTCATCGAGTTCCGAAGACGCGACCAGAAGGGCCATTCCTTGTTCGCAAAGTTTGCGGATCAGCAGCACGATTTCTGCATGCGCTCCCACGTCGATGCCGCGGGTCGGTTCATCCAGCAGCATGACGCTGGGCTTTGAGGCAAGGGCGCGGGCGAGGACCACCTTTTGTTGATTGCCGCCGGACAGTTGCTTGACCGGCTTTTCAGCATCGGGTGTGGCGATCGCCAGCGCCTTGATCATTTCGGCGGCGACCCGTTCCTGTTCCTGTCTCGAAATGCGGTTCAACCAGCCATTCTTGGCCTGCATCGACAGCATGATATTTTCACGAATGCTGAGCTCGCCGACCAGACCTTCGGCCTTGCGGTCTTCGGGGCAAAAGGCGATGCCGGCCGCAAGGGACGAGCGCGGCGAGTTGCCGTTCACTGCCTGTCCGTTAATTTCCAGCGTACCAGTGTCCGAGCGCATGGCGCCGAAAATCAGTTTGGCGGTTTCGGTTCGCCCTGAACCGAGAAGACCGGCAAGGCCGACGACTTCGCCGGCACGCAGTGTCAGGTCGAAGGGCTCCAGTGTTCTTTTCTTGCCCAGACCTCGGGCCACCACCTTTTCGGCTCCAGCGGCAACCGCCGATTTGCGCGCAAAGGCTGCTTCCACATCGCCGAGTTCGCGACCGATCATCATCGCTATCAGTTGTTCGCGGGAAATGTTGGCCGTCAGGTCGGTGCCGACATGGGTGCCGTTTCTCAGCACTGTCACGCGGTCGGATATTTCATAGACCTGGTCGAGGAAGTGCGAAATGAAGACGACGGCGATATCTTGCGCCTTAAGCTCCCGGATGATGCCGAACAGTGTCTTGGTTTCCTGGGCATCGAGACTTGCGGTTGGCTCGTCGAGAACCAGAACCCGCGTGTCGTCCTCCAGTGCCCGTGCAATTGCCACCAGTTGCTGGACGGCGACAGAATAGCTGCCGACTGGTTGCTCGACGTCAATATCCAGATGCAGGCGCTTCAATTGTTCGCGGGCCTGCTCGCGGGCCTTCTTCCAGGAGATGTAGCCGAATCTGCCGGATGTGCGTTCCAGCGCCAGGTTTTTTGTCACCGACATGGACGGAATCAGGTTGACCTCCTGATAGACCGTCGAGATACCGCTTGCCTGAGCTTCGCCGGTGGTTTTGAAGTCGACCGGCTGGCCATCAAGGGTTATCTCTCCTGCGTCGCGGGTCGAGGCGCCTGTCAGGATCTTGATCAGTGTGGATTTGCCTGCGCCGTTTTCGCCGAGCAGAGCATGGACTTCACCGGGATAGAGCGTCAGATCGACGCCATCCAGTGCGCGCACGCCGGGAAACGACTTCACAATCGAGCGCATTTCGACGCGTGAGGCGCCTTCTACAGAATTCAACATTGCCGGAACCATCGTGTGGGACAAAGGTCACAATTTTTACTGCCATACAGCGATGCCCGACGCCCCGTTCCCGGGGCGCCTTGCATGTCACTGCGATGCTCGATGAGCGTCGTTACTTGGCAGTGTGAAGATCGGATGGAATCACGATCCATTTGTCCAGTTCACTCGGGTTCTTGAGATAGTCGAGAATGACCGGGTAGATGTACTTGCCGACGGCCGAGCGCAGCTCGACAGAGGCATTGGCTTCACCGTTTGCCAGTGCATCCTTGATCGCGGGGACGTAGTCGACCGAGATCATCAGAACATCCTTACCGGGCTTCAGGCCGGCTTCTTTCATGGCCTGGATCGCGCCGAGCTGCATGTTGTCGTTATGCGCAAACGACGCGCAGATGCCATCCAGATTGTTGGTGGACTTGATGAAGGCTTCCATAACCTTCTTGCCGCCATCGGTGGTGAAGTCACCCGACTGGGTGTTCACAATTTCCATAGCTGGAAACTGGTCGATGACTGCTTCAAAGCCCTTTTTGCGTTCGATCGCCGGCGCAGAGCCGGTCGTTCCCTGAAGTTCGACGATCTTGCAGGTGCCCTTGCTTTCCGCAGCCAACCATGCGCCGGCAAGTTTGCCTTCGAGGTTGAAGTCGGCGGAAATGCGGGTGACGTAAAGCGACTTGTCCTGAACGTCGACATCGCGGTCTACGAGGAAGACAGGGATTTCAGCGTCCTTGGCTTCCTGCAATACCTGGTCCCAGCCGGTGACAACAACCGGTGCGACGATGATGGCGTCGACGCCCTGGGCGATGAAGGCGCGAACGGCGCGAAGCTGCTCTTCCTGCTTGCCCTGTGCATCGGCGAACTTCAGGTCAATATCGTATTCTTTGGCGCTTTCCTGCATGTTGGCAGAAAATGCCGGGCGCCAGTCGCCCTCGGATCCGACCTGCGAGAAGCCGATCGTGGTGGCGTTTGCCATGCCGGCAAACGCGAACGATGCAGCGATGGCGGTACCAGTCAAAAGTGTCTTGAAGCTCATCTTTTATCCTCCCTCAAAAGAATGCTGGCGACCTCCTCCAATCGGTAGTCCAGCAGAGCAATAAAATCCTATAGTATTATTATTTGAGCTGGCAAGTGATATTTGTTAGCGTCCACACGCTCTGGGTTGTGACTGCGGACACGCCTTTGACTTGTCAGACAACGTCCTTATGTATGGTGCGGATTTCAGATTCGCTTGCGGGGGAAACCGCGCAAGATATCTTAAGGCAATTCACCATCGCTCCGCAGCAGCGACAAACAAACACTCGAGACAATAGGCGAGGAAAATATGACCTTCACTCCGCATGGCAAACATCTCATCGCAGGCGAATGGACCAGCAGCGACCAGAAATTCACATCGGCTCCGGCAACGGGCGAAGCCTATGAATTTTCTCTGGGATCCGCAGCTGATGTCGACAAGGCAGTGAAAGCTGCTGAAGACGCATTCTGGACCTACGGCTATTCCAGCCGTGAAGAGCGCGCAGCATTTCTGAATGCGATTGCCGACGAAATTGAAGCTCGCGCCGACGCGATCACAGCAATCGGCACCAGCGAAACCGGTCTGCCCGAAGCCCGTCTTCAGGGCGAACGCGGTCGCACGACCGGGCAGCTTCGCCTGTTTGCAAGCCACATTCTCAAGGGTGACTATCTTGATCGCCGCCATGATGAAGCCCTGCCTGATCGTAAGCCACTGCCGCGCCCGGACATTCGTCTGGTTCAGCGTCCGATCGGCCCGGTTGGCGTATTCGGTGCTTCCAACTTCCCGCTTGCCTTCTCGACGGCCGGCGGCGACACAGCCTCTGCTCTGGCTGCCGGTTGCCCGGTTGTGGTCAAGGGCCACCCGGCGCATCCCGGCACGGGCGAGATCATTGCCGAAGCTATCCATGCCGCGATCAAGACATGCGGTGTTCATCCCGGCGTCTTCTCTCTGATCCAGTCCAATTCGCGCGAAGCTGGCGAGGCAATTGTCCAGCATCCGTTGATCAAGGCGGTCGGTTTCACAGGGTCTCTCGGTGGTGGTCGGGCGCTGTTTGATCTTTGCGCACGTCGTCCTGAGCCTATTCCGTTCTTCGGCGAACTGGGTTCGGTCAATCCGATGTTCATGATGCCGGAAGCCATGTCGAAGCGCAGCGCGCAACTCGGTCAGGGCTGGGCCGGATCGCTCACCATGGGCGCTGGCCAGTTCTGCACCAATCCGGGTGTCGTGGTTGCCATTGATGGACCCGATACGGACGCATTCATTGAAGCTGCGACCAAGGCTTTGGCCGAAGTTTCTCCGCAAACGATGCTGACCGATGGGATTGCTTCGGCTTTCCGTTCAGGGCGTGACCGCGTTGCCGCAACCGCTGGCGTTCAGGAAGTGCTGACGTCCAGCTGCGACCTGCGTAATGCAACACCCTATGTGTTTGCGACGACTGGCAAGGAATGGCTCGCCAATGAGCAGCTGGGCGAAGAAGTATTCGGCCCGCTTGGTCTGATCGTCAAGGTCGCCGATTTCGACGAGATGGTTGCCGTTGCCCATTCGCTGCATGGCCAGCTGACAACGACATTGCATATGGATGAAGCCGACACTGAAAAGGCATCGAAGCTGATGCCGATCCTGGAACGCAAGGCTGGCCGTATTCTCGCCAACGGTTTCCCGACTGGCGTGGAAGTGAGCGAAGCCATGGTTCATGGTGGACCTTACCCGGCTTCGACCAATTTCGGTGCAACCTCTGTCGGCACCATGGCCATCCGTCGCTTCCTGCGTCCGGTCAGCTATCAGAACCTGTCGGAAAGTCTGCTGCCGTCTGAACTGCGTTCATAACAACTGAAGTCTCGGGGCGATAAAGTTTGCCCCGAGTCTCAGGGAACCTGAGCGGGGATGGCGCGTTATATAATCAAACCGGCGGCGCTTGCCTCGGTTTGTTGGGTTACTCCCACAGTGTTATTCCCTCCAGTCTTCATTCAAGTCCCGCTTCGGCGGGACTTTTTTTTCGCTCAGGCGCGCGTCGACTTTCAACCATGCCCCAAACGCAAAACACCGGCGCGATCATGAATCACGCCGGTGTTCGATTAAAGATTGTCGTTTTCTTTAGACGACCGCTGCACCAGCAAAGAGTGCAAGCGCCAGGAAGATCACGAAGATGATCAGCGCGATGAAGAACAGCACTTTAGCGATAGATGCGGTTGCTGCGGAAATTCCGGTGAAACCGAAGATACCCGCGATGACGGAAATTACGAAAAAGATGAGCGCCCATTTCAGCATGATAAACTCCTGGTTTGTTTGTCTGGAAACTCCTCACCAGGCTAGAAAGTTCCCCAAAAATGCACGAAATTGCCATATTTGGCTGCCGCGAGCGGTTGTTTTTCTCTAGATGAACAGCTGACTTGCCAGTGAGCCGCCGATCAACACCAGCAGAAATACAGCGCCAATCAACAGACCATCACCGGTCATCAACGCCAGTCCGAATACCGTGATCACCAGCCCGGCGATGGAGCTGGAAAACGGTATGAATTCCATCAGGGGCATTACCAACGCGATCAGAACACATAAGAGGCTCGCCACGCGGACAGGGACCGCTCCGGTCAGCCAGGGCAGTCTCTGCCTGCTAAATCTGTCGATAAACCCTGCAACGGGCCGCATATAGCCGATTGCCTTGTCCGATCGATCCGACGACAGTCCGGCTCTGCGCAAGCGTTCGGGAATCCAGATGGACTGACGACCGAACATCAGCTGAATGCTGACAAGAAAGATGATGATTGCCAGAATGGTTGGCAGTGTCGGTATTCCGCTGAGTGGAGAGACCAGGATCAGGCCGGGCAGTAACAGCATGGGGCCGCTCATGCGCCTACCGGCCAACTCTTGAATAGTCGCAAGCGTAACCCTGCCATGGGCGCCCTTAAGGTCGTCGATCTGGTCGAGGAGCAGGTTGACGGAGGAGTGGCCGGTATCCGACATCGTGGTCTTTCCCCTCCTCAGTTCTCATTGATAAAAATCGGTGTGGCGCCCATTATGCGCCAGAATACGCACTCGCAATGCATCAGCGGCAAATTAGTTCCCCTGGAACCTTCTCATCCCTAACCGAACAATTGCCGAAGTTGCGCATTTCTTTTCCATGCCTGCGAAACAAATGGAGGAGAAAATGGCTTATTCTTTGACCAGGGCAACATTCAGTTCGGCGTCGTTCTTGGTAAGCATTGTAGCGTTAGGTGGCGCATTGCTCGTTACGCCGGCGGCTATAGCGCAAGAGGCGACAGATGATTGCCGTGTCGTGCCGGAAGAGAATGCCCCAAGCGCGGTGCCAGACGACAAGACGGTTGTGGATCCGAATGAACCCAACACAATTGCAGACTGTAACGGTATGCTGAAGCCGCCGGTGGTTGGTGATCCGCAAATGGTGCAGCCAGCGCCGGAAGTTGGTCAGACGCCTGTATTGAAGCCGAAGGAAGTCCCTGCTCAGCCGCAAAGCGAGTAGGGCAGCATCCATCAGATTTGTGAGATGGTTCGAAGCGGCGTTCCCACCGCTCATCTTAAATTGCCCACTGGCCTGGAGTTGTCGGTGGCTTGGGACTATTCCCGTTCCACGAATTTGTTGAAGTGACTCCGATTTCCGCTGCCCGCATTGTCCTGACAGAGAAAGGCGAGATTTGCTCCCTCGAAGATCTGAAAGAACTCTGTCCATTCGATCTTTTTGAGTTCTCTATCGTCATCATCGAGCTTGTCGAATTCGACGCCAAGGACCCCTTCGTCTCTTGAGCCGTTGACCTTGGCTGGCATGCCATTGCGGGCTTCGATCCAGTTGCGGATTTCGGCGTGATCGGTTGTTTGCCGGGCCATCGTCATCGTCATTCTCCTCTACGGTTGTGTGCTTACACAATTAGCCAACCGGCGCATGCGGTGAAAGTTCCATGGATTTTTGGATTTTCAAAATTGATTCTCTGCCACTTTGCTTTCCTGCTAGCGCAACAGCCCAATTTCGCACGCAAGACGGACGGTCTTTGTGCGCGCAGACATGAAAGTTGGCGATCGGCATAGAGAATACTTGAAAACTATAATCATGTTTTATATCAAGCGTCGAAACGGCTTCCAGGTTTTGGCGCAAAGGGGAGTTTTCCCAAGTGTTGCCATCGTCCGCTATTTTCCAGGTGCGTTATGATGCTTTATTCGATTTCAAGATCTCTTTGTGCTGTCGGTATTGCCGCTGCTTTCTCGGTCCTTCCGCTTGCCGCACCATCCTCATTCGCTCAGCAGCAACTGCCAGCGGCTGAACAGACCGAGCAGCCGTCGACACCAGCAACCGAGGTTCCGGCTGTAAGTCTTGAGCCGACCGCCGAGATCACCCCCTCCGGCGCGTCCGCGGTGGATGACACGAGCGCAGATCCGCAGAACGGAAGCGTTGCGGATAAGGCGGCTGAGGTCGAGGCAGTGTCGACACCAGCTTCGGTGCCGAATTCGACGCTCCCTCATGAACTGTCCGTTGTCGGCATGTTCCTGGCCGCGGATATCGTGGTGAAGGCCGTGATGACGATGCTGGCAGTTGCCTCCCTTGCGACCTGGACCATCTGGTTAGCCAAGTCGCTGCAGATCATGGGCGCGCGTGCTCGGGCCAATCGTGGCTTGCGGGTATTGAGCGATGCGCGCACCCTTGCTGCTGCCGCCGATGCGATGGGAAAACGCCGGGGCGTGGTGGCAGCGATGTTGGCAACGGCTGGAGAGGAGCTTCGTTTTTCAGATGGAGCAATCGATCACGCCGGGGATCATGGGGTGAAAGAGCGGGTGGCACTTGTGTTGTCCAGAATCGAGGCGCGCGCCGGGCGCCATATGTCCAAGGGGACAGGCGTTCTTGCAACGATCGGCTCGACTGCGCCCTTCGTCGGACTGTTCGGTACGGTCTGGGGCATTATGAACGCCTTTATCGGCATTTCGGAATCCCAGACGACCAATCTTGCGGTCGTGGCACCGGGCATTGCCGAGGCGCTGCTGGCGACAGCGGTAGGCTTGATCGCGGCGATTCCGGCTGTGATCATCTACAACGTCTTTGCCCGCTCGGTGACCGGATATCGCCAACTACTGGCGGATGCCGGTGCCAGCATCGAGCGCCTTGTCAGCCGCGATCTCGATTTTCGCCGCGTGCCGGCCTCACCGGCTGCATCCCTGGTCAAGTCCCGATAAGGAGTTCGTATTATGGCTGGCGGAATCCGCGACAGTGGCAATGGCGACGAGCTTTCGGAAAACCACGAAATCAACGTGACGCCGTTTATCGACGTGATGCTGGTATTGCTTATCATCTTCATGGTCGCTGCGCCTTTGGCGACTGTTGATGTGGCCGTTGACCTTCCGGCATCCACTGCGACGCCGGCGGACCGTCCGGACGAGCCTGTCTATGTCACGCTGACCGAGGATCTCGGCTTAAGCCTGGGCGACAGTACCTTGCCACGAGATCAGTTCGTTTCGGCGTTGGACCAGCAGACAGGTGGGGATCACGAGACGCGGATCTTTTTGCGTGCCGACAAGGCTGTCGACTATGGCGCATTCATGGATGTGATGAATCTGCTGCGAGACGCCGGATATCTGAAGATCGCGCTTGTCGGTCTGGAAGCAACGTCTGCCGCTCAACCGAGCGATGCGGCTCCCGACGACGAGAAAACCCAATGACGCCCGAGGCAAGAGCCAAGGCCTATCGGTTCAGTGGTGGGGATTTCCTTCTGTGGTGCTCTGCGGCGATCATCGTGTTAGGCGCGCACGGAGCGGCGATGGCCGTGATCCTGAGCAAGACACCTGAGCCACCTGCTGCGGATCCGGGGCAGGCAGCGATCATGATCGACCTTGCGCCCGAGCCGGAGGCTGTGGAGACCGACCAAACGGAGGTGTCGACCGACACTGAAGATTCGATGGCCATGGACTCGCCAACCGTGACACCACCGCCTATGCCGGATCTCGAGGCACTGGCCGAACCCCCGCCGGATCTTACTCCCCCGGAACCGGTCCAAGAACCTGTGGTCGAGCCTCCGCCCGTCGAGGAACCACCTCCGGTCGAGCCGCCCGAGGAGGAAATAGAGCCCGAAGAAGTTCCGATCGAGGAACCCGTCTTGGAGGAGCCTGACGAGATCCAGGAGGTGTTGCCGGTGCTTCCGGATGAGATTGCCGTGCCTTTGCCTATGGCTCGGCCGAAGCCTCCGGCACCTCCGGAAAAGAAAGTCGTCAAGAAGAAGGCGCCTCCGCCGCCGGCTTCGAAGGCCAGGAGCAAGGCAAAGGCGGACACGACCCAGTCCGATCGTAATGCCGCCTCCAAGAACAGCACAGGCGGTGCCAGTTCGTCCGTCTCTCCGGCCCGCTGGCAGTCCAAGCTGCTGTCGCATCTGAAACGCTACAAGCGCTATCCGAGCGCTTCGAAAAGCGATCGCGAGCAGGGCACGGTCACGGTGCGGTTTCGTATCGATCAGAGCGGTCGCGTCCAGTCCGTCTCGGTCTCACGGTCGTCCGGTTTCAGCGCGCTCGATCAGGCTGCTATCGACATGGTTCGCCGCGCGTCGCCAGTTCCGGCACCGCCAGCCGGCGTGAATCTCACTTTGGTCGTTCCGGTCCGCTTCGATATCCGCTGAGAGTATGCTCTGGATAGTTTCTCCAGAGCGTACGCGTTGGGCGTTAGCTGCGAATACGCAAACCATCGTCGCCGAATCGATAGATGCGGCTTCGATCGAGCTTCAGCATCCGCTCTGTGTTGATGTCGACCGAATATTCGCCGAACAGCCGCACGACAATCAGGCCGGCCTCACCGCAATTCACGTAGACATTGGTCTCCGAGCCAAGGTGCTCGACATGGGAGACCTTGCCGGAAATATCGCCAGCGCCTTCGACGAAGGTCAGGTGTTCCGGGCGAATGCCCACGGTTTTTGCATCGGTGTCGCCAATTGCCTTGCCCGGCATCAGATTCATCTTCGGTGAGCCGATGAAACCGGCGACGAAGAGGTTGGCGGGATCGTTGTATAGCTCCATCGGTTTGCCGACCTGTTGGACGATGCCGTTATGCAGCACCACGATCCTGTCGGCGAGAGTCATGGCCTCGACCTGATCATGGGTGACATAGACCATGGTGGCACCGAGTGTGTGGTGCAGGTTGGCAATCTCCAGGCGCGTCTGGACCCGCAGCGCCGCATCGAGGTTGGAGAGCGGTTCATCGAACAGGAAAAGCTCCGGCTCGCGCACAATGGCGCGACCGATGGCCACGCGCTGCCGCTGGCCACCGGACAGTTCTGCAGGGCGACGCTCCAGCAGTTGATCGAGCGACAGCATGGTGCTGGCCTTGTCGACGCGCTGCTCGATCACGGCCTTGTCTTCGCCAGCCTGTTTGAGGCCGAGCGCCATGTTGTTCTTCACGTTCAGATGCGGATAGAGCGCATAGGATTGGAACACCATGGCAATGCCCCGTTTGGCTGGGGGCGCTGTCGTCACATCCTTGCCGCTGATTTCGATGGTGCCGGTCGTCGTGTCCTCAAGACCGGCGATCGTGCGTAGAAGGGTCGACTTGCCGCAACCGGAAGGTCCGACAAATACCACAAACTCGCCGTCGGGGATGTCGAGATCGATGCCCTTCAATACCTCGACATGGCCATAGGACTTGGTGACACCCTTGATTTTCAGAGAACCCATTGATGTCGTCCCTTAAAGTTTGACTGGTTGGCCGCTGCGCACGCTGTGATCGGCAGCGAGGCAGATTTCAAGCGATGCGACGGCGTCGCGCATGTGGCGTTCGAGATCGACGTCCTGGGTGATCGCATTCAGCACGAATTGCTGCTCACGGTAGCAAAGCTCGTCGTGGCCGGGCTCATCTTCCATCGAGAGGTTCTGATCCTCCTTCGTAAAGGCACCATTGGCGTCCATCGTCGATTTGTGGATGCGGATCAGGGAGGTCTTGGTGTGGGTGTCGATATCGTCGGATTTGATACCTTCCGGTACGACGATCGAGACACAGCCGGCAGGCGAAATCACATCCTTCACGAAGAAGGCGGTCTCCGACATCATCGGCCCCCAGCCGGCCTCGTACCAGCCAACCGATCCGTCGTCGAACAACACCTGGAAATGGCCGTAGTTATACATGTCCTCGGCAATCTCGTTGGACATGCGCAGTCCCATGCCGCGTACCTCCACGGCCCTGGCATCGGTAATCTGGCACATCACATCGACATAGTGCACGCCGCAATCGACAATCGGTGGTGTCGTGTTCATCAGCTGCTTGTGTGTGGACCAGGTTTGGCCGCTGGATTGCTGATTGAGGTTCATGCGGAAGACGAAGGGGCCGCCCAGGTTGCGGGCTTCCTCGATCAGTTTGATCCAGGAAGGGTGGTGGCGCAGGATATAGCCGACGACCAGCTTGCGGTTCAGTCGGGTTGCGCATTCGACCACGCGGCGGGCGTCCTCGGCAGTCGTTGCCAGTGGCTTTTCAACGAATACATGGGCGCCGTTTTCCATCGCATGAATGGCGAAGTCGGCATGGCTGTCGGAATAGGTGGCGATCACGCAGAGGTCGGGTTTCAGCTCGGCGATTGCGGCCTTGAAATCGGGCAGGATGGTGTGGTGGGCGAGGCTCTCGGGGAGCTTGACCTTCGAGCGGTTGACGAGTGCGACGATCTCGCAGCCCGGCAGATCTTCCAGCGCCTTGGCATGGCTTAGGCCCATATTTCCGAGGCCGGCCACGATAACGCGAATAGGTGTGGTGGATGTGTCGGTCATTTGACAGCTCCCGCAGTGATCCCGCGAATGAGCTGACGGGAGAAGATTGCATAAAGGATCAACACTGGAATGATCGCCAGTGACAGAGACGACAGGACCGCGTTCCAGTCGGTCACGAACTGCCCGATGAAGACCTGGGCACCGAGCGTGACGGTCTTGGTCTCTTCGGAAGGTGCCAGGATCAGCGGAAACCAGAGATCGTTCCAGATCGGGATCATGGTGAAGACGGCAACTGTTGCCATGGCCGGGCGCACCAGTGGCAGCACGAGCTGGAAGAAAATCCGGTATTCCGACAATCCATCGACTCGCCCGGCATCTTTCAGGTCCTTGGAGACCTGCTGCATGAATTCAGAGAGGATGAAAATCGCAAGCGGCAGGCCTTGAGCGGTGTAGACGAGAACAAGGGCGGTCAGCGTGTTGACGAGGCCGGAGGCCACCATCAATTGCAGGATCGCAACCGTGCCCAGGCGGATGGGGATCATGATGCCGAGCGCCAGATAGAGCCCCATCAGGCGATTGCCTCGAAAACGGTATTCCGACAGCGCGAATGCCGCCATCGCCCCGAACAGGAGCACGAAGAACAGCGAGGCGACTGTGACGGTCAGGCTGTTTTGAAAATAGAGCACAAAGTCGCCCTGCTTCATCACCGTCTGGTAACCGACAGTCGAAAAGCTCTCGGCATCAGGCAGGCTGAGCGGCGAGCGGAAGATTGCCTTCCTTGTCTTCAGCGAGTTCATGACGATCAGGACGACCGGAAACAGCGCTATCACCGTATAAGTCGCGAGGATCGCATGGGAGGCGAGGGAACGGGAAAAGGATTGTCTGGCCTGGCTCATCTTGCTCTCCTCAGAACTGGTATCGACGCATGCGCGTCTGGATCAGGAAAAGATAGGCGCAGACGCCCGCAAGGATGATCAGGAACATGATGGAGGCGATAGTGGCGCCCATATTGGGGTCGCCGATCTGGAGCTGGAAGCCGAAGAACACCCGGTACAGGAAAGTGCCGAGAATATCGGTGCCGAAATTTGGACCGGCGAGCGCCCCTTGCGCCACATAGATCAGGTCGAAGGCGTTGAAGTTGCCGACGAAGGTGAGGACCGAGATGATGCCGATCGATGGCAGGATGAGCGGCAGCTTTATCTTCCAGAATTGCCCCATGCCGGTAATGCCGTCGCATTCCGCAGCTTCCAGGATTTCGTCCGGGATCGACAGGAGTGCGGCGTAGATCAGCATCATGGGAATGCCGATGAACTGCCAGACCGAGATGAGTCCGAGTGTCGTCAGGGCGTAAGCCTCTTTGCCGAGCCAAGGCAGGAAGAGCGATTTCAAACCCACCAGGGCCATGAGATCCGGTGCGACGCCCCAGAGCGGTGAGAGAATGAGTTTCCAGACGAAGCCGACGATCACGAAGGAGAGGATGGTGGGCACGAAGATTGCTGTGCGGTAAAACCCGCGGAACCGCAGCCTGGGATTGGATAGCAAGGCTGCCAAAAGGATGCCAATCGGGTTCTGCACCAGCATGTGGATGACGAAGAACCAGGTGTTGTTGCCCAGCGCATTCCAGAAGCGTTCCGAGAAATGCGGCTCGAAGAACAGGGTGCGGAAGTTTGCAAGGCCAGCAAAGACCATCTGGTTATCAACCGACCGGTAGAGCGAAAGCTGCATCGTCGCAAACAGCGGCAGGATCATGATCGCGGTATAGACGAGCACTGCCGGCGCCAGAAACACGGCGATGTGGAGCCTCGAATGGCCACGATTATTGCGGGCGTTGGTCATCGATCCCTGCCGTCGTCATCAAGAGTAATGGACACATGTGCCGTTAAACGGGCTTGCGGGCCATCACAAGGATGGCCCGCAATCAGATTGACGACTTACTTCTGCGGATCGTACCAGCTGGCCAGGCCGTCCTGAAGCTGCTTTGCGGCTTCTTCCGGTGTCTGTGTGCCCTTGATCACGTTTGCTGAAACGGCCCAGGTCTCGTTTTCGAGGTTGGGTGTTCCACGCGACAGGATCTGGTAGGTCGAGCGGATAGTCGACTGGCACTTCTCACGCCAGGACACGAATTCCTGAGCGAGCGGATCGTCCAGCTTCACGGCTTCCTTGGAGAGCGGGAAGAAGCCGGGCAGGGCATTGGCGTAGAGCGTTGCGAATTCCGGCGAGGCAACCCAGTTAAGGAAGGCCTTGGCGGCTTCCGGATGCTCGGTCTTGGCATTCATGCCGATGCCGATATCGGTGTGGTCGGAAATGTAGCAGGTGTCGCCTTCGTTTTTGACAGGTGGCGGGAAGGCGCCCATCTTGAAGTCTGCATTGGCTTCAAAGCCTGCAATTTCCCAGGAACCGGCCGGATAGATGGCGGCGCGGCCAAGGGTGAACAGGTTCTGGCTGTCGGGGTAGGTCTGGGCTTCGAAACCGTCGCCGAGATAATCCTTCCACTTGGCCAGAACGCGATAAGGTTCGACCCAAGGCTCGTCGGTCAGCTTTTCTTCGCCCTTGATCAGTTTGTTACGGCCTTCTTCGCCCTTCCAGTAGGTTGGGCCAATGTTCTGGTAGCCCATGGTCGCAGCTTCCCACTGGTCGTTGGTGCCCATGGCCATCGGGATATAAGTGCCGTCTTCCTTGATCTTGTCGAGGGCGGCGAAGAACTCCGCTTCGGTCTTCGGCACGGAGATGCCGAGCGTCTCGAAGGCGTCCTTGTTATAAATGAAGCCGTGGATAACAGAGGCCATCGGTACGCAGAATGGTGTGGAGCCATCGTCGGTGATCCAGGCGGATTTTGCGACGTCGGAGAAGTTCTTCATGCCTTCCAGATCGGAAAGCGGTGCGAGATAGCCTTTGTCGTAGAGGGCAAGGGAGGCATCAAACGGACGGCAGGTGATGAGGTCGCCTGCAGAGCCTGCTTCCAGCTTCGAGTTGAGTGCTGCGTTGTATTCGGTTGGGGCCATGGGCTGGAAATTCAGCTTGATGCCCGGATGCGAGGCTTCGAACGCCGGAATGAGCTTTTCCTGCCAGATTGGCAGGTCGTCATTGCGCCAGCTTTCAATGGTGAGGGTTGCATCTTCTGCGAAGGCGCTCCCTGCCGAAGCGAGCACTGTCGCCCCGATGAGCATGGACTTGATGGCGGTCATGGTCATTTTTTTACTCCCAGTTTTCTTTGCCCTGAGGCGGTTGAAGTCTCGTTCCCCTTGATGCCTTCCAGCGCCCTATCGAGGCGTCCTTGGGCATCAAACAGCAGCCGTTCGGCCTGTTGCTTGTCGTCGGCTCCAAAGCCGATGAGTATCGCTGTTTTTACGTCGCCGCCGGTTTTGTCCAGCAATTCGCCAGCATGTTCGTCGGAGGTCTCGGCAATTGCGCTGACGATCCGCACTGCACGCTTGCGCAACTTGCTGTTGGCGGCATTCAGATTGACCATATGGCCTTTATAGACGTGACCCAGGCGGGCTCCGACCAAGGTCGAGATCGAATTCAGGACGATCTTCTGCGCGGTCGCAGCGCCAAGGCGCGTAGAGCCAGCCACCACTTCGGGCGGCGTATCCAGGTCGATTGCGATTGCACAGATGCGCCCGAGTTCGCTTTCGGAATTGTTGGTGATGGCAATGGTCTCGGCGCCGGCCGTTTTGGCCGCATGGGCCATTTCCATCACGAACGGTGTGGAGCCGCTGGCCGAGAGCAGCAAAAAGCAATCATCGGAACGAATGGCCTGTTTGGCAAAAACAGCGTCTGCTTCTTCCGCAGAATCTTCCGCCGATGCCTCAAAGCTTTCAATCGTGTTCAGGCCTTCCGCCAGAAGAATGCGGATCTGCGATTTGTGGATGCCAAAGGTGCCGGGAATTTCCAGCGCATCGGCAAGCGCCATCAGTCCGGAGCTTCCGGCGCCGCAATAAAAGACCCGTCCGCCACGATTGATCGTGTTCGTGACCTTGTTTGCCGCTGCTGAAATCAACGCCGCTTTGGAAGAGACGATCTCTGCTGCAGCAAGGTGAGAGTTGACCATGGCGGCAACCGCATCGGCCTCGTCCATCTGATCGATGGCGCCAAGGTCGATATTTGCTTGCTCGGTCTTGGGTATCGCGTTCAAGGCCATCCGGTCCCTCCGAAAGGTATCATGCCAAATCAATACCATTTGTCCAGAGTCATTTTTCCACAGGCCGGGAAACGCGGAATTTTGGGCGATATGCGTCGCATTTTCTGAGTTGGGAGAGGCAGGAGAGAATTGGACTTGTCGAATGGTATGTTTTTGGTATCCTTCTTTTTGAGGAGACGTCCATGGATCTCGCATTCAGTTTTGACGGCAGCGGTACGAGTTGCAACGCAGTGATCTCAGTCATTACTCTGAGCGATCCGGACGTTGCGGGACAAGATACGACAAAGCATTTTCCGCGTCGGTTGAGGATACGGATGTGACGGATTTTCAGGCCATCCTGTCCAAGGACCAGATCGTGGCACGAGGGCCGGGTCCGCTCTATGTCAATCTTCAGAAGATTTTGGACGAACTGATATCCGAGCGACGGATCGAACCGGGTACGGCTTTGCCGACCGAGCGCGATCTCGCTGAAATGTCCGGTCTCAGCCGGGTGACGGTGCGCAAGGCGGTTGATGAACTGGTTCAGCGCGGTCATCTGGTGCGCCGGCAGGGGTCTGGGACCTTCGTTGCACATCTTGCGGCGAAGGTCGAACAGCCGCTGTCTAAACTCACATCGTTCAGCGAAGACATGGCGCGGCGTGGCCTGGAGACCAAATCCGTCTGGTTGAACAAGGGCGTTTTTTCTCCCTCGCCCAATGAAACCATGGTGCTTGGCCTGTCACACGATATCGATGTCGTCAGGCTGGAACGCTTGCGCACCGGTGGCGGTATGCCGCTTGCGATCGAGCTTGCGGCAATTTCAACGGAGTTCCTGCCGGACCCGGATCTGGTCACCACGTCGCTTTATCAGGCGCTAAAGTCGCGCGGGCACAATCCCGTTCGCGCGACACAGCGCATTTCGGCGCGCAACAGCGACGAGCGCGAGGCCGAACTGCTCGGTATCGAGGTGGGCTCGGCGGTGCTGCAGATGGAGCGGGTTACATATCTTTCAACCGGGCGGGTGATCGAATTCACCCGATCGGTCTATCGCGGCGACACCTATGATTTTGTCGCCGAACTCAGAGTCTCAGACAATAACAATCAACTGGTGGAAGTTTAGACGTGTCACAGACCCATATGCAGCGCGAAGTGCTGGAAATTCCCGAAGCCGCAGCGCGGTTGCTCGAACTCGGTGCCGCTCAGGCAGAGAATTTCGCGACGGAGTTTCTGAAAGCCCAACCTTCGATGATTGCCACCATCGGACGCGGATCGTCCGACCACGCTGCTTATTTCCTCAAATATGCATTCGAGATTACATTGGGTATTCCCGTGGCGTCGCTCGGTCCATCGCTCGCCTCGCTCTACGGCGCATCGATGCATCTGAAAAATACCGCTGCCATTGCGATTTCCCAGTCGGGCAAAAGTCCTGATATCGTTTCGCTTGCGCAGTCGGTCACCCAGTCCGGCTCCTTGTCGATTGCGCTCGTCAACAGTGTGCCGTCGCCCTTGTCTGATGCATGCAGCCATGTGCTGGATATCGGTGCCGGACCGGAAAAATCGGTCGCTGCGACCAAATCCTTCGTCAATTCCATCGTCGCCGGCCTGATGTTGCTGGCCGCAATCAGCAAGGACGCCGGACTTTCTTCGGGATTGAAGACGCTGCCCAAGTCGCTGGATGCTGCCTTGAACCAGAACTGGCAGGCGCTGTCTGATCATCTGATCCAGCGCAAATCCATGTTCGTGCTTGGGCGTGGTCCAGCCCTTGCGATTGCCCATGAGGCGGCGTTGAAGATGAAGGAAACATGCGCGGTGCATGGTGAGGCCTATTCGTCTGCCGAGGTGCTGCACGGCCCTGTCGAAATCCTGGATGATGGCTTTCCGGTGCTGGTGTTCAATCCCGGCGATCGCAGCGGGCAGGCAACTGCCGGCGTTGCGCGCGAGATTGCGGGACGTGGCGCTTCTGTGTTCATGGCGGGCGGTTCTGTCGGTGCCGGGCTTTCGGAGCTTTCCGTTGCGTCAACCGGACATGCGCTGACGGATGCGCTGGTCCAGATTGTCAGCTTCTACGTGTTTGCAGAGGCCCATGCCCGCCGCTTGGGACGCAATCCCGATGAGCCCAAACAGTTGAAGAAAGTCACGGAGACTATCTGATGGCAAAGACTGCCTTTACCTGCGACCAAATTTTCGATGGTCATGCTATGCATGGTAACGCGGCTATTCTTGTCGAAGACGGGGTCTGCCTCGGTGTCGTGAAACAGGATGCCGTTCCTGCAGGGGTTTCGGTAGAGGCAGTGGCCGCCTGGTGTCTATCTCCCGGGTTTGTCGATCTCCAGGTCAATGGCGGCGGTGGAGCGCAATTCAACGATCAGGTGAACGTTGATGGGATTGCAACGATCTGCGCTGGCCATGCCCGATATGGAACGACATCGGTGATGGTGACCCTGATTACCGATACCGCAGATTGCTCCAGGCGTGCGGTGGAGGCTGCCATTGCAGCGCAGGCGGCAAATGTGCCGGGCTTTCTCGGGCTGCATCTGGAAGGTCCGCATCTGTCGCTTGCGAAAAAGGGCGCCCATAGTGCCGATCTCGTTCGCCCGATGACGGTCGCCGATCTGGATTTTCTGATTGAGGCTAAAAGCAAACTGAACCATCTGATGATGACGCTGGCGCCTGAGTCGGTGACGGAGGCGCAGGTCAGGGCACTGAGTGGCGCAGGTGTCCGCATCAGTCTGGGCCACAGTGCCTGCGATGCGGAAACGGCCAAACGATACACCGAGGCCGGTGCCTGTATGGTCACCCATTTGTTCAATGCCATGAGCCCGCTCGATCACCGCACGCCGGGGCTTGCAGCTGCGGCCCTTCTCGACGCGCGCCTGATGACAGGTATCATACCGGACGGCATTCATGTTCATCCAGACATGATGCGGATTGCGCTGAGAGCCATGGGCGGGCCGCGTATGTTTGCCGTTACCGATGCCATGGCGACCATTGGCACCGACATGACGAGTTTCGACCTCAACGGGCGCAAGATCCTGCGCGAGAACGGTCGGTTGACGCTTGCTGACGGCACGCTTGCCGGTGCCGACATCGATATGGCGGCCTGCGTGAAGAACCTGCATGAACTGGTTGGGTTGCCGCTCGAGGATGCACTTGCGATGGCGACCTCCATTCCGGCACTTGCCCTTGGCGTGGATGATGTCGGCCGCCTCACACAGGGAAGTCGTGCCGATATTGTTGCCATCGATCAACAGTTTGGCGTTCGTCTTTTGCCGGTCGCTTGAGTGATGTTCATGGGACTGCAGACAATGCCGGCCCAGCCGTACCTTTCACGACACTGAGGGAGCCGTCCGTCTCCAGGATAACGGCCGCGACCTCCGTGCCGTCTGCCTCTCCGGAGGCCCGGATAGCCGAAAGAACTTCGTCTTTCGTCAGCCGTTTTGCCTTGAGCGCCGCTGCGAGGAACTCACCATTGCTGAAGACCAATGCAGGCTCGCTTTTGATCAGGTCGCTCACTTTTTCGAACCGAACCGACATCCACGTAATGGTGAACTGTAGAAGGATCAGCAATGCAAGGGCAACTAACCCGTCTGCCAGAGGCACGGATTTGCTCAGCATGACCGTCGCCAGCACAGAGCCGAGCGCGACGGTGACCACCAGATCGAAGGCGTTCAGCTTTGCAAGCGTCCGCGGCCCTGAGATGCGCAGCATTGCAATGAGGGCGATATAGGCAATGACGCCCACCAGAATGACGCGGGCGATGCCAAGCCAGGATTCAAATAACATCGATCAAGTTCTCCTCTCAAAAAGAGGCAACGCTTGGGGTGGGAGAATGGCACCATCTGCCGACCAGAGACGATAAGTTTCTAACAGCGCAGGGAACGAAAAGACGAGACTGTCCGTTGTGGGGCCTGAGACAATGTCGTCTCCGAGGAGATTATCATGGGTAGCACAGCCGATAAGGTCGCCGGAAAGTCCAACGAGATTGCTGGCAAGGTTCGTCAGGGTGTAGGCGATGCCGTCGACAACAAGGAGATGGAAGCCAAGGGCGAAGTTCAGGAAGCCAAGGGCAAGGCCCAGCAGGCCAAGGGCGAAGCCAAGGACGCTGTCAAGAACGTCGTCGACAAGGCCTGAATTCTTTTCAAGGCAATTCAGAAGAGTCCGCAGCCTTCCGGCCGCGGATTTTTTTTCGCCTCTGTTTGCATCGCGACGGCAAAGACGGGATCCGTCCCATCCAAAAAATATCAACTGAAAGTTGGAACCTTTTATCGTCTAAGGTGTTGTTATTATACGGAGTTAATCAAGTTCGAATTGCCTGATGGCAACGAATGTCGCTGTGCACAAAATCTCCGTTGCACGCGGGGCGATCGAACGCATAAACCGAAAATTCAAGGGGAGATACCTTATGAAACAGTTTCTCGCGACCACCGCACTGAGCGCAATTCTGATGAGTTCGGCAGCAGGTGCTGCCACTCTCGATCCGACAATGATGTATCAGTCGCAGCCAACAGACATCCGTGCCTCCGAGTTCATCGGTTCGCGCATTTACGCCACGGAAGACAATGTTTCAGCTGAAACCGCGGTTAAGGCTGGTGATGAAGCGAATTGGGACGATATCGGCGAAATCAACGAGGTCATCTTGAGCCGTCAGGGCGAAGTTGAAGCCGTTGTTCTCGGCGTCGGCGGTTTCCTCGGAATCGGCGAAAAGGATGTTGCTATCCCGATGAAGGACGTCACTTTCGTCAAGAACGGCGACGAGCATGACGATTACTTCCTGGTCGTGAACGCCAACAAGCAGGTCCTGACTGACGCGCCAGCCTATATGGCTGACGAACACGCCGATGCGTCTGCCTCCATGAAGACGGACGCGACAGCAACCGACATGAACACGGACGCCACTGCAACGGACGGCCGCACGGCGCTGGTTCGCCCGGATGTGACGAAGGAAGGTTATACGTCTGAAAAGACCGACCTGACAGCTGACGCTCTCAAGGGCGCGTCGGTGTATGGTGCCAAGGATGAGGATGTCGGTGATGTTGCTGAAGTCCTGCTCAATGATGACGGAACCGTCAAGCAGCTGGTTCTGGATATCGGCGGCTTCCTCGGCATGGGTGAACACCGCATCGCTGTGAACCTCGATGAGGTCAATATCATGCGCAACGCCGATGGCGACGATGTTCGCGTCTATGTCGACTCGACCGAAGAAGCTTTGAAGGCACAGCCGGAATATACCGGCGGCTGATCAAGAGCGTATTGATCGAGCGCTATAAAGTGATTGCCTCCCCATCGGCATTGCCGGTGGGGAGGCTTGTGTCTGACAGGCGTCTTTTGGAGTTGGCTTTAGAGCAAATCAACGCCGTCGCGACGCCGTCCCATCTCAGAACTCGGTCCATTCCTGCGCCGCGGCTGCATTGCCCAGCGCTGCACGACGCGGTGCCTTGTTTGAACTCGTGTAAGTTGCCTCTCCAGATGCCATGCGTTGTGCTGTCTGTTGAAGTGCTTTCACCTGGCCACTGGAATTGCCCAAATTAAATTGGTCAATGAGCTGGCGCAAGTTGTTAGCCTCCTTGGCCAGTGTTGCAGCCGCTGCTGAGGATTCTTCGACCATTGCCGCATTTTGCTGGGTGGTCTGGTCCATCTGATTGACGGCCGTATTGACTTCGACGAGGCCGATCGACTGTTCACGACTGGATGTTGCAATCGCGTCCATGTGCCCGTTGATACTGACAATGAAGCTGCCGATCGATTTCAGCGCTTCACCTGTATCCGACACAAGCTTTACGCCTGTCGCAACTTCCTGCGTCGATGTCTGGATGAGACCCTTGATCTCCTTGGCAGCGTTGGCTGAACGCTGGGCCAGTTCGCGCACTTCCTGCGCGACGACTGCGAACCCCTTGCCGGCTTCGCCAGCTCTTGCCGCTTCGACGCCGGCATTGAGGGCAAGCAAGTTGGTTTGGAAGGCAATTTCATCGATCACGCCGATGATATTGGAAATCTGGCTCGAAGAATTCTCGATCTGGCTCATGGCGTTCACGGCCTGAGCGACGATCTCGCCAGAATGCGTGGCCGATGAATTGGCCTGTGCTGCCACCTGCCGTGCTTCTTCGGCCCGTTTCGAGGCAGACGTCACGTTGACGGTGATCTGATCGAGCGCTGCAGCTGTTTCCTCCAAAGCAGCGGCCTGCTGTTCTGTGCGTTTGGACAGATCGTCGGAACCAGAGGAGATTTCTTGCGATCCGCTGGTGATGCTGGAAATGCTACTGGCGACAGAAGACAGTGTGCTGGCAAGCTGTGTGACGGAGGTGTTGAAGTCCTGGCGCAAGCCTTCAAAATCAGGGGCAAAGGCGTCAGTCAACTGGATGGAGAGATCACCGGCAGAGAGGCGCTTCAATCCAGAACCCAAGTCGGTGGTTGCCTTGGACATAGCATCTGCCCGTTCCTTGTCTGCCTTTGCCTGCGCAATACGGTCTTTTTCGGATTGAGACCTGTTGGCTTCAATGAGCTGATCAGCCTCGATCTTCGACAGGGCCGTCTTGTGGAAGACCTCAACAGCGCTCGCCATGGCTCCGATTTCGTCACGGCGACCGAGACCCTGGATTTGGATATCGAGGTTGCCACCCGACAGGTCGCGCATGGTGTTCGTGATAGAGACCACCGGCTTGCTGATCGCGCGGATGAGGAGCCAGCACATGAAGACAGCGCTGAAAACAGCTCCAATTGCCCCTATGATCAGTGAGAGTGTGGACCGCGAAAGGTCGTTTTGTAACTGCGCTGAACGCCTTTCGAGCAGTACCTCTTCGGCTGCACTAAGGTCCGAAAGCTTGTTGCGGATGGCGTCCATTGTCGTCTTGCCGGCACCTGATGCCTCCAACTGCCTTGCCTCGTCCAGCGTTGCTGGATCGGAGCCGAGCTTCAGCTCGACATTGGCAACGGTTTCATGCCATTCCCGTGCAAATGCCGCAATCTGATCGATACGGACCTGCTGTTCGGCATTGTCACTCGTGAGCTCTTTCAGTTTTGCCAGTTGCGTATTGAATTCGACTTGTCCCGACTTGTAAGGGTCAAGAAACCCTTCGTCACCGGACACGAGGAAACCGCGCATGCCCGTTTCCTGGTCCACCATGGCGGCCCCCACCTTCTGAGCTACGCTCAACACGACATAGGTGTGGTCATTCCATTGGTTTGCCTCCTTGACCGACGCGGTGGCGAGCAAGGAGGAAATCGAAGCGGCAATCGAGATCACGATCACGACCGCAAAGGCAATCGTCAGTTTCAGCCCTATAGTCAGGTTGGACAGCATTATGGTCTCCGGTAGGTGAAGCGCGGATCTGAGCCGGCTGCAATAAGTCGTTTGAAACTTTGGCGGGCAGGTGTAGGTAACGGAGCTCATCATGAGGTCCGGGGCACGACGACGGTTGATTGCGGGCAAATATTTTAGAAAATGGTTCGCAATGGAATCGTGATATTCTAAAATATAAATTTAATATATTTATGTTCAGTTAATTAGTGTACTGCGCGGAAGTGGACGTCGCGTATAACGCAGTGCGCTTTTACTGAAGCGGTGGCGCAGACCGATGCACCTGTCCTGTCCCTGGACATCAAGCCGGAGCCTCACATCGCGGGCAATGCGATCTCTCATTCATTTGGTCTAGACGTTTTTCGAAAGATCACTTGTCGACAGGCGCTCAAACAGCGGCGCCTGATGACCCGCGTTAGCGAAAGAGGCAAACGCGCAATTCCATGAATTTTGGAAGAAAAATGGTGCTGCTAGAGAGATTTGAACTCTCGGCCTCTCCCTTACCAAGGGAGTGCTCTACCCCTGAGCTATAGCAGCATCCGACGGGCGAAGCGGTTGGTGTCCGCCCGGAGCGAGTGGCCTATTGCCATAGCTTGGCGGTGAGCGCAAGCCGCAATTCAAACTTCGGGGAAAGAAATGGTGCGTTCCGCGCTTGGTGCTTTTGGCGCGACAGGTTTTCGGTTAAGGAAAGCGCATGTCCCAGTCGAATGATGAAAATTCCACAACCGCTGAAAGGCGGCGCGCTTCGCTCAAGATCGAGCAGGATGCCAAGCGCGCGCGCGTCGCCAGCAAGCTCAAGGAAAACCTTTTGCGGCGCAAGCAGCAGATGCGGGCGCGTCGGGCTGGCGATGCCGATGAGGCAGAAGGCCTGCCTGCCGCAAAATCGTCGCAAGCCGATGATTAAGCCCTTCTGCACGGGGCGAATTGAATGCGCTTCTCTTTTCCTCTAAGACGCCTTTCCTCGGCGGCAAGTACCCTGACGAAATAACAAGAAAGGCGGGCCCGGCCCGTAAGCACAGTATGGATCGTATTCGGATTGTCGGCGGAAATCAGCTCAACGGCATCATTCCCATCTCCGGCGCAAAGAATGCCGCGCTTCCCCTGATGATCGCGTCCCTTCTGACCAGCGATACCCTGACACTGGAAAATGTGCCGCATCTGGCCGATGTCGAACTGCTTCTGCGCATTCTCGGCAATCACGGGGTCGATATTGCCGTGAACGGTCGTCGCGAGCACCAGGACGGTTCTTATTCGCGCACCGTTCATTTCACCTGCCGCACGATTGCCGACACCACAGCGCCTTACGAGCTGGTGTCGAAGATGCGTGCCAGCTTCTGGGTGATCGGTCCGCTGCTGGCGCGCGAGGGCCGTGCCCGCGTTTCGCTGCCGGGCGGTTGCGCCATCGGTACGCGACCGGTCGATCTGTTCATCGATAGTCTTGTTGCGCTGGGCGCGACGATGGAAATCGATAGCGGCTACATCGAAGCGACAGCGCCGAAAGGCGGGCTTGTGGGCGCGCGCTACACGTTCCCCAAGGTTTCTGTCGGTGCGACCCATGTGATGATGATGGCGGCATCGCTTGCCAATGGTACCACGGTCATCGGCAATGCTGCCCGCGAGCCGGAAGTTGTCGATCTCGCCAATTGCCTCAATGCCATGGGCGCGAAGATCACCGGTGCCGGCACTTCGACAATCACCATTGAAGGGGTTGCCAGCCTGTCGGGCGCGCGCCACCGGGTTCTGCCGGACCGCATCGAGACCGGTACCTATGCGATGGCGGTGGCCATGGCCGGTGGCGATGTTGTTCTTCAGGGCACGGATCCCTCACTGCTCGATACAGCGCTTGAGGCCCTTCGCCGCGCCGGTGCGGAAATCACGCCGGTCGAAGGCGGTATTCGTGTTGTTGGCCATGGTGATGACATTCGTCCCGTGGACATCGTGACCGAGCCGTTTCCCGGTTTTCCAACGGACCTTCAGGCGCAGTTCATGGGTCTCATGACGCGTGCCAACGGGGTCTCGCATGTGACCGAGACGATCTTCGAAAACCGCTTCATGCATGTGCAGGAACTGGCGCGTCTGGGTGCGCATATCACGCTGTCGGGCCAGACGGCACGGATCGAGGGCGTGAAGGGCCTGCGGGGGGCTCCGGTCATGGCGACCGATCTTCGCGCCTCGGTGTCGCTGGTCATTGCCGGCCTTGCCGCTGAAGGCGAAACTCTGGTCAACCGCGTCTACCATCTCGATCGCGGGTTTGAACGGCTGGAAGAAAAGCTCACGCGTTGCGGCGCTATTGTTGAGCGGATCAGCGACTAACCTCCCATTTCGGGCGAAAATCGTCATTCCGTTTCATTTTTATCCAGCTTTGGGGCGCAACGGCGTTGCGTCCCTTGGCATCGCGACTTATTTCCAAGGCAAGTTGAATACTTCGGAAACAGGCGAGAGCCGGCGGGATTAAGATATCATGGATGCATTGAAACTTCTGGCTCTTGATCAGGACGACCTCGCGATCATCTCTGCCCATGTGCAGGATGGGGTGTTCAAGGTTGGCGATATTTCCTTTTCGGCCCGGGCCGGTCAGTTGAGTATCGTTCTCAATCGTTTTGTCTGGGAAAAGGCGCAGCGCAAGCAGAAGAGTTTCGAGCGTCGACGTGCAGCGATCACCTTCAAGCGCGTCAATGCCGTTCGCTCCATCGGATTCGATCGTTCCAAACGCGAAGAGGTGCTGTCATTGCTTGCCATCCGCTTCGTTCAGGACGGCGACGGGCCTGAAGGGCGCATCGAAGTCTTGCTGTCAGGTGGCGGGACGATCTCGATGGATGTCGAGGTGATCGAAGTGCAGCTTGCCGATACCGGCGGAGCATGGGAAACCGGCTTCATGCCGAGCCATCCGGGCAACTGAGCGCTGTAACGCAGTCCGGATCATAGAATATATGGCAGTGTCATCTGCCAAGAAAAAAGGGTCTTTTAGAGTGGCAATCTGGCTTGAACAGACGTCGAGTGATTTTGAGCACCGCTTTGCGGAATTTCTGATGACGAAGCGCGAAGTCTCCGACGACGTGAATGCCGTGGTGACCGCTATCATTTCGGATGTACGGGCCCGCGGCGATGCAGCGCTTGCCGAATACTCCAAGCGCTTCGACGGTCTGGACTTTGCTCAAACGCCGATGCGTGTCGGTCTGGAGGAGATCGAGGCAGCTGTATCGCTCGTCGAGCCGGAGGTTCTGGGTGCCTTGAAGCTGGCTGCCGAACGGATTGAAAAGCATCACGCCCGGCAGATGCCGAAGGACGATATCTATGAGGATGCGCTGGGCGTTGGCCTTGGATCGCGCTGGACAGCGATCGAGTCCGTCGGTCTTTATGTGCCGGGCGGGACAGCCAGCTATCCAAGCTCTGTATTGATGAATGCGGTGCCAGCCAAGGTTGCCGGTGTGCCGCGAGTGGTGATGGTTGTGCCGGCGTCTTCCGGGCTGATCAATCCGACTGTGCTGGCGGCAGCCCATATTGCCGGTGTCGATGAGATCTATCGGGTCGGCGGCGCGCAGGCGGTGGCAGCGCTTGCCTATGGCACGGAAACCATAGCGCCGGTGGTCAAGATCGTCGGACCGGGCAATGCCTATGTGGCAGCCGCCAAGAAGCACGTCTTCGGGACTGTCGGGATCGATATGATAGCCGGCCCGTCCGAAGTGCTGATCATTGCCGACAAGAACAATAATCCCGACTGGCTGGCTGCCGATCTGCTGGCACAGGCCGAACACGATACGGGCGCACAGTCGATCCTGGTCACCGATAATGCCGATCTCGGCCATGCGGTGATCGAATCGGTGGAGCGGCAATTGGAGACCCTTGGTCGCGCGGCCACCGCCGCGGCGAGCTGGCGCGATTTCGGGGCGGTGATTATCGTTCCGGATCTGGAAGCGGCTGTGCCCTTGGCTGACCGCATTGCTGCCGAGCATCTGGAACTGGCCATGGATGATCCTGACACATTGCTGCCCAAGATCCGCAATGCCGGTGCGATCTTTGTCGGCCGTCACACACCGGAAGTGATCGGCGATTATGTCGGTGGGTCGAACCATGTGTTGCCGACGGCGCGCTCGGCACGTTTCTCGTCCGGTCTGTCCGTTCTGGATTTCGTCAAGCGTACTTCGATCTTGAGGCTTGGCCCGGAACAGTTGCGCGAGCTTGCTCCGGCTGCGATTATCCTGGCAAAGAGCGAGGGGCTCGATGCGCACGCACGTTCCGTTGCCATACGCCTCAATCTTGAGGAGTAGCGATGGCTTCGGGCGACTTCCGTCTCTGCGATGTTATTCTCGATGAAACGATCGGGCGTTCGACGCCCGATGTCGAGCATGAGCGGGCGGTCGCCATTTTCGATCTGATCGAGGAAAACCGGTTTGAGCCTGCCGGTCACGAGCATGGGCCCTACAAGCTCTATCTCTCGCTGGTGGACAGCAAGCTGGTCTTTTCGATCAAGACCGAGGCAGAAGAGGGTGTGGCGACCCATATCCTGTCGCTCACACCCTTTCGGCGGATCATCAAGGACTACTTCATGATCTGCGAAAGCTATTACGAAGCGATCCGGTCCTCGACACCAAGCCAGATCGAAGCCATAGACATGGGGCGGCGGGGCATTCATAACGACGGCTCGCAGATCCTGATGGATCGGCTGTCCGGCAAGATCGGCATTGATTTCGACACGGCACGGCGTCTTTTCACGCTGGTCTGTGTTCTCTACTGGCGTGGATAGGCCGATGGAGAGCGACGCGCATGCGGGCGCCGCGGACAAGCTGCCGGGTGCCATTCTGTTTGTATGCGGAATGAATGCGATACGCTCGCCCATGGCGGAGGTTCTGGCGCGGCACTTGCTGCCGTCAGGAACCTATATCGCCTCTGCCGGTGTGCGGGCAGGGGAGCGGGATCCGTTCGTGGATGCCGTTCTGGACGAGATCGGTCTGGAACTCGGGCGGCGTCAGCCGCAACGGCTGGACGATCTGGAAGACGACTATTTCGACCTGGTGGTCACGCTTGCACCGGAGGCGCATCACGCGGCATTGGAGCTGACCCGGTCGATGGCGGTCGAGGTGCTCTACTGGCCGACGCCCGATCCGACGGTTGCGACCGGGACGCGCCAACAGATACTGGATGCCTATCGCGATGTGCGCGATAGGCTGAAAACGATGATAGAAGGCCGCCTTTTGAGCGGTCGAACGGCGGCTTCCGACACCGGTTTTCCGCCCGGTTGAAAAGCTTTCGTAACAAGGTTCACAAAACCGCGATGATTGTGTAGTTTCCGCCCACATTTTCGCGGAGTCATTTCCGCTGGATAAAACAGAAAGAAAAATGCTCAATGGCAAAAGAAGAAGTTCTCGAATTTCCGGGTGTGGTCGTCGAACTGCTCCCCAATGCGACGTTCCGGGTTAAACTGGAGAACGAGCACGAGATCATCGCCCACACTGCTGGCCGCATGCGCAAGAACCGTATTCGTGTTCTCGCCGGCGACAAGGTGCTGGTGGAGATGACTCCATACGACCTGACCAAGGGCCGCATTACCTATCGTTTCAAGTAAGATCACGCAAAACGCCGAACGAGAAACCCGGGGTCCATGGAACTGAGACAAAAGCTGATATTGGCCTCCGGCTCGCCGCGTCGCGTCGATCTGTTGAAACAGGTCGGCATCGAGCCAGATCGGCTGATGCCGATGGATATCGACGAGGCACCGAAGAAATCCGAACATCCCCGTTCGCTGGCAAGGCGGCTTTCGATCGAAAAAGCGCGTGCGGCTCAAGCCGCGGTGAAAAGCGATCTCGGCTGGAAAGACAGCTATATCCTCGCTGCCGATACCGTGGTGGCTGTCGGTCGCCGTATCCAGCCGAAGGCGGAGTATCTTGAAGAAGCCTCGTCTGCGCTCCATCTCTTGTCCGGGCGCAGTCACTGGGTGTTTACCGGTGTGTGCCTGATTACGCCCGACCGTACGGTGCGCCAGAAGGTAGTGGAAACCAAGGTCCGCTTCAAACGGCTGTCGCGTGCGGAAATCGAAGCCTATCTTGCTTCGGGCGAATGGCGCGGCAAGGCCGGGGCTTATGGTGTGCAGGGACTGGCCGGCAGCTTCGTGCAGAAGCTTGTCGGCTCCTATACCAATGTGGTCGGACTGCCGCTGTTTGAAACCACGCAACTGCTGGCTGGCGAGGGCTTTGATACTCTCGCATCCTGGGCAGAGGGATAAACATGTCGGAGAAACCATCCATCGGGGCGAAAGTCGAACCCCTTCGCAAGGCAATGCCGTGTCCGGAATGCCGTCGTCCGTCCACCCGTGAAAACTATCCGTTTTGCTCGGATCGCTGCCGATCGCTCGACCTTTCGCGCTGGCTGAATGGCGCCTATGCCATTCCGGTTGCAGATGATGAAAGCAGGGCTGACGGCGATGACGACTGATACGGCTTGAAAACACCGTCGCGCATGCTAGTCTTTCGCGATGCAGCAGAAAATCGATCCGCCCAAAGTTTCAACCTCGGACGATAGTGACCAGATACCGCGGCGATTGCGCGAGAGTCTGGAGCTGCATCTGGCCAATATCTATCCAGATCTCGACGAGAGTGATCTGGCCCGAAAGATTGCTGCTGCATTCTGGACTGAAGGCCATGTGCCTCGCCGCCGTGGACGCACGCCCATGCACCCGATCTGGACGGAGCGCGACACCTATGTGATTGCCTATGGCAACAGCCTGATCGATGGCGAGCACAAGCCGCTCGATCTGTTGAAGGACTTCCTGAGCGCGCATCTCAAGGGGACGGTTAGCGGCGTCCATATCCTTCCCTATTTCCCTTATACCTCCGATGATGGTTTCGCCGTCACCGATTACCGGGCCGTCAACAGCGTGCTTGGCGATTGGCATGATGTGGAGCGTATCGCATCAGACTTCCGGCTGATGTCTGACCTTGTGCTCAATCACGGCTCCAGCCAAAGCACCTGGTTTGCCGAATATCTGCAGGGCCATTCGCCCTATGACCGCTTTTATTTCGAGGCATCGCCGAGCGACGATCTGACCAATGTGGTTCGTCCGCGCGCCCATCCCTTGTTGCGTGAAGTGGAAACGGCCAATGGTACGCGCCATGTCTGGGCGACCTTCAGCCACGACCAGATCGATTTCGATTTTTCCAATCCGGAAGTCTTGCTGGAATTTATCCGCATCCTGCGCTTTCATATCGATCGCGGGGTGCGCACGGTCCGGCTCGATGCCGTTGCCTTTGTCTGGAAGGAAGTCGGCACCAATTGCATTCACCTGCCGCAAACCCATGAGATCGTGCGCCTCTTCAGGGTGCTTGCCGACTATGCAGAAGAGCCGGTGGTGTTGATCACCGAGACCAATGTGCCCAATGTTGAAAACCTCTCTTATTTCGGCAATCGCAACGAGGCGCATGCGATCTACAATTTCTCGCTGCCGCCTCTGATCCTGCATGCGCTTTTGAACGGCACGTCCAAGCATCTCAATTCCTGGCAGATGGCAATGCCGCCGGCACAGCTCGGTTGCGCCTATCTCAATTTTACCGCCTCCCATGACGGGATCGGCCTTCGACCGGCCGAGAGCCTTCTGGAAGACACCGAGATCGCCGACATGATCGAGACCGTGCAGGGCTTTGGCGGGCTTGTGAGTATGCGGCGTCTTCCCGATGGGGGTTTCCGCCCTTACGAGCTCAATGTCGCCTTGTTCGACGCCATGAAGGGCACTGTGAACGGCGTTGATGACTGGAATGTCGAGCGCTTTCTGTGCAGTCAGGCCATAGCCATGTCGCTGGAAGGAATTCCGGCCTTCTACATCCATTCGCTGCTGGCGACGCCCAATGATCTCGAAGGGGTTGAAAAGGCGGGTTATAACCGCGCCATCAACCGGCATCGCTGGCACTATCCCGAGCTTCAGGAAAAGCTCGCAGACCCGTCGACGATACAAGCTCGGGTGTTTTCGGAAATGAAGCGGCTGATCGGCATCCGTATCCGCCAGCCGGCCTTTCATCCCAATGCCACGCAGTTCACGCTGCAACTGGGGGAGAAGCTGTTTGGCTTCTGGCGCCAGAGCGATGACCGCACACAGAGCATATTTGCCATCCACAATGTCTGTGACGAAGCCATCAGCATTTCGGCGATGTCGCTCAATCTCATTGGCGGCATGAACTGGAAAGACCTTCTATCCGACGAGGTCATCAGTGCCCGAGGCGGCGATATCGCGTTTGCGCCCTATCAGTGCCGCTGGATCTCGAACAAGGCTTGATCGCTGTCTGAACAGCGCTCCTGCGGCAGCGGAAAAATGCCGCTGTTCAGCGGTAGCGCGTACAGTCGAAGCACATGATTTTTATGCTTTTTTCGACTTCTTATAGATCTCCGTCAAAAAAGTGCCATTTGCCGCTGGACATGGCCGAACAAGATGTTATAACGCGCTCGCTTCCGGGGGAAACTATCCCCCAAAGAACCGGGAAACCGGTCTTTCGCCCGCAAAACGGCGTCGGTTGCCCGGATAGCTCAGTTGGTAGAGCAGCGGATTGAAAATCCGCGTGTCGGTGGTTCAAATCCGCCTCCGGGCACCATTTTTCTAAACGAAAATCGGTGTTTGCGTTTGGTCGTCGTCCTTGCCGGCGCGCTTGCTGTCTCCTCACGACATATTCCACTTTAGCCCGGGGTGATTGCGCGTTCGTCGCATGCTAGTCCTTGCTTGCTGATCGCGCTCCTCACACAAGAGCGCGCGTCTGGCGATCGCAGCTATGCAATTTGCTGCGGTTCGGGAGGAGGAGGAATTTATGGAGTTTGCGCTCGATGACGAGCAGCGGGCCATTGTCGATATGGCGCGCCAGTTTGCAGATGAGGTCTTGCGGCCATTTGCGCTCAAATGGGACGAGGACAAGCATTTTCCGCTCGATACCTTGCGTGATGCCGGTGCTCTCGGCATGGGGGCGATGTATGTGCGCGAACAGTCTGGCGGGTCGGGGTTGGGGCGGCTTGAGGCTGCTCTGGTGATCGAGGCATTGGCCACCGGTTGCCCGACGATTGCTGCCTATATTTCCATTCACAACATGGTTGCCTCGATGATCGACCGGTTCGGATCGGATGATCAGCGCGAACGCTTCTTGCCCGGGCTTGCCAGCATGGAGGCTCTCGCCAGCTATTGCCTGACAGAGCCGGGCGCCGGCTCCGATGCGGCGGCCCTCACGACCAAGGCCATCCGGGATGGCGATCATTATGTCTTGAGCGGACAGAAGCAATTCATATCCGGTGCCGGTGCAAGCGCCGTCTATCTCGTCATGGCGCGCACGGGAGGTGAGGGGGCAAAGGGCATCTCTGCCTTTCTGCTGTCCAAGGATACGCCCGGTCTGAGCTTCGGGGCCATCGAGCGCAAAATGGGCTGGCATGCACAGCCGACACGGGCGGTCATTCTGGATGGCGCACGCGTTCCCGTGGAGAACCTGCTGGGGGCAGAAGGCGAGGGGTTCCGGATTGCCATGGCGGGGCTCGACGGTGGTCGCATCAATATCGCTGCGGCCTCGCTTGGCGGGGCGCAATCTGCTTTCGACAGCACGGTCGATTATATGGATGAGCGCAAGGCTTTTGGGAAACCGCTGCACGCATTCCAGGCTCTGCAGTTCCGACTGGCAGAGATGGCGACCGATCTGGAAGTCGCACGCAGCTTTTTATGGCGCGCGGCATCGGCGCTCGATCACGGCGATGCCGATGCGGCAAGGCTTTGCGCCATGGCAAAGCTGCATGTGACGGATCGCTGCTTCGAGGTTGCCAACCAGGCGCTTCAATTGCATGGCGGCTATGGTTATCTTGCCGAATACGGGATCGAGAAGATCGTGCGCGATTTGCGTGTGCACCAGATTCTCGAGGGTACGAATGAAATCATGCGGCTGATCATCGGGCGATCGATCACCGGTCGTGCGGGAGACCGATAGAATGAATGCAGCGCTGGATATTGTCGCAGGCGAGGAGGTCATCATCCGTCGCCGTGGCACTCTTGGCCACATCGCGCTTAACCGGCCAAAGGCTATCAACAGTTTGACGCTTGAGATGGTGAGATCGATCGCCAGTGCGCTGGATGAATTTGCCGAGGATCCGGGCATTGCTGCCGTCTTGCTGACGGGGGAGGGCGAGCGTGGGCTTTGCGCCGGCGGCGATATCAAGGCAATCCAGGCGTCGGCCAGCAAGGACGACGGTTGGGCGGAGACCTTTTGGCGTGAGGAATATCGTTTGAACGCCGTCATCAACGGATATTCAAAGCCTTATGTGGCGATCATGGATGGTGTGACCATGGGCGGTGGTGTCGGGCTTTCTGCCCATGCAAGCCATCGCGTCGTCACGGAGAAAACCCGGCTTGCCATGCCGGAAACGGGGATTGGATTCTTTCCCGATGTGGGGGCGTCCTGGCTGCTGTCTCATGCGCCGGGAGAAGTTGGAACCTATCTCGGTCTGACCGGGCAGATGATCGGCGCTGCCGATACCATGCTCGCCGGACTGGCCGATCACTATGTTGCGACCACGAGACTTGAAGATTTATACGCGGCCCTTGAGGCACTGCCCGCTGACGCGAGTTTCGAGCAGGTTGGCGATGTGATCGAAAGCTTTGAAGATATCGCTCCGGAAGGTGATCTTTCCGGCCATAAGCCACTGATAGACCGGTTCTTTGGCGAGAGTTCGATGGAGGCAATCATCGCTGGATTGAAAGCGGACGAGAGTGCGTTTGCCGCAGACACGCTTGCCACGCTCGAAACCCGTTCACCGACCAGTCTCAAGGTGACGCTTGCCATGTTGCGGGCCGGTCGTCAAAGTCGCGATCTCGAAACCTGTCTGGAGCGGGAATTTGGCGGAACGGCATCGACCGTCATAAGCCATGATTTTCATGAGGGCGTGCGGGCGGCGGTGATCGACAAGGACCGCAATCCGAAATGGCAGCCGCTGCGGCTCGACGATGTGGGGGAGGATATCGTTGAGGCCTATCTGACGCCGCATGTGCGGCCCTTGTTCTAGAATTGCAGCGGGAGGAGTACTGGCTGTGGGGGCAGAGACATTCGACTATATCATCGTCGGTGCCGGCAGCGCCGGATGTGTTTTGGCCAATCGGCTTTCTGCTGATCCGGCAAACCGGGTGCTGTTGCTCGAAGCCGGCGGTCGCGACAATTATCACTGGGTTCATATCCCGGTCGGCTATCTCTATTGCATCAACAATCCACGCACCGACTGGTGTTTCAAGACAGAGGCGGAGGCAGGCCTGAACGGCCGTGTGCTCGGCTATCCGCGTGGCAAGGTTCTGGGCGGATGTTCCTCGATCAATGGCATGATCTATATGCGTGGCCAGGCGCGGGATTACGATCAATGGCGGCAACTTGGCTGCGACGGCTGGGGTTGGGACGATGTGTTGCCCTTTTTCCGCAAATCGGAAGACCATCACGGCGGTGAAGACGAGATGCATGGGGCGGGCGGTGAATGGCGTGTCGAGAAGATGCGCGTCCACTGGGCCATTCTCGATGCTTTCAGAGCCGCTGCCAGCGAAGCCGGAATTCCGCAAACCGATGATTTCAATCGCGGCGATAATGATGGGTCGAGCTATTTCGACGTGAACCAGCGAAGTGGCATTCGCTGGAATACCTCAAAGGCTTTCCTGCGACCCGCCATGAAGCGGGCAAATCTGACCGTGCTTACCAACGCGCATGCACAACGTCTGCTGGTCGCCGACGGGGCGGTGGCTGGGGTTGAGGTCCATCACGATGGCATGGTGATGCAATATCATTCCCGAAAGGAAACCGTGCTTTCGGCTGGTGCTATCGGTTCGCCGCATCTCCTTGAATTGTCCGGCATCGGCAAGGGAACTGTCCTGCAACACGCGGGCATTCCTGTGGTGGCGGAGGTTCCCGGGATTGGTGAAAACCTGCAGGATCACCTGCAACTGCGCATGGTGTTCAAGGTGACGGGCGCACCGACGCTGAACGAAAAGGCATCGAGCCTGTTTGGCAAAGCGGGCATTGGGCTTGAATATCTCGTGCGTCGGTCAGGGCCGATGTCCATGGCACCAAGCCAGCTTGGCATCTTCACCCGGTCTGGACCGGAAAAAGATACACCCGATCTGGAATATCACGTGCAGCCCGTGTCTCTGGACAAGTTCGGTGAGCCTGTTCACAGATTTCCGGCCATCACGGCAAGCGTGTGCAATCTGAGGCCCGAAAGCCGTGGCTCTGTCCATGCGGCATCACCGGACTTTCGGCATCACCCGTCGATCCGGCCCAACTATCTGGCGACCGAAGGCGATCTGGAGGTGGCGGCGCGCTCCATTCGACTGACACGCCGTATTGCTGCCCAGCCGTCCTTTGCGCGGTTCAAGCCGGAGGAGTTCAAGCCGGGTTCGGCCTTTGAGGCGGATGAGGATCTAAGGCGTGCGGCTGGCGATATCGGCACGACCATTTTTCATCCGGTCGGTACCTGTCGCATGGGTTCGGATGTGGAGAGCGTTGTCGATCCGCGCCTGCGTTTCAGGGCATTGAAGGGGCTACGCATTGCCGATGCCTCGATCATGCCGACGATCACATCGGGCAACACCAATTCGCCAACGGTCATGATTGCCGAAAAGGCTGCGGAGATGATCCTGGCGGACCATCACTAAGCCGGTTGCGCACCGGACATTGCATACTCTGGGAGGAGAGCGAATGACGAGGATCACATGTATCGGTCTGGGCAATATGGGCGGGCCAATGGCTGCCAATCTGGTGGCTGCGGGTCACGCGGTCACAGGTTTTGACCTCTCTGCGGACATGCTGAAGGCGGCTGCGGAACGCGGTGTCAGTTCCGCGCCGACACTTGAGCAGGCGGTTGTGGATGCCGAGGTGGTGATCACCATGCTGCCCAAAGGCCAGCACGTGCTGCGTGTGTGGGCAACACTTGTGACACTTTCGAGGCCCGGACAACTTCTGATCGATTGCTCCACAATCGATGTGGACAGTGCCCGCAAGGCGCACCAGATGGCCGCCGCTGCGCAATGCCTCTCTCTCGATGCGCCCGTTTCGGGCGGCACCAGTGGCGCGGAGGCCGGCACGCTCACATTCATGGCCGGTGGCAGTGTCGAAGCGTTTGAGCGCTCGCGACCTGTCCTGGAAGCCATGGGCAGAAAGATCGTCCATTGCGGCGATGATGGCGCGGGTCAGGCAGCGAAGATCTGCAATAACATGATACTCGGCATTTCCATGATCGGTGTCTGCGAAGCGTTCGTATTGGCCGAATCACTGGGGCTCTCGCATCAGGCCCTGTTTGACGTTGCGTCGACATCGTCGGGCCAGTGCTGGTCGCTCACCAGCTATTGCCCGGTGCCAGGTCCCGTTCCCGCTTCGCCTGCCAACAAGGATTACCAGCCGGGTTTTGCCGCCGCCTTGATGCTGAAGGATCTGAAGCTTTCGCAGGAGGCGGCCATGGCGAGCGGTGCGGCTACACCGCTTGGAGCCGCTGCAGCACAACTCTATGGGATGCTCGATCGCCAAGGGCAGGGTGGCCGGGACTTTTCCGCCATTATCGAGATGTTGAGAGGCAAAACTGCCGTGGAATGAACCTTCGTTTCCTCTTGCTCCATTTTCACATCTGCGTAAAATGAAAGGCAAGTGAAAGCGTGAGGTTTCGTTGTCCGGGATATTGCAGCCTGCATTGGGAGCGACCGAGCTGGAAGCTGTGCGGCGATGCTCGCACCAAGGCATGTTCCATGACATTGGTCTCGCTTGATCAGACATACCGGCTTGCCGTTGGGCGGTCGCGGGAGGAGATAAGTTTATGAGCGGTTACATTCTGGCGATAGACCAGGGAACCACGTCGAGCCGTGCAATCGTCTATGACGCGCAGATGCAGCCTGTCGGTGTTGGCCAGCAGGAATTTACCCAGCATTTCCCCGATTCCGGTTGGGTGGAACACGACGCCGATGAAATCTGGCAAAGTGTCGTCGCGACATCCAGGGCTGCAATCAAAAACGCTGGTCTTCAGGCCTTTGATATCACAGCGATCGGTATTACCAACCAGCGCGAGACGGTCGTTCTGTGGGACCGAAAAACAGGCGAGCCCGTGCACCGGGCAATCGTTTGGCAGGATCGACGAACCGCGCGGTTCTGCGAGCGCCTGAAGGACCGGGATCTGGAACCGCTCTTTACCGAAAAGACCGGACTGCTGCTCGATCCCTATTTTTCGGGCACCAAGATTTCGTGGCTGCTCGACAATGTCGAGGGTCTGCGCGGGCGCGCCGAACGGGGTGAAATCTGCTTTGGCACGGTCGACAGTTTCCTTATCTACAAACTGACGGGCGGAAAAGTGCATGCCACCGACGCCACCAATGCGTCGCGAACATTGATCTACAATATCGCCGACAATGGCTGGGATGAGGACTTGCTGGAGATCCTCAAGATTCCGGTCGGCATCTTGCCTGAGGTGAAAGACTGCGCCGACGATTTCGGCATGACGGATGCCGGGATATTGGGTGCAGCGATACCCATCCTGGGAGTTGCAGGCGATCAGCATGCGGCCACCATCGGCAATGCCTGTTTCGAGCCCGGCATGTTGAAGTCCACCTACGGCACCGGTTGCTTCGCTCTGCTGAACACCGGTGCCGACAGGGTGCCGTCATCCAATCGGTTGCTGACGACCATTGCCTATCGCCTGAACGGCAAGACGACCTATGCGCTTGAAGGATCTATCTTTATCGCAGGCGCTGCGGTTCAGTGGCTGCGTGATGGTTTGGGCATGATATCGTCTGCATCGGAAGTGAATGAACTGGCTGCGAAAGCGGATCCAAATCAGAATGTCTACCTGGTGCCAGCCTTCACCGGGCTTGGTGCTCCCTACTGGGATTCAGATGCACGCGGCGCAATGTTAGGGATGACCCGGAATACGGGTCCTGCCGAATTCGCAAGGGCGGTATTGGAAAGTGTGGCTTATCAGACGCTCGATCTTCTCGACGCCATGCAAAAGGATTGGGCCGGAGACGCGAGATCGCAGACTGTGCTGCGGGTCGATGGCGGTATGGTTGCCTCGGACTGGACCATGCAAAAGCTGGCCGACATTCTGGCCGCCCCTGTGGACCGTCCTGTGAACATGGAAACGACGGCTTTTGGTGCTGCCTGGCTTGCCGGCTCCAAAGCCGGGATATGGCCGGATCAGGCGGACTTTGCTGCCAACTGGAAACGTGAGCGCCGGTTCGAGCCTTCAATGGATGAGACCCGGCGTGTGGCTGGTATAGCTGGCTGGAGAGATGCTGTTTCTCGGTGCCTCACCAAATAAGTTGACTGAAATTCGCCAGATTCCGCGTGGCAAGATCACATGGCCGGTGGCATAATAGCCTTGAGCGGTGATTTTGTCCCGCGTGCGGAAAAGCGGATTTTCATGAGAATTGTTCTTCTTTGTCTCGGTTGGCTTGCTGTGGCGCTGGGCGTGATCGGCGCCTTCCTGCCGATCCTGCCGACCACGCCCTTCATGATCCTTGCAGCCGCGCTTTTCGCCCGCTCGTCACCGCGTTTTGAGAAGTGGCTGCTGGATCATCCAAAGTTTGGAAAACCCCTGACCGATTGGCGAAAACAGGGTGCTATTTCGCGTCCGGCCAAGATTGCATCTTTAAGCCTGATGAGTGTCAGCTACGGCATCATCTGGTTCACCGGCTCGACGATGCCGTGGGTGCGGATAGGGACTGCCGTCATCCTGCTCAGCAGTGCCATCTTCATTGTCACCAGACCCGAACCGAGTTGAATTTTGCCGTGAATTGATCCAGTTCGGCTGGCTTTCCGTATACGTCTTTAAGGTAAAACTTGAGGGCGATTATTGATGCAGATTGGCGATAAACCGACACCTCCTTCGGCCTGGGTCATCGGTGCAAGTTCGGGTATCGGGCGGGCTCTCAGTCTCGCCTTGGTCAAGGACGGTTGGAGAGTTGCGGTCAGCGCACGAGGTGCGGAAGGGCTGGAAAGCCTTTTCGAAGAAGCGCGCACTTGTATCGAGCCGTTTGCTGTTGATATCATGGATAAAAAAGCTCTGGACACCGTGACCTGTTCGGTCAACGAGGTCATGGGACCGCTTTCGCTCGTTGTTCTTTGCGCTGGAAACTATGAGCGCGACAATCCGAGCCATTTTGACAGTGCCGCCTTGCAGCGCATGGTCGATCTGAACCTGATGGGAACGGCAAACTGTCTCGAGCGTGTTCTGCCGCCCATGATCGCCAAGGGGAAAGGTCAGGTCGCAGTGGTCTCTTCCGTTTCCGGTTACGCAGGTCTGCCGGGCGCGGCATTCTATGGCGCGACCAAGGCTGGTCTGGCGATCATGTGTGAGGCGATGTATCCGCAGCTCAAATCAAAGGGCATCGATATCAAGCTGATCTGCCCGGGTTTTGTCGAAACGCCTTTGACATCGAAGAATGACTTCCCCATGCCGTTCATCGTGTCAGCTGAAAAGGCGGCAGGCATCATTTTGCGCGGCTTGAAGTCAAAGCGCTTTGAGATCGCGTTTCCCTGGCAGATGAAATACGGCCTGAAACTGTTGCGCTTCCTGCCGTATCCCATCCAGTTCGCGCTTACGAAAAAGATGTTGCGCAAGGAAACCTGACCCTTTCCGGGTCAGGGCGCCTTCAACTCGAATTGCACCACATCGAGCCGACCGATGCGGAAACCCACGGCGCAATAGTGGAGATAATACTGCCACATGCGCCTGAAACGTTCGTCGAAGCCGAGCGGCTTGATCCGGTGCCAGTTGGCCTCGAATGTTTCGTCCCACATCAGCAGCGTCTTCTCGTAGTCGCGCCCAAATCTGAACGTATCCAGAACGTCCAATCCCGACTGCCTTGCCGTGTTCTCGAACACCGTAACGGACGGCAGCATGCCGCCCGGGAAGATGTAGGTCTGAATGAAGTCGGCGCTGCGCCTGTAATCCTCAAACCTGCTTTCGTCGATGGTGATGACCTGTACCAGCGCATGACCACCCTTTACCAACAGATCCCGAACCCGGTTGAAGTAGAGGTGCCAGTTCTCCTCGCCCACAGCCTCGAACATCTCGATGGATACGATCTTTGTGAAGCGCTCGCGGCAATCGCGATAGTCCTGAATTCGGATATCAGACCTGTCGCTCATACCCGCTTCGTCGAGCCTTTGGCGGGCAAAGGCCGCCTGTTCTTTCGACAGCGTCAAACCGGTCACATGGCAGCCGGTGCGTCTTATTGCGTATTCTGCAAAGCCGCCCCATCCACAGCCAATCTCCAGAACATGATCGGTGGGGCCTATCTCCAGTTTCTGAAGGATGCGCTCATATTTGGCGTTCTGCGCGTCTGCCAGATCCTGATCCGGATGCTCGAAAAGCGCCGAGGAATAGGTCATCGTTTGGTCGAGCCAGGTCGCGTAAAACTCGTTTCCGAGATCATAGTGGAACGCGATATTGCGCTTGGAACCGGATTTTGAGTTGCGGTTCAGGCGATGGCGCAGGCGCGCCAGAAGTCTTGTCAGAATGCCGGGATGAACAATGCTCCCGAGGCTTTCCTCATTGGCAATTGCCAGTTCAAGCAGATCGGCAATATTGCTCGTGTCCCAGTCGCGATCCATGAAGGAACGGGCAAAGCCCAGGCTGCCGCCCGTCAGGATGCGCCAGACTGCGCGACCATTATTCAGTCTCAACGACGCTGAGGGGCCTGGCTCCATGCCAACGAAAATCTGCTCTCTTCCGTCTGGAAAAGTCAGGGTCAGGTGGCCGTGCCGCAGCTTTCCAGCCCAGCGAAAGAGCATCCGCTGCCACGGCAGTGTCACAGGCGGCATGATCGGTGCGGTCTGTTGGTCGACATGGGTCATGGCGTTTCGCTCTTGATGATACTGTCAGTGGGAACCAGGGATATGGCGATGGGGTCTGCTGCCTTCTTGTGGCGGTAAACCGGAAGGCCCTTTTTCCAGAGGCGAAATGCTTCCAGATGAATTCCGCCCATGATTTTCAAAGTCATCAGCGGATAAAGCGCGAGCATTTTCCAGAGCGCTGCCGAGGTGAGAGGTTTCCTCTTGCCGTTGAAACTTGCGAAAAGAAGCGAACCTTTCGCGTCGTGCTCATCGATGGCAATCAGCACATCATCCTGCGGCGGTGCGATGCGGAAACGGTAGCGGCATTCCATTGGCATGAAGGGCGAGACATACATGGCTTTGTCGCATTCATGGCGGATGGTGCGGTGCTCAGGGTTTGCGACCGGAATCACATAGGTGTGACGCTCGCGAAAGGTGTTGCAGACCTCGTAGAGCATCGCGAGCAAGGTGCCATCACCGTCTCTGCAGAAATAGACCGTCAGCGGGTTGAAGCCATAGCCCAGAACGCGGGGATAGCAGAGCACTGCGACAGACAATTTCTCCGCCTGAATCCCGGCGTCATCCAGACGCTCTCCGATCCAGGCTTTCAATGTGCCGGGTGTGCCCGAGCCATGATCGGCATCGTTGAAGGAAAATGCGCCGAAGCGGTTGTAGCTGAAGAGCGAAAGTGTGCGATCGAGCACTGGCAGTTCATCGAGGTCCAGCAGAAGGGTAAAGACGCCATAGCGCAAGCGATGCTGGCGCGGGCGGTGCCGTACATGAACCACGTCGCCGACATAAAGTGCTGATGTCCCCGTCATTCGGCGGCCACTAAATGATCCGGCACGACGATACGACCAGACTCATTTTCCACGTTCCAGGGCCGCTTCATTCCGCCGAGTTGCTCCGCGACGGCAAGACCGGACTGAAGGCCATCCTCGTGAAAACCGCTGCCGAAATGCGCGCCGCAGAACCAGGTGTTGCGGCGTTTTTGCAATTGCCACAGATCCTTCTGTGCACGAATGGCCGGTTGATCGAACAGCGGGTGGGTGTACTCAAAGCGCGCCAATATCTTTTCGCTCGCGATCTCCCTGTTGGGATTGAGCGTCAGGAACATCGGTGGAGCATTTTCCAGGTTTTGCAGCTTGTTCATCCAGTAGGTAACGCACAAGGGCTGTTCGCTGTTCATCCCGGAATCGCCGATGAAATTCCAGCTGGCCCAGACCTGCTTGCGTTGCGGCATCAAGGTCGCGTCGGAATGCAGGACTGCCGTGTTGGCCGTATAGCGGAACGCCCCCAGAATCTTGCTTTCCGTCAAATCCGCATCGGCCAGCATGGCCAAGGCTTGATCGGCGTGGGTTGCGATCACGACATCGTCGAAGATATCGACGCCGGCCTTTGTATCGGTGACCATGACATGATCGGCTTCGCGCCTGACTTCGATTACGGAGCAGCCGAGGCGCACTTCGCCGGCGAAATCGGCCAGAAGGCGGCTCACATATTCGCGGCTGCCGCCCTTTACCGTGCGCCATTGCGGGCGCCCTTTAACCACCACGAGGCCGTGGTTGACGAAAAAACGGATGAAGGCTTCCATCGGATAGTCGCGCATGTCGGTGATGGTTGTCGACCAGATTGCAGCGCCCATCGGCAGAAGATGATCCTCGATGAATGAGCGGCCATATGCTGCCTGATCGCAATATTCGCCAAGTGTCATACCGCCGAGGTCGCCACGCGCGGCAAGCTCAGGCGCTTCAGCATAGAACCTGCGGATGCCGGAGAGCATCTTCCAGAAGCGCGGATTGACGATGTTTGAGCGCTGCCCCAGCAGCCCACCTATGCCGGATCCGGAATATTCGAACCCGCCGCCATTAAGGGAGGCCGCGAACGACATGTTGGATGCTTCTGTCGGAACATTGAGGTGGTCGAAGAGAGCAACGAGGTTTGGGTAGTTGCGGTCGTTATAGACAATGAAGCCGGTGTCGACTGCAATCGTGTCACGCGTGGAGCCGGCGTCGACCGTGTTGGCATGGCCGCCCGGTCGGTTCTCGCTTTCGTAAAGCACAACATCCGCGGTTTTGGACAGAAGCCATGCCGCCGACAGACCGGAAATGCCGCTACCGATGACTGCTACCTTGCGTCTGCGCGCGCCTGAGAACTTCAATGTGTCCAACGGTTTGACCCCTGCTTTTTATCGTATTGCAATCTAATACGCGGTGCGAGGCACTGCGGATTTATGAGGGGTAAAAATTTCTTGGTGATCCAGTTTTCTGTGGCGGACGTATAGGTCAGCATGACGGTCCTGTTTCCCACAACGGCATTGACGTGCCACTATGTATCTCGCATCGCGATGAGGCCCCTGGTCCGCCGCGCTGGCAAGGGTGGGAGAGTGCGTGTCTGCATGAGTGGGGCGTCCGATAAAAACAATGAGACCAATGTGGCCGCTTTGCTGGCCGCTGTCGCGAATGCGAGGGATGTCGATGCCTTCGAAGCACTTTTCCGCCTATATGCTCCGCGCGTGCGGGCTTATATGGCGCGGCAGTGCCGCGACGTTCAGCTGGCCGAAGAATTGATGCAAGAGACCTTGATGACCGTATGGCGAAAAGCATCGCTTTTCGATCCCGCACGCGGAAATGCAGAAGCCTGGATTTTCACGATCGCGCGTAATCTGAGAATTTCCGCCTTTCGCAAGACCAGTCACCCCGCATTCGACCCTTCGGATCCGGCATTTGTGCCGGATGGTGAAGTGGCACCGGATATTGCGTATGAACAGGCCACTGAGGCAGACAGACTGCGTGAGGCCATGAAAGCCTTGCCTCCCGAACAGGCGGACTTGCTCCGCTATTCCTTCTTCGACGAAATTTCCCACCGTACGCTCGCCCAGAAGCTCGATCTGCCGCTCGGGACGATCAAGTCCCGCATCCGGATGGCTTTTGCAAAATTGCGTGTTGCACTGGAGGACCGCGAATGACCATCCAGCACCATTTGGGCGATGAGATCCTGCTGGAATACGCCTCTGGCGCGTTGAGCGAGGGCTGGAGCCTGGCGGTCGCCAGCCATATGGCCCTGTGTCCGTCCTGCCGTCGCAGGCTTTCCGTGCTTGAACAGGCGGGGGGCATCATGATCAAGCAGATTGAATGTGCCGATGCCGCAACAGACCAGGCATGGGACAGCATGAGAGCCCGGCTCGCGGATGAGGGCGGTGCACGGACTGAAACGCCGGCGACCGAGGTGACTTCTGCAACTGGACAAGCCCGTGGCAAATCCGTGTTGCCTGAACCATTGCGCTCCTATGTCGGGGGCGATGTGGATGCGTTGAAATGGAAGGCGCTTGGCCGTAGCGCCAGCCACGTTATGGTGACGACCGGCGATCCCTCCACACGTGTCCGCCTGTTGCGTATCCCGGGCGGAAAGCCCGTTCCGGAACACTCGCATGGTGGGCGCGAGCTGACCCTCGTGCTTGCCGGCAGCTACATGGACGGCGATCAACGCTTCGGGCGTGGTGACCTTGAGGAAGCCGACGAAGAGGTGATGCACCAGCCGATTGCGGACGATGGTGAAGATTGTATCTGTGTGGTTGTGACCGATGCGCCAATCCGGTTCAAGAATTGGTTTTTCCAACTTCTACAGCCTGCTTTGAAGATCTGATGGCGGTGCTTGCTGTCTATGTGAACCGTCAATTCCACCTGAAAAAATTGAGTTTATTTCAGATTTTATGTGCCCAGCGCCGTTGAGAAGGATGCGATGAAGATGACGACCTATATCATTGCCTATGTGAGTGCTGTGATCGTTTTTCTGGGCGCCGACTATCTGTGGCTTTCAAAGATTGCCATCGGGTTCTATCGATCGCGCGTTGGCGATCTCTTGATGGCACAGCCCAATTTTGCTGCTGCCGGCGCGTTCTATCTCGCCTATATCGTCGGTATCGTCTATTTCGCAGTCGTGCCTGCACTCAATAGCGGTACCTGGGTCACGGCTGCCGTTGCCGGCGCTCTTCTGGGCTTCATCGCCTATGGCACCTATGATATGACCAACCTGTCTACTCTCAAGGGGTGGTCTCTTTCGGTGAGCCTGATCGATATGGCCTGGGGGACAGTTTTGACCGGTGTGACGGCGACTGTTGCCTATCTTGTGGCATCACGCTTTGCTGCCTGATCAAGATCTCCGTCGATAAAGTGAAATAGCGGACTTGGGCACCTTCTGTCGTGCGGTCCGTTGCGTTATGAGTTCGCGGCTGCGCCAGCGATAAGGCTGGTGGCATTGCGGAGTATCACCATGAATTTTCTTCGTCACTTCGTGACGGTTTGCGCCCTTGCGCTGATGACGATGCCGGCTCTGGCAGATCAAGATCTGCCGAAATTGCGCGCGGCCATGCTGGCGACCGGCACCGTCAATTGGGAAATCAGTACCATCCAGCATCACGAGCTCGACGGTCGAAACGGGTTTCAGCTTTCGGTTCTGGCCTACGCCGACAATGGCGCGACGCGCGTTGCTTTCGAGGGCGGCGAAGCGGACGTCATGGTGGCAGACTGGATCTGGGTGGCGCGCCAACGCGCAGCCGGCAAGGACTATGTTTTTCTGCCCTATTCTCTGGCCGTCGGCGGTTTGATGGTGAAGGCCGATAGTGGCATTGAAACGCTCCCGGATCTCAAGGGTCTGAAGATTGGTATCGCCGGTGGGCCAGTCGACAAGAGCTGGCTGATCCTCAGAGCCTACGCGAAACAGGTTTTCGATATGGATCTCGCAGCCGAGACGGAGCAGGTCTTCGGTGCGCCGCCCTTGATATTTAAGGCAGCACTTTCAGGTGAGACCGCGGGAACGATCAATTTCTGGCACTTCATGGCCAAGATGAAGGCCAAGGGCATGCGCGAGCTTGTGTCTGTTGCCGACGCCGCAAAGGCCCTGAAGCTCGATCCGGATACACCACTGCTGGGCTATGTGCTGAAAGGTGATTATGTGGCGAACCATCCGGATATCGCCCGAGGTCTGTACATGGCGTCGCGCGAGGCCAAGGATTTGTTGCGCGTGGATAATGAGGCTTGGAATGCCATTCGCGAGACTATGAATGCTGCCGATGACGCAGAGTTCAGTGCCCTGATTGCCGGATATCGTGCGGGTATTCCGAGCGGCAAGCCCATTGACGAAGCGGCGGCGGATCGCTTCTTGCGGATCATGGCCGATCTCGGCGGCGAGGATCTGGTGGGCAAGGCCACGACGCTGCCGCAAGGAGTGTTCCTTCATCTTGAATAGGGCTTTCCACAACAGGGCGCTGGTGCGCGTGCTGTCATTGCTAATGCTCTTGGCGCTCTGGGGTGTCGCTGCCTGGCTGACGGCGGACCGACAGGTACTGCCGGGACCTCTTTCTCTGATTGAGCCCTTCGCAAAAGCCGTTGCTTCGGGTGCCTTGCCCTATCATTTGGCCATGACGCTGATGCGTGTGGTCCTTGCCTTTATTCCTGCCCTCGTGATCGGTCTGGTGCTGGGTTATTTGATGGGCCGGATGCCAACGGTGGATAAATGGCTCGATCCGTGGCTCGTGGTCTTTCTCAACCTGCCGGCGCTGGTCCTGATCGTTCTTTGCTATCTGTGGATTGGCCTCAACGAGACGGCAGCCATTGCCGCAGTGGTGCTCAACAAGATCCCCGGTGTCACCGCGATCATTCGCGAAGGTGCCCGAGCGCTCGATCCGAGCCTTGATGCGATGGCGAAGGTCTACCGCATGGCAAGCGTGGCACGTCTGCGTCATGTGATCGTCCCGCAGCTTGCCCCCTATATCACGGCAGCATCCCGGTCCGGGCTTTCCGTCATCTGGAAGGTTGTGCTGGTGGTTGAATTTCTGGGCCGTTCCAGCGGCATTGGCTTTCAGATCCATTTCTACTTCCAGCTTTTCGATGTGGCGATGGTGCTTGTCTATTCGCTGAGTTTCATCGCTGTCATGCTGGTGGTGGAGGCTGCCTTGCTGCAACCTTTAGAGCGGCGCGTGCGCCGCTGGAGAACCGCATGATCAGCGTCGATATCCAAAGGAAGGCTTTCGGAGCTCGCGAGATCCTCAAGGAGATCCACTTCACGATGGGGCACGGCGAAACTGTCGCCATCCTCGGGGCGTCCGGGATCGGCAAGTCGACGCTGTTGCGCATTGTGGCCGGTATCGACACTGATTTCGATGGAGCGATTACACGGCCGCAGAACGTTGCCATGGTGTTTCAGGAACCCGTACTTCTGCCCTGGCGCTCAGTGCTCGACAATCTCTTGCTGGTTCATGGAGGTCTGGATGAGGCGCCAGCGTTTGCGATGCTGGAACGCGTTGGCATCGTGGCAAAGGCCAGGGATTATCCCGGGCAGTTGTCGCTTGGTCAGCAGAGGCGACTGGCTTTGGCGCGTGCCTTCGTTGGCAAGCCGGAACTGTTGATCATGGACGAGCCCTATGTTTCACTGGATCCGGTGACCGCCAATGATATGCTCGAACTAACGGAGGCTCTGATGAGCGATATCCGTCCGGCGGTGATGCTGGTCACGCATTCCAAGGTTGATGCCGAGCGGCTTTCAAACCGCTGTTTGGTGCTTGAGGGATTGCCTGCATCCCTCACTCTGGTGGATGTGGCCAATACTCTATAGGGTCGACCAACGGTTCTGAGCCAGGGGGCAAAATACAACTGACCCTGACGTCGGTCGATGACTGTGCAAACGGGGGATAGCTGTAAAAAGCACAGTGACGGACCGATTGCATGTTCCAAGCGTACTCATATGATAAAAACGGGCCTTGTGCGCGGCTGAGGTCTTGTTAGGGATCTGGAGCCAATTTACGGTTTGTTTACAACTAACTTGATGGGAGACGGGTTTGAAGATCGGATCACCAAAAGAGGTGTTCGAGGGGGAGGCGCGGGTCGCCATGACCCCCGAGAGCGCTGCACAATTGCAGAAACTTGGTTATGACTGCATCATTGAGACTGGCGCTGGTAAAGCTGCCGGGTTCTCGGATGAAGCGTATAAAGCGGCAGGCGTCGAAGTGGTAAAAACGGCAGCCGCGCTTTTCAAGGCCGCCGATATCATCGCCAAGGTGCGCCCGCCTGTTGATGCCGAGGCCAAGCGTCTGACCAAGGACAAGACGCTTATTTCCTTCTTTTACCCGGCTCAAAGCCCTGAAATGCTTGAATTGTGCAAATCCAAGGGCGCAAACGTCATTGCCATGGACATGGTGCCACGCATCAGTCGCGCCCAGAAAATGGATGCCCTGTCGTCGATGGCCAATATTGCCGGCTACCGTGCGGTGATCGAGGCGGGCAACAATTTCGGTCGCTTCTTTACCGGTCAGGTGACCGCCGCCGGCAAGGTTCCACCGGCCAAGGTGCTGGTTATCGGTGCAGGCGTTGCCGGTCTGGCCGCCATTGGGACCGCAACGTCGCTGGGTGCTGTTACCTATGCTTTCGACGTGCGTCCTGAAGTGGCCGAGCAGATCGAGTCCATGGGTGCTCAATTCGTTTATCTCGATTTCGCCGATCAGCTGCAGGATGGGGCCGCGACCGGCGGTTACGCCGCTCCGTCATCGCCGGAATTCCGCGAGAAACAGCTCGCCAAGTTCCGGGAACTGGCACCTGAAATCGACATCGTGATCACCACTGCGCTGATTCCCGGTCGCGATGCGCCCAAGTTGTGGCTGAAGGATATGGTGGAAGCCATGAAGCCCGGGTCGGTCGTTATCGACCTTGCGGCCGAACGGGGCGGTAACTGCGATCTGACGGTTGCCGACGAAAAGGTCGTGTCCTCCAATGGCGTCACTGTCGTTGGCTATACCGATTTCCCAAGCCGCATGGCTTCGCAGGCGTCCACGCTTTACTCGACAAACATCCGTCACATGATGACGGACCTCACGCCGGGCAAGGATGGCAAGGTCGTTCACAACATGGAAGACGATGTCATCCGCGGGGCGACGGTTGCCTATCAGGGCGACATCACCTTCCCGCCGCCGCCGCCGAAAATCAAGGCGATCGCGGCGCAGAAGCCGAAGGAAAAAGCCAAGGAACTGACGCCCGAGGAAAAGCGCGCGCAGGAAGTAGCCGCCTTCCAGAAAGCGACCAAGCAGCAGGTTGGTCTGCTGGTCATCGGTGGTCTGCTGATGGCAATCATCGGAGCCTTTGCACCGGCAAGCTTCATGCAGCATTTCATCGTGTTTGCGCTCGCATGCTTTGTCGGCTTCCAGGTGATCTGGGGCGTTTCGCATTCGCTGCACACGCCGTTGATGGCCGTGACCAACGCCATTTCGGGGATCATCATCATCGGTGCCTTGCTGCAGGTCGCAGCAGGTGGATGGATTGTCACCGTTCTTGCGGCCATCTCGGTGCTCATTGCCATGATCAACATCGTCGGGGGCTTCATGGTCACCCGTCGCATGCTGATGATGTTCCAGAAGTCTTAAGGGGGCGGTTTCATGTCTTTCGGTATCCAGACCGCCGCCTATATCGCGGCTTCGGTTCTTTTCATCCTTTCACTCGGTGGGCTTTCCGGTCAGGAAAGCGCCAAGCGTGCCGTGTGGTACGGAATTTCGGGCATGGCGATCGCAGTCATTGCCACCATTCTCGGCCCTCAGGTGCAGATCTCGTTCATTTTGATCCTGGCACTGATCGTCGGCGCTGTTGTCGGCGTGTTCCTGGCCAAGCGGGTCGAGATGACCGGAATGCCACAACTGGTGGCGGCGCTTCACAGCTTCGTCGGTCTTGCGGCCGTGTTCATCGGCATCAACTCCGATCTGACCGTGCATGAGTTCTTGACCCATGCGGAGCAGGTCATCCATGAGGTCGAGGTGTTCCTCGGTGTCTTCATCGGTGCGGTAACCTTTACCGGTTCGATTATCGCCTATGGCAAGCTTGCCGGAAAAATCGGCGGCAAGGCGCTCATTCTGCCTGGCCGGCATATGTGGAATGCAGCGGGTGCCATCGTGTCGCTGCTGCTGTTGATCCTCTATATCGGCGGTGCAGGATCGTGGACGCTTTACCTGATGACGCTGATTGCCTGTGTGCTGGGTGCGCATCTGGTGATGGCGATTGGCGGTGCGGACATGCCCGTCGTGGTCTCCATGCTCAACTCCTATTCGGGTTGGGCGGCGGCTGCCACCGGCTTCCTGCTCGGCAATGACCTGCTGATCGTTACCGGTGCGTTGGTCGGCTCGTCGGGTGCAATCTTGTCCTACATCATGTGCAAGGCCATGAACCGTCACTTCCTGTCGGTTATCCTGGGTGGCTTCGGGAATGCCTCGGGTCCGCAGATGGAGGTCGAGGGCGAGCAGATTGCCATCGACGCGGATGGTGTTGCGGCTGCGCTGAACGAGGCGGACTCGGTCATCATCGTTCCAGGCTACGGCATGGCGGTTGCGCAGGCGCAGCAGTCGGTATCGGAGCTTACCCGCAAGCTGCGTGCGAGTGGCAAGGAAGTCCGTTTTGCCATCCATCCGGTGGCCGGACGTCTGCCAGGCCATATGAATGTGCTTTTGGCAGAAGCCAAGGTGCCTTACGACATCGTCATGGAAATGGATGAGATCAATGACGACTTCCCCAATACGGATGTCGTGATCGTCATCGGTTCCAACGACATCGTCAATCCGGCAGCACAGGAAGATCCCAACTCACCGATCGCCGGCATGCCGGTTCTGGAAGTGTGGAAGGCCAAGCAGGTGTTCGTGTCCAAGCGCGGGCAGGGGACAGGTTACTCGGGTATCGAGAACCCGCTGTTCTACAAGGACAATACGCGCATGTTCTATGGCGACGCCAAGAAGTCGATCGACAACCTGCTGCCTTTGATCCGGTAAACTGAACTGAAATTTCGAAAATGTGAAAACCGGCGGGAGAGCAATCTCCCGCCGGTTTTCGTTTGGTCCGCCGTTATTGGATATGGAAATTCAGACGTAGCTGACCTTCTCATGGCCGAGTGCAGCCATCACGCCGCGCAGTTCGGCCAGGCCGCGCATGCGCCCGATCAACGGATAGCCGGGATGATTGGCGCGCTCGGCATCGTTCAGCAATTCATGGCCATGGTCGGGGCGCCAGGGGATCCGCCAGTCGGCCCGGCCTTCGGCTTCGCGTCGCCTCTCTTCGGCAACAAGGGCGGCGGCCAGTGACACCATGTCTGTATCGCCCTCGAGATGGGGCGCCTCCTCGAAAGAACCGTCCGGCTCCTTGGCGACATTGCGAAGATGGGCAAAATGAATGCGGTCGGCAAAACGGCGTGCAATCGCCGGCACATCATTTGCCGGATTGGCACCGAGCGAGCCGGAGCAGAGCGTCAGCCCGTTGGCGAGGCTTTTCTGCTGGTCCATGATCCAGCCGATATCATCTGCATCGGAAACGATGCGGGGGAGCCCGAGAATGTCCCGTGGCGGATCGTCCGGATGGACGCAAAAGCGCATGCCGAGATCATCGGCCGCTGGAATGATTTCGGACAGGAAGCGGGCATAATTGCCACGCAACTCGTCCTGGTCGATGCCCTCATAGTTCTTCAAGGCAGAGCGCAGACCGTCGATGTCATAACGGTCAAAGGCACCCGGAAGGCCGGACATGATGCTTTTGAGGAGCGTTGTGCGCGCTGTTTCGTCAGACGACTGAAACCAGTTTGCGGCCGCCCTTCGCACTTCTTCCGGATAATCCGCTTCGGCCTCCTGCCGTCTGAGCATGAAGAGCTCGAAGGCCGCCATCTGCGGGGCGTCGAAACGCAGGGAGGATCCACCGCGTTTGACGGGAGCGTCCAGCCGTGTGCGGGTCCAGTCAATCAGCGGCATGAAGTTATAGCAGATGGTATGGATGCCAGCTTCGGCAAGGTTCGCCATCGACTGGCGGTAGTTGGAAAACAGCCGTTCCAGATCGCCTGTGCCGCGCTTGATGTTTTCGTGGATGGGCAGGCTTTCGACAACATTCCAGTGCAGGCCGAGGCCAGCATTGTCGATTTCCGCCTGTCTGTTGCGGATGGTGTCAAGCGGCCAGATCTCGCCATAGGGGATTTCGTGCAGGGCAGTGACAATGCCGCTTGCACCGGTCTGGGCAATCTCGCTAAGCCGGATCTTGTCGAAGGGGCCGTACCAGCGCCAGCTTTCAATCATCGGTGCGTTCTTTCGCCATCACACGGGCACCCTTTTCGACAAGGCCCTTGTAAGACTGAACAAGTGCGTCGCGAAAGATCGGGTTCGATGCGAGCGTCTCAGGGAAGATCTTGCGCACCGCGAGGATTGCATCGACCTTGCCCTCAGCGGACGACGCGCCATCGCTGAGCGCCTTCAGGTCTGCCGACAGCGGGTCGCGCACGTCAATTGCGTTGCCTTTTTCGTCGGTGCCGCCGACATAGCGCATCCAGGCAGCCACCGCGAGGCAAAGGCCTTTGGGCGTGCGGCCGGCGTCGAGATTTTCCGCGATTGTTCCCAGAATGCGTTGCGGCAGTTTCTGCGATCCGTCCATGGCAATCTGCCAGGTTCGATGCCGGATCGCCGGGTTGGCGTAACGCTCGAACAGTTCCCCGGTATAGGCCTGGAGATCGACACCCGGCGGTGCCTTCAGTATCGGTAGGATTTCCTTTGCCCAGAGAGACTTGCAAAAGGCCGCCAGAACCGGATCTGCCACCGTCTCCGAGATGGTTTCATGGCCTGAGAGATAACCGAGATAAGCGAGCGATGAGTGAGTGCCATTGAGGCAACGCAACTTCATATGTTCGAAGGGTGTCACGTCTTCGACGAGTTCCACACCGACGGCTGCGAAATCCGGGCGCTCACCATCGACGAAATCATCCTCGATCACCCATTGGCTGAAAGGTTCGTGCATGACAGGCGAAAGATCCATGACGCCAGTTTTCTCCGCCAGCCTGTCGATATCTTCTGGTTTGGTGGCAGGCACGATGCGGTCGACCATGGTCGAGGGAAATGTTGCGTGTGTTCCGATCCAGCTTTTCAGTTCGTTGTCGATCAGGCCGGACAGTTCCAGCACGAGACCGCGCAACAGTTTGCCGTTTTCCGGCAGGTTGTCGCAGCAAAGAACGGTGAAGGGCCGTGTTCCCGCCTTCCGACGGCGGTCGAGCGCACGCACGAGAAAGCCGACGGCCGAGCGTGGCGCATCAGGGTGTTCCAGATCGTGGGCGATATCGGGGTGGTCACGATTGAGCTTGCCGGTCGATGGTTCGTGGCAATAGCCTTTCTCCGTTACCGTCAGCGAAACGATCTTCGTTTCGGGCGCGCTCATGACACCCAGAACCGCGGCGGGATCTTCCCGCGCCACCAGAACATCCGTAATGACGCTGATCACCCTTGGTGTTTCGCCCTCGGGACCAAGCTCGACAGCGGTATAGGCAAAGTCTTGGGGGGCCAGTGCATCGCGCTGATCCGGGCGCACAAGGCTTACACCTGCAATGCCCCAGTCGCCGCCGGATTTCGTCATGGCTTCTGCGATATAGACAGCGCCGTGGGCACGGTAAAACGCGCCAAGACCGAGATGCACGATCGCGGTCGATGGACGCGCGGCGTCAGAGGGACGTTTCAAGCGGGGATATTCAGCGGGCAAGCCAGCCTCCGTCAACATTGAGTATCGCTCCGTGCACGTATTTGGCGGCCGGAGAGGAAAGAAAAACCGCAGCGCCACCGATGTCGGAAGCGTCGCCCCAGCGACCGGCTGGAATGCGCTCGAGTATAGCCTTGTTGCGGCTTTCGTCGGCACGCAGCGCCTCGGTGTTATTGGTCGAAATATAGCCGGGTGCAATAGCATTGACGTTGATGCCCTTCGCCGCCCACTCATTGGCCAAGAGCTTTGTCAGGCCCGCAAGGCCACTTTTGGATGCGGTGTAGGACGGAACACGGATGCCGCCCTGGAAGGACAGAAGCGAGGCGATATTGACGATCTTGCCTTCGCCGCTTCTGGCCAATACCGATCTGGCAAAGGACTGGCAGAGGAAGAAAATCGCCTTCAGGTTGACGTCCATCACCGCGTCCCAGTCTTCCTCGGTAAAGTCGATCGCATCGGCGCGGCGGATGATGCCGGCATTGTTGATGAGAATATCAACCGGACCATTGTCCTCGAACACCGGGGCACCCGCCATCGGGTCGGCGAGATCGAGCTTGAGGCCTTTCGCTTTTCCGCCAGCCTTCTCGATCATGCCCACTGTTTCGTCGAGCGAGGAGCGGCCAGCGCAGATCACCTCGGCACCGGCTTCTGCCAATGAGATCGCGATGGCCTGACCGATGCCGGTATTGGCGCCCGTCACCAACGCCCGCTTGCCATTGAGGGAAAAGATGCCGCTCATCGCAGGGTCTCCATCGAGACCATGTCCATGTCCTTGTAGTTGATGTTGTCGCCAGCCATGGCCCAGATGAATGTATAGGCGCTCGTGCCGGCACCGGAATGGATCGACCAGGGCGGGGAGATCGCGCCTTCTTCGCTTTTCAGCACCATATGGCGTGTCTCGTTGGGTTCGCCCATCATATGGAAGACGCGCTGATCGGCGGGCACATCGATGTAGAGATAAGCCTCCATGCGGCGGTCATGATAATGGGCAGGCATGGTGTTCCAGACCGAGCCGGTGGAAAGTTTCGTCATGCCGACCACCAGTTGGCAGGCTTTCATCACTTCCGGATGGACGAACTGGTAGATGGTGCGCTCGTTGGCGGTTTCCTTTGAACCCAGAGTGACCGATGCCGCATCCTCGATCTTGATGAGACGCGAGGGATAAGTGTGATGGGCCGGGGCCGACAGAATGTAAAAGCGGCCCTTGCCGGAGAACGAGATCTTGCCGGCGCCCATGCCGAGATAAAGCATATCGCCTTTGCTCATGGCATACTCGTCATCGGCCTTTATCGTGCCGTCGCCGCCGATATTGACGATCACCATTTCGCGGCGATCGAGGATGGAGGCTGTGCCGCAGGGCTTGACCTCATCCAGCACCAGTTCCTTGCCGTCCGGCACGGCACCGCCGACGATCATGCGGTCGTAATGGGTGTAGATCAGATTGATCTGGCCGGACAGAAAGATATCGCCGACGCGGAAATTCTGCCGGAGTTCTTCGGTGCCGAAGGTCTTGGCGGTCTTCGGATCGATGGCGTGGCGGATTTCAACATTCAGCATTATCGTATTCCTTTATGTTTTATAGAAAATCGTCGCGGCGGGGCGTAAAGCAATCGACAAGCGTGCCGCCCTCCAGCGCCCTGCAGCCGTGCACTACATTGGAGGGGATGACGAAGCTGTCTCCGGCTCTCACCACCGTCTTTTCGTCGCCAACCGTGAATTCAAATGTGCCGGATTGCACATAAGTCGACTGCACATGGGGATGATTGTGGAGGGCGCCGACGCCCCCCGTGTCGAAGTGGAATTCCACCACCATCAGCTCCGGGCTGTCGGCGACCACCTTTCGTGTGACGCCTTCGCCGGTGATGACGGTTGGAAAGGATTTCACGATGGTGTCAGACATGAGAACGCCTCAATGGAACAGTTTCGGCAGCCACAGCGACAGTGCCGGAATGTATGTAACCAGCAGCAGTGTCATGACGGCGGCACCATAGAAAGGCCAGATGGATTGCATGGCCTGCCAGATCGGTATGCGCCCGACGGCGCAGCCGACAAAGAGCACCGCTCCCACCGGGGGTGTGCAGAGGCCGATCCCCAGATTGAGGATCAGGATCACGCCGAAATGAACCGGGTCCACACCGAAGGCCGTTGCGACCGGCAGGAAGATCGGCGTGGTGATGACGATGAGCGGCGACATGTCCATGAATGTGCCGAGGATCAAAAGAACCACGTTCAAAAGCAACAGGATCACGATCGGATTGTCGGAGACGCCACGCAGCAGTTCGACCATGGATGCCGGCACCCGCAAATAGGCGAGAAGCCAGCCGAAGGACGCGGCGCAACCGATGACCATCAGCACCATGGCTGTTGTTCGCACGGCCGCAAAGGTCGCTTCGACGAAGTCCTTCCATGACAGCGTGCGGTAGACGAGGATGGTGACCAACAGCGCGTAGACCACGGCAATGTTGGAGGATTCCGAAGCGGTGAAGACGCCGGAGCGCACGCCGCCGAAAATGATGGCGATCAGAATGAGACCCGGCACGGCATTAAGGAAAAGACCACCCATCCGGCTCCAGCCGGGAAAGGCTTCCGTTGGGTAGCCTCGTCTGGTTGCAACAAACCAGGCGGCGACCATCAGCGAGACGGCCAATAGAAAGCCTGGAATGATGCCGGCGGTGAAGAGGTCGGCGATGGAGATCTTTCCGCCGGCAGAGATCGAATAGATGATCATGTTGTGCGACGGTGGGATCATCAGGGCAATGATGGAGCCGACGACTGTGATGTTGACGGCATAATCGACGCCGTAGCCGCGTTCCTTCATTTGCGGAACCATCAGTCCGCCGACGGCGGAAGCATCGGCGGCTGCCGAGCCAGAGACGCCACCAAACATGACGGATGCCATGATGTTGACCTGGCCAAGGCCGCCACGCAGGTGGCCCACCATCGCGCCCGCAAGCGCCACGAGGCGGCGGGCGATATCGCCACGAACCATCAGGTCACCGGCATAGATGAAGAAGGGGATCGCCATCAATGCGAAGACCGAGACGCCTGAGTTCAACCGCTGAAACACCACGACCGGCGGAAGACCCAGATAGAGGATCGTCGCGAAGCTCGAAACGCCGAGGCAGAATGCAACGGGAGTGCCAATCAGCAGAAGAAAGACAAAGGAGCCAAAGAGAACATAGAGTTCCATATCAATCCTCAAGCTCTGTTTCGCCAAAGCGCGCGGTCGGCAGACCAGCGGCGCGGCGGATAATACGTTCAATGGAGAAAAGCACGACGAGAACGCCGCCGGCGACCAAAGGAATGAAATCGAAGGCGCCGGATATGCCAAGGCTCGGGATCGTGTTGCCGGCTGTTTTCTGCGCCAGTTCAGTTCCGTAATAGATCATGCCGCCGCCAAAACAGCCAACGAACACATCTGATATCGAGTGCAGAAAATCCTTGCCGCGATCTGGCAACAGGTAGAGGAAGACGTCGAAGGACAGGTGGTAGCCTTCGCGCGTGCCCACCGCTGCGCCCAGAAAGATGAACCAGCCCATGATCATGACTGAAGCCGGTTCGCTCCAGATCAGGCTGTCGTTCAAAACATAGCGAAAAAAGACCTGAGCGGCGATGAAAACGGTCATCAGGACCAGACCGATGCCCGCCGTCCAAAGCGCGGCGCGGGCCAGAATGCTGGTCATGCGCGCAATGAATATCATTTTACTCTGCAAGGAAAACGCTCCACGACAAGGGATGGCCTGCGGCTGGTGCCGCAGGCCTGAGTGACGATTACTTGGTTTCCTGAATACGCTTGACCATGTCCTTCAGCTTGTCGGACGTGACGTATTTGTCATAGACAGGCTTCATGGCGTCGATGAAGGGCTGCTTGTCGATATTGGTGACAACCTTGACGCCGGAGGCCTCGACCTTGGCTTCAGAGGCTTTTTCCTGCTTCTGCCAGAGATCGCGCATGTAAGGCACGGATTCCTTGGCGGCTTCCTTTACGGCCTTCTGGTCTTCCTCAGACAAACCGTCCCAGGTCTTCTTCGACATGACCAGAACTTCCGGCACGATCAGGTGCTCATCGAGCGTGTAGTATTTGGCAACTTCGAAGTGGCCGGAGCTGTCATAAGACGGCCAGTTGTTCTCAGCACCGTCGATAACGCCGGTCTGGATCGAGGAATAGACTTCGCCGTAAGGCATGGGTGTCGCATTGGCACCGAGTGCCGAGACCATGTCGACGAACATGTCGGACTGCATGACGCGGAACTTCATGCCCTTCAGGTCGGCCATCGAATTGATCGGCTTTTCCGAGTTGTAGAAACTGCGCGAACCGCCATCAAAGAAAGCCAGGCCGATCAGATCGTGATCAGCGAAGGCGGCCAGAATTTCATCGCCAATCGGTCCGTCCATGACCTTGTGCATGTGATCGACCGAGCGGAAGATATAGGGCAGGGAGGGAACCTGGGTTTCCTCGATGATATTGTTGAACGGACCAAGCGAGACGCGGTCGAGGTCGATCACGCCGAACTGGGTCTGCTCTATGGAATCCTTCTCTTCGCCCAGCTGCGCGGAATGGAAGACCTCGATGCCGAGACGGCCATTGGTCTTTTCTTCCAGAAGCTTGCCCATGTGCTTGACGGCTTCCACTGTCGGGTAGCCATCCGGATGGGTGTCAGACGAACGCAGAACGCGGTCTGCTGCCTGCGCTGCCATTGATGTCATTACCACTGCTGCTGTTGCCAGCAGCGCAATTCCCAATTTCTTCAATCCTGTCATTTTCCACTCCTCCCAGAGAAAAAGGCTGTCCTCACAGCCTGTAGGCTTGCTTGGCAAGCCGATAGGCGAGGTCACCAGCGACCTCGTCTGCGTCTGCCCGGTCCAGCCGCCCATCGGCGACCAGCGTGGCGAGATAGGAACAATCCACGCGGCGCGACACATCGTGGCGAGCGGGGATTGAGCAAAAGGCGCGGGTGTCATCGTTGAACCCGACTGTATTGTAGAAGCCTGCCGTTTCCGTGGTCGCTTCCCGGTAGCGGCGCATGCCCTCGGTGCTATCGAAGAACCACCAGGCGGGGCCAAGCTTCAGCGCCGGATAGGCGCCGGCCAATGGCGCCAATTCGCGCGAATAGCTGGTCTCGTCGAGCGTGAAGACGATCACGGTCAGGTCCGGACGCATGCCGACGGCGTCGAGCAGCGGCTTTAACGCATGCACGTAGTCGGTCCGCGTGGGTATATCAAAGCCCTTGTCGCGGCCATGGCGGGCGAAGACTTCGGCGGAATGGTTGCGGAACGAGCCCGGATGGATCTGCAGGACCAGACCATCCTCCAGGCTCATCTTCGCCATTTCGGTGAGCATCTGGCCGCGGAAGGCATCGGCTTCGTCTGCTGAGCACTTGCCCGCAAGCGCTTTTTCAAAGAGGGCTGCCGCGTCCTGGTTCGACAGGTTTTCCGTGCGCGCTGTTGCATGGCCATGGTCAGAGCTGGTCGCACCATGGGATTTGAAGAAGTTGCGACGCTTGCGGTGGGCTTCGAGATAGCCCGACCATGTGGTGGCGTCGGTGCCGGCAAGGTCGCCCAGGCGCTCGACATTTTCGGCAAAGCCTTCGAATTCCGGATCAACCACCGCATCCGGGCGATAAGCCGTGACAACCTTTCCCTTCCAGCCGGATTGCTGGATCATCTTGTGCCAACGCAGATCATCCAGCGCGCTTTCGGTTGTGGAGATTGCCTCGATGTTGAAGCGCTCGAAAAGCGCGCGCGGTCTAAATTCCGGTTTCTGCAGGCAGTCGGCAATGTGGTCGTAATGATGATCCGCATTCTTGGCCGAAAGCGGATCGGTGAGGCCGAACAGCTTTTCGAACGAATGATCGATCCAGAGCCGGCTGGGTGTGCCACGGAACAAAAAATAGTTTTCGGCGAACAGACGCCAGATCTTGCGTCCGTCTGTTTCAATCGGGCCGTCGTCAATGCGCGGAACGCCCAGATCTGCCAGGTCGATACCCTGGGAGCAGAGCATGCGGAAGACGTAGTGATCCGGTGTGACGAACAACTGGGCCGGATCGGGAAAAGCTTCGTTCTCTGCAAACCAGCGCGGATCGGTATGTCCGTGCGGGCTGATGATCGGGAGATCTTTCACACGCTCATAGAGTTCACGCGCAATGCCACGAGCCTGCGATTCAATCGGGAATAACCGATTTTCGTCCAGCATTCTCATGGCCTCCCCGCCAGGCACGCTTTATGGTGCCGAAAGATTGTAATTGATCTACTGGTCATCTAATATGTTAGTATGCAGGACGAGTCAACGGAGGCGTTATGGGTGAAGAAATGCAGCTGCGCGTTGTGGATTTCGCGCGGGCGCCGTCCGTTACAGATCAGGTTTTTGACCAGCTTTATCATCAGGTGGTGGAGCTTGTTCTGCCTCCCGGTACAAAGCTGTCGGAGGTGGAAGTGGCCAAACAGATGGGCGTTTCACGACAGCCTGTCCGCGATTCCTTCTATCGTCTATCGCAGCTCGGCTTTCTGTTGATCCGGCCACAGCGCGCAACCGTCGTCACCCATATCTCTGAGGAAGACGTGATGCAGGCGCGTTTCATCCGCACGGCGCTTGAAATGGAAACGGTGCGGGCTGCATCCGGTCGGCTGACATCCGCCGAGATGGATGAGCTCGACGACCTGATTCGTCAGCAGCAGAGCGCCATTGACGATGGCAACCGAGTTTTGTTTCACAGCCTCGATGACGATTTTCACAAGCGCATCTGCGATATGTCCGGCAACCATTTTGCCTGGGCGCTCATCCGCGACAGCAAGGCGCATATGGACCGTGTCCGCTATCTCAGCCTGTCATTCGGTGCCCAAAGCGCTCTTGACGATCACGTCAGGATCATGGAGGCGTTACGGAACCAAAACGGCCATGTCGCGGCTGCCACCATGCGCGAACATCTCTACAGGATTCAGACCATTATCGGACGCATTCGCGAAAGCCACCCGTCCTATTTTTCAGAAGGTGAAAAGTCATTTCCATGAGTAAGCGTATTGTGTCGATCGGCGAATGCATGGTCGAGTTGGCGTTGCGCGCGGATGGCGCCTATGACCGGAACTTCGCTGGCGACAGTTTTAACAGTGCCTGGTATCTCCGTCATATTCTCCCAGAGGCCGATAAGGTCGACTATTTTACAGCGGTTGGTGAGGACACTGTCTCCTCCCAGATGCTCAGCTTCATGGAAACCTCGGGTGTTGGCACAGGCTATATTCGCCGCGTCTCCTCCCGCACCGTCGGCCTTTACATGATCGAGCTTGCCAATGGCGAGCGCAGCTTTTCCTATTGGCGCGACAGTTCGGCTGCAAAGCTTCTGGCCGAGGACAGGGCCGCTCTCGAAGCCGCCGTGGCTGGTCGCGATCTGGTGATTTTTTCAGGGATCACGCTTGCTATCCTTTCACCGGTACATCGCAATGTGCTGCTCGACGTTTTGGCCGGCGCGCGCGCGAACGGAACCGTTATCGCCTTCGACCCGAATATGCGCCTTCGCCTCTGGGCGACCAAGCGGGACATGACCGATGCGGTGACACACGCATCCAAAGTGGCCGATATCGTGCTGCCGTCCTTTGATGAAGAGCAGGCGGGTTTTGGCGATCTGACCGTGACGGATACGCTTCGTCGCTATCGCGAAAATGGCGCGGGCACCGTGATCGTCAAGAATGGCGGCGGGTTGCTGGTCGCTGAAGACGCAAAAGAAGGTCTTGTCGAGTTTCAGCCCGTTGCTGCGTCGCAAGTGGTCGATACCACAGCTGCGGGCGACAGTTTCAATGCCGGTTTCCTGGCAGCAAGGCTGGGTGGAGCGACGCTTTTGACCGCGCTTGAGCAGGGGGCTGCCCTTGCCGGGAAGGTCATCCAGCAACGTGGGGCGCTCGTCGATGTCGGTCAGTAAAAACCGGACGGTTCAGTTGGCCGGCGCGTCGGTTAGGTGCTTGAAATAGGCCTGGGTGGCCATGATCAGCGCATCCAGGCTTTCATTGGCCACGTCTTCATCGTGAAGAGCAAACGTCTGCAGGATCAGTCCATCGATACCGATCAGGATGAAACGGGCAAGCGCCTTTGCAATCTTCTCGTGCTGTGCTTTCGGTAGCATCTTGTCGTCGAGAACAAGACGACTGTAGAAGTCGATATAGGCGCCATATTGCCGCTCGGCCAGCCATCCCGATCCGCGGGTTCTAAGCGCATAGAGTGTCAACTCGATCTGGGCGATCTGCCGATTGCGGGTGCGGCCTATATAATACCAGATCAACCTGTAAAGCGACGCGATGCGCTCGTTGGGGTCCGCGCTGAGAGGTTCGGTCTCGTAGCTGTTTGTCATGTCAGCAATCATGTCTTCCAGCACCGCCAGGAGAATGGCTTCCTTGCTGTCGAAATAGTAGTGCAAGGTGGCGAGGCGCACATCGGCACTGGCCGCGATCTTGCGCGTTGTCAGCGCTTCGATGCCATCGTCTTCCAGAGCCTCGCGTGCGCCAAGAATAATGCGGGCGCGTGTTTCAGCGCCCTTTTTCGTGTTTCCGACTGCCGGAGCTGTCGTTGGCGCGCGTGCCGATGTTGCCTCTTCACTCATTCGTATCAGCTTGCTTTGTAGGTGATGCGACCATCGCATATGGTCATCACGGGTGTCATATCTGCAACCCTGTTGGGGGCGGCGGCCTCGATATCCCCTGAAAGAACGACGACATCGGCGAGATAGCCCGGTTTCAATTTTCCTTTGGTGTGTTCCATAAATTCTACCCAGGCACCTTCAGCTGTATAGGCATAAAGCGCTTCTTCCAGCGTCATGCGCTGATCGGTCAGGCCTTCCTTCCATGGCTTGCGGGTAAGGGCATCCTGCATGCATTCGAAGGGGTTGACCGGCGAGACCGGCCAGTCGGAGGCAAAGACCATGCGAGCGCCGGCATCTTTCAATGTGCGCCAGGCATAGGCATATTCCCAGCGATCCTCGCCAATCCGTTCCGTTGTCGGTTCCGGCGGGAAGCAGGAGCCGCCGGGATAATGAACCGGCTGCACGGAGGCAACGACTCCCATCTGCTGGAATCGACTGATGTCAGCGGGATGGATCAGCTCGATATGCTCCACGCGGTGGCGGCTGTCCCGTGAGCCGTTTGCCTTGATGGCTGCCTCATAACCGTCGAGGGTCTGGCGCACGGCCGCACTGCCGATCGCGTGAACGGCAATCTGCAGGCCGAGTGCATCGGCCCTGGTGGCAATGGCATTGAAGGCTTCCGGCGTAAACAGCGGTTCATAGCAATAGTCGGGGCGGTCGCCATAACCGTCGAGCATGTAGGCGGTCTGGCTGTCGAGAACACCGTCCATGAACACCTTGACGAAGTCGCCGCGAACCATGTCGGACGCATAGGTCTTTTTCCACTCGGCAGCTTCGTCGAGCTTTTCCAGATCCATGAAGTTCTTCATATGGAACGGGATGCGGATCCGCACCGGCAATTCGCCCGCCTGTTCAAGATCATGCATGATCTTCAGCTGGTGGTGATTACCATCGAAATTCTGGATTGAGGTAATGCCTTCTGACGCGCAATATTCGAGGCCGCGCTTCAGGATGGCGCGATCGAGCGCATATTGTTCTGGCGTCAGATTTTCCGGATCCATGCCCGTCAGCATGCCCAGTTCCTCGCGGCCGCCGGTCGATGCAAGCGCTGCCACAGGACCGAAGGCGTTGCCCTCGCGCAACTCGCCATTGGCCAGACCGTCTTCGCCCATGACGATTTCATTGCCGACACCAACATCGCGTCCGCCCAGAATGCCGGCTGCCTCCAATGCTGCGGTATTGGCCCAGGCGGTATGGTGATCGGGTGCGAACATCATGAAAGGGCGGTCGGCCAAGATGGCATCGAGATGGTGGCGGGTGACCTTTTCCTGTCCGCCCAAAAGTGTGTAGTCGGCGGAAAAACCGACGAGAAGCGGTTCGTCAGGATTTGCCTTGGCATAATCCTGGATCGCTGACTTCAATTGGTCGAAGCCATGCACGTGGTGCAGGTTGAGCTGTGTGAGCGACACTGCGCCTGGAAAAATGTGCATATGGGCTTCGTTGATGCCGGGCAGAACGGTTGCGCCTCCTGCATCGATGATCTGGGTGGTATCAGACGATAGAGCCTTGATCTCGTCATTGCTGCCGACGGCGAGGATCTTGTTGCCAGCAAGGGCAACAGCGTCCGCCTTTGGCTGGTCTTCGTCCATGGTGAGGACCTTGGCGTTGACGATGATGATGTCTGCGTGTTGTGCCATGTGCATGTTCCCGTAAAATGCCGGCTGTCAGATTGTGGCGTTGCTGACCGCCCGGAAGAAGGCGAAATTGTCTTGTTTGAGTTCGTCGTCGAGCGGATTTGGCTGCGATGACAGTTTCACGATGACTGTCTGCGAGGACGGATCGACATAGAGCCATTGGCCATGAATGCCGATGGCACAAAAAGCGCCGTCCGCTTCGCCTGACTGATACCATTGGCTTCGATAGCGCCCGTTCGGCAGGAAAGTCGGCTTTGCCTGCCGCCAGGCCTCCGCGTCTCCCGCCTTGCGCATGTCGAGGATCCATTCAGCGGGTATGACCTGTTGGCCTGTGATAGCTGAGACGCCATCATCCAGAAGCAATTGCCCGACCCGGGCTAGATCGCGTGCGGTGACACAGACGCCGCCAGCCGCTCTGGCCGTTCCAGCACCGTCGACGCTGATGAAGGCATGATTGCGCGCGCCGAGCGGTTTCCAAAGGAGTTCGGAAAAGAGATCTGCATAGCGTTTGCCGGATGCCCGCTCGATCAGGAGACCGAGCAGATCGGAATTGGGGGATGCATAGAAGAAGCGACCGCCATGGGGGCGATCGGCTTTCTTCATGCTCATTAGGAACTCCTGCAACGTTTCCGTTGCCAGGCCTGTTTCAGCGGGGTTCCACAAAGTAGAGCGGCGATAACGGGCAAAGGCGCCGGTCTTGTCCAGATAGGCTTCCTCGAAATCGAGGCTCACGCGCATGTCCAGAACATCACGCACACTGCAATCGGCATAGGCTGAGTTTTTTGCCTCAGGCAGATAATCGGCGACGGGGCAGGCGGGGTCTACGACACCTTGAGCCTCCAATATTCCACAAAGAATGGCCGTCAGCGATTTGGATATTGAAAAGACAATGTGTTTCTCATTGACGTCGGCATGCGGCGCATAGTGTTCGGCGACGATCCGCCCGGATTTCATCAAGACGAAGGCATCGGTATGGGCATAATCGAGAAAGGCACGCGGCGTTGCTGCTTCGGCAAGACCGGTTTGGAGTGGTTCATCCAGAAAGGGGGAGGACGTGAGCTCTGTTTCCCCCACTTCCTGCATGCAGGAAATTGCGGATGTCGGGACCATCTCGCGAAAGTTCTGAAAAGACCATTGGCTGAAAGGATGGCTGCGCCAATTGGAGATGTTCACATCCCCCCTCTCAAAGCCGAAGCGTGTTTTGAAATCTGTCATGATGGCCGCGCAAATATGCTGCGGGAGGGCGTAGATGCCCTCCCGCTCGCTGTTTGTGGAATGGTCGGGGCCGATTACTTCTGCAGTTCGGTCCAGATCTTTGTGTAGAGTTCCTGAACCTGAGGTTCGCAGCTCGTGAGAAACTCGCCAGCGTCCTTGTATTCGTCGGGAACATTCAATTCGGGTGCATCGCGCATTTCTGCCGGCATGAATTCTGCGGAGCCCTTGATGCCGTTCGAATATTTCGCGAAGTCCGAAATAAGCGCCGCGTTTTCCGGTGCCATGATGAAATTCATGAACAGCTTGGCATTTTCAACGTTCTTGGCGTCCTTGAGGATGGCAACGCTATCCATGAAATATGGGAAGCCTTCCTTGGGGTAGCCGAACTTGATGTCCGGGTTCTTCTCGCGCGAGCGCATGATCGCGCCATTCCAATAGTAGACGGCGTCATATTCACCGGTTGGCAGTTTCTCGGTGACGCTGTAGTCCATGGCGAGCCACTTTGTCTTCGCTTCGACCAGCTTGTCGCGAACCTTGCGCAGCAGGTCCTTGTCCACCGTGCACCAGTCGCCGCCGAGATATTTGATCGTGGCGAAGAGAACGTCGTTCATCTCAGGCGCTACGTTGATCTTGCCCACGAGTTCTTCAGGCGGGTCGAGGAAGATTGCCGACGTGTTGATGTCACCCTTGTAGACGGATGTGTTGACGCCGATACCGGTGAGACCCCACTGCCAGGGAACCGTGTAGTGACGACCTGGATCCCAGGCGACGTCGACCCAGCGCTCGTCAACGTTTTTGAAGTTTTCCATCTGGTCAGGGCGGGCTTCAAGCAGCAGGCCTTCTTTCACCCAGATCGGAACGTAGTTGGCAGAAGGCACGACGATGTCGAAGCCGCTGCCGCCGGCACGAACCTTGGACAGTGCCGTGTCGTTCGAGTCGTAGTCCGTGACGGTGACCTTGACGTCGAATTCCTTCTCGAACTTCTTGATCAACTCGGGATTGGTATAGTCACCCCAGTTGAAGATGTTCAGGTCGCCGGCTGCCAAGGCATTTCCAGCAAATCCCATGGCGATGATCGCCGCGGTTGCCGTTGTTGTCATCCATTTCATTGTCATTCTCCGTTCCCTCTGTTGTTCAGATTTGGATCTCGTTATTGCTTTCGCCTATTGATGAAAAACAGCAGCACCACGAGCAAGACCGAGAGCGCCAGGAAGACTGTGGCTATGGCGTTGATCTCCGGAGTTGTCTCGCGTCTCAGCTGTCCCAGCATATAGGTCGGCAATGTGTCTTGCCCGCCTGATTTGACGAATTCCGTGATGACCACGTCGTCCAGTGAGGTGACGAAGGCCAGCATGAAACCCGCAATCATGGCCGGACGCAGCAAAGGCAGTGTAACGCGTCTGAAAGCTGCCCAAGGCGTTGCGTAAAGGTCTGCGGCGGCGCGCTCCAGCGTCAGGTCCATGCTTTCCAGTCGCGCCCGGATGGGCAGATAGGCAAATGGAATACAGAATGCTGTATGCGCAAGTACCAGGTAGCCAAGACCGGAATAGCCCGTCCAGACCTTGATGCGTGAAAAGACGATCAGCAGGGCCACGGCTGTGACGATTTCCGGCACCATCAGCGGCTGGTTGATGATCGCATATTTGAATGTGAGGCCGCGATAGGGCCCGGTGCGGGTTGTCGCCAAGGCTGCCATGGTCGCGGCCGCAGTGGCCAGAGCAGCAGCCCAGACCGCGACGATCAGCGAGCGAATTGCTGCATCCTGTACGGCGCTGTTATTCCAGGCGGAAACGAACCAGCGCATTGAAAAGCCGTTCCATTCCGACAGCGATTCCGCTCCATTGAACGAATACACCACCAGGGCGATAATCGGCAGATAGAGCGCAAAGAAGGTGAAAATCGCGATGAAAGCAAAGCCCGGCTGGGTGCGGATGTCGAAGTTTTTCCTACGCATGACCTGCTCCCGAGCGCGAGGCATTTCGCACATAGAACAGCAGTGCAATCGTGACGAGGACCATCAGCGTGATTGAAATGGCAGCGCCCAGCGGCCAGTTGCGACCAGCGCCGAACTGAAGCTCGATCAAGTTGCCCAGCATCATGTTCTTGCCACCGCCCAGGACGCGGGGAATGACATAAGCGCCGAGCGAGGGAATGAACACCAGGATTGAGCCTGCGATCAGGCCCGGTTTGACCAATGGGATTGTGATCCGGCGCAAAACCTGAAGCCGGTTGGCATAGAGGTCATAGCCGGCCTCGATCAGTCGGAAATCAAGCTTCTCGATGGATGCATAAAGCGGGAGGACCATCAGGGGCAGATAGACATAGGTCATGCCGAGCAGATTGGCTGTGTCGGTGTACATGATCTGGAGCGGGCTATCGATCACCCCGAGCCACATCAGCGCATTGTTCAACAGGCCGCCATTGCGGATGATCTGCTGCATCGCGAAGGTGCGGATCAGAAGATTGGTCCAGAACGGGATCGTGACCAGGAAGACCCAGACCTCGCGATTGCTTGGCGGACGTGTCGCGATGAAATAGGCCGTCGGAAAGCCAAGGATCAGTGTCAGGATGGTGGTGAGAAGTGACAGTTTGATCGAGCGCCAGATGATCGAAAGGTGGGCGTCAGCCAAGCCTAGAGTGTCGTCGAAGATGTCGCGCTGGAACAGAACCGATGTCCAGCCATCGAGCGAGAAATGCCCAAACTGCACTTCGCCGTAGTCGCCTTTGAGCATGAACGAATAAAGCAGCATCACGAAGAGCGGACCGACAGCGGCAATCAGGATGATGACAAGCGCGGGCGCGCTCAAAAACCAGCGGTTTCGAATTTCTCTTTTCTGGGCCGCTTCTGCGACTTCCTGGGCACCACTCATGATCAATCCTTCAAGATCTGGGCCGCATTCGGGCCGAGTATGATGGCGATCTTCGTGCCCGGCTTATGAAGCGCCGAACCGCTGCGCATATTCTGCTCGCGCACCACGAATTCAGTGCCGCTGTCGAGCCGGACGTGAAAATGGGTGTCTGTGCCGAAATAGATTGCCTGTTCCAGCACGCCATCGAAGCTGCCGCTGCCGGGTTCGCCAAGGCTTGCATGTTCCGGGCGGATGACGATGGTGACCTTACCTGATGCTTTGCCGCCTTGCGGAAGGCTCGCCTCGATCAAGGCACCATTTTCCAACTTCACATGAGCGGTCGCATCGTTTGAAGACTGGATCTGGCCCTCAATCAGATTGGATTCCCCGATGAAGTCCGCGACAAAGCGATCCGACGGACGGTCGTAGATTTCGCGTGCGGTGCCGACCTGTCGCACTTCGCCATTGGACATGACCGCAATGCGGTCAGACATGGTCAGCGCTTCTTCCTGATCGTGGGTCACGAAGATGAAGGTGATGCCGGTTTCGGACTGAACGCGTTTCAGTTCGATCTGCATTTCCTTGCGCAGCTTGTAGTCGAGCGCCGAGAGCGGCTCGTCGAGCAGCAGAACCTTTGGCTTGGGTGCCAGCGCGCGAGCAAGTGCCACGCGTTGCTGTTGGCCGCCCGATAGCTGGTCGACCTTGCGGTCACGCATCGCGGTCATGTGGACGAGTTCCAGCATCTCTTCGACGCGGGCCTTGATCTCCGCTTTGGGTTTGCCGAGCATTTCCAGGCCGAAGCTGATATTTTGTGCCACTGTCATATGCGGGAAAAGTGCGTAGGACTGGAAGACCGTATTGACCGGACGCTTGAACGGCGGAAGCGTTGCGATGTCTTCGCCATGCAGGCGAATCTCTCCATCTGTCGGAAAATCGAAGCCTGCGATCAGTCGCAGCAATGTCGTCTTGCCGCAGCCGGAGGGGCCCAGCAGTGTGAAAAACTCATTCTCCGCGATATCCAGATCGACGCCGCCAAGAGCGGTGACCTTGAATTCTCCGGCTCCGTAAACGCGGCTTACGCCGCGAATTTCGATTGCCGTTTGTCCCTGATTTACACCCAAGATTTTTCCCCGGTCTTTGTTGTGTTCGGCCACTCAACTGGTCAGTCATTCACACTGGAATTGCTGTTGTCTCCATCAAAACGCAATTACCATGCCACGCACGCATATGACTTTTCGTCTCCGCTGTCATTTTATGCAATTTCAGTAAAAGGAGAATAATTTCAGTATCTTATTCTATGTCTCGTGCACTTGGGTTGTCGTGTTTAAATGTCTCTTTGAACCCATGTTGCCTCATAATTGGTCGTTTGACCATTTTTTATTTTCGCTCTCGGCAAATTAGCGCATCATCAGCCAAACATGCAGGTTCAGTGGCGTTATGCGCTTGACGAAAAGCGATGAGGATCTTCAACTTGTATCAGATTTTTCAGCACTTGCGAGCGACGCGGCCCGCGTTCATCCAATCGGGAATTGCAGCGTGACAGACCTGACAACACTTAATGCCGGACAGTTGTCCGCCGATATTCATGCGGGAAAGCTCTCCTGCACCACGGTCATGAAGGCTTATCTGGCGCGGATTGCCGCGATCAATCCCGGGATCAATGCCATTGTCAGCCTCCGGAGCGAAACCGAGTTAATGGAGGAGGCGCGCGACCGCGACGGGGAACTGGATGCTGGCAAGTCACGGGGCTGGATGCATGGCTTTCCGGTCGCGATCAAGGATCTGAGCGAGGCCAAAGGCATCCGCTGCACCTATGGATCGCCGCTGTTTAAGGATTATGTGCCGGATTTCGATGATATCCACGTCGAGCGCATCAAGGCGGCCGGGGCAATCGTGATCGGCAAGACCAACACACCGGAATGGGGTTTCGGCTCGCATTCCTACAATCCGATCTTTGGTGTCACGCGTAACCCCTATGACGTCAGCAAGAGTGCTGGCGGATCGTCCGGCGGTGCCGGTGCAGCACTTGCAGCACGACTGGTTCCTGTGGCCGATGGCTCGGATATGATGGGGTCGCTTCGCAATCCTGCCGCCTTCAACAACGTCGTCGGCTTTCGACCAAGTTTCGGGCGGGTTCCTTCAGGGCCAGGGGCTGAACTGTTTCTCGGTCAGTTGGCGACCGCTGGTCCCATGGGTCGCAGCGTGTCCGATGTTGCGCGGCTTTTGCAAACGCAGGCGGGCTATGATCGGCGCGATCCACTGTCGCTGCCGCTGGAAGCATTCGATCTCGATAAACCTCTGCGCAGAGGCGGACGCGTTGCCTGGCTCGGCGATTTCGGCGGCTATCTGCCGTTTGAGCCGGGCGTGCTCGATGTCTGCCGTTCGTCACTTCCGGTGTTCGAAAAGCTCGGCATGAATGTACAAGACGCGTTGCCGGACTTCTCCATGGATCGGCTTTGGTGGGCGTGGATCACGCTTAGAAGCTGGCTCACGGCTGGCAGTCTTCAGGCGCAATATGACAATCCGTCTGAACGTGCACAGATGAAGGCCGAGGTGCATTGGGAAATCAGGACCGGTCTCAAGGTCACAGCGTCCGAAGTTCAAGAGGCATCACGTATCCGCAGTGCGTGGTATGCTGCGCTTCTGTCGCTGTTCGACCGTTATGACGCACTGGTCCTTCCGTCCGCGCAGGTGTTTCCCTTCGATGCGGATATTCCCTGGCCTCGAGAGATCGATGGACGCCACATGGATACCTATCATCGCTGGATGGAGGTGGTGATAGGTCCGAGTATGGTTGGCCTGCCCGTTGCCGCAATGCCGGCTGGCTTTAATCCAGCTGGACTTCCGGCGGGGATCCAGATCATCGGGCCACCCCGAGCCGATGCCCAGGTTCTACGCCTGGCGCGTGCTTACGAAGCGGAAACGGATTGGTTGCAGCATACGCCGTTTTGAGTGTGTCACGACAAAATTGCGCGCTGCCATCGATTTGAGCAGTGCCTTAAATTTGCGCTTGAAACCAAATCTCGTTTGGCTCTAGGCTGGCATCTCGTCTCCAGCGGAGGAGACTTCTCACACGATCAGTGGTGCCGGCGTTCTCGATTATAAAGAACCAGGGTGCTGCTTCAGGAAATGCATATGGAATTGGTATTCGACGGCCACAATGATGTTCTTTTGCGGCTGTGGAGAGGGGAGCAGGGCGGGGGCGACGCCGTTCGCGAGTTCTCGCAAGGTGCCAATCACGGCCATATCGACAAGTTGCGTGCAGCGGAAGGTGGTCTGGCCGGCGGCCTATGTGCCATCTACATTCCTTCGATGAGCGACTTTGCGCTGACGGAGCCGGACGCGCAAGGCCACTATGTGACGCCGCTCGATGCGCCGCTTCATCGCGCGCAGTCCCTCGATATCGCGCTCGATATGGCCTCGATTGCCCTTCGTCTCGCCAGGGCCGGCGCTTGGCGGCTTTGCACGTCAACCGCCGATATCCGTGCCGCCATGGAGGACGGCGTGTTTGCAGCTGTCATGCACATGGAAGGCTGCGAGGCGCTGGACAAGGATTTGTCGACGCTCGACATTTTCTATGCCGCCGGCCTGCGCTCACTCGGACCTGTCTGGAGCCGCAATAACATTTTCGGCCATGGCGTGCCGTTTGCCTATCCCATGTCGCCGGATACCGGCCCGGGTCTGACGGAGGCCGGGTTCGAACTGGTCAAGGCCTGCAACCGTCTCGGTATTCTGGTCGATCTGGCACATATTACCGAAAAAGGCTTCTGGGACGTTGCCAAGACCAGCGACCAACCATTGATCGCCAGTCACTCCAACGCGCATGCGTTGACGCCGGTGGCACGCAACCTCACCGACAAGCAGCTTGATGCAATCCGTGAAAGCCGCGGCCTTGTCGGTCTCAACTATGCCGTCACTATGCTGCGCGCGGATGGTCTGGACAAGGCGCAGACGCCGATCTCCGACATGATCCGCCATATCGACTATCTGGTCGAGCGTGTGGGAATCGATTGTGTGGCGCTTGGCTCCGATTTCGACGGAGCAACAATTCCCGAAGGAATTACAGATGCCAGCGGCAATCAGAATCTGGTTACCGCGCTGCAAGACGCTGGCTACCGTGACGACGACTTAAGGAAGATCTGCCGGGAAAACTGGCTCCGTGTCTTGAGTTCTGCCTGGCACGAATAGTGTGGGCGAACGTAAAGGTCTCAACCAATAAAAAAGGGGAACAAAGACCATGACTATGATGCTCAACAAACGCGTAAAGATGCTTGCAACCAGCGCGGCTCTGGCCGTACTGCTCGCGTCGGCTCCGGCCGCCTTTGCGGAAACACCACAAAATACGCTGGTGATCGCATGGGCCATCGACGACGTGATCACGCTCGATCCGGGCGAAGCCTTCGAGATCACAGCCGGAGAAATTACCGGCAACACCTATAATACGCTGATCAGCCTCAACACCGAGAACACATCCGAGGTTCTGCCGACGATTGCCGAAAGCTGGACGGTGTCGGATGACGGCAAGACCTTTACATTCAAGATCAAGCCCGACCTGAAATTTGCCTCGGGAAATCCGATCACGGCAGAGGATGTGGCTTGGTCTTTCGAGCGCGCCGTCAAGCTCAACAAGAACCCGGCCTTCATTCTGCAGCAGTTCGGCCTGACCGGTGACAATGTTACCGATATGGCCAAGGCCAGCGATCCGATGACCTTCTCTTTCACCACGGACAAGGCCTATGCGCCGAGCTTCGTCTTGAACTGCCTGACGGCTTCCGTTGCCTCCGTGGTGGACAAGACCCTTGTCATGGAACATGTGGAGTCGGTCACACCCAGCGACGAATATAAATTCGACAACGACTTCGGCAATAACTGGCTGAAGACCAATTATGCTGGGTCCGGGCCATTTGCGATCCGCGCATGGCGCGCCAATGAAGTGATCCTGCTGGACCGCAACGACAATTATTTCGGCGATGCGCCAGCTCTGGAGCATGTGATCTATCGCCATATGCCTGAGAGCTCGGGTGAGCGTCTTGCGCTCGAAGCCGGCGACATCGACGTTGCCCGCAAGCTGCAGCCGCAGGATATCGATGCCGTCTCCTCCAATGCCGATATCAAGACGGCATCGGCGGCCAAGGGGACGGTCTACTATTTCAGCCTCAACCAGAAGAACGAAATTCTGGCCAAGCCCGAAGTGCGCGAGGCCATGAAATATCTGGTCGATTACGATGCGCTCAGCACCACGCTGATCAAGTCGATCGGCACGATCCACCAGACTTTCCTGCCATCCGGCATGTTCGGTTCCCTTGACGAGAAACCCTACACATTCGATCCGGCCAAGGCGAAGGAACTGCTTGCCAAGGCAGGCTATCCTGATGGCTTTTCCATCACCATGGATGTGCGCAATACGCCACCGGTCAGCGTTGTCGGTGAGGCGCTTCAGCAGTCCTTCGCAGAAGGTGGCGTCAAGCTCGAGATTATTCCGGGCGACGGCAAGCAGACGCTGACCAAGTACCGTGCCCGCAACCACGACATCTATATCGGTCAGTGGGGCACAGACTACTGGGATCCGAATTCCAATGCCGATACCTTTGCCGCCAACCTCGACAACAGCGACGAGACGATGACAAAGACGCTGGCGTGGCGCAATGCGTGGGATATTCCGGAACTGACCACGAAGACGCAGGCAGCGCTTCTCGAAAAGGATACTGCCAAGCGCAAGGCCATGTATGAAGAGCTGCAGAAGACAGTTCTGGATACCGGCCCCTTCGTCATCATGTGGCAGGAAACGGAAGTCGCGGCCTACCGCGCCAAGGTTTCCGGCTACAAGCTTGGTCCGACATTCGATACCAACTTCCTTGCACCCGTCAGCAAGGAATAGTGGAATCGGAATAGTTCGTTGGCTTCCGTAGAACCCCAAACCGGAGCGCGGCGCATTAGTCGGCGCGCTTCGGCCTATGCCATGCCGGTGCTGGGATTCGTGGTCACGATCGTGACCACTTATCTCGGGCTGCTGGCCGTGACCTTCTTTATCGGTCGCATCATTCCAATCGATCCGGTGCTCGCGATGCTTGGCGACCGAGCGCCGGCCTCTGCCTATGCGCGGGTGCGCGCCGAACTTGGCCTCGATCTGCCGCTCTATCAGCAGTTTTACATCTATGTGAGCAAGGCGCTGACAGGCGATTTTGGAACTTCTGTGCTCACCACTCATCCGGTGATGGAGGATATCCGGCGGGTCTTTCCAGCGACGATCGAGCTTGCCACGCTCGGCACGCTGATTGGCTCCTTCATCGGTGTTCCTCTGGGTGTGCTGGCTGCGGTCAAGCGTGGCAGCCTTGTCGACCAGATCGTCCGTATCATCGGGCTGATCGGCTATTCGGTGCCGATCTTCTGGCTTGGCCTGATCGCTCTGGTGCTGTTTTACGCCCGATTGCACTGGGTCGCCTATCCCGGACGTATCGATATCGTCTACGAATACACCTTCACGCCCAATTCCGGCTTCTACCTTTTCGATGCGCTCTGGCAGGGCGAGTGGGATGTGTTTCGCGATCTGATGCGCCACATCATTCTGCCGGCCGGATTGCTCGGCTATTTCTCGCTTGCCTATATCAGCCGTATGACCCGCAGTTTCATGCTCAACGAGTTGAGCCAGGAATATATCGTGGCAGCGCGCGCCAAGGGCTTGTCGGAAACCCGCATCATATGGTTCCACGCGCTTAGAAACGCGGCGGTGCCGCTGGTGACCGTGATTGCTCTGTCCTATGCGGGTCTACTGGAGGGATCGGTCCTGACCGAAACCATCTTCTCCTGGCCGGGGCTTGGGCTCTACATCACCAACTCGCTGCAGAATGCCGATATGAATGCGGTGCTCGGCGGCACGATCGTGGTGGGCTCTGTGTTCATCGCCATCAACATTTTCACCGACCTTATCTACCGCACACTTGACCCGAGGACGAAGAGCCGATGAGCCCAGTCGCTTCGATCGAAAAACAGGGCCTGCGTGACTGGTTGCTGTCCGACCGTCCGCAGTCGCGACGGCAGGCGAAGCTTGGACGTATCTATGTCATCTGGCGGCAGTTCTCTGCCAACAAGCTTGCCGTTGTCGGCCTTTTCATCCTGCTTGGGCTGATATTCATTGCGGCCTTTGCTGATTTTCTGTCGCCGTTTTCGCCGGTCACCGGTGATCTGAAAAACGCACGTCTGCTTGCGCCCAATGAAACCTATTGGCTTGGCACCGACGGGCAGGGCAGAGACATTCTCTCTCGCCTGATCCATGGGTCGCGACTGACATTGATGGTTGTGGCGCTGGTGGCGATCATTGCCGCGCCGATCGGCCTTCTGGTCGGTACGGTCTCTGGATATGCAGGCGGATGGCTAGATGCGGTGCTGATGCGCATCACCGATATCTTTCTTGCCTTCCCGAAGCTGGTTCTGGCGCTGGCATTGGTGGCAGCGCTTGGTCCCGGCATCGAGAATGCCATTTTGGCCATCGCCGTGACGTCCTGGCCGCCCTATGCCCGTATCGCCCGGGCCGAGACAATGACCTTTCGCAATTCGGACTATATTGCCGCCGTTCGGTTGATGGGGGCATCGCCGCTTCGGATCGTCGTGTCGCATATCATGCCGCTTTGCATCTCCTCGCTGATCGTGCGCGTTACGCTCGACATGGCGGGCATTATTCTGACAGCGGCAGGGCTCGGCTTTCTGGGGCTGGGCGCTCAACCGCCACTTCCCGAATGGGGTGCGATGATTGCCGATGGTCGTCGTTTTATTCTCGACCAGTGGTGGGTGGCTGCTGCTCCGGGCGTTGCCATCCTGATCGTCAGCCTCGGCTTCAACCTTCTGGGCGATGGCCTTCGCGATGCGCTCGATCCGAAGGAGGCCGGCCAATGACGCCGCTTCTGACCGTCGACAATCTGAAGGTCGCCTTTCCGACCCGGACAGGTGTCGTCGAGGCCGTGCGCGGCGTGAGTTTTACGCTTGGCAAGGAACGTTTAGGCATTGTTGGAGAAAGCGGCTCCGGCAAGTCGCAGACCGGGCGTGCGATCATGGGGCTTACGCCGGAACACGCGCGCATCTCCGCCGACAGGCTGCATCTGGGCACAACCGATCTTCTGGCCGCGTCGCCTGGGGAACGTCGTGCACTGCGCGGACGCCAGATTGCCATGATCCTTCAAGACCCGAAATATTCGCTCAATCCGGTGATGAGCATCGGTCGCCAGATCGTCGAGACCTTGAGGACGCATGAGAAGATCGGCAAGCGGCAAGCGCGTGAGCGTGCGCTTGCGATGCTTGAGACCGTGCAGATCCGCGACCCCGAAAGGGTGTTTGATCTATACCCGCACGAGGTCTCCGGCGGCATGGGTCAGCGCGCCATGATCGCCATGATGCTGGTCTGCGGGCCGGAGCTTCTGATCGCCGACGAGCCGACATCGGCGCTCGACGTGACCGTGCAACTTGAAGTGCTGGATGTTCTCGACAAGCTGGTGTCCGAGCGGGGTATGGGTTTGATCTTCATCTCTCATGATCTGCGTCTTGTCTCCTCCTTCTGCGATCGGGTTCTGGTCATGTATGCCGGCCATGTGGTGGAGGAGTTGAAAGCCTCCGACTTGTCGCAAGCCAAGCATCCCTACACGCGCGGACTGTTGAACTGTCTGCCAAGTATCGGCGGCGATCGGCATCCGCTTCCGGTGCTGGAACGTCAGGCGGAGTGGGCCGAATGACCAAAGCCCTTTCTATCCGTGACATGGTTGTGACCTTCGATGAATACCGGGCGCTCGACGAAGTGAGCTTCGATATTGCCACCGGCGAGTCCTTCGGTATCGTCGGCGAATCCGGATCGGGCAAATCGACGCTGCTGCGTGCCGTGACCGGGCTCAATTCTTTCGACAGCGGAACGCTTGAGGTTGACGGTCGTCGTTTCTCGGGGCATCGGCGCGACAAGGAGTTTTTCCGGACCGTACAGATGGTGTTTCAGGATCCTTACGGGTCCTTGCATCCGCGTCAGACGGTCGACCGGTTATTGCTGGAGCCTTTGAAGATCCACGGTTTTGCGGACAGCGAGGTGCGCATTGCGCGGGCGCTGGACGAGGTGGGACTGGGCTCCGGTTTCCGCTTCCGTTATTCGCACCAGCTATCCGGCGGCCAACGCCAGCGCATTGCCGTTGCGCGCGCGCTGATCGTCGAGCCGAAGATCCTGTTGCTGGACGAGCCGACATCGGCGCTCGATGCCTCGATCCAGGCAGAGATCCTCAACCTGCTTGAGCAGGCGCGCAAGGATCGGGGGCTGACCTTCGTCATGGTCAGCCACGATCTGGCGGTGATCAGCCATATGTGCGAGCGGCTGGCGGTCATGCAGCATGGCAAGGTGGTGGAGACGCTGAGTGCCGATGCTCTGCCGCGCCGCGAATTTGCAACCGATTATACGCGGGAATTGATGATCGCCAGCGAGGGCTTCAAACGGGTCTGAGCGTCAGGCCACTCTCAGCCCCTCGCGCCAGATCATCTTTGGGAAGGGATGTCCTTCGAAGAGGCCGATATGCACGAGATCGGCCCGGCGACCTTCAACGATCTCACCGCGGTCCATCAGGCCTGCCGCCTCTGCCGGGGCCTTGGCCACCATTCGGATCGCGGCCGGCAGGTCTTCGGTGAATGCGCCGCTTTCGGCAATCACGAAGGCGGCGTCCAGCATGGAGCGTGGCACATAGTCGGAGGCAAGGATGTCGAGCAGGCCTTCCGCCATCAGGGTCTTCATCGCGACATTGCCGGATTGCGACTGGCCGCGCAGGATATTGGGCGCACCGCCCACAGTGACCATGCCACGAAGCCTCGCTTCGCGGGCGGCCTCCAGTGAACAGGGAAATTCGGAAATGGCGACGCCTTCATCTGCGGCCAGATCGACATGGGCAATGTCGGTATCGTCGTGGCTGAGCAATGGCAGTCCGCGTGCCTTGGCCATGGCGACGATCAGCGGGCGGACCTTTCGACCGATCTCGCTTTTCTCGTCGACCATTTTCATGACCTGCTCGCGTGTCGTCTCCACGCTCTGGCGACGAATGTCGGCAAGCCTGTCGATATAGCCGTCAATGTCGCGGGTCTGCCGAATGCCTGGCAGATGCTCCATCACCGAGGCGATTCTCACCAGGTCATTATCGAGCACCTCCGCCATCAGTTGCGGTGTCCTCTCGTCGATGACTTCGCAACGAAGGTGGACGAAATGCTGCGCCCTGAGCATGCCGCCGGCGGTGGCCCGCTCCAGCGCGTCGATCATCGGTTTCAGGATTTCGGAACGGTAGCTGTCGCTTTCCGCATTGCCGACCGCAAGACTGTCGAACACGGTGGTCACGCCACCGCCGATAATCTGCGCATCGTGGGCGAGGGCTGCGCGGACATAATCCCAGCGAACGTGAAAGCGCGGGAAAATGTGCTTTTCAAAATGGTCGGTATGAATGTCGACGAGACCGGGGATGAGGTGATCGCCACCGAGATCGAGCGCGCCCGCAGGGACCTTGTCGCCGGTTTTCTCGATTGCCTCGATCGCGCCGCCGCGAACAACGACACTTCCGTGTTCCATGCGATCTGCAAGCACGATCCTCGCATTGGCAAGCACCAGCGGGTCGCTGGCGCTGATCAGATCTTGTCCCGTCATTCCTCGTCCTTTACGCCGGTGCTCTCAATTCGCGATGATATCATGCAGGCAGATAGCGCCGGTTGATGTCAGTTCCATGTCGACGATCGCTACTTCAGGCGAAGCGGTCGCGCCATGCCGGTTGGGCGGCGTCATTGGGAAGGGCCGTCGCCTCGAAGACTCCGCGGGCAATGGCGCGGGCCATGACGATCGTGGAGAGATGGCAGAGTTCCATGAATTCCGCGGCATCGGCAAGAGCGCGCTTTCCGGTTGCTGCGGAGAAAACAGTGTCGCCATCTGCCGGCAGGTGCGCGGGCAGAATTGCGCGCGCAAGTCCGTCATGGGCCATGATCGACAGTCGATGCGTTTGCGCCTTGGTGAGGACTGCATCCGTGACGACTGCGCCAATTGTGGTCGCCGTGATATCGACGCCCTTGGCCCGTAGGGCGATGTCGGACGGTGAGACTTTATTCGGTTGGCCGCGCCCACCGAATTCGCTCTCCTGCTCAAAAGGTGCCGACCAGAAATGCGGCCCCTCGCCAACGGTGGGTGAGCCCATGGCGTTGACGGCGACGATCGCCGCGATGCGGGTTCCGCGGGTGGTGCATGCGCTCGCCGACCCAAGTCCGCCCTTGACCGTTGCCGTCGTGGCGCCGGTTCCAGCGCCCACAGTTCCCAACGCAAATGTGCCCTTGGTCGCTGCCTTGAAGGCATCATAGCCCATGTCGCGATAAGGGGATTGCAGGCCCCAGTCCTTGTCACCGCCATTCAGCAGATCCATCAGGATTGCCTGCGGGACGATCGGCACGCGCACGGGGCCGACCGGATAGCCGCGACCGATTTCGCGCAGGCCTGCCTGGACCCCGCCTGCTGCATCCAGCCCGAAAGCCGAGCCTCCGGAGAGGACGAAGGCATCGACCTGTTCAACGGTCATTGCCGGATCCAGAAGTGCCGTTTCGCGCCCGCCCGGTGCGCCGCCAAGGACGGAGCCGGATGCGGTCGCCGGCTCATCGAATACGATTACCGTGACGCCGGAACCAAGCGCGAGATCGGTGGCATGGCCGACAGATAGGCAGTCGATGTCGGTTATGAGATTGAGCATACGGGTCATGGCGCCTCTTTCGTCAAATGTCGGCTGGGACCCTAGCGTGATTCTTTGCCCAGAACATAAATGAGAGAGGCCTGGGCAATAAATCAACTGGAATGGCCCGGACTACAGGCGATCCGTCGCCAGCCGGTGCATTTGGAATCCGTCGACTGACACGTGGAACCGCGAGCCTCGAAGCCTGAAGTAAATAACTGTTGGGCGCTATTGCGCATTATTTGAGCATTACAGTGTAGTGATGAATGTTCGGGCTTTTTTGCTTGCGGAACGTAGCAAATCACTCTAGCGTCCCTGGCGGATCAGGAGATGCGGCGGGCTTTTCTATTTCCGGCGTTTTGTGAACGATGTTCTGCGACACGCAGGCGCGATCGCGGTGCCGAATTGTTGCGGGCGGCGATTAGCGTCGCGCGACTGGCCGTGGACGCTGCCAACACCGGGCGCAAGTCGTTTCTTGCTGCTCTGAGGTGTATCGGTTGAGGAACATATGAACTTCTGGGCCAAGCTTTAAGGCAGGTATTAGACCAACGTCGCATGGCCTGAAGGCGTGTCGATGGAACTTGGCACAATTTGCACCTTTCATTGTATTCACAATTGGTTTTTATTGCTTCTTGTCACAAAGAGGTGGGCTTCGTGGGAGCGGACCGCACCGACAAGAGGAGGAATTCCATGACCCGATTTTTCGGACGCGCGGCCTTTGCCGCCATCACCGTCAGCAGCCTTGCGCTCGCGCCATTGGCTGCCAAGGCTGATGAGTTCATCAATGTTCTGACGGGCGGTACATCCGGCGTCTATTATCCGCTCGGCGCCGCACTCTCCAAGATTTACGGTGAGAAGATCGAGGGTGTTCGCACCCAGGTCCAGTCCACCAAGGCATCGGTCGAGAACCTCAACCTTCTGCAGCAGGGCAAGGGCGAGATCGGTTTTGCACTGGGCGATAGCGTCAAGCTTGCCTGGGAAGGCGATACCGAAGCGGGCTTCAAGGGACCGCTGGACAAATTGCGCGGCATTGCTGCGATCTATCCGAACTATATCCAGATCGTCGCTTCCAAGGAATCGGGTATTACCTCTCTCGATCAGCTGAAAGGCAAGAGCGTTTCCGTCGGTGCGCCGAAGTCCGGCACGGAGCTCAACGCCCGCAAGATTTTCGAGACTGCCGGAATGAGCTATGAGGATCTTGCCAAGACCGAATATCTGCCATTTGCGGAATCGGTGGAACTGATCAAGAATCGTCAGCTCGATGCCACACTGCAGTCTGCTGGTCTTGGCGTCGCTTCCATCAAGGATCTGGCGACATCCGTCGACATCCAGGTGGTTTCGGTGCCTGAAGAAATCGCCACCAAACTCGGTGCTCCCTATATTGCCGCCACCATTCCAGCTGGAACCTATCAGGGCCAGGATGCGGATGTTCCAACCGTGGCTGTCGTCAACTTCCTCGTTTCCAGCACGAATGTCTCTGATGATCTCGCCTATGAGATGACCAAGCAGCTGTTTGAAAACCTGCCGGAGATGGAAGCCGCTCACAAGGCTGCTGCGCAGATCAAGCTTGAGAATGCCATCAAGGGCATGCCCGTACCGCTGCATCCGGGTGCTGAGCGCTACTACAAGGAAAAGGGCCTCCTCTAAGGATGTCCGATCAGGCCCGGCTCTTGCCGGGCCTTTTTCGACCCGGTCCGTCTTCTTCGGTCGGGTGATGAATTTGTGGTTCAGTGGAGCGTCTCATGCCGCACGACAAGGCCGGGCATCATATGCCGCAGGGCGATCAGCAACTCTCAATCCACGATCCTTTGGCCGAAAGCTTCCCGGCCGGTCGCGAGGGGCGTTTGCTGTTTTACATCGCGATTGCCTTTTCCGTCTTCCAGATCGCGACCGCTGCCCATCTGATCGACCTGCCCAGCCAGGTGGTCAGGGCATTGCATGTCGGCTTTGTGACCTTGCTCGCCTTTCCGCTTCTGGCGCTGGCGCGCCAGTATGGCGTGATCTTGAAAACCGTTGCCTGGGGTTTTGCGCTCGCCGGTTTGGCAGTCGCGCTCTATCAGTGGGTTGAATATGCGCCGCTGATCCAGCGTGCGGGCGATCCCCTGACACGCGATCTGGTGATGGGCATCATTGCGCTGGTCACGGTGTTTTCCGCTGCATGGATGGTGATGGGGCCAACATTGCCGGTGATATCGGGGCTCTTTCTCGCCTACTGCCTGTTCGGGCAATATCTTCCGTCGCCCTTCAATCACCGCGGCTATGATTTCTCGCAGGTCATCGATCACATGACCTATGGCACGGAGGGCATTTACGGCATTCCTGTCTATGTGTCCTCGACCTATATCTTCCTCTTCATCCTGTTCGGTGCCTTTCTGGAAAAGGCCGGCATGATCAAGCTGTTCACAGATGTGTCGCTGGGGCTGGTCGGTCACAAGAAGGGCGGCGCGGCCAAGGTTGCGATCATCTCTTCCGGGCTCATGGGGACCATCTCCGGTTCGGGGGTCGCCAATGTCGTAACCACCGGGCAGTTCACCATTCCGCTAATGAAACGTTTCGGCTATCGGGCGGCCTTTGCCGGCGGGGTGGAATCCACCTCTTCCATGGGCGGACAGATCATGCCGCCGGTCATGGGGGCGGTCGCCTTCATCATGGCTGAAACAATTGGCGTAGAATATCACGAGATCGTACGGGCCGCGATCATTCCGGCGCTTCTCTATTTCGCCTCTGCCTTCTGGATGGTCCATCTGGAGGCCGGAAAATATAATCTGGTCGGCCTTCCCAAAAGCGAGCTGCCGTCGGCGCTCAACGCCATCCGCACGCAGTGGTATCTGATCCTGCCGCTGGCTGCCCTCGTCTGGCTCTTGTTTTCCGGTTACACGCCGCTCTTTGCCGGCACTGTGGGTCTCGCTTTCACCGTATTGCTGATCCTTGGCTCATCGGCAGCGCTTGGGCTTCCCTCCACTGTGCTGCGGGTCATCCTGTGGGTGGGACTCGGTCTTGTGGCAGCAGCCTTCTTCCGCTTCGGCATGCATGTGGTGCTTGCAGCTCTGGTTGTGCTGGTGGCCTGGAACGCGGTCCTCAAAGGCGGGCGCGAAACGCTCATCATCTGCCGCGATGCGCTGGCTGACGGGGCAAAGACTGCACTTCCGGTCGCGGTTGCCTGCGCCGTCGTCGGCGTGATCATCGGCACTATGACGCTTACCGGAGCTGCCAACACCTTCGGCCAGTTCATCGTTTCGGTTGGCGGGCAGAGCCTGTTCCTGTCGCTTATCCTGACAATGGTCACCTGCATCGTGCTCGGCATGGGTATACCCACCATTCCGAACTATATCATCACGTCCTCGATTGCCGGTCCGGCTTTGCTCACCCTCGGTGTGCCGCTGATCGTCAGCCACATGTTTGTCTTCTATTTCGGCATTCTGGCGGATCTGACACCGCCGGTGGCGCTTGCCTGTTTTGCCGCAGCCCCCATTGCCAAGGAAAAGGGGCTGAAGATCTCCATGGAGGCGATCAAGGTGGCCGCTGCCGGCTTCGTCATTCCCTATATGGCGGTCTATACGCCGGCGCTGATGTTGCAGGATGGTGGCACGCTTGCCGGTGCAATCGGCTTCCCGCTGGCGGTTGCCTATATCGTGCTGAAGGCTGTGATCGCCATCGGTCTTTGGGGTGCTGCGGTCATCGGTTTCTTGCGCATTCATCTCAGTTGGCTTGAACGATTGCTTGCCATGGCAGCGGCCTTCACGCTCATTACGGCCTTGCCATTGACGGACGAGATCGGCTTTGCACTGGCATTGGTGTTTGCTTTTGTCGTCTGGCGGCGGTCTGCCAACCGGCAGGTTACGGAAGCCGGCGCGTGAGTGCAGCCGTTTGCATTCTGGCCGGCGGTAAAACCATTGCGCTGGCGGCTGCAACCTTCACGCTGTCGTGGATACATTCGGTCGAGAAGACCGAGTGGCGGGAAAGCTGGGCTCTCACACCATCCGGGTTCGAACTGACCGAGGCGTCTGTCAAGGGTTCCGGTGCCGGCATGGATCCGGGTGAGGGAGCGAAGCTTGTCGATGATTGGTGGGTCTGGTCTCCACACTTGCCGCCGCAGCCGAAACTGGCGCTTGCCGCCTCAGGTGCAACGGTCTCCGCCTGGACAGTATGCTCCGCTGGCGTTTGCCAGGATATCGGCGGACATGCGGACGTGCCGGTCGTCATTAGACCCTGCGATAGCTGACATTCCCGACCGCCGCGATCACGGCCTGCGTCTTCCCATCGCTATGATGTTTCTGCCGGATGTTGCTTGCGCGAAGGCATGGGGGCTATAGGTTGACCCGTGGTCCGAGGGTGTCTTTGGCCCTTTATCTGTTTTTCGTATTGGAGCTATCGCATGCCAGGTCCGCAGGTTGTTGCCGTTCAGGGAGATGAAGCGCTTCCGTCCAAGGTGGATGTGGTGGTCATCGGCGGCGGTATTATCGGTACCTCAACAGCACTGGAACTTGCCGAGCGCGGCGTGTCTGTCGCTCTTTGCGAAAAAGGCGGCATTGCCGAGGAACAGTCCAGTCGCAACTGGGGCTGGGTGCGTATCTCGCAACGCGATCCGCGTGAAGTGCCTTTGATGGCGGAATCGATCCGCATCTGGCGCGATCTCGACAGCCGTGTCGGGCGGGATATCGGTTATCGCCAATGCGGAATTGTCTTTGTGTCTGCCGATGAAGCGGAGGAGGCCTCCAATGCGCAGTGGCCGGAAGAGCTCGGGCGCTACCAGTTGCCGTCGCGCATGGTGGGGCAGGTGGAGTTCGACAGCCTATATCCAGGCCTGAGGCTTCCTGTTCGAAGTGCTCTTTATACGGCCGCTGACGGTCGTGCCGAGCCGCAAAAGGCGGCACCCGCCATTGCCGAGGCCGCGCGCGACAAAGGTGCCCATATCCTCACCCGCTGCGCCGTGCGCGGCATTGAAAAAGCAGGCGGCAAAATCTGCGGGGTGGTGACCGAACGCGGCTCTATCGCCTGCTCGTCGGTGGTCTTGGCCGGCGGTGCCTGGTCAAGCCTCTTCTCGCGCAATTTGGGTGTAGACTTGCCGCAGTTGAAGGTGATGAATACGGTCATCCGGACAACCCCGGTCGAAGGCGGGCCTGAGACAACGCTGTTCAGCAATGATTTTGCCATCCGCAAGCGTCAGGATGGCGGCTATACCATTGCCTCAGAGGGCGACAATGTCGTCGATATCGTGCCCGACAGCTTTCGTTATTTCGCAAAATTCCTGCCGGCATTGAAGAACGATTGGCGTTCTTTGAAATTTCGCGTCGGAAACCGTTTCCTCGAAGAGGCAATGCTGCCGTCGCGCTGGGCACTCGACAGGCAAAGCCCGTTTGAGCGCTGCCGGGTACTCGATCCCGTTCCTGCACCTCGTGAGACTGATCGTGCGCTTTCCAGGCTCAAGGCGGCCTATCCGGTTTTCAAGGATGCCCAGATCGCACAACGCTGGGCCGGCCTGATCGACGTCACCCCCGATGCCGTGCCAGTCATCTCGCCTGTCGAGACAGTGCCGGGCTTCTTCATCGCCACCGGTTTTTCCGGCCACGGATTCGGCATCGGTCCGGGCGCCGGACGATTGACCGCGGATCTGGTGACTGGCGGTACACCGTGCGTGGATCCGACAGCCTTCAGGCTCTCACGGTTTTTTGACGGTTCGACGATCGAATTGCTGACCACGCTCTGATCGAGGTCTGTGGGGCGCGTTGCGCCTCAAGAAATCAGAGGAATATCGTCGGCAGTTCTCAGGTTTCCCTGAGATGTTGAGTACGATAAGTGTTTCAGCTCATCGCTGACTGGAGATGTGTCTAACACATTTCCAATGCGGTCCGACTATGTCAGCCACACTGCCACGGAGTTTTCATGCGCGTCGCCATGTTCCAGATGTTTTCAGAGTTGACGAATGTCGACGGCAATCTTGCCAAGATCGCTAAAGCTGCGGAAGCGGCAGCCGTTATGGGGGCTAATCTCTTGGTCACTCCGGAAATGTCCGTGACGGGCTATGCGCTGGAAGCTGCGACAGCAACGATGGCGGAGCCCGCAGATGGTTCTATTGCCACCAAGCTTCAGGCGATCGCAGACAGGTTCAAGATTGCCCTGGTGGCCGGTTTTGCCGAGCGCGATGGTGACACGATCTTTAACAGCGTTGCTCTTTCGCAGCCGGGCAAGCGACAGCGTGTCTACCGGAAATGCCATCTTTATGGCGATATGGAGCGCGTTGCGTTCACGCCTTCGGATACAGGGCCCGAACTGTTCGAGATTGGCGGTCTGAAGGCTGCGATGTTGATCTGCTACGATGTGGAATTCCCTGAAATCGTGCGCAGCATCGGCCTGTCCGGCGCTGAATTGTTGATCGTGCCGACAGCACTTGCGACGACACCTGCCAATCGTCGTATCCCGGAACGCATCTTGCCGGCGCGTGCGATGGAAAACCAGCTTTTCATTCTCTATACCGACCTTTGCGGCAATGACGGCGTGCTGAACTACGAAGGCCATTCGGTTGCGGTCGCACCTGATGGCAGTTTCCTCTGCCGTGCCGGCAGCGGCGAATGCCTGATGTTTGCCGATCTCGATCCGGCCGCCTATGACGAGAGCCGAGCAGAACTGCCCTATCTGCGCGATCGTCGGCCAGAACTCTACGGTGCTGTGACTGCGACCAAGGCATAATCCTCGGACACTTTTGGGCGCTGGCTTGCGCGTTCGCGCCCGCCTTCTTACATCGATAGTCATGTCACGAGGGAGAGATACATGATTTTCGACGCGGCGAGGCTTGCGCTGACCAATCTATTTGCGGTCGAGACCCGGTCGGTTTTCTGGAAGGTGCTGGGCCTGACCATCCTCGTTCTGATGGGGCTATGGTTCACCTTTCGCAGCGCCTTCATGGCCTATGCCATGCCCTGGCTTGCCGGCTTCTTTCCCGATCTGCCCGACTGGGCTGGCTGGCTGACATTTGTGTTCGGCATTGTTGCCAGTATCGGTCTGGCGCTGGTGCTGGCTTTCCTGTTGTCGTCGGTGACCGCAATCATTGCCGGACTGTTCCTGGATGATGTGGCCGAGGTGGTGGAAAAGCGCGATTACCCAGCCGATGCGCCCGGAACGGCAATGCCTCTTGGGCAGGCCATCATCTCCTCACTCAAGTTCTTCGGCGTCGTCATTCTCGGCAATATCATTGCGCTGCTGTTGCTGTTTATTCCCGGCGTTAACATCGTCGCCTTCTTTCTGGTCAACGGCTACCTGCTCGGACGTGAGTTCTTCGAATTCGCCGCGACACGCTTCCGGACGCCTGCGGATGCACGGCTTTTCCGGGCCAAACACAGTGCCACCGTTTTCATGGCCGGGTTGCTGATCGCGGCCTTTCTGGCGGTGCCGATCGTCAACCTGCTCACGCCGCTGTTTGCGGCGAGCATGATGGTGCATCTGCACAAGATGTTGTCGAAACGCGATCCGGGCTTTGCCCCAAGCCAGCCTCGATGAGAGGTCAGGCGGGCGTGGCCAAAATCTGAGCCGGCAGCTCGACCAGAGGGGCTGGAACGTCGCAGGTCTTTTCGCCGGACTTGCAGATATCGGCAATGACGCAGCGCTCGCATTCCGGCTTGCGCGCCTTGCAGACATAGCGCCCGTGCAGGATTAGCCAGTGGTGGGCGTGGAACAGATAGTGTTTGGGGATAATCGCCTCGAGCCTGGCTTCCACCTCGTCTGGCGTCTTGCCCGGTGCAAGCTTGATGCGGTTGGCGATGCGCAGGATATGGGTGTCGACGGCTATGGTCGGAATGCCGAAGGCCATGGACATGACCACGTTGGCGGTCTTTCTGCCGACGCCCGGTAGCTGCACAAGCTCCTCGCGGGTACGGGGCACGACCGAGCCGAACTCATCCACCAGCATCCGGCTGAGCGCGATGACATTCTTGGCCTTGTTGCGATAAAGGCCAATGGTCTTGATGTAGTCGCGGACCGTGTCTTCGCCGAGCGCCAGCATCTTTTCCGGCGTGTCTGCAATCTGGAACAGGGCGCGGGTTGCCTTGTTGACACCGATATCAGTCGCCTGCGCCGATAGGGCCACGGCGACGACCAGGGTAAAGGGATTGACGTGTTCGAGTTCGCCCTTGGGCTCCGGCCGCTGGATCGCAAAACGGCGAAAGATCTCTTCCAGCTCCGCCTTTGAATAGGCACTGCGACGCACGGGCTTTTTCCGCGCAGTCGCGGAAATTGACATTTTCGTATTTTGGGTGCTGGATTTGGCCTTCGGAGTCGTCATCGTCATTCTATAGATGGTTCACATGAGCGAAGGCAACGTAGACGATATGATCGAGCAGCCAATTTTTGCAGCCGAGCTGACACCCTATCGCTCGCTCGGGCGCAAGGGCTTTGTCATCATGCTGGCGATAGCCGGTTCGGTCTGCGTTGGCCATGCGCTGTTCTTCATCATGACCGGTGCCTGGCCCATCGGTCTGTTCTTCGGCCTCGACTTCCTGCTTCTCTACGGCGCCTTCTGGCTCAGCTACCGGTCCGGTCGCGCCCGCGAAGAGGTAGAGGTTGCGCGCACCTATCTCCATGTCCGCAAGTTCACGCCTTCCGGTCTGATGACCGAACATCGCTTCAATCCGTTCTGGGCAAAGTTCTTCGTCGAGCGTGAGGGCGAGGACGGCATCGTGTCCATGCATGTGAGTGGCGAGGGGCGGCGAACGGATGTCGGCTCCTTTCTCAATCCGGATGATCGCGAAAGTTTTGCCAAGGCGTTTCGCGGCGCTCTGGCAACGGTAAAACAGCGGATCTGATGGGCGCAAGAATCGGGTGGTTTCAACGCGTTCATCGTGGTGTTCTCTCAACATGAAGGAGAGCCCCATGACCCTTGCTGCCAAGATCGACATATCCACGCTTCAAGACATCACGCCTGAGGGCGGTGACTACGAGACTGTGCGGCGCGTGATCGAGATGATGACGCTGGATTATCAGGAGCAACCGTCACTGGAGACGGTGGCCGCACGACTCGGCCAGTCGCCGACCCAGTTGCAAAAGACGTTTACGCGCTGGGCGGGACTGTCGCCCAAGGCTTTCCTGCAGGCTGTTACGCTGGATCATGCCAAGCGGTTGCTGGGGCAGGAGGCGATGCCGCTTCTGGAGACCTCCATCGAGCTTGGTCTGTCGGGACCGGGGCGGTTGCATGATCTGTTCGTTACCCATGAGGCGATGTCGCCGGGCGAATGGAAGGCGAGGGGAGCCGGACTGACTATTCGCTATGGCTTTCATTCATCGCCCTTTGGCCAAGCGCTGATCATGGCGACCGAGCGCGGTCTTGCAGGTGTTGCCTTCGCCGATATTGGCGCGGAGGCGGCAAGTTTCGAGGATATGGCATCACGCTGGCCAGAGGCCAATTATATTGCCGACCAGGCGGTTACCGCTCCCTATGCCGCTCGCATATTCGATCCCGCGCAATGGTCATGCGATCAACCGTTAAGGGTTGTCCTGATCGGCACCGATTTTCAGGTCCGCGTGTGGGAACAGCTTCTGCACATACCGCTTGGCAAGGCTGTGACCTATTCCGATATTGCCAAGGGTATCGGTCAACCGAAGGCAAGCCGGGCCGTTGGTGCAGCGGTCGGACGCAATCCTGTCTCCTTCGTGGTGCCATGCCACCGGGCGCTTGGAAAGAATGGCACCCTGACCGGTTATCACTGGGGACTGACACGCAAGCGCGCAATGCTGGGTTGGGAGGCCGGGCAGGTTTAAGCGGTTTCCTCAGCCCCGGGTCGCGATTGCCCCTGCAGCTTAAGCAATTCCCGCGCGGCGGCTTCGTCCGTGATCAGCGTGTTGCAGCCGATGCGTTTTATTGTAGCGCGAATGGCTTTGGCGCGATGGGCGCCGCCGGAGGACAGCACAATGTGCTTCGCTTTCTTCAGCGTATCCAGTTCCACCGACATGACGCGTTGGTTGATGGAGTGTTCGACGGAACGGCCCTCGGCATCGAGGAAGTTGAACATGGTATCGCAGATGCAGCCGGCCGCGATCAGTTCGTCCAGGGTTTCATGGCTGATAAAGCCTTCCGACAGCGATGTGGACTGTGGACCTATATCGCCGCAGGAAACCACGGCGAGGTCCAGATTTTCGGCAAGGTCGTAGAGGGTCTTCAAGCCGCATTTTTCGATCAGTGCCTGCTTGGTCTCCACCGAGTCCACCAGCAATGGGGCGAGGAACATGTAGCATTCCGCGCCAAGCTGGCTTGCAAGCCGCCATGTGTAGTCGATGGGATTGGTCTGATGGACGGCGACGATGCCGCCAAGGAGAGACACGACCTTGCAGTTTTCACGGCGCGGCGGACGAAAGCCCGACAGCGAGGCGGTCATAGTGCGGCCCCAACCAACGCCGATGGTGGTATTGTCTTCAATGACGTCAGATAGAAATTCACCGAGAGCCAGCCCCACTGCCTTGGCAATCGCGTCAGCCTGATCCGACGCCGGCGCCGGAACGACAATGGCTTCATCCAGCCCGAAGGCTTTTTCCAGCCCCGTTGCAAGCTCAACGCAATCGCCGATCCCGTCGCTGATCCAGATCTGGACTTCGGCACGCTTCAGCGCTTCGTCGAGCAGTCGGATTACGGTCGACCTGCTGATGCCGAGACGTTCGGCCACATCTTTCTGGGTCAGGCCCTGGTTGTAATAAAGCCAGGCGGCACGCAGTCTCAAGGACGAAGCTTCGGAATAGGTCGGATGGCTGCCGCGTCGAAGTTTGGCCACTATGCATTCATTCCCGTCAGGTGAAGATCGCCATACTATTGCCATCCGTGAAACTTATGTCAAATGGGATGAACAAATGTCTTGACTTTGTCGCGAGCGAGCGATGATATTCTGTTTAATTAAAGCGTTCGGTCGTGAAACGAATTCGCCTGCCGACCGTTCCAATAGAAACGCATTCTCCAAAGGGTTTTCCAGATGACTTCCAAGCTTGAACAACTGCGTTCCATGACTACCGTGGTGGCCGATACCGGCGATATCGAGGCTGTGGCGCGGCTGAAGCCAGTCGACTGCACCACCAACCCCACCATCGTCCTGAAGGCGCTCGGCACCGATATGTTCGATGATGCCTTCAAGAAGGAAATTGCCTGGGGAAAATCTAAAGGCGGATCCAGCGATGCAGTGGCGTCTGCCGTTGCCGACCGTCTGGCCATTTCCGTTGGTGCAGCGCTGGCCGGTATCGTTCCTGGCCGCGTTTCGACCGAAGTGGACGCCGATCTTTCCTTCAACACCGAGGCTTCCATTGCCAAGGCGCGCGAGATCATCGCTGCCTACAAGGAGCGCGGCATCGAGCGGGATCGCATCCTGATCAAGCTTGCATCGACATGGGAAGGCATTCGCGCAGCTGAAGTGTTGCAGACCGAAGGCATCGATTGCAACCTGACTCTGCTGTTCTCCAAGGCTCAGGCAATTGCCTGCGCCGAAGCGAAGGCATTCCTGATTTCACCTTTCGTCGGTCGTATTCTCGACTGGTACAAGAAGTCGACAGGTGAAGAATACACCGCTGAAACCGATCCGGGTGTGAAGTCGGTGCGCGAGATCTACAACTACTACAAGGTCAATGGTATCGAGACCATCGTCATGGGCGCATCGTTCCGCAATGCTGGCGAAATCGAAGCCCTTGCCGGTTGCGATCGCCTGACCATCAGCCCGGCTCTGCTGGACGAACTCGATGCTGACAAGGGCACGCTGGAGCGCAAGCTTTCGCCCGAGAAGACCACAGCCGATCCGGCTGTTTCGCTCGATGAAAAGGCATTCCGTTGGGCCATGAACGAAGATGCAATGGCAACCGAAAAGCTGGCCGAAGGTATTCGCAGCTTTGCCAAGGATCTGGGCACACTGCGCAGCAAGGTCTCCAAGGCGCTCGACGCCTGATCAAGTCTGTATCGTGCTCGGCTTACCAGTCGAGCACGACTTTATCTGGAATAAAATACGTCTCATAGCCACCCACGGTGACCTCTGCCTCACCGCCGCGCTTGCGCGATCTGGTTGCAACCCCGTCCGCGCTTTTGAACCGTCCCGCCCTGTATTCGAGCTGCCGGGTCATACCGTCCGGTGTTTCAATGTCGATCAGGGCGCTGGTCCCTTGACGTTGCAGGCCGAAGCGGCAGTTGTAGAGCCTGGGGTCGGGGTCGAAACGGCAGTCGACATAGCCTGACTGATCGTAGCGACCAGGTTTGACCGGCGGCGGTTGATAGGCTCCGCCCTGACCGGGATCGACAAATTCATCCGAGATATAACGTCCGTTTACCCAGCCGCTGATGCGCGGCCTGCCATAGGTCGAAACGCGGCACCAGTATTGACCATCGCGGTCCTGGCAGCCTTCATTGCGCACCGGCATGCCTTCTTCCAGGGCAGCAATCACTCTACCTCGCAGGCTGGGCGCCGTTCGCATGTTGAGTACATCTCCCCGGCGAAGTCCCAGGACATGCCAGATGGCTGCGTCGTCTGACGGATTCGTGCGAATTTCAGGCGCTGGCACGACATAAGGTTCCTGCGCGAAAGCGATGCCAGCAGTGAGGATGGTGCTGGCTGCAATGATGGCGGCGATTGAACGCATGCAATTCTCCGTTGTTCGGGCAAAGCATAAACGATCTGTCCGACAGGCTCACGAATTATCGCAGGCAAAGGTAAATTCTTGGGCAGTTCAAAATTTACTTGCAGTACAAACTGTTTTGATACAAATGAAATATGACGAAAAATTCGAAACACCTTCTCGGCATGCGCATCGTCGTTATTGCCCGGCGCTGGCGCCAGTTTCTGGATGACCGACTATCCGCAAGCGGGCTGAGCGATGCGACCTGGGCGCCGCTTGTGCATCTCCATCGCGCTGACGGCTGGCTGCATCATAAAGATCTGGCGGCCCGGATTGGACTGGACGTGTCCAGCCTTGTGCGCCTGCTCGACAAGCTTGAGGAGCAAGGTTTGATCGAGCGGTGCCAAGATCCCGCAGATCGCCGTGCCAAGCGGCTTTCGCTGACAGCTGCCGGCAAGCACCGTGTGGATGAGATCATGGGCGTAGTCGCGCAACTGGAAGAGGAGCTTTTGCAGGATATCGACGATCGGACCGCCGAGGCGATGATGAGTGCTTTTTCGCGGATTGAAGAACGGCTTGAAGGTACAAAAGACACCCGAGACAATCAATGAAATCAACATTTAGTGCGTCACCTCTTTCAAAGCTTGGCTTTGATCTGCCAAAACTGCGCTTTGCGGCACAGACTGCCTTTGCGGCCTCGGTTGCGCTGGTTATCGCATGGCTTCTGGGCCTCGAGCATCCGCAATGGGCGGCGATGACGGTATGGGCGACATCGCAGCCGACGCGGGGACAATTGCTGGAAAAGGGACTGTTCAGGGCAGGCGGCACCTTTGTCGGGGTGGCTGCGGGCATCCTGCTTGTATTGCTGTTCAGCAGTTCGCCGCTTGGTATGGTCATCGGGCTCGCAATCTGGGTAGCCGGATGTGTTGCCGCGGGGAACATCCTGCGTGGGCTTACGTCTTACTGTGCCATGTTGGCTGCCTATTCGGCATCCATGGTCGCGCTGCTGGACATTGGTCATCCTGACCATGTCTTTGCTTTGGGTCTCGATCGGTTGGGTACCATTCTGACAGGCGTCGTTGCATCGGTTGTTATCGGATGGATTTTCACCCCTGAAAGCGGAGAGGCCGAGATCGTCGGGCGTATGCGCCACATGACGGCCAATCTGTTGCGTGCCTTGGCATTACGCGTTCGTAACGGCGGGGCCAAGCAGTTGACCCCGGCCGAGGAACGGATACTGGCCGACATGGCCCTGGCCGATGAGCAGTTCGATTCGCATGCCGCTGGATCTTTGCGACGTCGGCAGTCGACCCGGGCAATGCGCAGCATTCTGTCCGCGCAGATAGCGCTACTGTTGTCGGCCCGCTCTCTGTCGGAGGGTAACGATATCGAGATTGCCGCTGCACTGGAAGACGCTGCAAGCCTGCTCGAGGGAGGCGAGGATAGCGCCTTGGCGATTGAGCGGATCAATCTTGCTGCCGCCAAAATAAATCATTTTCCTGACCTTGCCGAGGCGTTGCATGGTCTTGGCAATGCTATAACTGCCTTCCGTTCGGCTCGCTTTGAGAAGCCTGTGCCTTTGCCGACAGCCTTTTCACCTGTGCTGCATCGCGACTGGCACGGTGCACGGCAATCGGCGGTGCGGGCCTTTGTCAGTCTCATGCTGGTTGGTCTGGCCTGGAGCCTGACTGGCTGGCATCCGCTTGCGTTTCTGATGCTTGGTCTATCCATCATGACCACCATATTCTCCACCTTCGATAATCCGGCGGGACTGATGCGTTTCGTCATGAAAGGGCAATTCCTCGGAGCGTTGGGCGCTCTTGTCTGCAATTTCGTCGTCTGGCCTTTCGCCGACAACACATTCCAACTCGTGTTGATGATGATCCCGTTCATCTTTGCGAGCGCGCTTTTGTTTGCGCATAAACGCACTGCGGTTCTTGGATTTGACTATGCCATGGTCTCATTGCTCCTGCTGCAACCGCATCTACCGCTGACGCTAGACCTTGCGGGCTGGATACCCAATGCGGCTGCGGTTGTCGCTGCTCCCGTCGTCGCGTTCTTCGTTTTCAAAGGCATTTATCCTGTGGATGCCAAACGCCGCCTGAATGCGCTGATCAGGATGGCTGTCGATGAGGTTGCGATGCTGGCTCGTGCAGAGGATGCGCTTGATCACCGTCTGGTCTGGCGTGCACGCCTTCATCATCGTCTGCTGCGCATGGTGTGCTATGCAGAGCGCAGTGGCATGCCAGTGCATGAGGTGGCAGAGGGTGCTCTCGCTGTGCTGTCACTCGGCAAGGCGGTCATGGAATTACAGATGATCTTGCGAAGTGAACGTGCGACGCCCGCGGAAAGACGCGTGGCCTTGGCCGCATTGGCCCGATTGCAGCGGCTCGATCGTGAGCCGGCAAAGGCAGCGGTTGCGCTGAACCGCGCTGCGCGACGTGTCGGTGCGGGGTGGCTGCCGTCACTGCGGTTACTCAGCGACGCCAATGACGCACTCACGCAGCACAAAGTTTTTCTGACTGCCGCCCGATAAGTCGAACAGAGGCGGCCGAACGCCGCCTCGCTACGCGTGTTAGTGTGCGATCATCACATGGCGCACTGCCGTATAGTCTTCCAGCGCATAGACCGACATGTCCTTGCCATAGCCAGACTGCTTCAGTCCGCCATGGGGCATCTCGTTGCAGAGCATGAAGTGGGTGTTGATCCAGGTGCAGCCATAGCGAAGCTTGGCGGCGGTCTTCATGGCGCGGGAAATATCCTTGGTCCAGACGGAGGATGCGAGCCCGTAATCGCTGTCATTGGCCCAGGCGATGGCATCGTCCGTCTGCGAGAAACGGGTCACAGAGACGACGGGACCAAACACCTCACGGCGCACAATCTCGTCATCCTGCAGAGCTCCTGCAACGACGGTCGGCTCATAGAAGAAGCCCTTGTCGCCGGACACCTTTCCGCCGGTGACGATTTCGATGTGCTTGTGTTCGGAGGCGCGGGCGACAAAGCTCTCGACCCGGTCGCGCTGGCGCCTGGAAATCAGCGGGCCGATCTCGTTTTCAGTGTCGTCTGCCAGATTGAATTTCAGTGTCGAGACGGCGGATGCAAGGTCGGCGACAAAATTGTCATAGACCTTGTCGGAGGCATAGATGCGACAGGCCGCGGTGCAGTCCTGGCCGGCATTGTAATAGCCGAACGCACGGATGCCTTCGACAACGGCATTGATATCGGCATCGTCATACACAATCACCGGGGCCTTGCCGCCCAGTTCGAGATGCGTGCGCTTCACCGTCTTGGCGGCTGCCGCCAGCACCTTCTTGCCAGTTGCCACATCGCCGGTGATCGAGACCATGTTGATCTGCGGATGGTTGATGAGCGCATTGCCGGTGCTCTCGCCACGACCGAGCACGACATTGACCACGCCTTCGGGCAGGATGTCGGCCAGCAGCCTGGCCATCTTCAAAGCCGTGAGAGGCGTCTGTTCAGACGGTTTGAAGACGACTGTGTTGCCGCCGGCAATGGCCGGTGCCAATTTCCAGGCCATCATCATCAGCGGGTAATTCCAGGGGGCGATGGAGCCGACGATGCCGACCGGATCACGGCGGATCATGGAGGTGTGGCCCGGCAGGTATTCACCGGCAACGGGGGCGTGCAGCGAGCGGATCGCACCAGCAAAGAAGCGGTAGCAATCGACAATGGCGGGGATTTCATCGTTGAGGACGGCATTGATCGGCTTGCCGCAATTGAGCGCTTCGAGCGTGGCAAAGCCCAGCGCGTCGGCCTCCACAGCATCGGCGATCTTGAGAAGATAAGCAGAGCGTTCACCCGGCGTCGTTTCCGACCATTTGTCGAATGCCTTGCCGGCTGCGTCAACGGCTGCGTCGATCTGGGTTGCGGATGCCTCCGGCAGGTCGAGGATGGTTTCACCGGTTTTGGGGTTGAGGATCTTTTCCTCGATCTCGGTTCCAGCTTCGAACTTCGAGCCGATCAGCATTTGCGTGTCCATGTCGTTCTCCCTCGGGCTTTATTGTCTGGGTTACTTCCCGCTGCCGGAAATCTGGTCGGTGTCGCGGGTCAGGTAATAGGCGGCAAGAATTGGCAGGAATGTCACCAGCACCACGGCCATGGCCACCACATTGGTCACAGGCCGCTGGCGTGGGCGGATCAGTTCCTCGAGCATCCAGATGGGGAGCGTCGACTGTTGCCCGCCGGTGAATGTGGTGACGATGACCTCGTCGAAGGATAGGGCAAAGGCGAGCATGCCGCCGGCCAGCAATGCCGTCGCGATATTGGGCAGGATCACATAACGGAAGGTCTGGAAGCCATTGGCGCCCAGGTCCATCGAGGCCTCGATCAAGGAGCCGGATGTTCTGCGGAAACGGGCGACCGCATTGTTGTAGACCACCACCACGCAAAAGGTGCCGTGGCCGAGAATGATCGTCCACATGGAATAGGGGATATCCGCCAGCGAAAAAGCGGAACGCAGCGCGATACCGGTGATGATGCCCGGCAGTGCAATGGGCAGAATGACCAGCAGCGATATGGCTTCGCGCCCGAAGAACCTGGTCCGGGAAACTGCCGCTGCTGCAAGCGTGCCAAGCACCAGTGCAATGAGGGTCGCGATGGCCGCAACCCGAAGCGACAGTCCCAGCGCATCCCACACATCGGGACGGTTCCAGGTCACCTCGAACCATTTCATGGTGAAGCCCGGCGGCGGCCATTGATAGCTCTTTTCCTCCGTCGTGAAGGCGTAGACGAAGATCAGCAGGATCGGCAGATGCAGAAAGGCCAGGCCTGTTCCTGCTGCCAGTTTGAGCGTCATGCTGGCGCCAGTCGAACGGTCAGAGCGCATTGAAGGCCCCCATGCGTTTGGCAACAGCCAGATAGATGCCCATGATTACGATCGGGACGACGGAAAAGGCGGCGGCAAGCGGCACATTTCCAGCGGTTCCCTGTTGGGCATAGACCGCCTGACCGATGAACAGGCGGGACGAGCCGACGATCTGCGGGATGATGTAGTCGCCCATCGTCAGCGAGAAGGTGAAGATCGAGCCGGCGATGATGCCGGGCAGTGCCAGCGGAAACAGTACATGGCGAAACGTCTGTCCGGGTTCCGCACCAAGATCGCCGGAGGCCTCGATCAGATTGCCGGGCACGCGTTCCAGTGCTGCCTGCGTTGGCAGGATCATGTACGGCAGCCAGACATAGACGAAGACGATGAAGGTGCCGATATAGCTGATCGACAAGGAATTGCCGCCGATCACGGGGATCGCCAGAATGCCATCCAGCAACCATGTCAAATGGAGCTTGGCAAAGATCCAGGTAAGGATGCCTTCCTTGGCAAGGATCAGTTTCCACGCATAGATCTTGACCAGATAGCTGGACCACAGCGGCAGCATGATGCCGAGATAGAAGAAGGCCTTCCAGCGCCCCCTGGCATAACGGGCAGCGTAATAGGCAATCGGGAAGGCAATGGCTGCGGAGGCAAGGGTGACGGCTGCCGACATCAGAAGCGTTCGGACGATAATGTCCAGATTGGCCGGGTTGAGCAACTGACGATAGGTCGAGAATGTCAGCTCGTAATTGATCATCCCGGAGAAGTCGTCGATCGAAAAGAAGCTCTGCAGCAGCAGTGCGATCAGCGAACCGATATAGATGATGCCGAGCCAGAGAAGCGGCGGGATCAGCATCAGGATGAGGAACAAGGTGGGCTTGCGCCAGAACAGATCCGACAGGCGCCCAAGCACGCCACCGCTGGCGGGCAGGATGGAGGCTTGCGGAAGGGCGCTCATGCCTCGCCGTCCATATAATGCAGGTCGCTCGGCCGCCAATTGATACGTGTCTCTGTTCCTGTCTCTGGCAGCGGCAGGCCAGCGGGAGCCATGACGGTCAACGGAATATTCATGGCCGAAACGCAAATCCGCGTTGTGGCACCAAGGAAGTTCCTTGAGGTGACGGTGGCCTGAATTCCATCTGAGGCGATGCTGATGGCCTCGGGCCTGAGGCTTGCCCATCTCTGTTCGCCACCGAGCCTTGCCGTATCTGCCGGTGATATGACATTGGAGGAGCCGACGAAATCGGCCACGAAACGGGTTCTCGGCTTGTTGTAGATATCTTCGGGCGTTCCGGCCTGTACGATCTTGCCCTCATTGAAAACCGCCACCCGGTCAGCCATCGACAGGGCCTCGCTCTGGTCGTGGGTGACAAAGATGAAGGTGATGCCGAGGCCGCGTTGCAGGCCTTTCAATTCGTCCTGCATCTGCTCGCGCAGTTTCAGGTCGAGTGCGCCGAGAGGTTCGTCTAACAACAGCACTTTCGGCTTGTTGACCAGAGCGCGGGCGAGCGCCACACGCTGACGCTGGCCGCCGGATAACTGGCTTGGCTTGCGCTTGCCATAGCCCGGAAGCTTGACGAGTTCGAGCGCGTCTTCGGCCATTTTCAGCCGCTCTTGCTTTCCAACGCCCTTGACCATCAGGCCGTAAGCGACGTTGTCGAGAATGGTCAGATGGGGAAAGAGCGCATAGTCCTGGAAGACGGTGTTCACATGGCGACGATAGGGCGGTACGCCCTCGCAGCTTTCTCCGAAGATTTCGATATGGCCCGATGTCTGTTGCTCGAAACCGGCAATCAGGCGCAGGCATGTCGTCTTGCCGGAACCGGAGGGGCCGAGCATGGCGAAGAACTCGCCCGGCGCGATCTTCAGATCCACCCCGTCGACAGCTTTGACGTCACCGAAATGGCGTGCCACCTTCGAAAATTCTACCGCTGCGGTCATGGATACTCCGGGTCTGACTGATTTTACGGCCCCTCATCCGCCGGCCGGGACCTTCTGCCCGCATGCGGGCAGAAGAACGAATCCAGCCGGCCTCAGCTACAAATCTGCAACATCGGTTCGGGGCGTGTCCCTCTCCCCTGAGACGGGGAGAAGGTTGGCGTATGGGGCAAAACCTATCCGGACTTGCCTGACGTGAGGGGTTAGCGGCCGCCGATCACGCCAATATAGTCGGAGACCCAGCGGTGGTAGGGGACGCACTCGCTCTGGCTTTCGCATTTCGAGGTTGGCGTGCGCCAGAAGCTGATTTTCTCGAAGTCGTCATAGCCGTTGGTTGTGCAGCCTTCGTCGGTGAAGAGCTCGTTGCCCTTACAGGCAGCCGGTACCGAGGGCACGGTGCCGAACCAGGCGGAGACATCGCCCTGAACCTTGGGGGCCAGCGAATGCTCCATCCACATATAGGCGCAGTTCGGATGCTCACTGTCGACATGCAGCATGGTGGTGTCTGCCCAGCCTGTCACACCTTCTTCGGGGAAGGTGGATTCGATCTTGGCGCCTTCGGCCTTCATCAGGTTGACCTGGAATGGCCAGGAACCGGATGCGACCACGCCTTCGTTCTTGAAGTCGTCGATCTGGATCATGGCGTCGTGCCAGTAGCGACCCACGAGCTTGCGCTGACCGCGGAGCAGATCGAGGGCTGCCTTGTACTGGTCTTCATTGAGTTCGTAAGGGTCCTTGATGCCAAGTTCAGGCTTGTGGGTCATCAGGTAGAGGGCGGCATCGGCCACATAGATCGGGCCGTCATAGGCCTGAACGCGACCGGCATTCGACTTGCCATCGGGAAGCGTCATTTCTTCAAAGACGACGTTCCAGCTTTTCGGTGCTTCACCCTTGAACGCATCGGTGTTGTACATCAGCACATTGGCGCCCCAGACATATGGTGTGCCGTAATGGACGCCATCGACCGTGTGCCATGGCGCGTTCTGGAGGCGTTCGTCAATGGTGCTCCAGCTCGGGATCAACGCCGTGTTGATCGGTTGAACGCGTTTGCCGGCAACCAGGCGCAGCGACGCATCGCCAGAGGCGGTCACGAGATCGAAGCCGCCTTCGTTCATCAGCGCGACCATTTCGTCGGAGGTTGCCGCGGTTTTGACCGAGACCTTGCAGCCCGTCTCTTCTTCGAACTTGCTGACCCAGTCATAGGCGGGATCCGTTTCGCCGCGCTCGATATAGCCGGCCCAGGCAACGATCGACAGCGCGCCTTCGCCGGGACCCAGTTCCTTGAGTGGCTCGGCTGCAATCGTCTGAGTGGCAAAGCTCAGAACGGCGGTCATCGCAGTGCAGGATTTCAGGATGGTCTTCATCGCAAATTCTCCCGGTAAGGGCCGCATTTTTGCGGCGTTTGTTCCCGATGTTGAACCTGCCGTGATTTCACCGCATTCGCAAATTCATTTGTCAGAAAGTTGATATCGATTTTTCCGATACCGTGGCGAAATGCCGATTGCGCAGGCGGAAGTTTCCTCGGGCGCAATTATCGCGGGCGGCCGCTTCTGAGCGCTTCGGCAATTCCCACGAAATCTCTTGCCGATTGCGGCAGGCTGGACCCCTTGCGCCAGACCATGCCCACCTGCACGACCGGAAGCGAACCGGAGACGTCGCGGCTTTCTATGCGGTCACCTTCCAGCGACCAGGGGCGGTAGACAAGGTCGGGCAACAGAGCGACGCCGGCACCCGTCGCGACCAGACTTCTGACGGCTTCCACCGAGCGTGTGCGAAAGGCCACATGCGGGCGCGCACCCAGTGCAGAGAGTAGTTTGCCTGTATTTTCCTCGATTTCATCGACCGTCAGCATGATCAGCGGTTCACGGGCGATATCGGCAATCGAGATGATGTCTGCCGATACCAGCGGATGCCCCATGGGCAGCCACAGTCGATAGGGCGAGGTTTCGAGGATTTCGGCCTGCAGCGCCATGCGGTCGCGCAGGTTGGAAATCACCATGACGGCGACATCCAGTTCGCCGCCCACCAGCAGATGTTCGAGATAGGCGCCGTTATCCTCGATGGCCGAAATCTCGACATTGGGGCAAGCGCGGCGATAGCGGGCCAGAAGGTCGGAGAGAACATAGCCAGCGACGAGCGATGTCACGCCGATATTGAGCGTTCCACCCGGCTCGGTCCGGGTTTCGGAAAACACATTGCGGGCATCGGCAACGGAGCCAAGGATCTTGGTGGCGTGGCGCAGGAACTGATGGCCGTTATGGGTGATCGACAATCCGCGCGGATGGCGGTCAAACAGTTCCAGGCCCAGATCGCTTTCCAGCTCCTTGATCGCTTCGGTAACTGAAGACTGGGAAATGGACAGATTTTGTGCGGCCCGGGTCACCGAACCCTGTTCGGCAACGGCGACGAAATACTGCAATTGTCGAAGCGTGAAGGCCATGTCGCTTTAGAGCATGACGCAAGGTTGAACCGCAAGATGATCGAGACCGAAACTCGGCCTTACCAAAAACGCATGGCGGCTGTGCAAATTGGCGACTTCGCAAACGTCAAGAATGCTGTTTATTGTCTTTTTATTGACCTCGTCTTGATACGGTGGCGCGATTACGATCCTCGCGTCACCGTTTCTGCATTGCAAGCTTCATGAAATCCACTCGCCTCGGCTACCTCCTGGCTTTCACGGCCTTCACCGTTTTCGCGATGCAGGACGCAATTTCCAAGCATCTGGGCGACAGCTATTCGCCGGTGGTGGTTGCTTTGGTGCGCTATTGGGCCTTTGCAGCCTTTGCCATCTTCCTTGCGCGCCGCGCGGGTGGCGTGCGCCACAGCCTCAAAACGAAACACCCCGTTTTGCAGACCATTCGTGGCATTCTGCTGGCCGGGCAGATCATCATCTCGGTCGCCGCCTTTCACTACGCGGGACTTGCGCAGTCGCAGGCAATCTTTGCGTCGGGACCTATTATCGTTGCGCTGCTGTCTGTGCCTATTCTTGGAGAAAAGGTTGGTTGGCGTCGGTGGACGGCAATCGGTGTCGGCCTTTGTGGCGTGCTGCTGATCTTGTCTCCGGATTCCAGCGGGCTCAACGTCTATTTCCTGCTGCCTCTGGCAACGGCTTGTGCGGGTGCGCTTTATGGCGTGCTGACGCGGTTGGTCAGCCGAGACGATCCGCCGGTGACCAGTTTCGTCTATATGTGCTTCGTCGGCTTTGTCGGCATCAATCTCATTTCGCCGGCATTCCTGACACCGATTGCGACCGAGGACTGGGGCTGGATGGCCGCCTTGTGCTGCACAGGCATCATCGGTCATTTCTCGCTGATCCGCGCCTATGACAACCTCGATGCCGTGGTTATTCAGCCGATCACCTATTGGCAGCTTGTCTTTGGCTCGACGCTGGCGGTCTTCATCTTTGGCGAAACGCTAACATTCAACATGGTTGCCGGCGCCATCATCGTGGTAGGGGCAGGCCTTTTCACGGTCTGGCGCGAACATGTGCTCAATCGGCGTGCGGCCCTTGAGGCGCGTCAGCAGCAGGCCGCCGCTCGATAGAGAAATCACTGCAAGAGTTGAGAGACGGCATCTATGATGCGCCGGTGCTGATGCGCGTGGCGTGTTCTGATATTGGTTGCCGCATAGACCGGCTGGGGTATCGGCGCGACATCCACCACAATCTGCGCGATGCCATTGTCAGCCAGCTCGCGGGCGGTGACATCGGTTACGAAGGCCGCGCCTCCCATGCTCTTCAACAGGCTGGTCATGGCGACATTCTGGCCCGTAGACAGTGTGGCGCCGACCAGATGGGGTAGCGCTATGCGGTGTGTGCGCTCGAAGGCGGGAGAATAGTGGGTGCTGCGATAGGTCTCCAGCCGCAAGTCTGCGGCAAACGGCGAGAGCGTGCTCACCAGTTGATAGGTGATTTCTCCGATCTTCTCGTAATGCAGGTCGGGCAGGAAATGCGGCGTGTAGAGAACCGCAAGGTCCAGTTCGCCCGATGCCAGATCGCGGTTCATCTGGGTCGAATAATCGACTTCCATGTAAATCGAGGTTGTCGGCAGTTCCTGATGAATCTTGCTCAGCCACGGTCCGGCCAGTTGTTCGGCGACATCCTGCTGCACACCGATGCGGATGGAATGTTCAAAGGCGCCGGCACTTTCAACCGCTCTTGCCGCTTCGTGCCACTGTCTTTGCAGGGCGCGGGCATGGTCGTGAAAACGCAAGCCGGCAGACGTGGGAGCGGTGCCTCCCTTGTTTCTGGAAAACAGGCGCTTGCCAAATTCGGTCTCCAGCGACTTCACCCTGTGGGACACCGTTGACTGGGTTACCCCCATTCGTTCCGCAGTTCGATTGAAGTTGCGGGTTTCCATCAGGTCGAGAAATGTCTCAATCAGGCCAATTTGCATTTTCGCGTCGCTTTTGTGGAAATTTTCCCGCACTGTAATCGAATTTATCGATCAATAAAGCAATTTCATGCGGCTTGATGGAGACCTGTCTGATCTGCGAAGCTTCGCAAAAATGAGGGGCTTTGGAATGGCGGATTTACCGACGCAGGCACGGGTGGTCATCATTGGCGGCGGCGCAGTCGGTGCGTCCGCACTTTACCATCTGGCACTGGCGGGCTGGACGGACTGCGTTCTTCTGGAAAAGAACGAATTGACGGCTGGCTCCACGTGGCATGCGGCGGGCAATGTGCCGACCTTTTCGTCCTCCTGGTCGATCATGAACATGCAGCGCTATTCGGCTTCGCTCTACCGCGATCTGGGTGAGCGGGTCGGTTATCCGATGAACTATCATGTCACCGGGTCGGTACGGCTTGGCCATTCGAACGAGCGGCTGAGAGAGTTCAAGCGCGTGGTCGGCATGGGGCGCTATCAGGGCATGGATCTCGATATCCTGACGCCTGATGAACTCAAGTCGAAATACCCCTTTGCCGAACTGCACGATCTGACCGGTGCCCTTTACGATCCCTATGACGGCGATATCGACCCGGCACAGTTGACGCAGGCGCTGGCCAAGGGCGCGCGCGATCTCGGTGCCAAAGTCGTCCGTTTTTGCCCGGTCACAGCCGCGCGGCGGGAAAACGAGGAATGGGTGCTGTCGACACTGCAGGGCGAGATCCGCTGCGAATATGTCGTCAATGCCGCCGGCTATTACGCGCGCGAAGTGGGCAAGATGTTTGGCCGGGATGTGCCGATGATGGTGATGAGCCATCAGTATATGCTGTTTGAGGCCATTCCAGAGCTTGAAGCCTGGTCGAAAGAAGTGGGGCAGAAGCTTCCACTGATGAGGGACGTCGACAGTTCCTATTATCTGCGGCAGGAAAAATACGGGATGAATCTCGGCCCGTATGAGAAGAACTGCAAGCCGCACTGGGTGACGGCTGACGATCCGATGCCGGAGGATTTTTCCTTCCAGCTTTTCCCCGACGATCTGGAGCGGCTGGAATGGTATCTGAGCGATGCGATTGAGCGCGTGCCGATCCTTGGTACGGCTGGACTGTCGAAAATGATCAACGGGCCGATCCCCTATGCGCCCGATGGTAATCCGCTGATCGGACCGATGCCGGGTGTGCCCAATGCATTCGAGGCTTGCGTGTTCACCTTCGGCATCTGCCAGGCGGGCGGGGCCGGCAAGGTTCTGTCCGAATGGATCACCGAGGGCGAAACCGAATGGGACATGTGGTCCTGCGACCCGCGTCGCTATACGGGTTTTGCCTCAGACAAGGATTACTGCGTCGCCAAGGGCGTGGAAATCTACGGCCACGAATATGCGATGCATTTTCCGAAACATTACTGGCCTGCGGGGCGCGACAGGAAGCTGTCGCCGATCCACGATCGTGTCGCCAGGCTCGGCGCACAGTTCAAGCCGTTCAACGGTTGGGAGCGGGCCATGTGGTACGCAAAGCCGGGTGACGATACGTCGGAAGAGGCGACGCAGACCTGGAGCCGCAATGGGCCGTGGAGCCCCCGTATCGAGGAAGAGTGCCTGGCTGTGAGAGACGCTGCCGGCATTCTCGACCTTCCCGGATTTTCCCGTTTTCGCGTTCAGGGGAAGGGCGCCACCGAATGGCTGTCGTCGATCATCACCGGCAAGGTGCCGAAGCCTGGCCGTATGGGTCTTGCCTATTTCGCCGATGACAAGGGCCGTATTGTTACGGAGATGTCGGTGATGATGCTGGGCGAGGATTTCTTCTTCCTGATCACGGCTGCAACGGCGCAGTGGCATGACCTGGAATGGCTGAAGGCGCTTGTGCCTGCTGGCTCGGCTTTCTCTATCGACGACATGACGGACGCCTTTTCCTGCCAGATCCTGACTGGTCCCGCCGCGCGCAAGATTTTGGCAGAAGTTTGCGACGCTGACCTTTCCAAGGGATGGCTCACTCACCAGTCCTGCCAGATTGCCGGACGCTGGTTGCAGCTGGTGCGCGTCTCCTTTGCCGGTGAACTTGGCTGGGAACTGCACACCAAGATGGACGATACGGCGGCCGTGTTCGACGCGGTGTGGGAGGCCGGGCAGTCCCGTGGGCTCAAGCCATTCGGGATGGAGGCTCTCGATTGCCTGAGGATCGAGAAGGGCTACCGCGCCTGGAAGGGGGATCTCTCAACGGATTACACGGTTTTGCAGGGTGGACTGGAGCGTTTCGTCGACTGGTCCAAGGACGACTTCAAAGGCAAGGTGGCCCTTCTGGCCGAGAAGCAGCACGGCGTTGCCAAGCGCTTTGTGACGCTGTTGGTCGAAGCCGGTGACTGCGATGCGCCCTACATGTCGACGCTCTGGCATGGCGGCAAGGTTGTCGGTGAGACCACCTCCGGAAACTGGGGTTACCGCATCGGAAAATCGGTCGCGCTTGGCATGCTGCGCGCGGATCTGGCGACGGAGGGAACTGAAGTCGAGGTCGAGATTTTCGGAGATCGGTTCAAGGCGGTGGTGCAAGCCGATCAACCGCTCTGGGACCCGACAAATGAAAGATTGAAAGCATGAGATTTGAAGTATGAGCAAGACGATCCCTTCCAAAGCGCGCGCGGTCATTATCGGTGGGGGCGTTTCCGGCTGCTCGGTGGCCTATCATCTGGCCAAGCTGGGCTGGACGGATGTCGTGCTTCTGGAGCGCAAGCAGCTGACGTGCGGGACGACCTGGCATGCCGCCGGGCTGATCGGCCAGTTGCGTTCCAGCCAGAATATGACGCGCCTCGCCAAATATTCGCGCGATCTCTACGTCAAGCTTGAAGACGAGACCGGTATCGGCACCGGCATGAAGCAGAACGGGTCGATCACCGTCGCACTGACCGAAGAACGCAAACAGGAGATCTATCGCCAGGCATCGCTTGCCCGGGCATTCGGGATAGACGTCCAAGAAATCTCGCCCGATGAAGCGAAGGCGATGTATCCGCATTTGAATATCGCCGATGCAGTTGCAGCGGTGCATCTGCCGCTTGATGGGCAATGCGATCCGGCCAATATCGCCATGGCCCTTGCCAAGGGCGCGCGCCAGTTCGGCGCCACGGTCATCGAAGGGGTGCAGGTTGTCGATGTGCTAACCGTGGACGGACGGGTAACCGGGGTCGTATGCGCGCAGAACGGCGAGCAATATACGATCGAGACGGAGCATGTCGTCAATGCGGCTGGCATGTGGGGCCGAGACTTCGCGGCCAAGTCCGGCGTGACTGTTCCACTGCATGCCTGCGAGCATTTCTACATCGTCACCGAACCCGTGGCCGGACTGAAGCAATTGCCGGTGCTGCGCGTCCCCGACGAACAGGCCTACTACAAGGAAGATGCAGGCAAGCTGTTGCTGGGTGCCTTCGAGCTCAAGGCCAAGGCCTGGCCGCCCAAGGGAGAGGCCATTCGCGCCGATTTCTGTTTCGACCAGTTGCCGGATGATTTCGATCACTTTCAGCCGATCCTGGAGATGGCGATCAACCGTTTGCCCATGCTGGAAACGGCCGGCATCCACACATTCTTCTGCGGCCCGGAAAGTTTCACGCCTGATGACCGCTATTATCTCGGGGAGGCACCGGAGCTGAAGGGCTACTGGGTGGCCGCCGGCTACAATTCCATCGGTATCGTGTCCTCTGGCGGTGCGGGTATGGCGCTGGCGCAGTGGATGAACGATGGCGAGCCGCCCTTCGATCTGTGGGAAGTTGATATCCGTCGTGCCCAGCCGTTCCAGAAGAACCGTGCCTATCTTCGCGAACGGGTGACCGAAACGCTGGGTCTGCTTTATGCCGATCATTTTCCCTACCGCCAGATGGAGACGGCACGCGGTGTGCGACGCTCGCCCATTCACGAACATCTGAAAAATCGCGGTGCCGTCTTTGGCGAGGTCGCTGGCTGGGAGCGTGCCAACTGGTTCACCAAAGAGGGGCAGAAACCGGAATACCAATATAGCTGGAAGCGCCAGAACTGGTTTGAAAACCAGCGGGTCGAGCATATGGCAGTGCGCGAGAATGTAGGTCTTTTCGACATGACCTCATTCGGCAAAATCCGGGTGGAGGGACGCGATGCCCTGTCCTTCCTGCAACGGCTGTGCGCCAACCAGATGGATGTGCCGAACGGACGCATTGTCTACACCCAGATGCTGAATGGCAGAGGATGCATCGAGAGCGATCTGACGGTCACACGATTGTCCGAGAGGGCCTTCTTCCTGGTGGTTCCTGCAGCCACGCTGCAGCGCGATCTCGCCTGGCTTCGCCGGCATATTTTAACGGATGAATTCGTTGTCGTGACCGACCTTACGGCTTCAGAAAGCGTGCTATGCGTCATGGGTCCCAAGGCGCGCGATCTGATGGCCAAGGTGAGCCCGGATGATTTATCCAACGCGGCGCATCCCTTCGGTACCGCCCGCGAGATCGAGGTCGGAATGGGGATCGCCCGCGCGCACCGCGTCACCTATGTGGGCGAACTCGGCTGGGAGCTTTATGTATCAACCGATCAGGCCGCGCATGTGTTCGAGGCACTGGAAGAGGCGGGTGCGGATGTCGGCTTGACGCTTTGCGGTCTGCATACGCTCGACAGTTGCCGTATCGAAAAGGCTTTCCGCCATTTCGGTCACGACATCACGGATGAGGATCACGTGCTGGAAGCGGGCCTCGGCTTTGCTGTGAAGACGGCCAAGGGCGACTTCATCGGGCGCGATGCCGTTCTCAGGAAACAGGACGATGGACTGACGCGCCGCATGGTGCAGTTCAGGCTCAAGGATCCCGAGCCGCTGCTCTTTCACAACGAGGCACTGGTGCGCGATGGCAAGATCATCGGTCCGGTGACGTCAGGTAATTACGGTCATTTCCTCGGCGGTGCCATCGGCATGGGCTATGTGCCCTGTGCCGGGGAGACGGCTGCCGATGTTCTGTCGTCCACATACGAAATCGAGATCGCCGGCGAACGGTTCCCGGCGGAGGCATCGCTGAAGCCGATGTATGATCCGAGCGCCGAGCGCGTGCGGGTCTAGGCAGAACCGAACATTTTGGGAGGGTACCATGATTGAAGAACTTGGATCGACTGAGGTGCCCTCCAGCAGCTTGGGGGACATGGGGCCCGGTTGCGCAGTGGTGCCATCGCGTCGCAGCGGCGGACGTGCCGCACGGGTGGCCATGCGCAGTTCACCGCTTGCGGAGAATATCCGGCCGGTTAGACCCGGTCTCTCGGGCGGGCAATACAAACCCCTGACCGACGCCAATGTTCTTCGCATACATGAAGCAGCCCTCGACGCCCTGGAACAGATTGGCCTTGCCAATGCGCCAAAGTCGGGCGTGGAAATCATGACGAAGGCGGGTGCCTTGTTGGGCGATGACGGGCGGCTTCGGTTTCCCCGGGCGCTGGTGGAGGACATGTTGGCGCTTGCCGCGCGCAACCTCACGCTTTTTGGCCGTGATCCAAAGCACGATATGCAGTTGTCCGGCACCCGCGTTCATTATGGAACGGCAGGTGCTGCCGTACATGTAGTGGATTGCGAAAAGCGCGAGTATCGGGAATCGACCTCCAGGGATCTGCTCGATGCTGCCCGTCTGGTGCAGCATCTCGACAATGTGCATTTTTTCCAGCGCGCAATGGTGTGCCGCGATGTCGCGGACAATTTCCTGATGGATATCAACACGCTCTATGCCTGCTGTGCGGGGACGACCAAGCATGTGGGGACGAGTTTTTCCGATCCCGCCCATGTCGAGGGTTGTTTCGATGTCCTGCACATGATCGCAGGTGGCGAGGACAAGTGGCGGGCGCGGCCGTTCGTGTCGAATTCCAACTGTTTCGTCGTGCCGCCCATGAAGTTCGCCGAGGAAAGCTGCATTACCATGGAGGCCTGCATTCGTGCCGGCATGCCGGTGCTGCTGTTATCGGCGGGGCAGGCGGGCGCCACGGCACCGGCTCCTCTGGCCGCTGCCATTGTCCAGGCGGTCGCCGAGTGCCTGGCTGGCGTGGTCTATGTCAATGCCATGGCACCCGGTCACCCGGCGATCTTCGGAACATGGCCTTTCGTTTCGGATCTTCGCACGGGTGCCATGTCGGGCGGGTCAGGCGAACAGGCTTTGCTGACTGCGGGGCTTGCCCAGATGCACCGCTTCTACGATCTGCCGGGCGGTGCGGCTGCCGGTATTGCAGATTCCAAGTTGCCGGACATGCAGGCAGGATGGGAACAGGGAATTTCCAATGTGCTCGCCGGTCTTGCCGGGCTGAACCTCGTCTACGAGTCCGTCGGCATGCATGCCTCGCTGCTGGGCTTTTCGCTGGAAAGTCTTGTTCTGGGTGACGACCTGTTGGGACAGGCGCAGCGGTGTATCCGCGGCATCGATGTGACAGAGGACAGCCTGTCGATCGAGACCATGCGATCGGTGTGTCTGGAGGGCCCCGGCCACTATCTGGGCGACCCGCAGACGCTGGAGCTGATGCAGACTGAATATATCTATCCAGCCGTTGCCGACCGAACGAGCCCCAAGGAGTGGGTGGAGAATGGCCGGCCGGATCTGTTGCAGAAAGCCATTGCCCGGAAGAACCGCATTCTTGAGATCGCTCCGCTTTCGACCATCGATGCCGATGCCGACAGGGCAATCCGGGAGAAATATCAGATCTATTGCTAGCGGCGAAGCGGAGGGCCGAACGCAGATCGTCTGCCTATTTTGCGTTCACAACTGGAGTATCTGTTGCGCGCCCCGCCCGTCGAACGGTCCGGACGAAGGCAAAAATGAAAGTGGCGGTCAAAAGCAGGACGATGGTGGGTGCCGGTGCGCTGTCGAGGATGAAGCTCAGATAGATGCCGAGCAGGGATGATCCGCAGGCAATGGCCACGGAGACGATCAGCATTGCGGTGAACTGTCGCGTCAGAAGGAACGCGATTGCGCCTGGTGCCACCAGCATGGCGACCGAGAAAATGATGCCGACCGCCTTCAGGGCACCGACCACGGTCAGCGAGAGAACAGCCAGCAGCCCATAATGCAGGAAACGCACCGGCAGGCCGATGGCGCGTGCATGCTGAGGGTCGAAGGCATGGACCAACAGATCCTTGCGCCAAAGAACGAGGAAGGCGGTGGCTGCCAATGCAATGAGGCCTGTTTGCAGAAGATCGCTCATCTGAATGCCCAGCATATCGCCAAACAGGATGTGATCGAGATGCACGTCGCTTTCGACATTCAGATAGAGAATGAGGCCAAGCCCGAACATTCCTGAGAAGACAATTCCAAGCACGGTGTCTTCCTTGATGCGGCTGTTTTCCTTGAGGTAGCCGGTGGCAACCGCACAGACCATGCCCGCCGCAAAGGCTCCCAGTGCCAGTGGCAGGTTGAGCATATAGGCAAGGACGATGCCCGGCAGGACCGCATGGGACACCGCATCTCCCATCAGCGACCAGCCTTTCAACACGAGAAAGGCAGACAGGATCGACATCGGGATGACGATCATCAGCGTGACGAGAAAAGCTGTCTGCATGAAGGGCAGTTGAAAGGGCAAGAGGGCAAAGGCCAGGGTATCGCTCATGTGTTCCCCGCTTTTGTGCCGAGCGCGCGCCTCGCCTTGCGCCGGCTGGCGAGGAGACCGTGCTTGGGCGCAAAGACGAAGGCTGAAAGAAAGATCAATGTTTGCAGCACGACAATGATGCCGCCGGTTGCGCCGTCGAGAAAGTAGCTCGCATAGGCGCCGACGAGACTGGTGGCAGCTCCTATTGCTGCGGCCAGCACAATCAGCCTCTGAAAGCGATCTGTCAGCAGATAGGCTGTCGCCCCCGGTGTCACCACCATGGCGATAACGAGGAAGGCGCCAACGGTTTGAAGTGCCGCGACGGTCGAGGCCGCAAGGAGAGTGAAGAACAGGCCCTTGAGAAAATCAGGCCTGAGACCGATTGAACGGGCGTGATTTTCATCGAAGAAGACCGCCATCAGGTCCTTCCACTTGAATGCCAGAATGACAAGCGTGACGCTGCTGATCAGCACGAGCTGAAGCGTATCGGCAGGCGTGATCGCCAGCACATTACCCATGATGATCGTCTGGATGTTCACCGGCACCGGCGAGACGGAAACCATGAACAGGCCAAGGCCAAAGAAGGAAGTGAAGATCAGACCGATGATGGCATCTTCCTTCAGGCGGGTCCGCTGGTTGAGAAAGAGCATGGCTATGGCGGCAAGACCGCCGGATAGAAACGCGCCGAGTGCAAAGGGCAGGCCGAGCATGTAAGCACCGGCCACGCCGGGTACGATGGAATGCGAAAGCGCGTCGCCAATCAGCGACCAGCCCTTGAGCATCAGATAGGCGGAGAGAAAGCCGCAGACGCCACCGACCAGCGCACTGACCCAGATGGCATTGACCATATATTGATAGCTGAAGGGCTCAAGAAGAACGCTCATTGTTCCCCTCACCAGTGCGCGGTTCGCCGTAGATCACGAAGGGGCGTTCGTCGTCGGTGATGACCGTCAGTTCGCGCCGGTCAGCATCGTCGTGCAAGTCGCGACCGCCGAGAACGAAATGACGCAGCACGCCGCCGAAGGCATTCTTCAGGTTCTCTTCGGTGAAGGTGTCAGCGGTCAAACCGGCGGCCAGGACGGTCCCCTTGACGAAGACGGTGCGGTCGCAGAAATCCGGGACGCTGCCGAGATTGTGGGTCGAGACCAGCATGATCCGACCCTCGCGGCGCAGTTCACCCAGCAATGCGATAATCTGCTCTTCGGTGGTGACGTCGACCCCGGTAAACGGCTCGTCGAGCAGGATCACCTGGCCTTCCTGTGCCAGCGCCCGTGCCAGAAACACGCGCTTGCGCTGGCCGCCGGACAATTCGCCGATCTGGCGTTTGCGATAGTCGATCATGCCGACGCGCTTGAGGGCGTCATCGACCAGAGCACGGTCGCGCTTGCCGGGGATGCGCATGAAGTTCATATGGCCGTAGCGCCCCATCATCACGACATCCTCGACAAGGACCGGGAAATTCCAGTCCACCTCTTCGCTTTGCGGAACATAGGCGATGAGATTTTTGGCGAGTGCTTCTCGTACCGGCATGCCGAGAATGGAGATTGCCCCTTCGGCCAGCGGCACAAAGCCCATGATGGCCTTGAACAGGGTCGACTTGCCGGCACCATTCACACCGACGAGTGCAGTTATGGTTCCATTCGGTATCGAAAAGCTCGCATTTTTCAGCGCCGTGTGTCCATTGCGGTAGGTCACGGAGATTTTGCTAACCGATAGCCCCGCGCCCTTCTTGCGCGTCCCCCCGGACATGATCATTGCGACAGACCTTTCACGATCGTCGAGACGGTCACCTTGAGGAGGTCAATATAGGTCGGTACAGGTCCGTCTTCGCTGCTGAGTGAATCCACATAGAGCACTCCGCCATAGCGGGCACCGGTTTCGGATGCGACCTGCCGGGCCGGCTTGTCGGAAACGGTACTTTCGGAGAAGATGGCGACGACCTCGTGTTCGCGCATGGCGTCGATGATGGCGCGGACCTGCTGGGGGGTGCCCTGGCTGTCGGCGTTGATCGGCCAGAGGAATAGTTCTCTCAAACCCAGATCTCGTGCAAGATAGGAGAAGGCCCCTTCGCTGGTCGCCAGCCAGCGGCGATCTTGCGGCAGGCTGTCAATCGCCTGTTTGAGCGGATCGATCTCAGCCTTGATCCTGGCCGTGTAGGCCTTGGCATTGGCAGCATATGTGTCGGCATTGGCCGGGTCGGCATCGCTGAGCGCCTTGCGTATGTTGTCGACATAGATCACGGCATTGTCGGGAGACATCCAGGCATGCGGATTGGGCTTGCCATCATAGGCGCCGCCGGAAATGCTCATCGGATCTATGCCGTCACTGACGACGGCGCTTGGCACGTCCCGCAGATTGGTAAGGAACTTTTCAAACCAGCGCTCGAGGTTCAGCCCGTTCCACAGGACCAGACCTGCGCCGCTTGCCTTCAGGATATCGCGGGGCGTCGGTTGGTAGTTATGAATTTCCGCATCGGGTTTCAGAAGGCTGTCGACGTCGGCTGCGTCCCCCGCCACATTCTTTGCCATATCAGCGATCACGGTGAAGGTGGTGATGACCTTCAGCCGCTCAGTGGCCTGTGCCTTCAAGGGCGTGATGCAGGTGGCGAGAGCAAACAGGATCGCCAGCAGTCTGGGCATGCATTTCTCCGCTTTTGCGACTTATTTGCATTTAACCTATGCCCAATTTCTGTGTTGTCAAGTCAGTTGCGAGCGGTTCGCAAAAGCGAAAACTCGAGTTGTGCCAAAAAAGCAGACGGGGAGTGTGCTCATCAGTCCGCAGGTTAAACCTTCCTCAAGAGAAAGCTGTCAGGGTCTGCGCCAAGTATAGCGTAAATCAGTGGAGTGGCCTCAATTGGGTATGCCCAGCGTAAAGGGTCTTTTCGGGCGCATTCATCTGTCCCGGAAACTGGTCATTGTTGTCGGAGGCGTTCTGGTGCTGCTGGGCGGCACCGGCGCTGCTGCCGTGTTTATCGGTGCCGACACATTGCTTGGTCCATCCTATGCCGAATTGAATGGCATGGCCTGCACTGAGATCAAGACCGTCCAGATTACCAAGAAAGACCGCTTTTGGATCCGCAAATATGTGTCGACCGAGCCAGGTGACGGTCTGGCGCGGGTCAAGACCGCCTTGCGTGTGGCCGCTGCCGTCTATGAAGCCGAGAAACCGGATCTCGTTCAAGTCGTGGTTCTCGACAAGAATGGTCCGACAGACCGCGCCGGCATGCGTGGCCGCGCAATCGGTGCCGATGTTGTCTATATTCCCGACCCCAGCAAAGTGCCGGAAGAAGCCGGTACGGAAAAACTGACCGCGCGTTTCGTCGACAAACAGGCCAGCGCCGATGGCCAGTTTTATGGCGAGCGTCTGTCGCTACCGGAGGCAGAGATCGACGCGCTGTTTGCCAAGCTTGACGATCGTACCGATTGCATCAAGCCCGAGGTCGAGACCGAGGGTGACCATGGTGCGGTGGCAGGCCACGGCGAAGCACCTGCCGGACATGGTGAGGCAGCGGCGGGTCACGGTGAAGCTGCAGGGCACGGAGAAGATGCGGGCGCCGGCCATGGCGAAAGCGATGGTCACGCCACGGACAGCGGCCATGGGGACGCTGCACCCGCCGAAGGCGGCCATGAGGTTGACGCCTCCCATGGTGAACCTGCGCCAGCGGAAAGCGGCGGATGGTTCGCATCGATCAAGGGCATGGTTTTTGGCGGAGAGGACGCTCCGGCTGAAGCGCATGGGGTAGACGGATCAGAGGGTGCTGCGCCGGTGGCCCATGGTGAGGCTCCGGCCGATCATGGCACGGTGCCGCATGGTGATGCTCAGGGTGTGTCAATTGAGAAGTCTCCTCATGGCGAAACGGCGCATGGTGAAACTGCCCATGGAGAGCCATCCAGCGGCCACGAGCAGCCCGCGGAAGCCAATGACCACCCAACCGTGAGCGATGCAGAGGCACCCGTCGAAGAAGCTAAGGCTGCAGATACCGGTCATGACGCCGAACCTGCTGCCGAGGACGGCAAGGGTTGGCTCGGTTCATTGAAAGATATGGTCTGGAGCAATAGCGGCGACCATGAGGGTGAGCTTCCGGAAGAAGTGATGGCTAAGGATGTGCCGGAAGCTGGCGGTGACGCGGATCAAGCGGGAGCGGCCTGGCTCGCCAAGCTGAAGCGTAAGGCCGCGGCCGATGCCGAAAAGCTGTCGGACGATACGGCGCATAATGAGCCCTCGACTCCTGACGTCCCGGCAGAAGATTCCGATTATCTACCGCCCAAGGCGAGCAATTCCGCTCATGACGAGGCGACCGCAGACTCGGGTCACTGAAGGCTCTGCACGGCATTTTACACGCCCTCATGATCCAACAAAAAAGGCTTCTTCCCGACGGGAAGAAGCCTTTTTCAGTTCAGCATGCTGTGGCGAACTCAGTCCCTGGCGCGGCGTGCCGGGAAGAGGATCACGTCGCGGATCGACGGCGCATTGGTCAAGAGCATGATCAGGCGGTCGACGCCAATGCCGAGACCGCCGGCGGGCGGCATGCCCTGATCGATGGCGTCGAGGAATTCGTCGTCGAGCTGCTTTTCCGTCTCGCCGCGGGCATGAGCCTGTTCCAGCTGATCCACCATGCGGCGGCGCTGTTCTTCCGGATCATTCAGTTCGGAGAAGGCATTGCCCAGTTCCCAGGCGTTGCAATAGGTCTCGAAGCGCTCGACCAGGCGCGGTTCGCCCGGCACTTCCTTGGCAAAGGGCGAGATGTCCTTGGGGAAATGCGTGACGTGGCTCGGCTGGATCAGCGTGCCTTCGACCTTTTCCTCGAAGATGAAGGCAAGGCATTCGCCCCAGGTCCAGTCCTTCTCGACCTCGAAGCCGGCGGCCTTGGCGGCAGCGCGGGCTTCTTCATCCGTCTTCATCGCAAGGAAATCGATGCCGGTCACGTCCTTGACGGCTTCGGGCATCGGCACGCGCTTGAAGGGACCCTTGAACGAGATCTGGTGTTCGCCATAGGCAAATTCGGAAGAGCCGTGGATCTTGATCGCCAGGCTCTCGAACAGCCGCTCGACGAGATCCATGATGTCCTCGTAGTCGGCATAGGCCCAGTAGCATTCCATCATGGTGAATTCAGGATTGTGCCGGGTGGAGACGCCTTCGTTGCGGAAGTTGCGGTTGACCTCGAACACCTTGTCGGTGAGGCCCGAGACCAGCGTGCGCTTCAAAAACAGTTCCGGCGCGATACGCAGATACATGTCCTGCTTCAGCGTATTGTGGTGGGTCTTGAACGGATCGGCCGAGGCACCGCCATAGACCGAATGCAGCATCGGCGTTTCGACTTCCATGAAGCCGTCGTCTTCCATGAAGCGACGCACGCCGGAGATGATCTGCGAGCGCTGCTGGAAGCGCAGCTTGGAGTCGTCATTGCTGAGGATGTCGAGGTGGCGCTTGCGATAGCGGATTTCGACGTCGGCAATGCCGTTCCACTTCTCCGGCATCGGAAGAAGCGTCTTGGTCAGCATGGTGATTTTCTGGGCGTTGACCGTCAGTTCGCCCCGCTTGGTGCGGCGCACGACGCCGGTCACGCCTATGATGTCACCGAGATCGATCATCGGCAGCAGTTCGCGGGCTTCCTCAGGTGTGGTGTCCTTGTGGGAGAAGACCTGGATCTTGCCCGAGGCGTCGCGAAGATCGATGAACATGCCCGAATTGCGCGCGGAAAAGACGCGGCCGGCAATGGTCACGACGTCACCGGTTTCGGTGTCGTCTGCGAGATCCGCATATTTCTCCGCCAGTTCCGCATTGGTGATGGTGCGGTGAAAATGGGCCGGATAAACGTCGCCGATCTTCTCGCGCAACTGGGCGAGTTTCTGACGGCGGACCTCTGTCGGGTCGGAGGAAAGTGCGGTGTCTGTCTTCTGGTCGGTCATATCGGTCTCGCCTATCGGGCAATTGTCTCGTTTGCGTTCCAGCGCTGCCTTCGCGGCTGGTTCTGTCTGGCCCTGCCCTTGTGGGGAGGGGCTTTTTTACTGCGCGGCCACCATTGCGGCCACGACCTTTTCGGCGGTCTTCAAGCGCTGGCGCACGACCGAGCGGCCGAGGATGTCCATGCTGTCAAACAGTGGCAGCGAGCGCGAGGTGCCGGACATGGCGACGAAGAGTGGAGCAACGACGATGCGCAGCTTCTTGTCCATTTCTTCGGAGAGCTCGCGCAGGCACTGCTCGATCGTCTCGACATTCCACTCGATCAGCTTTTCCAGCGCCGGCTGGACGGCCTTCAAGATCTCCAGCGTTTCTTCCGGCGAGGTCTTCTTGAGCGCGGCAAAGGCTTCCGGCTTCGGCTCCATATCGGACTGCAGAAGGAAGCCGGCCAGGTTCGGGATCTCGCCCAGCTTGGAGATGCGCGACTGCGAGAGCTTCAGGCCGGCCTTCAGGCGTTCATTCTCCATCGCCCAGTTGAGCGTGCGGGAGATGAACTCCTCTTCGGAGAGCCTTTCGCGCAGCCAGCGGCCGTTCAGCCAGTCGAGTTTCTGGATGTCGAAGATGGCACCGGCCTTGGAGAGATTTTCGGGATCGAACTGAGCGGCCAGTTCCTCCATATCCAGCACTTCCTCGCCTTCACCGATCTGCATGAAGAACAGGCCGAGGAAGTTCATCAGTGCTTCCGGCAGATAGCCGAGCGCCGAATAGTAGGAAATCGATGTCGGGTTCTTGCGCTTCGACAACTTCGACTTGTCGGCATTGCGCATCAGCGACAGGTGCATGAAGGTCGGTTCCTGCCAGCCGAAATACCGGTAGAGCAGGATGTGCTTGGGCACAGACGACAGCCACTCCTCGCCGCGGGCGACATGGGTGATCTTCATCGCATGGTCGTCGATAACATTGGCCATGTGATAGGTCGGCATGCCGTCGCCCTTGACCAGAACCTGCATGTCGACAGAGTCATACGGGATCGAGACCGGACCATAGACGCCATCGGTAAAGTCGCAGGATCCTTCGGTCGGGATCTTCATGCGGATGACGGAGCTTTCGCCCGCTTCCATCTTGGCGGTCACTTCTTCCGCCTTCAAATGTAGGCAGAAGCCGTCGTATTTGGGTGCCTTGCCGGCGGCACGCTGGGCGTCGCGCATCTGCTCCAGACGTTCCGGGGTGCAGAAGCAACGGAAGGCATGACCCTTGTCGAGCAGCTCCTGCGCATAGGGCTGGTAAAGATCCTTGCGGTCGGACTGGCGGTAGGGACCGTAGGGGCCGCCGACGTCCGGGCCTTCCTTCCAGTCGAGACCGCACCACTTCAATGCATCCAGCACCTTCTGCTCGAATTCGAGCGTGGAGCGTGTTGCATCGGTGTCTTCGATACGCAGGATGAATTCGCCGCCGTGTTTCTTGGCGAAGAGATAGTTGAACAGAGCGATATAGGCGGTGCCGACATGCGGTTCGCCTGTGGGAGAGGGTGCGATACGGACGCGGACGCCGGAAGTGGTCATGGGTTTTTGCTCTTGCTGACGTGCGGGCAACACAGAGGCAGTGCCAAAGGTCGCGGGAAATCGGTTGAATTGCGGAGCAGGCGGCAAGCAAATGGCGGCTTTTCCGCGCTCTTCCGTTCGGCTGGCCTTAGGCCACATTCAAGGGGGTACGTCAAGGGAAAGCGCCGCAACGGTGCCTTTGCGGATTGCCTTCAACGAGCAAAAAAACGTGCTCTTGAAAAAAATCTCATTTTTCCCGGAACCTTTTTTTCGCACCCGCATTATCTGCTCAGTGTGTTGCCGGTCGCAACTGCGAAGACGGTGAAAATCAAGACGGCGTTTCGTCATCCTGTTTTTCTTCGTGTTCAAGGAAGCGGTAGTCGAGAGCCCCCCACTTGGACTATCGGCGACACCTATACCCAAAGTCCCCGCCCTGAAAAGCCTGCATCCGCCAATGCAGGCTTTTCTCTTTTTGGGTCAGCTTACTGTCTCGATTTGTCAGAGCGGCGTTTGCGGCGTGCGAGCATATTGAGCCCTTCCACCAGACCGGAAAAGGCCATGGCTGCATAGATGTAGCCCTTGGGCACATGGAAGCCCATGCCATCGGCGATCAGCGTCATACCGATCATCAGCAGGAAGCCGAGCGCGAGCATGACGATCGTCGGGTTCTTTTCAATGAAGTTGGCAAGCGGCGTTGCAGCAACCAGCATGACGGTGACGGCGACGATGACCGACGTGACCATGATCGGTAAATGATCGGTCATGCCGACGGCCGTAATGATGCTGTCGACGGAGAAGACCAGGTCAAGAATGAGGATCTGGCCGATGGCCGCAGTCAGTGTGGTCGTGGCCGAGGAGGCGATGAAATCTTCCTTGTCGTCTTCCGGATCGACATTGTGGTGTATTTCCTTGGTGGCCTTCCAGACGAGGAACAGTCCGCCTGCAATGAGGATCAGGTCCTTCCAGGAATAGCCATGACCAAAGGCCGTGAACAGGGGTGCTGTCAGTTGAACAATCCAGGCGACCGTTCCCAGCAGAAGAAGCCTTAACACCAGAGCAAGACCAATGCCGACGCGCCTGGCTGGCACGCGCTGTGCTTCGGGCAGCTTGTTGGTGAGGATGGAGATAAAGACCAGATTGTCGATGCCGAGCACGACTTCCATAACGACGAGCGTCAGAAGCGCTATCCACGCAGCAGGGTCTTGAACAAGGAGCACAATATCCTGCATGAAATCCGATCCGGTTGCTTGTCGCACGGATCTAGCATGGATTACTTAAGGTGCAAAGGCGATGTCGCGGCAACGTGGCCGAGCGCAGCCTGCGTCAGGGCTTGCGGGTATAGAACCGCATGAACATGTCTACCGCCCGCGACACATAGCGATGCACTTCTTTGTCAGGCGGAGTGGCCAAAATCTCATCCAAAAGGCGGCTTTTGAAAAATGTCGCGCTGCAGGCGTCGATGAACTGGCGTGCTGCAAGCTCCCTGTCGTCGATATCCAGGCGCGCCTTGACATCGGGCCGATTAAAAAATTCTATCAGAACCGTCACTGCATTGATCGGCGAGGCCGCGAAGAAGTTTTTGCATAGGCCGGGCATCCGGTCGATCACGCCCAGCAAGGTGCGCATGGCCGGGACCATTCCGGTGCCTGTCATCTGTGTGACGAAGGTTATTCCGAACTGGTAGAGAGCATCGGCCACATCGTTGCTTTCCGCTATCACGTCGCGCAGCTTCATGCTGAACAAGCTCTTCTCGCGATTGATCAATGCAGCGAAAAGTTCTTCCTTGCTGCTGAAATAGACGTAGACGGTTCCTTTCGAAACACCCGCCTCTCGTGTCACGTCGTTCATGCTTGCGGCATCGAAGCCAAGTCGCATGAAGACGGATTTCGCACCGTCGAGTATCTGCTCGCGCTTGACCGGATCCTCGCCCGCTGCATAGCGGCCTTGCCCTTGCGAAGGCTTGTCCTGCGAGGCGTCGGGATTGGCTTTTTTTGGTATTCCGCTCATTGGATACTCGTTCGTTAACTTTTTGGAACGTTTCAATTAGATAATGCTTGATATGGGCGAGTAATATGACTATGTCAATCGAACCGAACGGTTTAGTTCGAATTAGTTTCTCCTCAATTGGTCCGAGATCATGTCCATCAACAACAGAAATGCCGCAATTCGTCCCGTGAGCGCAGTTGAGACTGTCGATCAAACGGATAACGTCCAAAACGATGCGGCCCGGGCCGATGCCGGCGCGCCCGTCGATCAGACGACGGTTCAGGCGAAGCAGCCGGCAGCGCCGGCCAAGAAAAAGCGTAGCAGCCTGATCATGCCGGTCATCGTTATCGCGCTTCTCGGTGGCGCTGGCTGGTATGGCTATAACTGGTTTACCGACTATCGTTTCCAGATCTCGACCGATGACGCCTATATACAGGGAGATATCGCCGAGATCTCGCCGAAGGTGTCCGGATATGTCGCATCGGTTGCCGTGCAGGATAACCAGCACGTCAAAAAGGGCGATGTTCTCGTTACTCTCGATGATGGCGACTACAAGATTGCTGTGGAACAGGCCAAGGCGCAGCTGAATAGCGCGCAGCTGACCGTTGATCGTATCGACGCCCAGATCAAGGGCGGCGATGCAGCGCTTGCGCAGGCCAAGGCTCAGAGAGAAGCATCCGACGCCAGCCTTGACCTGGCACAGCTGTCCTTCGACCGTGTCACCAATCTGCAGAAGCAGAAGGTTGTCTCGACAGCCGATCTCGACAGTGCGAAGTCGACGCTTGCCCAAGCAAAGGCCAATGTCACCGGAGCTGACGCCAATATCGCATCTGCCGAAGCGCAGATTGCTGTTTTTAAGGCGCAGCGCGCCGAGGCCGAAGCATCCGTGCACTCCGCGGAAATTTCGCTGCAGCAAGCAGAGCGCAATCTCGATTTCACGGTTTTGAAGGCGCCCTATAACGGCATTGTCGGCAATCGCTCCGTCCAGATCGGCGATCTTGTCTCCAGTGGCCATCAGTTGATGGCGCTTGTGCCGACCGAAGATTTGTATGTCGCTGCGAACTTCAAGGAAACACAGCTTGACGGTCTGGTGCCGGGTTCAAAGGTGAGAGTTGTGGCCGACGCCTATCGAGACGATCCGATTGAGGGAACGGTCGAGTCAATCTCGCCAGCGTCCGGTTCGGTCTTCTCTCTGTTGCCACCCGAAAACGCCACCGGCAACTTCACAAAGATCATTCAGCGCATTCCTGTTCGCATTTCTCTGCCTAAGGAAGCGCTTGAAAGCGGTCGTCTGCGGGCGGGCCTGAGCGTGGTTGTCGATGTCGACAAGCGGACGGCTCCGAAAAGCGCGACCGAGTAAAGAGGTCAGTCATGGCTGAGACTGCTAATCCTGCTGCGGGCGTGGCATCGACCGCGCCTGCCGACGAAGCTATGGATCCACGCAAGCTGATTGCCTTCTTCGCGATGGTGCTTGGCATGTTCATGTCGATCCTCGACATCCAGATCGTCTCGGCCTCACTATCTGAAATCCAGGCAGGCCTGTCGGCCGGATCCGACGAGATCGCCTGGGTGCAGACTTCCTATCTGATCGCCGAGGTGATCATGATCCCTCTGTCGGGCACCCTGGCGCGCATCGTCTCGACGCGCTACCTCTTTGCGTTTTCGGCTGCCGGTTTTACCGCGGCGAGCGCGCTGGCCGCGACAGCGACCAATATCGACCAGATGATCGTCTACCGGGCGATCCAGGGTTTTATCGGCGGTGGCATGATCCCTTCGGTGTTTGCTGCTGCCTTCACGATCTTCCCGCCGTCCAAGCGCAATATCGTCTCGCCGATCATCGGCCTGATTGCCACGCTGGCGCCTACCATCGGCCCGACCGTCGGCGGCTATCTGTCCAATGCATTTTCCTGGCACTGGCTGTTCCTCGTCAATATCGTGCCGGGGATCATCGTGACCATCGTCACGTATAATTTCATCGACTTCGACAAACCCGACCTGAAGCTCTTCAAACGGTTCGACTGGTGGGGTCTGGCAGCAATGGCGATCTTCCTTGGCGCGCTGGAATATGTTCTGGAAGAGGGCAATGCCAATGGCTGGTTCAACGATGAAATGATTATGCTGGCCGCAATCGCATCGGCGATCGGTTGCATCATTTTCTTCTACCGGGCTTTTACCGTGGATTTTCCGGTCGTCGATCTGACCGCTTTTGCCAACCGCAACTTCACCTTCGGATCGATATTCTCCTTCGTGATGGGAATTGGTCTGTATGGCTTGACCTATATCTATCCCGTCTATCTGAGCGCTATCCGCGGTTATGATGCGTTGATGATCGGGGAGACCATGTTCGTCTCCGGTCTCGCCATGTTCATGACTGCGCCGATTGCGGGTCGGTTGGCGTCCCTTCTCGATTTGCGCTTGATGATGGCGATCGGCTTTGTCAGCTTTGCTGCCGGCACCTATCTGATGACCGGTATTACCGCTGACTGGGATTTCTGGGAGCTCTTCATTCCCCAGATCCTGCGTGGCTTTGGCCTGATGATGTGCATGGTGCCGATCAACAATATTGCGCTTGGCACCCTGTCTCCACAAAAGATCCGCGGTGCGTCGGGGCTTTTCAACCTCACGCGTAACCTCGGCGGGGCTGTCGGTCTGGCGATCATCAATACGATTTTGACCACGCGTCAGGATGTGCATTACCAGCGTCTGCGCGAAGGCGTGGAATGGGGCAAGCCCGCTGCAGAAAACATGCTGACCGACCTGACCAACAAATTCAATGCGCTTGGCATGGACGGTCCGACCATCGCCATCAAGAAGATGGTCGGCATGGTCACGCAGCAGGCCGTCGTCATGTCTTTCTCGGATGTGTTTCTGCTTTTGACGGTGCTGTTCTCGCTGATGATCCTCGGCGTCTCCTTCATCGACAAGCCGGCGCCGCAGGGCAGTGCGTCGGGTGGCGGAGGCCACTGACCGCGCGCACGTATCCCACGCTATCCACCGCCTGCAAGCAAGCCGTCGTCCCCCTGAGGGGCGGCGGCTTGTTTGCTTGCGAAAGCGCTGGATCAGTCTCACTCTGCGCATTTGCAGATTTTTGATTTACGTACCTCAAAAACTTCGTTACAGGTGTGCGCCGGAGGAGACATGAAACCAACGGTGCATGATATTGCGGCCCATGCCGGCGTGAGCCTGGCAACGGTTGACCGTGTCTTGAACGACCGTCCGGGCGTGCGAGAAGTCACAAGGGTCAAGGTCGAGGAGTCGATTTCGGCGCTGGGTTTCGTGCGCGACGTGAATGCCGCCAATCTGGCGAAGAGCCGCAGCTATTCCTTCGTTCTGATTTTGCCGACCGGCAATAATTCCTTCATGGAGGCGCTGAGAGCCGAAGCAATGGAAGCGGCACAGCGGGCAAAGTTCGAACGAACGTCGATCCGCATCGTCGATGTCCGTGCCTTCGATGCCAAGTCGCTTGCAGCCATCCTGGATGGACTTGCCGAAGAAAGGCCCGATGGCGTGGCGCTCGTGGCGGTGGAGTCGCCCGTCGTCGCAGCCGCGATCGACCGTCTGGCGGAACAGGGTATCGCCTGCGTTACCCTCGTTTCCGATCTTCTCGGCTCCAAACGGGTGCATTATGCCGGCATCGACAATCTGGCGGCCGGCCGAACAGCGGCCAGCCTACTCGGACGATTTTTGCGAGACCGCCGTGGATCGGTCGCGGTGCTGGCCGGTTCCATGCTGGTACGTGACCATCGCGAACGTCTGGAAGGTTTCTCAGCCGTCCTCAATACGGAGTTTCCAAAGCTTAATATCCTGCCAATTCTCGAAGGCTGGGACGAGCCCGAGCGGGCCGAGCGGATGGTGTCCTCAGCGCTTGGCGAACATCGCAATATTCTGGGTCTTTACAGCCTGGGTGCCGGTAATCGCGGTCTTGTAAGGGCAATATCGGCGCGTAGCGAAGGCGAACATATTTCCGTCATCGTCCACGAGTTGACCAATACCACGCGCGAAGCACTGAAGAGCGGCGTCATCGATGCGGTGCTGAACCAGGATCCTGGCCATGAAATTCGCAGCGCCATTCGCGTGCTCACGGCGAAAGCCGACAATCTTCAGATCGTGGCAGCGCAAGAGCGCATTCGCCTCGACATCTTCTTGAGAGACAATCTGCCGTAAGGGCAAAGACAAATTAGGGAGTAAGGCATGTATCTTGGACTGGATCTTGGCACGTCAGGCGTGAAGGCGATGCTGATCGATGGGGATCAGCGGGTCGTTGGCGTCGGCAACGGCACACTCGACGTCAGTCGCCCGCATCCCGGCTGGTCGGAGCAGGACCCTGCCTGGTGGATCAAGGCAACCAAGGACGCTGTTGCCAGCCTCAAGCAGAACTTCGCCAAGGAACTGGCAGCGGTGAAGGGCATTGGCCTTTCCGGCCATATGCACGGCGCGACGCTGGTCGATTCTTCCGACGAGGTCATCCGCCCCTGCATTCTTTGGAATGACACGCGATCCTGGAAAGAGGCAGCCGAGCTGGATGCCAATCCGATCTTTCGCAAGCTGACCGGCAATATCGTTTTTCCGGGCTTTACTGCACCGAAGCTCGTCTGGGTGCGCAATAACGAGCCTGAGGCGTTTGAGGCTGTGGCCAAGGTATTGCTGCCGAAGGATTATCTGCGGCTTTGGCTTTCGGGCGAGCATTTGTCTGAAATGTCGGACTCTGCCGGCACTTCCTGGCTTGATACCGGCGCGCGCAAATGGTCCGACGAGTTGCTTGATGCGACGGATCTGGTTGAAGGCCAGATGCCGGGTCTGGTCGAGGGCACCGAACAGGCCGGCACGCTTCGGGCCGAGCTTGCCGCTGAGTGGGGCATGGGCGATAAAGTGGTGATCGCTGGCGGTGCCGGCGACAATGCAGCCTCTGCCTGCGGTATGGGCACGGTGGCGGAAGGCAATGCCTTTGTGTCGCTTGGCACCTCCGGTGTGCTCTTTGCGGCCAACGCATCCTATCTGCCAAAACCGGAAAGTGCAGTCCACGCCTTCTGCCATGCGCTGCCGCAGACCTGGCACCAGATGGGCGTTATTCTGTCTGCGTCCGATGCGCTCAACTGGCTTTCCGGCGTGACCGACAGAGGTGCCGGCGATCTGACAACCGAACTGGGCAACGATCTCAAGGCGCCCGGCAGCGTGACCTTCCTGCCTTATCTCTCCGGTGAGCGGACCCCCCACAATGACGCGCAGATCCGCGGTGCCTTCATGGGGCTCGGCCACGAGTCCGGCAGACCGGCGATGACGCAGGCTGTGCTGGAAGGTGTGACCTTTGCCATTCGTGACAATCTTGAGGCCCTGAAATCCGCTGGCACCAGCATCCAGCGCGTGACGGCCATCGGAGGCGGGTCACGCTCGCGGTACTGGCTGTCTTCGATTGCGACCGCTCTTGGCATTCCGGTCGATATTCCAGCGGATGGCGATTTCGGCGCAGCATTCGGCGCTGCCCGTCTTGGCCTGATCGCAGCAACCGGTGCTGATCCGGTAGCCGTGTGTGCGGCACCTCAGACCGCTGAGACGGTTGAGCCGGTCTCGGCGCTTTCAGATGCCTATGCGGAGGCCTATGGCCGTTACCGGGCATTTTATCCAGCGCTCAAGGGGATGTGAATTTTCTAGATCCCCTCTGGTTTGTCAGCCATCTCTTCCACAAGGGGAGACACCATGCCTGGCCCGCATGCTTTAGGCAGCGGGTGAGGCGGAGGCAAATTTCCTCTCCCTTGTCGGGAGGGGTAGGGAGGGCAGTTTCACCCAGTTTCAAATTTCGACACACAAGGAGGAGTCATCCATGTCGACAGGATTTTTCGGCAACATTTCCAAGATCAAGTATGAAGGCCCTGACAGCACCAATCCGCTGGCCTTTCGTCATTACAACCCGGACGAAATCGTCATGGGCAAGCGCATGGAAGATCATCTGCGCTTTGCCGTTGCCTATTGGCATTCCTTTGCCTGGGAGGGCGGCGATCCCTTTGGTGGGCGCACCTTCGACCGACCCTGGTATGATGGCGAGATGGACAAGGCAAAGCTGAAAGCCGACGTGGCCTTCGAGATGTTCCAGCTCTTGGGGTCGCCCTATTACTGCTTCCACGATGCCGATGTTCGGCCGGAAGGCAAGACCTTTGCCGAGAACACCAGGAACCTCAACGAGATCGTCGACTACTTTGCCCAGAAGCAGGAAGAGACCGGCGTCAAGCTTCTGTGGGGCACGGCCAACCTGTTTTCCAACCGCCGCTTCATGTCCGGCGCATCGACCAATCCGGATCCGGATGTATTTGCCTATTCGGCTGCCACCATCAAGACCTGCATGGATGCCACCATGAAGCTGGGCGGCGAGAACTACGTGCTATGGGGCGGTCGCGAAGGTTATGAAACGCTGCTCAACACCGATCTCAAGCGCGAGTTCGACCAGATGGCGCGCATGCTGCACATGGTGGTCGAGTACAAGCACAAGATCGGTTTCAAGGGCGCAATCCTTGTCGAGCCCAAGCCGCAGGAGCCGACCAAGCACCAGTATGACTACGACGTTGCAACGGTCTATGGTTTCCTCAAGAAGTATGGCCTCGAAAACGAAGTGAAGATGAACATCGAGCAGGGCCATGCAATCCTGGCGGGGCACACCTTCGAGCATGAACTGGCACTTGCCAATGCGCTCGGCATATTCGGCTCGATCGACATGAACCGCAATGACTACCAGTCGGGCTGGGACACGGACCAGTTCCCCAACAATGTCCCGGAAATGGCGCTTGCCTATTACCAGGTGCTGCAGGCCGGCGGATTTACCTCCGGGGGCACCAATTTCGACGCCAAGCTTCGTCGCCAGTCCATCGATGCCGAAGACCTGCTGATTGGCCATATCGGTGGCATGGATTGCTGCGCCCGTGGCCTGAAAGCGGCTGCGAAGATGGTGGAGGACGGCGCTCTGCAGAAGCCACTCGACGAGCGTTATGCCGGCTGGAACTCGGCGGAGGCCCAGAAGATGCTGCGCGGTGAATACACACTGGAAGAGATCGCGGCGAAGGTCGAGAAGGACAACATCAATCCCGAGCCAAAGTCGGGTCGTCAGGAATATCTGGAAAACGTGGTCAATCGTTACGTTTGATCCGTTCTGCAGAAGGAAGAAAAGCCGGGGTGCCACGCGCCCCGGCTTTGTTTATTGCCCCGTCTGGCTCACTCGGCTTTCGGCGTGAGCTTCAGGAGTGGGGCCGGGCTGTCATCGACGGCCAGCCAGACTGCACCGTCCGGCCCTACCGCGACGTCACGGATACGGGCCTCCATGTCATAGCGTTCGGCCTCGTCGGGATTGCCGCTGCCGTCGAAGGCCACGCGCACCAATGTGGTGGCGGCCAGACCACCGATCAGGGCAGAGCCATTCCACTCAGGGAACATGTCGCCCTCGTAGAATGTCAGGCCGGCTGGCGCGATCACCGGCGTCCAGTAAAGCGGCGGTGCCGCAAATTCCGGACGCGTCGAATGGTCAGGAATCGGGGTGCCGCTATATTGGCTGCCGTTCGAGACCTCCGGCCAGCCATAATTCTTGCCTGCCTCGATCAGGTTGAACTCGTCCCCGCCCTTTGGCCCCATCTCGTGTTCCCAGAGACGACCGTCGGGTGCGAAGGCGAGGCCGTAGGGGTTGCGGTGGCCCATGCTCCAGGTCATGGCTTGGACGCCACCCTTGTCGGCGTTCGGGTTGTCGTCCGGTGTGGAGCCGTCAAGGTTCAGTCTGAGTATCTTGCCGGCGGTGTCATCCGGGTCTTGCGCCCGATCCGGTACCATGCGGTCGCCGGTCGAGAGAAAAAGATGCTGATTGTCGGGCGAGAAAGCGATGATGCCGCCCGGTTGGCCGCGACCGCCCGGCGGTGTCTGGCGGAAGATGACATTGAGATCGACAAGGGATGCCTTGCCGCCGCTTTCGGAAAGTGTCGCCGTGGCCAGTTCCAGAATGCTGCCGCCTTCGCCCGGTCCGACATACGAAATATAGATCTTGTTGTCGTCGGCGAAGCTCGGCGCCGGTGCGACATCGAGCATGCCTATCTGGCCGGAATAGCTGACTTGCGGCATGCCTTCGACTTCAATCTTGCCGCCGTCCTGGGTGACCAGATACATCGCGCCGGGCTTTTCCGTGACCAGCATACGGCCATCCGGCAGAAAGGCGATCGACCAGGGTGTGTCGAACTCGCCGACCTCAGTGACGGTAAAGGGCAATTCCGACACGGGCTGGCGGTCGCCGGCATTGATGGACTGGGCGAGCGCTGCCGTGGTCGTCATAACGACGGTGCCGGATACGAGTATTGAGGCTATGGTGGCCGCGGCTGCGCTGTGCCATAGGCTGGTTCGTCTGCTGGTCATCTTTTCCTCCATTTCGGTATGCTCTCATCGAGATCTAAGGTCTCAACGTTACAAACGCCGCAATCGGAGGTGCTTGGTGTGGTCAACTCTTCGTTAGATGCGCGTGCGGCACCCCGATATGAGACGGGGGAACGCCGTGGTGACCGCCAAGCGGTGGTTTGCAAGTTGCCTGCCGATCGGGGCTTGCGGCAGGGCTCTTGCAGTCGCCTCGCTACCTAATCTTGAAACCCATTCGCCGCATGATCGCGGACAAGAGGTGCCGACCGTGCAGCGACTGCGCATCGCCAATACGGTTGGCGACGACCTTTGTCCAGCCGCGAACAGCCATATCCTGGGCGCTCTGGAAGGCACGCATGGTCTCGTCATAGCCGTCTAAATCCCGTTCGACAGCCCCGGACCGATAGTGTTCCCGATGCAGGACGAGCGATTGTGGGAGTCTCGGTTTCACCGCAGTCTTGATCGCCGGGTCCGGGTAGCCGACAGTCATGCCGAACACCGCCATGCTTTCCGGGGGCAGGCCCAGCAGTTCCGCGACCTCGGACGGATGATTGCGCATGCCGCCGATATAGCATGTGCCAAGTCCGAAGGATTCGAAGGCAACAAGCGCGTTCTGGGCGGCCAGCGTCGCGTCAATGCTGGCAACGAGAAAGCTCTCCAGATAATCGAGGCCTTCTCCGCTCCTGCCGTTTGACTGGCTAATGATGCGAAGCCGCGAAAGATCGGCGATCCAGACGAGAAATAAGGGAGCCGAAACGATCTGGGGATTGGGTGAGGCCAGTTGCTCCAGCCTTCTCCGCTTTTCCTCGTCCTCCACAGCCACGACGCTCCAGGCCTGCAGGCTGGAGGATGTCGGTGCCGACTGTGCGGCGGCGATGGCCAGTTGCAACAGGTCTTCCGGCACGGGATCCGGCAGATAGCTGCGGACGGAGCGGTGCGAAAGCATGGCCTCCACCGTCTCGTTGTGGCGCTCGATCTTCGCTCCCTGATCCGCACCGTAGCGACAGTGAAGCAGATCGGTGGCTGTTGGGGATTGAGGCGACATTTACGTGTCCTTGCTGATTGTGCTGTCCGGGGCCGTGACACCGCCAATCTAGGGCATGATCTGGTGGCAGCAAGATCTCGCCGGGCGTGGCACGTGTTGAAATGAAAAGGGCCGGCGAGAGGCCGGCCCTAGTATCGCTATTCTTCCGCTTGCGGCTCGACGGCATGATGGGCGCGCGGTTCGAGGATCTCGCGCTTGCCAACATGGTTGGCGGGGCCAACCAGACCTTCCTTTTCCATGCGCTCCACCAGCGAGGCGGCTCGGTTGTATCCGATCGAGAGGCGGCGCTGGATATAGGAGGTCGAGCACTTCTTGTCGCGCTGGACGATCTTCACGGCCCGTTCGAACAGGTCGTCGCCATCGTCTTCACTGCCGGCGGCACCCATCGACGTGTTGTCGAAAACGGCGCTGTCGTCTTCGTCTTCCATGTCCTCGTCACTGTCTTCCGTCACGCTGCCGAGATAGGCCGGCTGCCCTTGCGTCTTCAGATGGGCAACAACCTTTTCGACTTCTGCGTCGGCGACGAAAGGACCGTGGACGCGGGCAATGCGGCCGCCACCCTTCATGTGCAACATGTCACCCTGGCCGAGAAGGTTTTCAGCGCCCTGTTCACCAAGGATGGTCCGGCTGTCGATCTTCGACGTTACCTGGAAGGAAATACGGGTCGGGAAGTTGGCCTTGATCGTGCCTGTGATGACGTCGACCGAGGGGCGCTGCGTTGCCATGATGAGGTGGATACCGGCGGCACGGGCCATTTGGGCGAGACGCTGGATGGCACCTTCGATTTCCTTGCCGGCGACCATCATCAGATCGGCCATCTCGTCAACGATGACAACGATATAGGGCAGTGCCGTCAGGTCGAGTTCCTGTTCCTCGAAGATCTGTTCGCCGGTGCCCTTGTCGAAACCGACCGGGACCGAAAGCATGATCTTCTCGTCGCTGGCGCGGGCTTCGGCCACACGCTCGTTGAAGCCGTCGATATTGCGCACGCCGAGCTTCGACATCTTGCGATAGCGATCTTCCATCTCGCGCACGGCCCATTTGAGCGCCAGGACTGCCTTCTTCGGATCGGTCACGACCGGCGTCAGCAGATGCGGGATGCCGTCATAGACCGAGAGTTCCAGCATTTTGGGATCGACCATGATCAGGCGGCATTCTTCGGGCCGCAGATGATAGATCAGCGACAGGATCATGGTATTGATGGCAACCGACTTGCCGGAACCTGTGGTGCCGGCGACCAGCAGATGCGGCATCTTGGCAAGTTCCGCCACGACCGGTTCACCGCCAATGGTTTTGCCAAGGCACAATGGCAGGCGGTATTCGGTGCCGACATAGGCGCGACTTTCAATCAATTCGCGCAGGTAAACCGTTTCGCGCTCATTGTTGGGCAGTTCGATGCCGATGACATTACGGCCGGGAACGACGGCGACGCGTGCCGAGACCGAGGACATGGAGCGGGCGATATCGTCTGCAAGGTTGATCACACGCGAGGATTTGACGCCGGGCGCCGGCTCGAATTCATAGAGCGTGACCACAGGCCCCGGACGCACATCGATGATCTCGCCCTTGACGCCGAAGTCTTCCAGCACGCTTTCCAGCAGACCGGCGCTCTGTTCCAGTGCTTCCTGGGTCATGTGACCGGTATGGCCAAAGCGCGCCTGCTGCAACAGATCGACGGACGGGAAGAGATAGTCGTCTGTATGAATGAAAGACATCGGCGATAGTGAGCGCCTTGCGGATGCAGGCGAGGGCGATGGGCTGGCGACTTCCGGCCTGCTCGGGATAACCGTCGCAGGGACTCTTTCCAAGGGCGCAATCTCGGTTTGAATTGCTTCGCCAATCTCGTCGCGCAAAACTGGCTGGGCTTCAGCTGTTGCGACGTCCAAGGAGGGTTCGGTTGTCCGGCGCAGTTCGATCTGACGGTAGAGATGAACGGCGGAAATCGTGCTCTCGGTTTCGGCGGCAGCATGCTGAACCGCCGGCGCTGCGGGCTTGACCCTCGGAAATCTTGGCGCCGTGGCGGGGACAGTGTAGGAATGCACGGGCGGCCTCGACGCAGTCTCGTTTGGACGCGACGGTGTTCCGGGAGAGGGGATATCTGGCAGATCGCCTGCAAAGCTGCGAGGCTGGGCGGTTGTCGTCGCAGGCCGTGTTTCGGCGCGTTCGGAGGCACCTGAGCTTAGCATTTCCCACAGCAGGTGATCCGGGATGATGGCCAGCGGCCGTGCCGGCTTTGCGGATGCGGTTGGTGTTTGGGGCATGGGGACAGCTGTCTCTGGCATTTTCGGGTATGTCGGCTCTGTTTGAACGGCAGGTGCAGGCGTCGGCGTCGGAGCAACTGTCGATACTTGAGGCGACTGCTGTTCGATGGCGCGCCTTGCCAGTTCTGACACATCGGGCAGGACCGCCGTCTTGTCGCGCGGTGGGCGGGGCGGAATGCGCAATGGCGAACCGGTGCGCGGCGGCAGGTTCAGGTGCGCGGGGATCACATATGGGCCTGGAACGGCAACGATCGGGCTTTCGTCGGCTGCCATGGCGGTCACCGCTTGCGCGACCTTGTCTTGCAGGTCGGCAACAGGCGAAGATCCGGTGTCGGATGCCGGAGGATGCGCATTTTGCCTGGTCGAGGCGTCACGATCGGGCCGGATCTGCGTCGGGGTGCGGGTGAAACGGACATTTCGGCCCAGTACGAATGGTTGCTGCCAGCTTGGAAGCGTCTCTGGATCGAGCGCGACGCCGCTCTTGGAGATGCCTGCCGTTGGCGGCGCGTTGTGCGCCTCCGTCTGGTTTTCATCCTGCGGCGATTGCCTTTCACCGGAACCGGTTTCAGAGCTGCGGGAAGCGATATATCGAAGATTTGATCGGGAAAACTGCATGCTACGCGAGACCATTACACAAGCTGTCAATCTGACCTTGTTAATAGAAAGCAAACCTTAATCAGCCCTTTCCAAACTACGGCGAGAATGTGTCCGAAGCTGCCGCGCGTTTGAAATCGTTGCGTTTTTTAAGTTAAGTATTTTTTCGTGCCGAGATGATCGTTAAATACTGCTGCACGCCCGAGCGACCTTCGGCCCGCAGACAACCGATGCTTCAAAGGCCTTTAGCCGCCAACTCCGGCAGACCCTCGCGGGGAGGTGATGCGAACTGGATGGCTGGCAGGGGGCCAGCAGTCATCAGCGAGAAATCGAAGGTCGTCTGCTTGTCGGAGGCCAGCACGTATTGGCGATGAACGCGCAGCATGTCCCATTTGATGCGGCGATAGCGTTCGGGCGTCAGCATGTTCTTGATGCGGATAAGGCGGATGACAGGCTGCGGGGCATCTGCGTGGCCAAGAATGGATGCTGTGCGGGATTTATAAAAGTTGACGGCATCCGTCAGGCACTGCACCTCGAACCATTTGATGGAGGCCGCGTGGGCAATCATGCCGGCGCGGGCACGCAACAGCTTTGCAGATTTGAGCAGTGCGCATTGCAAAATGGCTCCGCCGAGTGTGGCAAAGACCACGCGCTTGCCGTCCAGAAGATGCGGGTCGCGTTCCAACAGCATGCCGATGGCATGAACAGCGGCGCTCGAGCCCATGCTGTGGGAACTCACCAGATACTCGTCGGCATCGTCCTCGAAGACCGATTTTGCATGGGCGGCACATCGCTCCAGCCAGTCGCGGACGTCGGCACGGTCAAGGGCTGCAACTGCGACGGCCATTTCCCAATCGGAAAAGAGATGCAGCACATGGTATTTTTCCGACCAGGGCAGAAAGAGTTTCATGAAGAATAGCCATGCGAGCACGAGGCCGATTGGAAAGTGCCACAGGGGCAGCTCAAACCAGAATGGATAGGTGGCGATGGCCAGGCTTGCGGCGAGTGCGAGGGCGACAATCAGAAACGGAAAGACGAAGAACAGGCCAAAGCGCCATCCATGCTTCATATAGCCTGCGGCACCGCCGTCCATGACAACGCGCGCAGCGCTTTTGTAGCCATGGACAAAGCGGCCGAAAAGCGATCTGTTTGCAAGCTTTTCCACCAGCCAGTCATGGTCGAAGATGTGGATATGGCTTGCCGTGTGCCAGCCCTGTCCGCGGCTGTCGACGGTGAAGCGGGCAATGCCGTTATCCATTTCGATCGGCGCAACGTTTGTTTCGAAGTCCCAGAGTTCAGCCGCTTTGGCAACCGTGTGGGTGTAACGCTCGCGATGTTGGGTCGCATCCAGTGGCTCGAAGCCTGGAAAATGCAGGACATGGCGTTTTGCAATGCGCGATTTCGAAATCGTGTCGTCCAAGCTCGGTTCTCTTCTCTATCGGCCTTGTCCTTCAAGCCCTGAGGCTGAAGGCCGTCGGATGTGCGGTGCACAGGCGCCGGACAAGCGGTTGTCACGCTGCCGTATTTCAAAATGCAATCCGCCGCAATGCGCCTTTGTCTGACGCGGGAAACATAATGATTTCTCGTGCATCGGTGGAGAAGCATCGGGAATGCAGCTACGAGGCGTCAATCAACGCCTGACGAAAGCTCTGCTGGACAGCGCAATCGGGTTGCCGTCGGGGTCCTTGGCGTTGGCGAAGACGTAACCGTCTGCTGGATGTCGCGGACCGAAGATCAGGCCATTGGCGGCGCATTCGGCGCTGGCCTTCTCGACATCCTCGACATCGAAGATCAGTTTCACCAGAACCTGACCCATTTTCTGTGCTTTGCCAGCCTTGTGCAGCAGTAAATTCGCACCACCGTCAGTTGAGACCAGTTCGACAATTCGGTCACCTTCCAGTCTCAAGACGCTGAAGCCGAAATGGCGTTGATAGAATTCAGCCGAGGTCTCGACGTCGCGCACGTAAAGTGTGATCCGTCCAAGACGCATGGGAGGCTCTCTATCGTTGTTTTCTGGTGGGGCTTGTCACAGAGCCTCTGACGACCAGATCCGGCATGATCAGCACTTCCTTCGGTGCGCTCAACGGCGTTGCGAGCGATTGCAGGAGAAGCGCCATCGCCTGTTTTCCGATGGCGGTTCGGGGCTGTCGAATGGTGGTAAGGGCCGGGTTGAGGTAGGTGGCCTGGGGCACGTCGTCAAAACCGATGATGGAGAAGTCATTGGGCAGATCATATCCGCGTGCGGCAAGCCCGTTCATGACGCCGACGGCGGTGGCATCGTTGACGCACATGAAGGCGGTTGGGAGCGTGTCGCGCATGAAAAGCTGCTCGACTGCCAGTCTGCCGCTTTCAGTGGTGCCGTCACCCTCGATCACCATGCGCTTGTCCTGCGCGATGCGGGCCGCATCGAGCGCCATGTCATAACCCTGCCGGCGGCGGGCCTGTCCGAGGCGCGTGCGGTTGTCGCCGATAAAGGCGATGGCGCGATGGCCGGCAGACAGCAGGTGTTCGGCAGCCTTGCGTCCGCCCGCCACGTCATCTACGCCCACATAGGAAATCTTGCTGCCAAAGACGGGTTCGAACACGGCGACCGATGGGGGCAGGTTCTGACCCAGCGCCTGATGGCCAAAGGGTTCGTGGCCGGTGAACAGCACCATTCCGGAGGCCTGACCGGAACTCAAGAATTTCAGATATTCCAGTCCGCGTTCTGGGTCGTTCTGCGTGTGGCCGATCAGCACTCCATAGCCATGGGCGCGCGCTTCGTTTTCCAGCCCCACGAGAATATTGGAAAAGTTCGGGTCGCCTATGTCGGGGGCCAGCACGAGAATCATGTTGGAGCGGCCCATGCGCAGGGAGCGAGCCATGGCATTGGTGGTGTAGCCTGTGATGGCGATTGCCTGGTTGACGCGCTGGCGTGTCGACTTTGCCACCTTGTCGGGCGTGTGGATGGCACGGCTGACCGTTGCGATCGACACCTCTGCCATACGCGCGACGTCCTCGATGGTTGCTGTCGTGGAATTCGACACGGACGGCGTTATCCCCATATGCCTCTGGAAGTTCAGACGACCTTATAGCGGGAGTTGCCAGCGGAAAAGCTGTCTAAACGCCAACAATCCCCAGAATGATGCATGATGTAAACCTTTACATAGGTCATGTAAAGGTTTACATAAGTCGTCAGGAGCGGTTGAGGAGCCGCGGGAGGATATCATGGACAGCCAGATTGGCGAGGCGCGCACGCCTGTGCTTGCGGCCGAGCGCATTTCCAAAACCTTCGGTGAAGTGCAGGTGCTTTTCAGCGTCGATTTCGATGTGCTGCCGGGTGAAATTCATGCGCTCATTGGCGAGAACGGTGCCGGCAAATCGACGCTGTCGAAAATCCTCGCCGGTTTCGAACAGGCAAGTTCCGGACAGATTCTGCTCGACGGTCAGCCAGTCACGCTGCCGTCCAATGGTCGGGCCGAGAATATGGGCATCGTGCTCATTCATCAGGAATTCAACCTTGCCGAACACCTAAGTGTAACCGAAAGCCTGTTCCTTGGTCGAGAGGTGTCGCGCTTTGGCATGCTCGACCGCAAATTCATGCGCGAAGAGACCCGTCGCATTCTCGATCAGCTTGGGTCCCATATCGACGAGGACGCGCCGATTTCCTCGCTGGCTGTCGCCGACAAGCAGATGGTTGAAATTGCCAAGGCCATCAGTCGCGATGCTCGCGTCGTGTTCATGGACGAGCCAACGGCTGTGCTCTCGCGCGAAGAAACCGATGTCCTTTTCGACCAGGTGCGTAAACTGAGCGCAAGGGGAACCAGTTTCGTTTTCATCTCCCACAAGCTGGATGAGGTGCTGGAGCTGACCGACCGGGTGACGATCCTGCGTGATGGTCAGTGGATCAAGACGGCGCCGACCGCGATCCTCGACGGCGAGTCGATGGCGCAGCTGATGGTTGGTCGCGAACTCTCCAGCCTCTATCCCGCCAAGCACGAGCCGGATGTGGATGAAGAGGTGACCCTGTCTGTGCGGGGTCTCACCACCGGATATGTACGCGATGCCAGTTTCGATCTGCGCAAGGGCGAGGTTCTTGGCTTCTCCGGTCTTGTCGGATCAGGACGCTCCGAGCTGATGGAGGCCATTGCAGGCCTCAGGCCCTGGCATGCCGGCGAAATCGACCTGAAGGGTGCCAATCTCCAGTCTGGCGATTTCCGCTCGGCCAAGGCGCGCGGTCTCTCCTATATGACCAAGGACCGCAAGGGCCGGGGACTGTTGCTGGGTGAGGGCATGGCAGTCAATCTGACGCTGCAATCGCTCGACCGGCATGTGCGCCATGGCTATCTCAATCCGCAAAGCGAGGCCCAAGCTCTGGCGCGTGCACGCCGTCGCTTCGATATCCGCGTGCGCGATGACAGCATTATTGCCGGGCGCATGTCGGGCGGTAACCAGCAAAAACTGATGCTGGCGAAAATCATGGAAACCGAGCCGGATGTCATCATCATCGATGAACCGACACGTGGCATCGACGTGGGCACCAAACAGCAGATCTACCATTTCATCGCAGCGCTTGCGCGCGAGGGACGTTCCATCATCGTGGTATCCTCTGAAATGCAGGAGATCATCGGTCTTTGTACCCGCGTCGCGGTGATGCGTGAGGGCCGGATCGTCGGCATGCTGGAAGGCGAGGAAGTCTCCGAACAGGTGATCATGCGCTATGCTGCAGGTCTGAAGAGACAGCTGGCGAGCTAAGCGGGTCAAGTTCGAACGCTTAAAAAGACAAGGTGCCGGCATGCTGAATGCGCCGGTCAGGGAGGAAGAGGGTGACAATGTCGGCAAGTGAAGAGGGCGGATCTAGCGTGGAGGTTCGAAAAGGACGCCGGAATATCGATCTGCGTGCGGTTGCGCCATTTGCGGCGCTGGCTCTGCTCTTGATCGTGGGGGCTCTGGTCAATCCGAACTTCATCGGGATCAACAATCTCGCCAATGTGGCAACACGCAGCGCTTTCATCGCCATTATCGCGGTCGGCGCTACCTTCGTCATTTCGTCGGGCGATCTCGACCTGTCGGTTGGTTCGATGGTGGCCTTTGTCGCCAGTCTGATGATCCTGTTCATGAATTCCGCCGTGATCGCCGACCCCGCCCTTATGCTCTTTGCAGCCATGGCGCTTGCCATCGTCATCGGTGGACTTTGCGGCCTGGCCAACGGTCTGATCACGACCGTCGGGCGGATCGAACCCTTTATCGCCACGCTTGGCACCATGGGGATCTACCGCGGATTGACGACGTGGCTCAGCCAGGGCGGCGCCATCACCCTGCGTTCGCCCGAACTGCAGGACATGTACCGACCGGCCTATTTCGGTTCGATCCTGGGACTGCCGGTGCCGATTGTCGTCATTCTGGCGGTTAGCGCCGTTGCAGCCTTTATTCTCTATCGCACGCGCTATGGCCGGCATGTCGTGGCCGTTGGGTCCAGCCGGGATGTCGCCCGCTATTCCGGTATCGGCGTCGACAAGGTGCGCACCATCGCCTTCATCATTCAGGGCGTCTGCGTGGCCATCGCCGTGCTGCTCTACGTGCCACGTCTCGGCTCCACCTCCGCGACCACCGGTATCCTCTGGGAATTGCAGGCGATCACGGCTGTGGTGATTGGCGGTACGGCGCTGAAAGGCGGTGTCGGTCGCGTGTGGGGCACCATTTGCGGCGCGTTCATTCTCGAACTGGTCGGCAATATCATGCTGCTGTCCAACTTCATCAGCGAATATCTGATCGGTGCCATTCAGGGCGCGATCATCATCATCGCGATGCTCGTCCAGCGCTCGCTGACGCGCAAATCGTGACTTGACCGGGCTTGGTGGGGTGGCCCGGTTTTCAAACCGCAGACCCCGACGACACTCTGGGAGGAGAACATGAAGAAGAACCTTTTGGGCCTCGCGGTCGCCATGACGGCGATGATCGGCACGGCCTATGCCGCAGATACCAAGACCATCGGCGTTTCCATTCCGGCTGCTGACCATGGCTGGACGGCTGGCGTCGTCTACCACGCCAATCGCGTGGCCGAGCTTTTGATGAAGGAACATCCGGGCCTTAACGTCATCGTCAAGACATCGCCCGATCCGGCCACGCAGGCCAATGCGCTTCAGGATCTGGAAATCCAGGGTATCGACGCGCTGGTGATCCTGCCGACCGATCCGGACCCGCTCGTCAATGCCATCAAGGAAGTGAAGAGCAAGGGCACATTCGTCTCGATCGTCGACCGCGCACCGTCGGTCAACGACAATTCCGTGCGAGATCTCTACGTTGCCGGTAACAACCCGGCGCTCGGTCGCGTTGCCGGTGAATATATTGCCGAGAAGACACCGGACGCGAAGGTCGTCGTCATCCGCGGTCTGCCGATCCCGATCGATCAGCAGCGCCAGGACGGCTTCGATGAAGGCATCAAGGGTTCCAATGTCGAGATCCTCGATCGCCAGTTCGGCAACTGGAACCGCGACGATGCGTTCAAGGTCATGCAGGACTATCTGACCAAGTACGACAAGATCGACGTTGTGTGGTGTCAGGATGACGACATGGCCGTTGGCGTGCTTCAGGCCATCGAACAGGCTGGCCGCTCCGACATCCAATATGTGGTGGCCGGTGCCGGTTCCAAGGACATGATCAAGAAGGTCATGGATGGCGACAAGATGATCCCGGTCGACGTTCTTTATCCGCCGGCAATGGTGGGTACGGCCATGGAACTGACAGCGGCTGCTATCTACGATCAGGTTCCGGTTCACGGCACCTATACGCTGGATGCAACGCTGATCACCAAGGACAATGCCGAGAACTACTATTTCCCGGATTCGCCCTTCTGATTTCACTCATCCGTTCGCCACTCTCCTGCCCGATCTCCGGGCAGGCCTTTCGGGGTCGACTTGCCCTGTTGTCACCATGATGCAATGTTGTAAACGTTAACGGAAACGTTGCAGCTATTGGGAGGAGTTTCATGAAAACGATTAAAGGTCCGGCTCTTTTTCTGGGGCAGTTTGCGGGCGATGCGGCACCATTCAACACATGGGACGGCATTACCAAATGGGCAGCGGAAAAAGGCTATCTCGGCGTACAGGTGCCGACCTGGGCAAGCCAGCTGATCGACCTGAAAAAAGCTGCCGAATCCAAAGATTATTGCGATGAATTTACCGGTGTTGCCAAGGATAACGGCGTCGACGTAACGGAACTTTCGACCCATCTCCAAGGCCAGTTGGTTGCCGTGCATCCCGCCTATGACGAAGCCTTTGACGGCTTTGCGGCACCGGAAGTGCGCGGCAATCCGAAGGCGCGTCAGGAATGGGCGGTCGAGCAGGTCAAGATGGCGCTCAAAGCCTCTCGCAATATGGGCATCAAGGCGCATGCCACCTTCTCCGGTGCGCTGGCCTGGCCCTATATCTATCCATGGCCGCAGCGTCCCGCCGGTCTGGTCGAAACCGCATTCGACGAGCTGGCCAAACGTTGGGCGCCGATTCTCGATTATGCCGACGAGCAGGGCGTCGATGTCTGTTATGAAATCCATCCGGGTGAGGATCTGCATGACGGCGTGACGTTCGAGATGTTCCTGGAGCGGGTCAAGAACCATCCGCGCGCCAACATGCTCTACGATCCCTCGCACTATGTGCTGCAGTGCCTCGACTATCTCGACAATATCGACATCTACAAGGACCGTATCCGGATGTTCCACGTCAAGGACGCGGAGTTCAATCCGACCGGTCGCCAGGGCGTCTATGGCGGGTATCAGGGCTGGGTGGAGCGCGCCGGGCGTTTCCGGTCGCTCGGTGACGGTCAGGTCGATTTTGGCGCGGTCTTCTCCAAGATGGCGGCCAATGACTTCGACGGCTGGGCCGTGGTCGAATGGGAATGCGCGCTGAAGCATCCCGAAGACGGTGCTCGCGAAGGCGCCGACTTCGTTCGCCACCACATCATCCGTGTGACGGAAAAGGCATTCGACGATTTTGCCTCGAGCGGAACCGACGATGCAGCCAACCGACGGATGCTGGGGCTGTAGACGAACAACAACACCCCTCCTCACCCTCCCCACAAGGGGGAGGGTTTGACCCGACGGCCCCGCCGATATGCCATTCCGGCCAAGGGATGCGGCGTAGTATCTCCCCCTTGTGGGGAAGATGGCTGCCGGACTGGAGGGGAGCTTGTTTCGAACGACATTTCAGGGAGAAAATCTATGGCAATCGAAGGCAAGGACGAAGGCACGCGAGCCCCACGCATCAGGCTCGGCATGGTTGGTGGCGGGCAGGGGGCGTTTATTGGCGGCGTGCACCGCATGGCGTCCCGGCTCGACGATCACTTTGAACTGGTGGCGGGCGCACTGTCGTCCACGGCTGACAAATCGAAGGCATCGGGGAAGGATCTCGGTCTTGACCCGGAGCGTTGCTACGGGTCTTTCGAGGAGATGGCCGAGAAGGAAGCCGCGCGACCTGACGGGATCGAGGCGGTGTCGATTGTGACGCCCAATCATGTGCACTATCCAGCGGCCAAGGCATTTCTGGAGCGGGGCATTCATGTGATCTGCGACAAGCCGCTCACATCCAATCTGGAAGACGCAAAGAAGCTCAAGGCTGCGGCCGACGGCTCCAAGGCGCTTTTTGTGCTGACGCATAACTATACGGGTTATCCGATGATCCGGCAGGCCCGGGACATGGTTGCCAATGGCGATCTCGGCACGCTCAGGCTCGTGAACGTCGAATATGTGCAGGACTGGCTAACCGAGGCGGTGGAACAGACCGGCGCCAAGCAAGCCGTGTGGCGCACCGATCCCAACCAGTCGGGCGCCGGCGGGGCAACCGGCGATATCGGCACCCATGCCTATAACCTTGCAAGCTTCGTATCGGGCCTGACGCTTGAAAGCCTTGCTGCCGATCTCGACAGTTTCGTCGAGGGACGTCGCGTGGACGATAACGGCCATGTCATGATGCGCTTCACTGGCGGTGCCAAAGGCATGCTCTGGTGCAGTCAGGTGGCGCCGGGCAATGAAAACGCACTGAAACTGCGCATCTACGGCACCAAGGGTGGGCTCGAATGGGAGCAGGAGAACCCCAACTATCTGTGGTTCACACCGTTTGGCGAACAGAAGCGCCTGATCACCCGCAACGGCGCGGGAGCGGGTGCTGCCGCAGGCCGTGTCAGCCGTATTCCGGGCGGGCACCCTGAAGGTTATCTGGAAGCCTTTGCAACGATCTATACCGAAGCGGCGGCGGCAATCAATGCGGCCAAGTCGGGTTCTGCCCTCGATCCGGCCGTGCATTTCCCAACGGTGGACGATGGGGTGAAGGGCGTTGCCTTTGTTGGCGCTTGCGTTCAATCGTCGAAGCAGAATGGCGCCTGGGTCAAGCTCTGACCATCGATCTTGGCCGATAGGCGATCCATTTCTTCGTAGAGATGAAAAACCCCGCCGTGCAATGCGCGGCGGGGTTTTTCAATTCAGTCGACGAACCGGCCCGATGCGGACCGGTGTCATCAATGGCCAGCGTCGCGGGCAGCCTTCGCATCTGCCGCCGTTACCGCCGGCGCGTCATTGTGCCAGGCCTGACGCAGGAAGGTGGCAAGCGTCGCCGCTTCCTCGTCAGACAGACGATCTGCATAGCCCTGCATGCGGACCTTCATCGGACGATCCTTGGTGGAGGGAAGTTCCGCGCCGTGGAAAATCACGTCCAGCAGCCCCTTTGGCAGCTTTGCCGTTACCAGCGAATTGCCATCCAGTTCCGGGAAGATCTCGGGCGCGCCCTTGCCGTTGACGAAGTGGCAACCGTTACAGTTGTCCAGATAGAGACGGGGGCCGAGTGGCATGTCCGCCTTGGCTTCCGTCAGCATCTTTTCCGTCTCGGTGACCTCAGCCTTGGTCTCGGCGGTGTCCGCCTTCTTGTCGCCGCCACTGATCGTCTTGAGGTATGTGGCAATGGCCAGATTGTCCTCATGCGTCATGTATTGAAGCGAGTCGCGTACAGCCAGCATCATTTCACCGGTCGCGGTGGAATGGGCGTTGCGACCGGTCGAAAGATAGGCCGCCAGCTGTTCGGTGTCCCACTTCTGCGGTGCACTGTGCGGGCCGCGAAGGTCCGGAACGGAGAAACCGTCGACTTCGCCACCGGTCAGGAATTCCGGGCTGGTCTCATCATGACCGCTTTGCGCCATGATCAGGTTGCGCGGGCTGTGGCAGGCGGCACAGTGGCCGGCACCTTCGACGAGATAGGCGCCACGATTGAAGGCATCACTGTCTTTCTCATTCGGATCGAAACCTGCCTTGCCAAGGGCGACCCAGTTCCAGGCTCGTATGCCGAAGCGCATGTTGAACGGAAATGCCAGTTCGGTGGGTTGAACCTTGTTGGAGACCGCATCAACGTCATTCATGAAATACTGGTAGAGGGCAACGACGTCCTCTTCCTTCAGCTTGCGATAGTTCTCATACGGCATGGCCGGATAGAGATGCGTACCATTCTTGCTGATGCCGTCATAAAGGACTGCGCGGAAGTCATCGAGCGTGTATTCGCCGATGCCGGTTTCCTTGTCCGGAGTAATGTTGGTGGACCAGATGGTGCCCATCGGGCTTTCGATCGGGCGACCACCGGCGAAGGGCTTGCCGCCCTCCGCGGTATGACAGGCCATGCAGTCCGATGCCCGCATCATGTATTCGCCGGCACCTTCGGCCGGCTTGAAGTCGCCGGCAAGCTGCGTCACCGGACCGGTCTTTTGAACGGGAACGAAGATGAACGCTGCGAGCGCGACAACGCCGATGACGACGAGCCCCAGAAGAACGCGAATCAATGTTTTCATAGCGGTTCTCCTCAGACCAGCGGACGCGGGTTGCGCAGGTAGTTGGTGCGGATGGCGTGCGCTGCCCAGTAAGCGAGGCCGCCCACCATGCCGGTCGGGTTGTACTGGGTGTTCTGCGGGAAGGCGCCTGCACCCATGACGAAGATATTGTGCTTGTCCCAGGCCTGCAGATAGCGGTTGACCGCCGAGGTCTTGGGATCATCGCCCATGACCGATCCGCCGACATTATGGGTCGTCTGGTAAGGACGCACGTCGTACATCGCGCCTTCCTTCTTGAAGCTGGCGGACGAGATGTCGGGATTCATGGCCTTTACGATCGGCTCCATCTTCTCCTTCATGAACTGCGTCTGGCGGATGTCATTGGCATTCCAGTTGAAGGTCATGCGCATCAGCGGACGGCCATGGCGATCCGTGTAGGTCGGATCGAGGTCGAGATAGTTGCCGCGATAGGACATATGCGAACCGTGCGAGCCGATCGACATGGAATGGCCGTACCATTCGCCGATCGATTCTTTCCATCCTGCGCCCCAGGACGGCGTACCGGGCGGAAGGCGCATGGAGCGGATTGGCTGACCATTGGGCTGGCCGGCGCGCCAATAGGCGCCGCCGATGAAGCCCTCGCGGCCAAAGTCGATGCTATCCAGACCGAAATCATTCACGGACATTCCATTGGCACCGGTGCCGACGAACGGGTTGAAGGATTCGTCCTTGAAGAACAGCGAATAACCGCCATTCATCTGGTAGGCGTAGTTGCGGCCCGTGACACCTTCGCCGGTGTTCGGGTCATAAGCCTGTCCGATGCCCGAGAGCAGCATGAGATGGACGTTGTGCAGCTGATAGGCGGCCAGGATGACAAGATCCGCCGGTTGGAACACTTCTTCGCCGGCCTTCTCGTCGAAATAGGTCACGCCGGTTGCGGTCTTGCCGTCGGCTGCCATTTCGATCTTCAGCACTTCAGAATTCACGCGGTATTCGAAATTCGGCATGCGCTTCAGCGCATCCAGGATGGCCGTCTGCGGCGAGGACTTGGAATAGTTGTAGCAACCGAAGCGCTCACAGAAGCCGCAGAAATTGCAAGGGCCCATCTGCATGCCGTATTCGTTGACATAGGCCTTGGAGGCAATGCCGCCGGGACTCTGGAAGGGATGGTAGCCCAGGGACTTCGCAGCCTCGCCAAATTTCACGCCATCCCAGGTGACCGGCATGGCTGGCATCGGATAATCTTGCGAACGGGGGGCTTCGAACGGGTTGCCGCCTTCGACCGTCTTGCCGTTGAGATTGCCGGCATTGCCGGAAATTCCGGCTACACGCTCAAAGCGGTCGAAGAAGGGTTCGAGCTCTTCGTATGTGACCGGATAATCCTGAAGATGCATATCTTCCGGAATGATGTCTGCGCCGAAGTTTTCTTCGACATGGGAACGCAGACGATATTCTGACAGCTGGGGACGCCAGGTCAGTCCGTTCCAGTGGGTGCCTGCTCCGCCGACGCCGTTGCCGGGAAGGAACGAGCCGAGGCTGCGGTATGGCAGGGCGGTCTCGTCGGTGCTGCGACGAATGGTGAGGGTGGATTTGCTGGGCTTTTGCATCAGGCCGTAGCGCACGCCGTATTTCAGCTCATCCATCATGTTCGGATACTGGAAGTCCGGAACGGTGTTCTGATCATGGCCGCGCTCGAGCGCCACAATGTCCAGGCCTTCCTGTGCCAGTTCCATGCCGAGGATCGAGCCTGTCCAGCCGAGCCCGACGATGACGACGTCTTTCTTCTTTTCAGTCCGTGCCATGGATCAGCCCCTTTCCCCGGAAATCGATACCGGACCCAGCGGGTAAGGCACGTTGTATTTGTCGACCCATTCCTTGTAGTTGCCGCGCGCGCCCGGAAAGCCGATATATTTCCAGGCTTCCATGCCCTGGTTGCCGCCATACATCGGATCGGCGAAATAGCCTTCCTTGGTGTTCTGTAGCAGGATCGAGAAGAAATCGCGCAATTCAGGCTTCAGGCCGATCTCGTCTTTCTGCAACGAGGTCAGGGCTTTATCCTGGGTCTCGGCATCCAGTTCAGCGAAGGGCTTGCCGTGATTGGTCTGGCACCATTGGTCGAAAAACGGGATGGCCTGCTGGTAGATTTCCAGCGGCGTCAGCGGTGTCTGCCAGCCGCGCAATGGGCTCGCGTCGGCCTCAAAGGGGCCTTCCATATACCAGTCGGAGGCTGCGCCGAAGTCGCCAGCCAACTGCCGGTCGATGAAGACGGGAACACGGGCTTCGAGTGCGCCGGGGCCATCGCCTTCCGACGGGATCAATCTGGCTACGGCTGCCATGACAAAGGCCCACTCAGTGGGCTTGAGACAGTCCGGTTGATAATCGTCCAATGGTGGTGGCGGCGGCGCTGTTTCAGCCTTGGCTGGCACGGCAATGCCAGCCAGAGCGGCTGTTGCCGCCGATGCTTTCAAAAAGCTTCTGCGGGACGGTAAACCCGGTACATCTCTCATGTTTCGCTCCTTAGCAACGTTTATATTTTCCCGTTTCAGATTCCAGAAACAGCGACCTCGTCCTCGTGAAAGGCGACACGTTGTCGCGTCGCTTTACGCCTCAGAATCAGGTGTAGCAACGGTTGTAAAGTTGAAGTGTGTATACTTACTACCTATGCTGACTAAGATGTTCACGATGTCTCGAGTGAAGAGTGTGGCAGGATCAAAATCCATCTTCCCCGCCAAAATCCGGCACGTCTGGGTGTCTCAGCGATGTCGCCCCATGCCGATGAATCGCCTGTACATCTTGCGGTTGATTGTCTAAATCGCATGAAACAGTCGATTTTGACCGAGACAGACAGGTTTGATTTTCCCATGAACGATCCCAAGAAACTGGCAGGCCGTTTCCCTGGAGATTTTCTCTTCGGGGTTGCTACCGCGTCATTCCAGATTGAAGGCGCGACAAAGGAGGATGGGCGCAAGCCATCCATCTGGGATGCATTTTCCAACATGCCCGGTCGTGTCTATGGTCGTCAGAACGGTGATGTGGCTTGCGATCATTATCACCGTTGGGAACAGGATCTTGATCTCATCAAGGACATGGGCGTGTCTGCCTATCGGTTCTCGATCGCATGGCCGCGCATCATTCCAGATGGCACGGGACGCATCAACGAACAGGGGCTCGATTTCTACGACAAGCTGATCGACGGTCTGAAAGATCGCGGCATCAAGGCCTATGCAACGCTCTATCATTGGGACTTGCCGCTGACACTGATGGGTGAGGGCGGCTGGACGGCCCGCTCGACCGCCTATGCCTTCCAACGTTATGCCAAGGTGGTCATGTCTCGTCTGGGTGACCGTCTGGATGCGGTTGCGACTTTCAATGAGCCCTGGTGCTCGGTCTGGCTCTCTCACCTTTATGGCATTCATGCGCCCGGTGAGAAGAATATGGATGCAGCCCTGCATGCCCTGCACTACACCAACCTGGCGCACGGCCTTGGCATCGATGCCATTCGTCAGGTTGCCCCGAACGTGCCGGCGGGCCTTGTGCTCAACGCGCATTCGGTCGTTGCCGGCTCCGACAGCAAGGCCGACAAGGCGGCTGCCGAGCGCGCCTTCCAGTTCAACAACGGCGTTTTCTTCGGACCTGTGTTCAAGGGCGAATATCCAGATAATTTCATGAAGGCCCTTGGTGGTCGCATGCCACCAATCGAAGATGGCGATCTCGAGGTGATCAGCCAGAAACTCGACTGGTGGGGTCTCAACTATTACACACCGATGCGTGTCGCGCATAATCCGGCCAAGGGTGCCGAATTCCCTGCTGTCGTGGACGCTCCGCCAGTGTCGACGGTCAAGACCGATATCGGCTGGGAAGTCTACGCGCCGGCGCTGGGCAGTCTGGTGAAGGATCTCTACGATCGCTACGACCTGCCAGATTGCTACATCACCGAGAATGGTGCCTGCTATAACATGGGTCTGGAAAACGGCGAGGTCGACGATCAGCCACGTCTCGATTATTACGCCGAGCATCTGGGTGTTGTGGCTGATCTGATATCGGACGGCGTGCCGATGAAGGGTTATTTCGCCTGGTCGCTGATGGATAACTTTGAATGGGCGGAAGGCTACAAAATGCGCTTCGGGCTGGTTTATGTGGACTATGACACCCAAGAGCGCATTCTGAAGAAGAGCGGCAAGTGGTATCAGACGCTTGCAGGCGAATTCCCCAAGGGCAATCACGCGTCCTCCTGAAGCTCGATGTCCGTGGTCGCCGGCAGTTGAAATTGGAAGATTTTTGCTCACGATCTGATGATCGACGCAATGCTATTGCTGTTGTTCGTGCGTGATCCGAGCCATAAGCTTAATCCCGAGCGCAGGGCAGATTTGCGCAGACCGGTTTGAAAAGGTGAGTGAAAAGATGTTAGGGCCGCGTCATACCCGCCGAATGTGTCGAACAGCCTGACTGTTCGAACCCTCATCTTGTCCGGCTTGCCGGGCTCATCACCGAGAGACTTCCATGCCCGAGTCCCCATCGTCCAACACGGAACATCCGCGTCCGCAAATTTCGCCCGTTCCAACAGCCAGGTCGCATAATGTCCATGATGCGATGGTTGCCTTTGAGGCTGTGACCAAGACATTTCCCGGAGACAAGGATCGCCCGCCTTTCGTGGCTCTGGGCGGCGTCGACTTCACCGTGCCACGCGGCTCCATCACCGGTATTATCGGGCGCTCGGGCGCCGGCAAGTCGACGCTGATCCGTCTTGTGAACGGGCTTGAGATGCCAAGCGATGGCAAGGTTATCGTGGACGGCGTCAATGTCGGCGGGCTGGACGATGTCGGACTTCGCACGCTGCGTCGTTCTGTTGGCATGATCTTCCAGCATTTCAATCTGCTGTCATCACGCACCGTTTGCGACAATATCGCCATGCCGCTTGAAATTGCCGGCGTCTCCAAGGCCGTGATCCGCGACAAGATCGGACCGCTGATGGAACTGGTTGGACTGGCTGACAAGGCCGATCGCTATCCGGCTGAGCTGTCGGGCGGTCAGAAGCAGCGCGTCGGCATTGCGCGCGCATTGGCCACCGATCCGAAATTGCTGCTCTCCGACGAGGCGACCTCAGCGCTCGATCCTGAAACGACGCAATCGATTCTGGAGCTTCTGAAGAATATCAATCGCGACCTCGGTCTGACCGTATTGTTGATTACCCATGAGATGGAAGTGGTGAAGGCGGTGACGTCCGAAGTCGCTGTCATCGATCGGGGCAAGATTGTTGAAAGCGGTCGCACCTTCGATGTGTTCACCGATCCGCAGCACGAGACCACGCGTGTGCTTCTGTCGGCGACAACCGGAACCAAACGTCCAGACTGGATCCGCTCGGACCTGAACGCTGCGCCCTCGGCGGGCGACCGGGCATTCGTGCGGCTGGTGTTCTTCCGCGAAACAGCCTTTCAGCCTCTAACGGCGCGGCTTGTCGCCGAAATCGGTGCGGATGTGAATATCCTTGCTGGCAACATCGACGAAATTGCAGGCGAACCCTTCGGATCGCTGGTGGTCTCTTATCCGGCGTCGCCCGAGATCATGGATCGGGCCAATCGTTTCTTTACACAAACCGGTCTGAAGACGGAGGTGCTCGGTTATGGCGCTTGATATGCTGTTCAACCTTCTGACAAAGGCGCTGTGGCAGACCATCCAGATGGTGGCCGTCGCCGGGTTCATCGGCAGCGTCATCGGCCTGCCGCTCGGTGTCTTCCTGGCAACCAGTGGCAAGGGCGAGCTCTATGAGGCGCCATTGATCAACCGTGTGCTCGGGCTGATCGTCAATGCCGCGCGCTCGACGCCGTTCATCATTCTGGTCGTCGCCATCATTCCGTTGACCCGTCTGCTGGCCGGCACATCTATCGGCACGGCGGCTGCCATCGTGCCTCTGACAATCGCGACCATCCCCTTCGTCGCCCGCCTGGTGGAGGCCTCCATCCGCGAGGTAGACAAGGGATTGATCGAGGCTGCTCGTGCCATGGGGGCAACCCCGATGCAGATCGTGACGAAGGTATTGCTGGCGGAATCCCGCTCCGGCATCGCACTGGCGTTGACCATGACAGTTGTCAGCCTCATCGGCTATTCGGCCATGGTCGGTGCCGTCGGCGGTGGGGGGCTGGGCGATCTTGGCATTCGCTACGGCTACCAGCGCTTCATGCCCGACGTCATGCTGGCAGTAGTGGTGGTTCTGATCCTGCTTGTGCAGGCGGTGCAAAGCGTCGGTGATGCGCTTGCCCGCCGGTTCGACAAGCGCAATCGCAAATCCTGAACAACACAATTCATTCCAAGGAGACAATCATGAAGAAGCTAATTCTCGCGGCCGCTGCCGTGGCGCTCTTTTCCGCCGGTTCGGCAATGGCTGAAACCATCAAGGTCGGTGTCACCGGTGGTCCGCATGCGCAGATCATGGAGAAGGTAAAGGAAGTCGCAGCCACCAAGGGCCTCGACATCGAGATTCTCGAATTCTCCGACTACGTTGTTCCAAATCAGGCACTGGCGGACGGCGATCTCGACGCCAACTCCTTCCAGCATCAGCCCTATCTGGACAACCAGGTGGCCGATCGCGGCTTTGACCTTGTCAGCGTTGCCCAGACCGTGAACTTTCCGATGGGCATCTATTCCAAGAAGATCAAAAGCCTTGATGAGCTTCCAGAAGGCGGCACAATTGCCATCCCGAACGATCCGACAAATGGCGGTCGCGCACTGCTGATCGTTGCCGATCAGGGCCTGATCAAGTTCGCAGATGGTGCCGGCCTCAAGGTTGGCCCAGCCGATATCGTCGAGAATCCGAAGAACATCACCTTTGCAGAGCTCGATGCGGCCCAGTTGCCGCGCGCGCTGGATGATGTCGATGCGTCGGTCATCAACACCAATTACGCCCTGGAAGCCGGTCTTAATCCGGGTACGGATCCGATTGCCCGCGAAAACGAAAAGGCGCCCTACATCAACGTCATCGCCGTCAAGGATGCCAACAAGGATGCGCCTTGGGTGAAGACGCTGATCGAATCCTATCACAGCCCCGAAGTGAAGGATTTCATCGCAACCCAGTTCAAGGGCGCCGTCGTCGCCGCCTGGTAACGGGTCGACATTGACAGTCTGATGAAGAGGCCTTCGCACTCGCGGGGCCTCTTTTTTATGTGGCAGTTGGCAACGCTGTTGTCCCTGCACGACGATTAAGCCTTGCTGTCTGTCCGTCCCCATGACTATCAAGGTGCAGTGCATTTATGCAGAGAGGTTCAGTTGCCGATGATCGAACGCAGGACATTGCTGAAGGGGGTTGGCGCTGTTGCCGCATTGTCATTTCTGGGGCAAATCCCGGCTCTGGCGAGCGCGTTGACTGAGGACGACATCTTCCTCGATGAAGATGCGCCGGTGCTCGGCAATCCGGACGGTGACGTGACGATGGCCGAATATTTCGACTATCAATGCGGTTACTGCAAGGCCGTCCATGCCGATGTGATGTCGCTGGTCGAGGAAGATGGCAATATCAAACTGCTGATGAAAGACTGGCCTATTTTCGGCGATGCTTCGATCTACGCGGCGCAGGCTGTGCTGGGGGCTGCTCAGATCGGGCAGTATGAGCCGGCCATGGAGGCGCTGATTACAGCCAAGGGCAGGCTAACCAAGACCTATATCAAGATGCGTCTAGAGAGTGCCGGCGTCGACATGGATGCGGTTGCGGCTGCCGTCAACGCCAATAGCGGGAAAATATCCGGTTTGCTGGACCGCAATTACCAACAGGCGGTCGGCCTCAGATTTCGTGGAACGCCCTCCTTCATCATCGGCACAACAGTCTATCCCGGTGCCATGGACCGTGATGCGATGAAGCGTGCGGTGGAAGCCGCGCGCAAGGCGTAGCCGCGCAGATCGTCCCTTCAGCTGTTCCGGCTTGACGTTGCCGAAAAGCGATCTCAAATAGGTGGTATACTTTTTGTTCCTGCTTGCGGGGCGGTTTTGCATTGCCATCTAGGTGCGATGAAATCGCCAGCGGCTGAGGTCTCGCCTTGTCTCCCAGGAAGGCGAAGAGCTGCCGCACTGCCCGGAAAGGATATTCCATGTTGCTCGAAAAACTGAACTGGCGTTATGCCACCAAGAAGATGGATCCCTCGAAATCCGTGCCGGCCGAAAAGGTTGAGCGCATTCTCGAAGCCGCGCGGCTTGCGCCGACCTCAAGCGGCTTGCAGCCCTTCGAAGTGATCGTGGTGACCAATCCCGAGACAAAGGCCAGGTTGCGCACTGTCAGCTGGGATCAGAGCCAGATCACCGACGCCTCGCATGTCCTGGTCTTTGCTGCCTGGGACAACTACACCGAAGAGCGCATCGATGGTGTACTGGCGCAGATCACGGCCGAGCGCGGCCAGAATGATGGGATGGATGCCTATTACGCGCGCCTGAAGGGTATGTATCTGCCGCGGGACGCACAGACCAATTTCGAGCATGCCGCACGTCAGGCCTATATCGGCTTTGGCATGTCTATCGCCCAGGCGGCTTTTGAAGGCGTGGACGCAACGCCGATGGAAGGCTTCGAGGCTGACAAGGTCGACGATATCCTCGGTCTTCGCGATAAGGGCCTGCGCTCGGTCTGCATTCTGCCGCTTGGCTATCGGGCCGGAGATGGCGATTGGCTTGCCGGCCTGAAAAAGGTCCGCCGACCCAAAGATCTGTTTGTGACCGAAGTCGCTTAAGGCAATTCAGACATCAAGATAGAAAAGGCTCCAGTGATGGAGCCTTTTTTGCGGAATGATCTCGCTCCGTGCTCAGACTGCGTGGAGTTCGTGATTACTCCAACTGATTGCATTCATATAAGGCACTTTTAATGCTTCCATGCGATATCCAGACAAAGCATTGGAGTGTTGATTATGGCTGGGGTTTGCAACGGGTGTCGGAATGGCGAGGGCTTCGATTTGCCGTTTTCCATGGCATTTCAGCCAATCGTCGATCTCTCCAGCGGCCGTATTTTCGCCCATGAGGCGCTCGTTCGCGGGTTGAATGGAGAATCGGCGGGTTCAGTTCTGTCGCGGGTGAGCGATGATAACCGCTATGCCTTCGATCAGCAGTGCCGGGTGAAGGCTATTGAACTGGCGTCGAAGCTGTCGGCGCCCGGCGATGACAGCAAACTGTCGATCAATTTCATGCCGAATGCGGTGTATGAGCCGCGCGCCTGCATTCGTCTGACGCTGGCGACCGCCGAACGAGTCGGCTTTCCGCTCAACCGTATCATCTTCGAATTCACCGAAAATGAGCGGCTGGATACCGAGCACGTGCTCAATATTCTAAGGGTCTACAAGGCGATCGGCTTCAAGACGGCCATCGATGACTTCGGGGCAGGGCATGCCGGCCTCAACCTTTTGGCCAGGTTCCAACCGGATATTGTCAAGCTTGATATGGACCTGATCCGCGGGATTGATGTCGACACGTCAAAGCAGATCATCGTGCGCCATACCGTGGCCATGCTGAACGAGTTCGGTATCACGCCGGTGTGTGAAGGCGTCGAGACCGAAGCGGAACTGTCTATCCTGCGCGATTTCGGCATTACCCTTATCCAGGGCTATCTCCTGGCCAAGCCCTCTTTCGAGACCTTCTCGACGTTCGGACCCCGTCCGGTAGCCGTCAGCCAAAATCTGGAAACAACTGCAGCCTGACGATCCGGCCAATCGCTGTCCGAGGCTACGTGTTCACGCGGCCGAGACGGTGGTTCCGATCAACTGCCGATATGTTTTTCGCCGCGCGTCTTTGCCAGCGCAATCTGCTTCTGGCGCTGGCGGTAGCGCAGGCGATCCTCTTCGGTGCGCGTCGCATGGCAATGGGGGCAGGCCACACCTTCTTCGTAGAGAGGGGATCGCACTTCCTCTGCGGTAAGCGGATAGCGGCAGGCATGGCAAAGCGTGTGCTCGCCTTCCTTCAGTCCATGGGTGATGGAAACACGCTCGTCGAAGACGAAGCATGCGCCCTCCCACAGGCTTTCCTCTTCCGGTACCTCTTCCAGATATTTCAGGATACCGCCCTTGAGGTGATAGACCTCATCGAAGCCCTGTTCCTTCATGAAGGCCGTTGCCTTTTCGCAGCGAATTCCGCCGGTGCAGTACATGGCGATCTTCGGCTTGTTGTGCAGGCCGGTATTGTTTCTCACCCAGTCGGGGAATTCCCGGAAGGTCTTGGTGTTCGGGTCAATGGCATTCTTGAAGATGCCAATCGAGGTTTCGTAGTCGTTGCGGGTGTCGATAACGATGGTTTCCGGATCGGAGATCAGTTCGTTCCAGTCCTTCGGCTCGACATAGGTGCCGACGATCTTGTTGGGGTCGATGTTCTCGACGCCCATGGTGACAATCTCTTTTTTCAGCCGAACCTTCATGCGCAGGAAGGGCATTTTGGAAGCGCGGCTTTCCTTGTGCACGAGAGCCGAAAATTCCGGCTGGGCGCGCAGGAAGGCAAGCACATTGGCAATGCCCTCATCGCTGCCGGCAATGGTGCCATTGATGCCTTCGGAGGCAATCAGCAGCGAGCCCTTCACGCCGTTTTCCTGACAGAGCGCATAAAGCGGCTCTTGAAAGCTTTCGAAACGCGGAAAGCGGGCGAAATGATAAAGGGCAGCCACGCAAAACGCGCCGCCGGGCTCATGCGGGATGGTATCAGGATTGTCGCTCATGGCCCGCAAATACAGCTTCTACGGCCGTTGCGCAATCATCATGTGGGTGATGATTGCGCTTTGCCTTTCGTCAAGTCCGGCGGGTCTCAGAGTATCTTGGGGTTCCCGCTAGACTGGATTGTTTTCGTTAAAGACACGAATGCGGTGGCCGTCGGGATCGGCCGCGAGGAATGTCCGGCCGAAGACGAGGTCGGTCGGCTCCTGCAGAATGGTCGCGCCAAGCGATGTCCACTCCGCGCATTTAGCGTCAACATCATCCGCTGATTTGACCACCAGCGCGACTTCCGATCCGCCCGCCGGTGTCACGTCCGGCGCGACCGTGGACGTGGACCAGAGGCCCAGCCTCATGCCGTCATTCAACAGGAAGCTGGCAAAGGTCGGGAATGCTTCCAGCGGTGGCATGCCGAGCATTTTTTCATAGAAGGCGACGCTCTTCATTACGTCTGTTGTGTAGAGAAGGGAGTATACGGTTTTGGTCATTGTCTGGCTCCTTGTCGTGTTTGAACGAGGAGACAATAACGCGACATGCTGCCAAATTTTGTCAGTATTACAATGGCGGTGGCGAGATACCGACATGCTCGCGCCATTCCTTCAGAAGTTGCGTGCGACGCCTGGGATAACGGCCGGGCAAGGGCGTGAGCGTGACGACGCGATCTGTTCTGAAATGGCGGAAGTCCTGGCGCAGTTCGCACCAGCCGACGATGATACGCTGCTTGTCGAGGTAGCCGAGCGCAATTGGCCAGACCGTGCGCTCGCTGGCGCGACCCGAGGCATCTGCATAAGCCATCTCGACCTTGCGTTCTTCCCGGATCAGGCGACGAACAAGCGATGCGTCGATCACGCCGTCGCTGCCGCGCTCCCCGCCGACGATCAGCAGTCCGGAATCGCGCAAGTGCGCCTTGAGGTCCGAGGGTAGAACCGCCTCGATCTTGGCCAGTGCATTGCGTGCCGCGTCATTCAGGTCGTTGTCGGCGCGGCTCGATACCCAGCGGGAGCCGAGAACCAGCGCTTCAATCTCTTCTGGTGAAAACATCAACGGCGGCAGCATGAAGCCCGGTCGCAAAATGTAACCGACACCCGGCTCGCCCTCGATGTCGGCACCTTGCGCCTGCAGCGCTGCGATATCGCGATAGAGGGTGCGAAGAGAAATACCGAGTTCCTCGGCCAATACCTGTCCGCTTACCGCGCGGCGATGTCGGCGGAGGATTTGCAGGAGTTCAAGCAGGCGGACCGAGCGGTTCATGGACGATCTCTATGGGATCATGCTGACAGATCATGTCAGCATGATTTCCTGTCCATGATTCTTGGTCAAGTGATCATGTATCGGACGCTGCCATCCAGAGCGTCGAGATGGTATTCGCCTCGCGTTCGGGCGTGTCCTGGAATACGCTGGCTGCCAGTGTGAGCGCCTCACGGCGCAGGATCTGTTGCTGGCGGATGATGACGCCCAGGAGATGCGACAATTCCTCGCCGACACCCAACATGCTGGCATCGAGGTTCAAAAGTTCAACGAGCAGTGTGATGTCATGTTCGTGGCCGAGAAGGTCGACGAGGGCTTTGGTCTGCGACCGCTTGGCATTCATCGCCGAGGGCCAGATATCGCGCAAGAGCGAGTTGTACATCCAGTAGGTTTGCGCGGTCTTGCGCAATTCATGGAAGGCCTCTGCGTGGACATTGTCCTGGCATTCCGCAAGATTGCTGTGGGCGCGCTCCAGTGTCTTGACCCAGCTCTTGCCCAGCAGTTTGGCCACCTTTTTCGGGTGGTCATCGAAGTTTAGTTCTGACAAGGCTTCGATCGCGCTTTGGCATGAACCGATCGCCGCCTGCACATCGTCCTTCAGATCGGTCGCCGCGTCCGCGACCTCTTCCCGGCGCGCTTTCAGAATGTCACGGGCGTGTTCGATCGATTGGGCTTCTTCGGGTGTCTCGGTGAAGCCTGCCAGATAGTCCAGTGTTTCGACCAGAGCGGTGGCATCGCGCACGACCGACAGGCTGGCCGCGGTATCGCGCAGCCGGGCATTTTCGCGTGCGCGGAATTCCTTCTGTCCCTTGGCGATCAGGCGATAGAGCCCGCGTACACGTTTGAACTTCTTGCGGGCTTCATGAATGGCCTCATGCAGGCCGTCCGGTTGTTCGGTCAGTGCCTTTTCCGCCGTGCGTAACTGGTGTTGCGCCAGGGACCGGATCTCCTGAGTGAAGGGTTTGCCAGGCTTAACGCGATAGCGCATGCACGAGCTCCGGCTTCAGCCGTTCGGTGGCCAGAGCCTGATTGGAATAACGACGGTCGCCTGTCACTTCGCGGCCGACCCAGTGTGGGATTTCCGGATCATCGGTCTCGGCCTTCATTTCCACTTCCGCAACCACCAGTCCATGATAGGCACCGGCGAAAACATCCACTTCCCAGGTAAAATCGCCGATTTTCACGTTATGGCGGGTTTTTTCGATGACGTTACCAAGAGAAAGGTCGATCATCTCTTCGGCATCGGTCAGCGGAATGTCGTATTCGAATTCATCGCGAACCAGCGCCGCCCCGCCCACCTTGACCGTCAGTCGGGCCGAGCCGTTGTCCAGGGTGCGCACGCGCACCGATCTGTCGGAATTGACGGAAATATAGGCCTGACGCATGGTGACCGCAGAGATTGCGTCCCGGCGCCAGCTATCGTCAACGACTAGAAACTTACGTTCGATTTCCTTGGCCATGGGGCAACCTCGGTTTCATCAGCGAAAAGCCTATCGCAAAAGATCACATTGGCCAATGAAAGACATCAAGAATGTGGCGTCTTGTCTCGACAAGGGGCAACACCCGCGATACTTCTTCGGCCAATCAATCGTTTGAAAAAGGATGGTCCGATGATGGGTCCGAAAACCGAGAAGCTCCTTTCCGTTCTCAAGTTGCAGCCGGTCGTGCCGGTTCTGATCATCGAGGACGCTGCAAAGGCTGTGCCGCTGGCACGGGCGTTGGTCGCCGGCGGTCTGAAGGCCATCGAGATCACCATGCGCACGGAGGCGGCTCTCGAGGCGGTGCGTCTCGTGGCAAATGAAGTCGAAGGTGCCGTTGCCGGTGCCGGCACCATTCTCAATGCTGCGCACTACGAGGCGGCCGTTGCTGCCGGTTCGCAGTTCATCGTCAGCCCCGGCACCACCCATGAATTGCTGGACGCCGCACGCAAGTCCGACATTCCCCTTTTGCCGGGGGCCGCGACCGCAAGCGAAGTGATGGCACTGCGTGAAGAAGGCTACCGCGTGTTGAAGTTCTTCCCGGCAGAACAGGCGGGCGGTGCTGCTTATCTGAAATCACTGTCGTCGCCGCTTGCCGGCACGGTGTTTTGCCCGACCGGCGGTATTTCGCTGAAGAATGCGCGCGATTACCTGTCGCTGCCCAATGTCATCTGCGTCGGGGGCTCCTGGGTTGCGCCGAAGGAGCTTGTCGATGCGGGCGATTGGGCTGGTATCACCAAGCTTGCGGCGGAAGCTGCGGCTCTTGCCGGCTGACATTTCCGTGACCTCGGCTCCGGTCGCTTTGTAATAGCGTCTGTGCATCCTTATCTCCCCTGTCGAGAATTGAACGACAAGGGAGAAGGCTATGTTTGACGCGAAGAAGTTGCTGGATCAGTTCCTCGGCGCACAGGTTCCGGGGTCGAGCGGGACGGTGAAGGAGAAGGCTGGCGGGGTTGTCCAGATGGCGAAAGACAATCCGCTGGCAACCGGCGCCATCGCGGCTGTGCTTTTGGGGACCAAGACCGGAAGGTCGCTAACCGGTAGCGCCGTCAAGCTCGGGGGACTGGCAGCCATTGCCGGTCTTGGGTATCAAGCCTACAAGAATTATCAGGCTGGTCATGCACCAGACCGGTCTGCCGCCAATGCCCCGGCCGAACTTCTGCCGCCACCATCAGATTCCGCGTTCAGTGCGGAAGCACCTCATGCCACCAATGACTTCGCCCTGGCATTGGTCAGAGCGATGATCGCTGCGGCAAAGGCCGATGGCCATATCGACAATTCCGAGCGTGCCCGGATCATGGACCGCGTGCAGGTGTCCGGTCTCGGCGCTGAGGCACAGGACTTCATTGAAAAGGAATTGTCCAATCCGACCGATCTCGATGCGCTCGTGGCAGCGGCTGTCACGGAAGAGCAGAAGGTCGAACTCTATACCGCGTCCAGGCTCGCCATCGAGCCCGACAATCGTGCCGAGCGGGGCTATCTCGACCTGCTCGCCGGACGTCTGGGCCTGGCGGATGCTCTGGTCGATCACATTGAAGCAACCGTCTCTGCGTCCAAGGTCTGATCAAGGTCAAATTGCCGCCCGTTGAAGCGGTTGCCTTTGGCGGGCGGCTGGCCTAATCCTCGTGCCCCACGACAAGAGGCAATGATGCGCGATCTGAGGAATTACAAGGTTTCACCGCCGGCTCCCGTCACTTTGAAGGGGCGCTTCGTGACGCTCGAACCCTATAGCCATGAGGAGCATCTGGCCGATCTGTGGGATGGGCTCGGCGGCCTTGGCACCAATGCGCTGCTCAAATATTTTCCCAATGACGATTTCGCCGACAGGGCAGAGTTTGGCGATTGGCTCGATGGCGCCAACGCTTCGGGCAGCCTGATCACGCTTGTCTGTCGGGAGAATGCCAGTGGACGCATCGTCGGCATGGCGAGCTACATGCGTCCCGATTCCAAGAATGGCGTGATTGAAGTGGGCTCCGTGGCGCATGGGCCTTCCATGAAGCAGTCACCGCTTGCGACCGAGCTCCACTATCTGATGGCGCGCCATGTGTTCGACGACCTCGATTACCGACGCTACGAATGGAAGTGTCACAACGAAAATGAGCCCAGCAAGATTACGGCGAAGCGATACGGCTTTACCTTTGAGGGTGTTTTCCGGCAGCATGTGATCTCCAAGGGCAGCAATCGCGATACCGCATGGTTCTCGATGATCGATCGCGAATGGCCGGTGATCAAATCAGCATTCGAGGCCTGGCTTGCGCCGGAGAATTTCGACGCCGACGGCAAGCAGTTGCGCCGTCTGGACGATATCCGCAGCGAATTTTTGAAAGAGACACTGTGAGCAACGCAGACCAGAACCGTTCTTCAGCCATCGCGGCTGCCATCATCTTGCTGGGCGCAGGTGTCGCACTTTATTTCCTGCCGCAATTGGTGCTGTGGATTGCAGAGTTCTCGCCTATCCTGGCGACCATTGTCGGCGGGCTGGTGATCCTGTCCTTCTTCGGTGTTTTCTGGCTGCGTGCTCGTTACAAGCGGCGCCATCCCTCTCAGGATTGAAGGGCTGCCAGCAGCAAGATCACACCGAGGACAACCACCAGAAGAGCCCCCAGAAGTTCAATGGCGGTCGAGATGCTGCGTGACAGCGTGGAGCCGGGCCCAGACAATCTGACGGCAACACCCTTGGCGGTCACGGCAAGCGTCGCCAGCAGAGACACGGTGATCGCGGTGCCGATCGACATGGCCAGCACCGACAGGATGCCGCCGAGATAAAGTCCGTTCAGTATCGAAAAGGTCATCACCAGAAGCGCACCGGAGCAGGGCCGCAAGCCGACTGCGATGATGGCTGACCACGCCTCTTTGATGCTGAAGCTTGAACCCTTCAGCATTGCGGGGTCCGGAAGGTGGGTGATGCCGCAGTCGGGGCATGTGGCTCCTGCTGCAAGGCTGTCATGGCCATGGTTGGCGTCGGTTGCAGAGAAGGACAGACCCGTACCACCAGCCTGCGCCAGTTGCGGCCCGTCGAAAAGAGATGCGCTGACAGGCGCCGATCTGCGGATCGCGATCTGCCGCAGCTTGCGAAACAGAAGCCAGCTGCCAAACAGTATAATCATGGCATAGCTTGCGATTTCCATCGTGTTGGTGGCGTCGGTCAGGGTGATGCCGCTTCCGCGCAACACCATATATGCGGCGGCGACTGTGAGGATGGCAACGATGCCTTGCAGCAAGGCCGATACGAGCGAAATGGTTGCGCCGCGGCGAAGCTCTGTCTCGTTGGCAATCATGTAGGACGAGATAACGGCCTTGCCGTGGCCGGGGCCGGCTGCGTGAAAAACGCCATAAGCGAACGACAGGCCGATCAGTGTCCAAAGATGGGTGCCATTATCCCGCATCGCCTCCAGAGACTGGGTGAGTGCCCGGTAAAAGCTCTGTTGATGCTGGTTGACCCAGAACAGGAAGCCGCTGAAGAGCCCCGACGTCTGGAAAGATGGCTCGGCAGTGCCGATGCCAAGGGGGGAGGCTGCCTGGGCGATTGCGGGCACGATATTCGCGGCCAGGACCGCGAGCAGCCCTGTCATGATCAGGGCACGCCTCGATATCAGCATGTCATCTCCAGCCGGGTCGCAAACAGCTTGCCGATATCGGTGTTACCGGGATCGTTGAAAAAGGATTCCGTCTGCATATTCTGGTTTTGGGCGAATATCTTGTCCGGATCCGGGCGGACGACCGAGCGTTTGCATGCCTTGAGCAGCTTGCCCTCCACCTTCATGTCCTCATCCTTGTTGAAATCGATCGCCGTGTAGAGCGTCGGGTCGTAGATGCCGATATTGAACTTGCCCTTAAGGGGGACCTTGTCGACGGGTCTCAGCGAGAAAACCAGAAGTAGCTTGTTGTCCTTGAAGTCCGCGTGGAAGTGATCGGGCTTGCCAATTTTTACCGGGGCACCGTCTCGGGTGATGAAGGTGAAGTAATCATAGTCGGCAAGCGACGTGCGGATGGTCTTGGAAATCTCTTCCAGCTCGTCGTGATCGAGCTTCAAGTCGGTATTGGTGTCGAAATCCAGCAATACGCTGGACGAAAACACATCGTCGAAGCGCCAGACATTGCGTAACTCGCCAAGCGTTCCATCCTTGTTGGCGGTGACCTCGATGGTCGCGTCGGCGAAAATGTGCGGATGCGCATCGGCAATGGCAGGCGCGACGAGCATGGAGATCAGGAAAGCGGCAAGCCGAGACTTCATCTCTTCTCCCAGAATTTCGGGTTGGTGCCGGTATTTCGAGCAAATGAGACTGAATTGGGACGGGCGACCCGTTCAGGTGTTTTTTCGGAACCACGCATGCAGATAATCGACAAAAACCCTGACCTTGGCCGGCAGATAGCGTCGATGCGGATAGACCGCATAGATGCCCCGGTCGCTCGGCAGATAGTCCTCGAACAAACGAACGAGTTCGCCTGATTCGACATACGGTCTGGCGATGAAATCCGGAACCATGGCCACGCCCATATCCTTGCGGGTGGCGCGCAAGGTCGCAAGCGGACTATTGACGACAATCGGTCCGCTGACTTGAACCGTGATCGGTTCGCCCTCGGGGCTCTGGAACTTGACCGAGTTATGCGCTCGCGCATTGGTATCGATCAGGAACGGCACGTGACTGAGATCGGACGGGTGATCGAGCGGCCCGTGCTTTTCCAGAAAGGCGGGACTCGCAAGGGCATAGACACCGAAATCGGACAGCTTCCTTGCAATGAGACCCGAATCCTCCAAACGGGTGATGCGGATGGCCAGATCGAAGCTTTCTTCGATCAGATCGACAAACCGGTCTTCGGCCAGGATCTCCAGGGTGACATCGGGGTGTTCAGCGGCAAAATCGATCATCGACTGGCCGACATCGGCGTCGATGAAGGTGCGCGGCACCGACACTTTCAGCTTGCCCTTCAGATCCGCATTGTTTTCGCGCACCAGATCGGCAAGGCTTTCAATTTCCTTCAGGATTTCGGATGCCGAGCGGTAATAGGTGTTGCCGGCCTCGGTCATGGAGAACTGGCGTGTCGTTCGATTGAGCAACAGGGCGCCGAGTTCATCCTCAAGTTCGCGGACATATTTTGATAGCAAAGCCTTGGAACGGCCGGTCTTGCGGGCGGCTGCGGAAAAACCTTCCGCCTCGACCACGTCGATAAATGCGCGAATTCGCGTAAGGGTATCCATTGGCGTCCTGTTTCCGACTCGTCTCGTTTCATTGAACAATTAGCATATTTTGTTCGAAGAAAAATTTCTCGATGCGTTCAAAAAACACTTGATTATGACGACGAACATTCATATCTCCTGACTTGCCCAAAGTCGCACGTGCCTGTGGGTGTCCGCCGATCCTCGAATGGTGAGAAATCGGTAAGGTACCTGGAACTAACCCCTCCAGTCGTTTCTCCGGCCAACCGGAAATGCGAGGACATCTTGAAGCAACGACGGTGCGGGCCTTTCTGGTTCTCTTCCGGCTTTCCAACAGCCGGGGTCACTGAAGAGGCACACCATCATTGCCGGAAGTGCGGTAGGCTCAACCTCCCAATCCAAGGCAGACAAAGCGGATCAATGCTCCTTTCTATGCGTTGTTCCCATATACCGCGCGCCGAGCGCTTGTTCGTCACCAGGGTCTCCAAAGGCTGGTTTCGCTCAAGATTTCGTCGTCCTTTGTCACTCCGGAGTCCGACTGGATTCCGGGTTTGAAGCTATTTGGAAGGGTTATAACGATGACCACTCAGCGCATCCTCGACTTCATCAACACCCGACGTCCCGAAGGTCCCTGCCTCGTGGTCGATCTCGACGTCGTCCGTGACAATTATTCCGCTTTCCGCCACGCCCTTCCGGACAGCTCGATCTATTACGCCGTGAAGGCAAACCCCGAGCCGCAGATTCTGAAACTTCTGGCTTCGCTTGGTTCGAACTTCGACTGCGCTTCGGTTGCGGAAGTTCAGATGGCTCTGGAAGCCGGGGCTACTGCGGATCGCGTTTCCTTTGGCAACACGATCAAGAAGGAGCGCGATATCGCTCGCGCCTTCGCGCTCGGTATCGACCTCTTTGCCGTCGACAGCCACGAGGAAGTTGAGAAGATTGCCCGTGCCGCTCCCGGCGCTCGCGTATTCTGCCGCGTTCTCACAGATGGCGAGGGCGCCGAATGGCCGCTTAGCCGCAAGTTCGGCTGCGTGCCGCAGATGGCGGTCGACGTTCTCGTCTATGCGCATCAGCTTGGACTGGAATCCTACGGGGTTTCCTTCCATGTCGGTTCGCAGATGACCAAGGTCGATGCATGGGATGCAGCTCTCGGCGATGCCAAGCGCGTCTTTGCACAGCTTGCCAAGCAGGGAATCCACCTGCAGATGGTCAATATGGGCGGTGGTTTCCCAACCAAGTATCTGCGCGATATCCCGTCTGCTGAAGCCTATGGTCAGGCCATCGTTTCTTCGCTGAAGAAGCATTTCGGCAACCAGCTTCCGCGCACCATCATCGAGCCTGGCCGCGGCATGGTGGGTAACGCCGGTGTGATCAAGGCCGAAGTCGTACTGATCTCGAAGAAGTCGGACAATGACGCACATCGCTGGGTGTTCCTCGACATCGGCAAGTTCGGCGGTCTGGCTGAAACCATGGACGAAGCGATCCGTTACCCGATCCGCACCGCCCGTGATGCCGACGAGATGGAGCCGTGCGTTCTGGCCGGTCCCACCTGCGATTCAGCCGATGTGCTTTACGAGAAGAACATGTATCCGCTGCCGCTTTCGCTCACGATCGGCGACGAAGTTCTGATCGAGGGCACGGGCGCTTACACGACAACCTATTCGGCGGTTGCCTTCAACGGTTTCGATCCGCTGAAGTCCTACGTTATCTGACTGGACGTCCGCGCCGGGTTTTCCGGCGCGGCTCTTCAAACAATTTGTTGAAACTGCTTTGCAACGGGAGGCCGCCATGGCCGCTGTTCTGGATAGCGTGCGCGCATTTTTCGCAGCACCTGCCTTTTTGATCGACACTGAAACACCGGCCGATGTCGTGGCGCGCGAAGCGCTTCTCGACAAGGTCATGGGTGAGGACCGCAAGACCAAGTCGTCGGAAAAGATCCGCCGTGGTCGGCTGCCGGCTGAAGGCCTGGCACTGGTTGCGCGTGATCGTGACGGTCATGTGATCGGCACCGTGCGCCTTTGGAACATCGAGGCTGGCATTTCCAGCGAGGGCAATGCCATCGATGCATTGCTTCTTGGGCCGCTCGCCGTTGACTGCGCCTGCGAAGGCAAGGGGATCGGTTCTGCCTTGATGCGCGCTGCACTTCTGGAAGCCAAGCGGCGTGGCCATGGCGCGGTGCTGCTGGTGGGCGACGCTGCCTATTATGAACGTTTCGGTTTCTTCGCTGACAAGGCACAGCATCTGATCATGCCTGGTCCTTTTGCGCGTGATCGTTTTCTCGGTATCGAGTTGAAGACCGGTTGGCTGAGTGGCGCTGCCGGTATGGTTGTCGCAACGGGTAACAAGCTAGGGGTGTCCTTGGAGACAAAGGCGGACTGAGGACCCCACAAAGGGCTCGCGCTCCCGGCTTGGCTCGATTTGGCGGGACTTCTTGAGTCGCCGGTCGACAGCGCGGGCCCACACTTATTCTTATAGCTGCGATCACATTCTCGGGATCGCAGCTATTTTTTTGCACGCCCCAATTCCGGTTGCCACGCAATTAGTGATGAAGTGGCTGTTTTCGCTGTGTGTTTTACCGTCACTGTCGACTTGTCCGCGGCGACCTGAAAATCGTTATGTCACATAACCGCCACGGTGTGCGGAAAGAAGTTTCATTTCGTATGGAACCTTCGGAACATTAGCCCCTCCTTCGAGAGTTATGGGTTCGTGGGTGATCCACATACGCTCCGACATGTCGGAGATCTAAAACGCAGCCCTTAGGGAGTAACCCAAATGTACAAGAAGATTCTTCTGGCCTCGGTCGCAACAACACTGTTCACAGCCGGTGCAGCCATGGCTGCCGACGTCGTCTATGAAGCACCACCTGCGCCACCAGCGGCTGTTGAAGCCCCTGTGGTCTATTCGTGGGGCGGCGCTTACGTCGGTGCTGAAGGCGGCTATGGCTGGGGTGACGGCGACGTTGCCGGTTCCGGTTCCGGTGATTTCGATGGCGGTCGCTTCGGTGGCTTCGTTGGTTATAACTGGGATACCGGCAGCAACCTGATCGTCGGTCTCGAAGGTAACCTCGATTACGACTGGAACAAGGATTCCGTTGGCGGTGCCGACTTCGAAACCGGTCTGAACGGTGGCGTTCGCGGCCGCGTCGGTTATGCCATGGATCGCGCGCTGCTCTTCGGTGCAGCCGGTTGGACGGCGACGGATGCCAAGCTCGACACAGGCGCGGGTGAATCCAACGAAATGATGAACGGCTGGACCGTTGGCGGTGGTGTAGATTACGCCTTCACCGACAACATGTTCGGTCGCGTTGAATATCGTTACAACGATTACGGCGACAAGGATATCGGCGGCACGAACGTCGACTTCAGCCAGCATGTGATCAATGTCGGTCTCGGCGTGAAGTTCTAATATTACGCTCGGCGATCTTTTGCCGACGTCAGTCATGGGCCGGTCAGCATCTGATGATGCTGGCCGGTCTTCGCGTCTGGCCCAATGACACGCATTATTCTTGACGTTTGTCAGAGCCTTGCGTGCTAATTTTGTGACATGGGTGCCGGATCGTGAAGCATGCTTATCTAATTTCTAATGTATTGATTTAAATCAATATATTTATCTCCTCCGTCAGGAAAGTCGCGGAAGGCTTTGGCCTTACGATTCCTAAGGAGAGATAAAATGACCACCATCTGGACGACCGTCCGCACTCTGGCTCTTTGCGCATCCACCCTGACTGTGGCGTCTGCGGCGACCGCGGCCGATCTGATGCCGATGACGCCTGCGGAAGAAGCGGCGATGACCTCTGTCAGCCCCTGGATGATCCGCCTGCGTGGTCTGGGTGTAATCACCGAGGACAAAGGCTCTCTGGCTGGCGTTGCGGGCTCCGACCTTTCCTATAGCGACACCGTCGTTCCCGAACTCGATATTTCCTATTTCTTCACCGACAACATTGCAGCCGAACTGATACTCGGGACGACCTATGCCAATATCGATGGCGAAGGTACGATTTCCGGTTATGGCAAGATTGGCAAGACCTGGCTTCTTCCACCAACGCTGACATTGCAGTACCACTTCACCAACTTTGGCAACTTCAAGCCCTATGTCGGAGCGGGTGTCAATTACAGCATCTTCTACAACCAGAAGGGGTCCGCTGCGGACTCAATCGATGTGAAGAACACCTTCGGTGCGGCGCTGCAGGTTGGTTTTGACTACATGGTCGATCAGCACTGGGGTGTGAACTTCGACGTGAAGAAGATCTTTATGGAGGCCGATTACGATGCGGTCGTTGGCGGCACGCCGGTAAGCGGCAAGGCCAAGTTGAACCCGTGGCTGATCGGCGCGGGTGTCACCTACCGCTTCTGACTTTGCAATGTTTCGCTGACAGATCCACGTCTCATGAGAAAGGGCTCCCGTTCGTTTGGACGGGAGTTCATTCTTTTTTGGGGACAGAGTTGCCTGCCGCTGCCTTCTGCTTCTGTCTGATGTAGATCCGGATTTTTGTTGCCGACGTCCGCCAACCTTACTGAAATGTAAGGGATTGCCCTGGAACAAAGCACCTGTTTTCGGCCTTAGACGTATGCTGCTTACTCGTGCGCCATACCTGCCTTATTATCCGAGACACGCATTGCGTTGAGCGCAGAAATGCCCGGCTCCCGCCGGGATGGTTTTTGCTTCGCACTTTGACGGTATCCGGACTACAAGCCGCCTCACCGCCGGTGCTCCGATGGAGGACCTCATGTCGGCAATCTCAGATCTACGCGCGTTGACCCCAACGCAACGCAACACAGTCATCGCCAGCTATCTCGGCTGGACACTCGATGCTTTCGACTTCTTCATTCTCGTCTTCATACTCAAGGATATCGCAAAGGACTTCCACACGGACGTCGCTGCGGTGTCCATCGCGATCTTTCTGACACTGGCCATGAGGCCCGTCGGCGCCTTGATCTTCGGTTTCGCTGCCGACAGGTTCGGGCGTCGCACCACCTTGATGATCGATGTGCTGTTGTATTCCCTGCTCGAACTCCTTTCGGGCTTCTCGACAGGGCTCACGATGTTGATCGTTCTGCGTCTCCTCTATGGTATCGCCATGGGTGGCGAGTGGGGCGTCGGTGCCTCGCTGACGATGGAGACCATTCCAGAGCGAACACGCGGGATCGTGTCCGGGCTTTTACAAGCCGGTTATCCCAGCGGCTATCTGCTTGCTTCGCTTGTCTTCTTCTTCCTGTATCCGCTGATCGGCTGGCGCGGCATGTTCTTCATTGGTGTCGCACCGGCTTTGCTGGTTCTCTATATCCGTCGCAATGTGGAGGAATCTCCGGCTTTCATTGCCAGCCGCAATCAGGTGCGCAGACCATTTTTGATCGTGCTGAAGGAGAATATCCCGCTGTTCGTCTGGGCTGTTATCCTGATGACCGCTTTCAATTTTCTCAGCCACGGAACGCAAGACCTCTATCCGACCTTCATGGAGAGCCAGCGTGGCTACACATCCCATACCGTCGGCGCCATCGCCATCTTCTACAATATCGGCGCGATCATAGGTGGTCTTGTCTTCGGTGCCCTGTCCCAGAAGATCGGGCGGCGCAAGAGTATCGTTATCGCTGCTTTGCTGGCGATCCCGGTTGCCCCGCTTTGGACCTATGCTTCCACGCCCATTCTGCTGGCAATCGGTGCATTCCTCATGCAGTTCCTCGTCCAGGGTGCCTGGGGTGTCATTCCCGCTCATCTGAACGAGCTATCGCCCGACGAGGTTCGCGGAACCTTCCCGGGTTTCGCCTATCAGTTGGGCAATCTGCTGGCCTCGGGCAATGCCACGCTGCAGGCAGGGCTGGCCGAGCACTGGAACGGCGACTATGCCTTCACGATGCTGGTCGGTGCCATTGTCGTCTGTATCGCGGTCGCCCTGCTTGCAGGCTTTGGCTATGAGAAGAAGGGCATCAGCTTCAAGGGGTCTGTTTCCCCGCAGGTGGCGCCGCGCTTGGCCACATAATCTTTAGTTGTGCTCATCCAATCAGAAAGGCCGGCGCATTGCGCCGGCCTTTGCCGTTTTCCGTCACGGCTTGCCATATGCGGTCAGGCGGCGATATCGATGACGCCGCAGTCTCCGGCCTCGGAGGCATAGGCGAGAAGTTTGCCGTCACGATTCCAGCCCATGGAGGTGATGGCACCCTTGCCGGGTCGGCGCAGCAGCGCTTCCTTGCCGTCGGCGATGCGCACGGCGAGGATCATGCCGTCGATAAAGCCGATGGCCAGTACGTCTTCGGCCGGATGGAAGGACACTTGCGTGACCATGATGTTGGAGCGGGTGCCGAGCTCAAGAGGCGCCTTGCCCATTGGCCCATCCTTGCTGGCAAAGGGCCAGACGATCGCGGCCGGTGCGCCGGATGAGGCAAGCCATTTGCCCTTGGGCGACCAGGAATAGGATTTCACCTTGGCGGGATAGCCGGTCATGCGCATGTGGCGCGCATCTGGCCCGTTCTTGCCATCCAGTTTCCAGCCATGCAGTGCGTTTTCCTGCATCGTTGTCACGACGAAACGACCGTCCGGCGAGAATGTCACGCCGGTATGAGCGCCTTTCCAGTCCAGATCGATCGGTGCACCGGCGGTGCCGACCCAATGCAGGGTCACGCCATTATAGCGGGCTAGAGCAATGCGCATGCCCTTGGGGGCAAAGTCGATACCTTCGATTGTGCGCTCTTCGGTAAATTCCTTCACGCTGCCATCGGCGAGACGAACGAATGCAGTCTTGCCATAGGCATAGGCGATCGCACCTTGCGGGCCGGGTGCAACGACCGAAATCCATTTGCGCGGCACGTCAGCGAGCTCTGTCACCGAGCCATCAGCTGCGATTCTCAAGACCTTGCCGTCCTCGCCGCCCGTCACCAGCGTCTGGTTGCTTGCGTCCTTGACGCAGGAGAGCAGGCCCTGATGCGCCTCGGTCACCTTGTCTGCGCCATCGAGGCGGTGGATGCGGCCGGCTGCGGTGGCAAAGACGGGGGTGTCGCCAAGAAAGGCCGCTGTGACGACGTGGCCTTCAAGATCAAGTGGAGCTACGGATGGCATGGCTGTCTGAATATCCTTTGAATTTGGTGCCTATTTGCGACCCGGTTCGCTGTTAGGCAAGAGCAAGCGACCATTTTTCTGTTCTGTCTGACGGTCGGCGAGCGTCGATCTGAGCTCTCGGTTCTGACGATCAGGCGCGTCGCCGCGCACATTCGAACAGTTTCAAACAATTGTGCAACAATTCAACCTTACTCCGGGCATTGCGTTCTCTTGCTTGGGCCAGGGACGCAAGATTGGAACTCAGGTCGCTTCGATACGTGCGGATGTTGAGCCTGCATCTGGGCGTATCGGAGCGAATTTCACTCCAGTGAATGCTGACAACTTCGAAGGTCGCTTCTTGACCTTCAGGCGGGCCGGTCGTGTCCCAACCCGGCTGCCCGCCACTTTTCTCATGGGGGATATCATGCTGCATTCCATTGCATTGCCGACGGTTGATACAGCTGCGCGGCCTGTGACACTCATTTCACGCATAGGGTTATGGTTCCAGAACGCTCGCACGCGGGCACAGCTTCGCGAGGCCGAGGATTGCGTGTTGCTCGATATCGGTATCACACGTGATGAGGCTCTTCTTGAAGCTGCCAAACCATTTTGGCAGAACCTGCAAACGCCCATCCGCTAACGTACAAAAAAGCCGCACCCTCTTGGAGGGCGCGGCTGATCATGTCTTGTTGTTTCGGTTTGTCAGGCTGCCTGGCAGGCCTTGAAGCTGTTTTCCAGCTTCTCGCGGTCCAACTCTCTGCCGATGAAGACGAGGCGGCTTTCACGGGTCTCGTTTTCCTTCCACGGGCGCTGATGATCGCCTTCGATAATCATGTGCACACCCTGAACCACATACCGTTCCTCGTCGCCCTTGAAGGCGATGATGCCCTTGAGGCGCAGGATGTTCGGGCCTTGCGTCTGCGTGACCTTCTGGATCCAGGGGAAGAAACGATCCGGGTTCATCTCGCCGCCACGCAGCGAAATCGATGTAACCGTCACATCATGGATAGCGGAGGGGGCGTGGTCATGATGATGATGGCCGTGTCCGTGATCATGGTCATGGTGGCTATGGTCGTGGTGGCTATGGTCGTGGTCGTGGTCGTGATGATCGTGACCGTGGTCATGGCCGCAATCGGGGCCGCAAACGTGATCGGGATCATCGTGGTTGAGGAAGTAGGGATCGTTTTCCAGCGCGCGCTCAAGGTTGAAGGCGCCCTGGTTCAGGACCTTGGCGAGATCAACTCCGGACCGGCTGGTGGAATAGATGCGTGCAGACGGATTGATGGCACGGACGATATGTTCGATCTGGTGCAGTTCGTCATGGGTGACAAGGTCGGACTTGTTGACAACGACGACATCGGCAAAGGCGATCTGGTCTTCAGCTTCACGGCTGTCCTTGAGGCGCAGCGGCAGATGTTTGGCGTCGACCAAGGCGACGACGGCGTCCAGTTCGGTCTTGGCGCGTACGTCGTCATCCATGAAGAAAGTCTGGGCGACCGGAACCGGGTCTGCAAGGCCGGTTGTCTCAACGATGATGCCATCGAAACGGCCCGGGCGGCGCATCAGGCCTTCCACGACGCGGATAAGGTCTCCGCGCACGGTGCAGCAGACGCAGCCATTGTTCATTTCGTAAATTTCTTCGTCGGACTCGACGATCAGATCGTTATCGATGCCGATTTCGCCGAACTCGTTGACGATGACCGCATATTTCTTGCCATGGCTTTCCGACAGGATACGGTTCAACAATGTCGTCTTGCCGGAGCCGAGATAGCCGGTCAGAACGGTGACGGGAATGGGTTTTGCCGTTACTTCGGTCATAGCAATCATCCTTCGCGGGGGAATTCCGGCCCTATATAGGGTGGGGACCTGCTCCCCCGCAAGGACGTGGCTCAAATCAGTTCGTGTGGCTGCCTGCCTCGCAACACTGGCGCGCCGTGCGCGCTTTGTCGGCTGCGGTACGGTGGGCAAACAGGCTTTTTGCCGATGCGACGACGCGGTCCTTCACACTCTTGAAAAACAGACGACGCTCCTCTTCTCTGTAGAGGGCGGCATTTCGCTCAAGGCTTGCGAGGTCCGTGCGCTTGCCCGGCCAGATCTCGGTCGGGATATCACCCCAGATGTCATCTGCTGATGGACGGGTGGCGTCGCTCTTGGCCTTTTGGCTGGCAAGGCCCTTCAATCCGTTGAACTTGTCCATGGCGTTTCTCCTTGGGTTGGACAAGTTGGACATTAAATCATTCCTGGATTATGATAATCGCATCCTTGAGATCTATAATAATGAATTGAAATCATGAATGTTGGATCCATTTGCCGCTCATGAGATGAATGTCTTCTCCAAGATCGTGGATGCCGGAAGCTTTGCGGCGGCGGCAGGTGAAGTGGGAATGACGCCATCTGCCGTCTCCAAGCTGGTGAGCCGCCTGGAAGCCAGGCTCGGTGTGCGCCTTCTGACGCGAACGACGCGCCGATTGGCTCTGACCGGGGAGGGGGAGACCTATCTGGATGCGGCGCGCCGGATTGTTGCCGATATCGAGGCTGCCGAGGCCGAGTTGACGGCCAGTGCCCGGGAACCGTCCGGGCTTTTGAAGATCAATACGGGTGTCGTGCTTGGGCGCCATGTCGTCATGCCCATGATGCCCGATTTCATGGAGCGCTATCCCAAGATCTCGGTCGAGCTCAATATCGCCGACCGTCAGGTCGATGTGATCGGCGAACAGGTCGATATCGCCATTCGCACCGGACCGCTGGTGGCATCACCGCTGATTGCGCGAAAGATCGGCGACACCATGCGGGTGATCTGCGTCAGTCCGACCTATCTTGAGCGATACGGCCGTCCTGAAAGCCCGGCTGATCTCAGAGATCACAATTGCATGGCTGCGGGTGGTTTTCCGGAGCTGCTGCGCTGGCCATTCCTGACACCGGAAGGTGTGAATGTGATCGAGGTGAACGGTGGTTTTACCTCCGACAGTCTCGATGTGATTGTCGACATGGTTCTCGCCGGCAAAGGCATTGGCCGGATGTCGCGCATCATCGTTGCCCAGCATCTGGACAGCGGTGCGCTGGTGGAACTCTTCAAAGACAGTCACAGACGCGACCCGCTGGCGGTTCATGCGTTGATGCCGCCCGGCGGCAACCGCTCATTGAAGGTGCGCGCTTTTCTCGATTATATGATCGGCCACCCTTTGGTCAGGGCGCGCTTTTAGGCATGAGACTGTCGATGTCGAAGCGGTCGACGTCACGAAGTAGTTCGACAATGCCCGAGATTGCATGGGCGAGAATCAGCTCACCTTTTTCAGCCGATGCAGCGGCGGCGTCGCCGGCGACGCCCTTGGCGTTGAGATCCGACATTTTCCAGCCGAATGCGTGGGGACCATAAGCCCGCAGGTAGCGGAATTTTGCGGCAAACTCGCTCTGGCGCGAGCCGAAGGCTTCAGCCTTTTGCATGTTCACCTGATCGGGGCAGAGCGCCAGCATGACGGAGGTCTCGATATCGCCGCCGTGAATATCTATGGCTTTGTCTTCCGGCTTGATCAGGCCTTCCGGCAGACCGAAACGGGTCCAGCTTGTGGCAACCGCGAGCATGTCGAAACGGATACGGGCTTCGGTGGCAACTATCGTGAGCAATGGTGAGTTCCCGCCATGGGCATTCAGCATCACGAATTTCTTGATACCTTGCTTGGATAGTTCCTCGGCGATGCCGAGCCAGCGTTCGACGGCCTCGCGCCAGTAAAGCGTTTTCGTGCCGGCGACATCCATATGCTCGATAGAATAGCCTACGGATTCTACAGGCAGAAAGGTGACGGGAAGCTCGTCTGGCAGGACATCAACCAGTCTCTCCACGATGCCGCTTGCGATCAGTGCGTCGGTTTCGAAGGGCAGATGCGGGCCGTGCTGTTCATGGGCGCCCAGCGGCAGAACCGCAATCCAGTCCTTTCGTGCATCGGCTGACATGCGGTCGTCGTTGTCTTGGAAACGTCGTTTCGGAATGGGCATCTGGCGTGCTGCTGCTTCTTTGAATATGAATCGGGCAAGTTGAACGATAACCGCAGCCGAATGCCACCGGCTGGCGCGGGGGACAAGATGGCGAAAAAGGGTAAGGCCGACAAGAAAAACAAATCGGGCAAGAAGAAAGACCAGCTCAAGGAGCAGGTCGAGGCTCTGCCACTGGAGCTTGGTCCGGCGGTCGCGCAAGCTGCCCGGTCCATGCGCACGGCTCTGTCCCATCAACTTGCCGCGCATGGCCTTTATGCCGGCCAGGATGGCGTCATTCAGGCGCTGGCGGGTGAGGATGGTCTGACGCCCGGCGCCCTTGCCCAGAAACTTGGCGTCAAGGCGCCGACCATGACGCGGACGATCGGGCGCATGGAGGCGCAGGGCTTTGTCGAACGCCGCGCCGGGGCGGGCGATGCACGTCTAACGCAGGTTCATCTGACAGAGACCGGGCGGGCGAGCCTCGCCGCCATCAATGCCGCCGTCGATGAATGTAATCGTATCGCGACCAAGGGCCTGTCGGGCAAGGAGGTCCGCGCGTTGGTCAAATTGCTGGCAACGATCGATGAAAACCTGCATGCTTGATCATCCGCGCGTTCGGCGAAGTACCTGTTATCCGACGAAAAATTCCATCATGAAGATTGCGTCGCAGAATTAAACTGTTTAATTAAACAGTTTAGAAGGCGAGGATATTTGTGAGGATCGCCGCTTCGCTGCCGTGGAGGAAACGTGGCGCAGAAAATCAAACTCTCGACAATTGCCGAGTCTCTCGGTCTGTCCACCGCGACGATTTCACTTGCTTTGCGCGACAGTCCGCTGGTGGCAGCCGACACACGCGAGAAGATCAAGGAACAGGCGCGGCTGCTCGGTTATATCTATAATCGTCGCGCTGCCAGTTTGCGCACATCGCGTTCGGGGATCATCGGTGTCGTTGTCCATGACATCATGAACCCGTTCTATGGCGAAATCCTCAAGGCCATCGAGAGCGAGCTCGATCGCAACCGCCAGACTTTCATTCTCTCCAACCACTATGACTCGGTCGAAAAGCAGCGCATGTTCATCGAGACATTGCTGCAGCTTGGCGGTGATGGCGTGATCATGTCGCCGGCGATCGGTACGCCGCCGGAAGATGTCATGCTGGCGGAGGAAAACAGCATGCCGGCCATTCTGGTTGCCCGTTCCATGGACGGCGTCGACCTGCCGACCTATCGCGGCGACGACAGCTACGGGATTTCGCTGGCGACCAATCACCTGATTGGCCTTGGCCACCGGACCATCGCCATGATCGGCGGCACCGATCAGACGTCGACTGGCCGCGATCGATATCAGGGCTATGTCAATGCTTTGCGCAAGGCTGGGATCGAGGTCGATCCGGAGTTGCGCATTCCAGGCCCGCGCACCAAGCAGGGCGGCTTTGAGGCTGCTGTGCATTTCTTGTCCCTGCCGCAAAGGCCGACTGCGGCCGTGTGCTGGAACGATCTGGTTGCCATTGGCCTGATGAACGGCATTTCCCGTGCGGGGCTGACCCCCGGTCGGGATATTTCTGTCACCGGTTATGACGATCTGGAGGAAGCCTCCATCGCCACGCCGTCGCTGACCACCGTCTGGAACGGACAGGCCGAAGTCGGGCGCCTTGCGGCGCGCGCGCTTCTTGACAAGCTTGCCGGAAATCATGATCCCGACGGTATCCATCTTATCAAACCTGAAATGCGGATCAGGCAATCGACTGGTCCGATCAACCGCTAAAGGAGGGCTCCATGGCCGAGTCATTGCCTGTGATCCTGCTCACAGGGCGCATCAATCCGCGCGTCCGCGAAGGGCTGGACGGCAAATTTGAAGTCGTGACCGTTGACGGAGATCTGTCGTCTCTCGACGAAAGCGTGATTGCGCGTGCGCGCGGTATTGCCGGCTTCAATGCGGCTCCCGCAGAGCTGATCGATCAATTGCCGGCTCTCGAGATCATTGCCAATTTCGGTGTCGGTTACGACGGTGTCGATACTGCCGCTGCCGCCAAGCGCAATATTATCGTCACCAATACGCCTGATGTGTTGAACGATGAAGTGGCCGATACCACCATTGGCCTGCTGCTCGGCACGGTGCGGCGTCTCTATGACGCTGAGAAGTGGCTGCGTGATGGCAAGTGGGAAAATGAAGGTCCGTTTGCTCTGTCGCCGCTGTCTTTGCGGGACCGCCATGTCGGTCTCTACGGGCTTGGCCGCATCGGGCTCGAAATTGCCAAGAGACTTGAGCCTTTCAAGGTCAAGATTTCCTATCACACCCGGTCTGAGCGCAAGGACGTCTCTTACGGCTATTATTCGTCACTCGGCGAACTTGCCACGGCTGTCGATACACTGATCTGCATCGTGCCGAAGACGCCTGAGACGCATAAGGCAATTGATGCGGACGTTCTCAAGGCCCTTGGCCCAAATGGCGTGATGATCAATGTCGGTCGCGGCTGGTCCGTGGACGAGGAAGCACTTGAGGCAGCGCTCAAGAGCGGCGTGATTGCCGCCGCTGGTCTCGATGTCTTCCAGGATGAACCCAAGGTTCCTGCAGGACTTCTGGACGCGCCGAACCTGTCTGTCCTGCCGCATATCGCGTCAGCCTCTGTACCGACGCGCAATGCGATGGCCGATCTGGTTGTTGCGAATTTGGTCTCCTGGTTCACAGATGGCGCTGTGTTGACGCCAGTTGCAGAGACGCCTGCCAAAACCCGGTAAAACAGCCTTTCGTCCCGGAACTCCAGCTTTCGGCAAGTTCCGGGGCGCATGCTTGCCTATCCTAATTCAGGGTATGCGAGGTGTTTGAATGAAAGCCCGCGTTATCGTAGCGGCAAGCAGTCTTTCGGCAGCGCTTGCTGCAGCCGTCTTTCTCTGCATTTGGACCTTTAACCCAACACCTGTGGCCGATCAGGATTTCGATCATCTGGTTTCCGCGTCGATCTCGCACGATGCCGACGTCAATCCGCGACCTGCGCCACCGGCCATGTTTTCCGTATCCAACCTCAAGAACCGCGCGGTCTGTCTGGCCGAACGCGGCGCAACACTCACCAGCCGCAGCCGCAGTTTCTGGGCACCTCCGGACTGCGATGACGTTTGGCCAGGCCTCTCCATGGCCGATAACTGGACACAGAACGAGGATGGCACCGTCACGATCACGTCCAATAGTGGACATGTGGTGCTGACACTTGCACCCGGGGCCGGGTTTTCCTACGAGTCCCTCGACAATCCCGACGCAGATCTTGCCTGGATTATGCTGCCCTAAGCGTTTTCCAGCGCGCGGTGTTTGACGTATTCGCGGACAGCATCGCCAAAGGCTTCGAACAGTGCGCGGGACGGCTTGTCAGTTTCCGCCCAGTATTCCGGATGCCATTGAACGCCGATGGCAAATCCCTTTGCATCCACAACAGAGACCGCCTCAATGGTGCCATCGTCGGCGACCGCCTCTACGGCAAGACGCGGTGCTGCCTTCCAGATGGCCTGCCTGTGCAGTGAGTTGACCATGACTTTTCCGGTCCCAAGATAGCGGGCGATACAGGAGCCCTCCTTGATCTGGATGGGCTGGCGAACAGCAAAGGCCTCGTCGCGAGACACATCCTTGGGCTTGCGGTGATCCCAGATGCCCGGTTGGTCCTGAATTTCTGTCGCAAGCGTTCCGCCAAGCGCGACATTCAGTTCCTGAATGCCGCGGCAAATGGCGAGGACAGGGATGGCGCGTTCAAGTGCTCTTTGGATCAAAGGTATGGCCGTTGCATCGCGACCTGGATCAAAGGGGCCATCTATTTCGCTGGCTTCAACACCATAAAGAGAGGGATGCACATTGGTTGCAGATCCGGAGACCAGCAGGCCATCCACACGGTCGAGAATAGCGTCGATGTCGTTGCCATTTTCGAAGGCTGGAACGATGAAGCTCATCACATCGGCAACCTTCAAGGCCGCGTTGACATACTGGTTTTGGGCAGCGTGCCAGCTTGTGCCGTCAAATTCACGAATATCGGCAGGAACGGCGATAATTGGCTTGGCCATGGAAGTCTCCGGAAACATGCGATGCAGGGGCAATTCTTGATGATATTCGGTGCGAAATGTCAACGTCGCGGCGCCAGAAGACAGCTTTGAGCGCATCAACAGCCTTCCGTTGCGTTAGTTAAGCAATCAACCTTTATATTGCTCCGCTTGAATTAGCAGGATTAATGCAACCCTTTCGCTTGAAAGCGCTTTGACAACATGGTTATCTCGATAGCATTGACGACCAGCCTACGGGAGACGGGCTGGCGCAACGATCTGATATGGGAGGTATTTTATGGATCGTCGTTCATTTATCAAAAAGGCTGGTGTCGCCAGCGCCGGAGCCGCGGCTTCGACTGTGCTGGCCGCACCGGCCATTGCGCAGGAAAATCCGAAAATCACCTGGCGTTTGACGTCGTCGTTCCCGAAAGCGCTTGATACGATTTTCGGCGCTGCCGATGATATTGCAGCGCATGTCTCGGCTGCGACCGGCGGAAACTTCACCATCCAGAACTTTGCCGGTGGCGAGATTGTTCCTGGCCTTCAGGCTGCGGATGCGGCGGCATCCGGTACAGTCGAAATGTGCCACACAGCGACCTATTATTACTGGGGCAAGGATCCGACCTATGCGCTTGGCACAGCTGTGCCGTTCGGTCTCAACGCACGCCTGCAGAATGCCTGGTTCTATGATGGCGGCGGTAATGATCTCATGAATGAGTTCTTCGCCACGCAGAACCTCTACGGCATGCCGGCTGGCAATACCGGTGCCCAGATGGGCGGTTGGTTCCGCAAGGAGATCAACAGGGTCGAAGATCTCAAGGGCCTGAAGATGCGTATCGGCGGGTTTGCCGGCAAGGTCATCGAAAAACTCGGTGCGGTCCCACAGCAGATCGCTGGCGGCGATATCTATCCGGCGCTGGAAAAGGGCACGATCGACGCCACCGAATGGGTTGGCCCTTATGACGATCAGAAGCTCGGCTTCTACAAGGTCGCCAAATACTACTATTATCCCGGTTGGTGGGAAGGTGGCGCCTGCCTCCATGCCATGGTCAATCTGGACAAGTGGAACGAACTGCCGAAGCATTATCAGGCAATCCTTCAGGACGCGTCTGCCTTCGCCAATATGAACATGCTGGCCAAGTACGACACGAGGAACCCGAAGGCGGTGAAGGAACTGGTTGCCGCCGGCGCCGTTCTTCGCCCGTTCAGCCAGGAGGTTCTATCGGCGTGCTACGACGCCTCCATGGAAACCTATGCGGAGATCAACGCATCCAATCCGGGCTTCAAGAAAATCTATGACAGCCAGCAGGCCTTCAAGAGAGATGCCTATCTCTGGATGCAGCTGCCTGACTACACCTTTGACACGTTCATGATGATGCAGCAGCGCGCAGGAAAGCTGTAAGCTGTCACAACCGTCTGATCGACTTTGTTCAAGGCCCCGGGGTTCGCTCCGGGGCCTTTTGCTTTGTTTGGCAGAACCGCCCACAAACGCAAAACGGCACCGTGAGGTGCCCGCTTCGCGTGTGCCTGCATTGTCGGTGTTATTGAATGACTGGCGGTTGGCTGAGATCCATGGAGGGTGTCTGGCCGTTTGCTTTCGGTTCGTCCGGCTTTGGCGTTGCAGCGCCGCCAAGGTCGAGCGGTGGGAGTCCCAGTGGTGCAGGGGCGTCGCCGCTCGGTTGGGGTGCGGCATCCGTTCCAAGGTCAAGGGGCGGAAGACCGAATGCCGGTGGCTGATCCAGTCCATTGGAAGTACCGTTCGAACCCGGAGGTGTCAGGCCGAAATTCGGGCCGTCGTTGCCACCGGTGCCCATAGACGGCAGATTGACGCCGCCATTGTTCTCCTGTCCGAAGCCCGGAATCTGGATATTGATGCTATCGGGATCCACCGTCGGCAGGTCATCCTTGTAGCGCGTGACCAGACCCGGGAACGCAATCACCACCATGATGACGATGAACTGGATGATGATGTAGGGCACCACGCCTTTGTAGATCTGTAGCGTTTTAACGCCTTCCATCATCTGGCCTGTCACCTGGTCCTTCCACGTTCCAGCAGGTGTGATGGAACGCAGATAGAAGAGCGAGAAGCCGAAGGGCGGCGTCAGGAAGGATGTCTGCAGGTTGATGCCCAGGATAACGCCGAACCATATCAGGTCGATGCCGAGCGTTTGCGCCACAGGCGCCAGCAGCGGTATCATGATGAAGGCGATTTCGAAGAAATCGAGGAAGCAGCCGAGAATGAAGACAATGATCGTGACGACGATCAGGAACCCATATTCGCCACCGGGCAATGCCAGCAACAGCTCCTCGATCCAGACATTGCCGTTGATGCCGTAGAATGTCAGGCCGAAGACACGGGCGCCGATCAGGATCATCATCACGAAGGCGGAGAGCTTGGTGGTGGCGTCGAGCGCGTTTTTCAGCGTCGCGATAGAAAGCCGGCCTTTCATGGCCGCCATGACCAAGGCGCCGGTCGCACCCATGGCGCCACCTTCGGTTGGGGTGGCAATGCCGAGGAAGATGGTGCCGAGGACGAGGAAGATCAGCGCCAATGGCGGGATCAGCACAATGATCACCTGCTGCGCCAGGCGCGAGATGATGTTGAGGCCGAAGATACTGTTTGCCAGCGCCACGAGGTAGACAACCAATACTGCGAAGACAAGGGCTGCGACCAGTTGCCAATCCGGCGACTGGATGCCTGTAAAGAGAATATTGTGGCCAAGGAAATAAAGCGCGATGACGATGGCGATCATCACGATCAATGACGTGACGCCATCGCCCAGCGTGCGCGCCTCACGGGGCAGGGCCGGGGCCCATTGCGGGCGCAGCATCGACACGCCGAAAACGTACAGGCAGTAGGCGACAATGATGAGCATCGCCGGATAGAGCGCGCCGACATACATGTCGCCAACGGAACGGCCGAGCTGGTCGGCCATCACGATCAGCACCAATGAGGGGGGAACGATCTGCGCCAGTGTGCCTGAGGCCGCGATAGTACCGGCAACGAAGGGCCGGTTATAGCCGTAGCGCAGCATGATCGGCATGGAGATGAGGCCCATGGCCATGACCGACGCGGCAACAACGCCGGTGGTGGCACCAAGCAGGGCGCCGACCAGGACGACGGCATAGGCGAGGCCACCGCGTATGGGCCCGAACAACTGACCGATTGTATCCAGCAAGTCTTCCGCCATGCGCGATCGCTCAAGGATCAAGCCCATGAAGGTGAAGAACGGGATCGCCAGCAACGTGTCATTATACATGATGCCGTAGATGCGTTCCGGGTGGGATTGCAGCAAAGGCCAGAAAAGACGGATCTCCGGCGATATGGAGGAGAGTTCCACCCCAATTGCAAAATAGATCAGACCGCCTGCTGCCAATGTGAAGGCCACGGGGTAGCCAAGCAAGAGCATCAGCATCACGCTGGAGAACATGATCGGCGCGAGGTTGTGGGCGATGAAATCGATCATGTCACTGTCCCTCGGTCTCGACCGCTGCCGTTGCCGGATCTTCCATGTAACCGAAGACGATGGCCGCGCGCTTGATAATCTCCGAAACGGCCTGGGCGCTGAGAAGTATGAAACCTATCAAGACTGCTGCCTTTGCAGGCCATATGATCAGGCCGCCGGCATTGGTGGAGACTTCGCCTGAGTTGAAGGATAGCCAAAACCAGGGCCATGCGAGCCATGTCATCAAAAAGGCAAAGGGCACGAGGAACAGGATGTGGAGTACCAGATCCACTCTGTCACGTGTCTGCTTGGACCAGGAGCCGGAAACGATGTCGATACGGATATGCTCGTTGCGCAGGAGAGTATATGCGGCGGCCAACATGAAGACCGTGCCGTACAGATACCATTGGAGTTCCAGCCAGGCATTCGATGACACATCGAAGAGCTTTCGCGAGACTGCATTTCCGGCGCTGATCAGTACAGCAGCCAGAAGCAACCAGGAAACAGATCTTCCGATCGCTCCGTTGATCGCGTCTATCAGTCGGCTCACTGACAATAAAAGACCCATGTTTTTCCCTCCGACAGGCGCTTGTGCATAGAGCAAGGCCCGTTTTGGCGCAACAAGCCTTTTGTCTGAGGGGCCAGGCTGTTAACCCGGCCTTAACCGCTTCGCCGTTTATGCAGCGCTCTTTCGCACTTTGTTAAAGAGGAATTGGTGACTTAGCCTGCATTGATAGTGGCGAAGTGTCAGAACGAGGCAGTTGGTTGAAGATTATTGCTGATCATTCGTTGATGGTCTCTGAGCCGAAGCGTGCCCGTCTGCCGGTGCGGCAACTTCGGGCGCGTCATTGTGCGCCTGCCACTGACCGTCTTGGCGAGGCTGGTTCTGCGCAAAAGCCTTGGGATACCGTTTTGAAAGTGAGTAGGCATTTCAGTGCCTTGTGCTCCGGCTTCATTCGAGCACGGGGAGCGAGCAATGCCGATTAGTAGCACCAGCCGTGCGCCGAAGGACGTTTACCTTTCCTTCGTGAGCTCGCTGTTCGGCAATCGCAGCACTCTGCTGACGGGTGTGTTTGTGCACATCCTGACCTATCTGGCTGTGTTCCATAAAACCGGCGATTTGTATTTCATCTTCCTGTCCTTTGCTTTTGCAACTGTTTTTGTCTACCGCATCCTCGGTTTTACCCGTTTCGTGCAGTTGAATAAGACCGACTGGTCTCTTTCGGATATCCGGCGGTGGGAAATACGGTATGTCACCGGCGCGGCCTCAACAGCGGCTATTCTGGGCATCGGTTGCGGTTACTCGATCCTTGTCTATGACGACACGTTTGTCGAACTGGCCTGTATTGCAGTCACCATGGCCTCAATGGTCTCTGTTGTGGGTCGTAACTATGGTTCGCGACTGGCGGTGAATCTGCAGAGCCTTGGCTGTTGTCTGCCGATTATTGTCTGTTCACTGTTTTCCAATGACCCGTACAAGGTTTTGCTGTCTGTAATGCTTGTGCCCTTCGTGCTGACCACGCAGGCCATGGCGACCGGAGTGCGCGAATTTCTCTATGAGAATGTGATCGCATCGCGACAGATGCGGAAGATCGCGGATAGTTTCGATACTGCCCTCAACAATATGACGCATGGTCTGATCATGCTGGATACGGAGAACCGCATCCAGGTGATCAACAACAGGGCATGCAACCTCCTTCATCTCGGTGATCGTCGACGCCTGATCAATTGCGACCTCGATGTCGTCATGCGCTATGGTGTGCGTCACAGCTCGGTGGATGGGGTAATGCCGGAGGATATCCAGCGGCAATTACGACAGTTGATCGACGGTACGCTGTCTCGTGCCGTGATGAATTTCTCCGACGAGCTGATCCTGGAATTTTCAGCCAACCGGCGCCCTGAGGGCGGCGTGGTTCTGATTTTCGAGGATGTCAGTGCGCGCGTGCGAGCCGACCGGAAAATCCTGCACATGGTGCGCTTCGATACGCTGACGGGGCTGCCCCAGCGTAATTATTTTTCCGAGGTCGTTCAGTCGCGTATCGCCCAAGCGCGGCCGGCGACCGATGTCGGTTTTATTGTGCTTGATGTCGATGAGTTCAAGCATGTCAATGATATGAAGGGACATCATACCGGCGACCGATTGCTGGTGGCAATTGCCAAACGTTTGGCAGAAATCGTCGAGGACGAGACCGAAGTGGCGGGTCACCTTGTCGGTGATCAATTTATGGTCTTTGTCGAGGCGACCGGCGGAATTGCCGTTCTGGATGCGCGAATGCGAACGATCCATGGCGCCATCAGCGGAGCCTATGAGGTCGATGGTACCACCTTCAACATATCCTTCAGTGCGGGCTGCATGATTGCGACACTTGATGAACTGCAGGTGGACGAGTGGTTGATCAAGGTCGATCTGGCGCTGTTTGAATCAAAATCGCGCGGCAATGGCAGCTTCACCGTGTTCGCCGAGGAAATGGATGCGCGCTACGTCGAGCGCCAGCGGCTCAAGGAGGATCTTCGAGAGGCGGTGGAGAGCGGTGGACTGCACGCCGTCTATCAGCCTATGTATCTTCCGGATGGTTCTCGTCTGGAAACCTGCGAGGCCCTGTCTCGATGGATCCACCCCACGAAGGGGAGTATTCCGCCGAATATTTTCATCCAGATTGCCGAGGAAATGGGTATTGCGCCCATGATCACCCGCTTCATGATCCGCCAGGCCTGCCGTGATTGTGCAACCTGGCCTGAACATGTTTCGGTGTCCGTCAATCTGTCTGCGCATGATCTGCAAGACAATTCAATTGTCACTGTGGTCCTGGAAGCTTTGGCCGATGCAGGCATCAGCGCCTCTCGCCTTCATCTTGAAGTGACCGAGAATAGTCTGATTAAGGAACTCGCAACTGTCCGCCATATTCTCGACGAACTGCGAAGCTTAGGCATCACGATCTCGATCGACGATTTCGGCACCGGCTTTTCAAGCCTTAGCTATCTGGATGTCCTGCCCGCGGATGTGATCAAGATCGATCGGTCTTTCGTCCGGGATATTTCCAAGAATGCCCGCAGGCTCAAACTTCTCAGAGGTATCGTCAATCTTGCGCGCCAGTTGGACCTGAAGATTGTTGTCGAGGGCGTCGAAGATACCGAGCAACTTGCTTTGATTATCAAGCATAAATGTGCGGATCTGATACAGGGCTATGTCTATTCCATGCCTGTTTCGAGTGAAGATATTCTCGAGCGCATGGTTGCTGGCGCTCCAAAGGGCACTGGCGGTCACAAAAGCGTCGCCTGAAGTGCCTTGTCCAAAAACACTTTCTGTAAACTGACTGTGTTGATGTGGTAAATTAGTATTCATCGATTAACATTCTGTTAACCTTAATGAAAGGTAAACGCAATCCCCCAAATTCTTGGAGGTGCTACGCTGGTGGCCGCATGATAATTATGGTTACTGTTTCCTTAATTTTGGCGGGACCTTTTCCCTATGAGTGCTGCGTCTAACGAAAGTTTCCCCGATCGATTGCTGAAGCTGTTGGATCACATCGAATACAGGCGCATCGATAGTAGCGAAGATTTTAGTGACATCGAGCGACTACGCTATAAGGCTTACAAGGCTGCAGATGTGCTCCCTGTTGGTTCGCAGAGTCTCATCGATGACGTCGACTTCGATAAGAATGCCTATGTTTTCGGAGTTTACTATTTCGAAGAATTGGTCAGCACCATCAGGCTCCATTATGTAACACCGGACCATCGTGTTTCTCAGTCCGCAGGCGTTTTCCCTGATGTGATGGATGAAATGCTTGGGGCAGGGCTGACCCTGATTGATCCGGCGCGATTCGCGGCAGATCCCCAGGTCGCAGCCGAACTGCCGGTTATTCCCTACATAACCTTGCGTCCGAGCATCGTCGCTGCGGCGTATTTCAAAGCCGACCGGGTGTTGCAGCATGTGCGTCCCCCGCATGCCGCATTTTACAAGCGCGTCTTTTATGCCGACACCCTTGTCGAACGTCGCATGACGGAGATCTATGGACTTGAGTTGACGCTGATGTCGACAAACACCCATACCGTCGGCAGCAAGCTTTTGAAACGTTATCCGTTTTTCGATTCCGGCTCGCATGAACGGCGGCTGATGTTCGGGCGGACGGAAGAGCGCTCTTCGCCGAGCCTCACCGTGTTGCCTTCGGCGCGCCTGGTTGCGTCAGGGGCAATTGTTGGAGCGCAGGCCGGCATAGACTATTGATCGGCTGACTTGACGTGGACCTTATTGCTTCGGCAAGATCCTTTGTGTATTCGAATGATAGAGGGCGGTAGAGCCGCGTCTTTTAGAATTCGCGTCCGGACAAGACGGCCGGCCATCTGAGGAGAGTTGACCATGAGCGAACATCATAGCGGACCTGTCGAAACCGGCGCAAAGATGGACTATTCCGAACACGAGAAAACCTACGACAGCTTCATCAATGCCACGAAGTATGGCACAGCGATCCTTGTCGCGCTGATGATCGCAATGGCTGCCGGGTTCTTCACGGCCGCAGGCTTCTTTGGCGGTCTGATTGCGTTCATCGTGCTGAGCGTCGTCGGCGTCATCATGCTGCGCTAGGAACTGCTCCGGGAAACCGAATTTTCTGGTAGAATGTCTAACGGCCCGCTTCAGAACTGAAGCGGGCCGTTTTTATATCATCGATTTAAGAGGTTCGTTGCAGGCCCGCGATCAGCCGCGGGTTCTCGCCAATCCGGCTGCAGCTGGGCTGTATTTGGGGTCGAGGCCCAGCGCGTGTCTGTAGGACTTGGCGGCGAGTGCCGTTTCGCCGCGACGCTCATAAACCAGCGCCTGGTTGGCCCAGGATTCTGCGACCTTCGGATCCAGCTCAATGGCATGGTTGAAGTCGGCAAAAGCATTTTCGTCGTCGTTCAGGGCAACGTAGGAAACGCCGCGGCCATTATAGGGTTCCGGCGACGTTGGTGAAAGTGAGATCGCCTTGGAGAAGTCCTCAATCGCTTGCGCGTGCTGTCCGCGCAGCTGATAAATCAGGCCGCGATTGTGATAGGCGCGTCCATCGGTCGTTCCGAGCTGGATCGCACGGTTGAAGTCACCGAAGGCTTCGTCGTTTCGACCGGCCTGACGGTAGATATTGCCGCGGCCAATATAGGCCACGTCGTAATTGGGGTTGAGCTTCAGCGCTGCACTATAGTCGCTTGCTGCTTCCACGGGCTTGCCCATGTTGCGGTAGACCAGGGCGCGGTTGGCGTAAGCCTGATAGAAGCGCGGATTGATCTGTAGAGCGGTGTTGAAGTCATTCAGCGCGTTGCGGAAGTCACCGGCGCGGCCATAGGCGGAGCCACGCACATTGTAGCCTTCGGGATCGCGCGGGCTGGCGTTGATCACCGAGGTCAGCGAGGCAATGTTTTCTTCAGTCCCCTGCTGGCGGTCGAGGCGGATCACGTCATCCGACTGCGGCACTGTCGTGCATCCGGAAATGACAAGTGCTGCGAGCATTGTCAAAACCAGACCATTGGCGCGGGGGCGAGTGAGTAATGTCGTTGCATGCATCGGCGAAGAACTCGTCGTCATCAGTGCCATATTGGGGGGCGTTTCCGGTTTCGTATCCATGCCATCTCGGCAGTCATACGTGCATAAGTCAATAGAAAAGGGCGGAGGCGACTGCTTCGCCTCCGCCCTTAGATCATTGGAAAGAGTCTAAAAAACGACCGATCAATGGGCCGGACGGCTTACGCTCACGAGGCCTTCACGCTGTGCGCGCTTGCGGGCCAGCTTGCGAACGCGGCGAACGGCTTCTGCCTTCTCGCGGGCGCGCTTTTCGGAGGGCTTCTCGTAGTAGTCGCGCATCTTCATTTCACGGAAGATGCCCTCGCGCTGCATTTTCTTCTTGAGAGCGCGAAGCGCCTGATCAACGTTGTTGTCGCGGACTAGTACCTGCACGTTGTAATCCCGTTCCTTTGGTTTTTAGAGTTAAGATCCGTTGACGCAGCAAGGTGTCCGCGGAATAGCACATCCGTATCGCACGGTGCTAATCCGGGCGATTTGGCAGGCGAATATCAGATCGTGTCGTCAAAGTCCATATGCCGCAGGGGCTGTAGCGCATAAAAATTTTCGTTCTTCTTCGATTTTTTCGTGGTGTCGAAAGTCAGCTGTCTGTGCGTCGCAAAAGGGACTTCGCGTGCAGCATTGATTTGCGAGTGGTAAGGTCATAGGCAATGCTTGCATGCGGCCCGACGGGCGGAACCACAGGAGTTTACAAGGCAAATGCGCAAATATTCCGTTTTTGCCGTGGCGCGTGAAGCGCTGCGCGGTCACAAGGGTTGGGGGGCACAGTGGTCCTCGCCCGAGCCGCGATCCGCCTATGATGTCATTATCATCGGTGGTGGTGGCCATGGCCTGGGCGCCGCTTACTATCTCGCCAAAGAGCACGGCATCACCAATGTCGCTGTGATCGAGAAGGGCTGGATCGGAGGCGGCAATACCGGCCGCAACACCACCATCATTCGCTCGAATTATCTCTATGAAGAGAGCATGGACATCTACGAGCATTCGCTGAAGCTGTGGGAAGGCTTGAGCCAGGATCTCAACTATAACGTCATGTATTCGCCGCGTGGCGTGATGATGCTGTCGCACAACGTGCATGACCAGCAATCGTTCAAGCGGCATGTCAATGCAAACCGCCTCTACGGTATCGACAATGAATGGTTGTCGCCTGAACAGGCCAAGGCCTTTTGTCCGCCGCTCGATATCGCCAAATCCGCCCGCTACCCGATCAATGGCGCGGCCCTGCAGCGCCGTGGTGGCACCGCCCGGCACGATGCGGTGGCCTGGGGTTATGCCCGCGCGGCATCCGATCGCGGCGTGCACATTATCCAGAATTGCGAAGTGAAGGGGATCACCCGCGGTGCAAACGGCGAAGTCACCGGCGTCGAAACCTCGCGGGGTTTCATCGGGGCCAAGAAAATCGCTGTGTCGGCATCCGGTCATAATTCGGTGATCGCGGAGATGGCCGGTGTGAAGCTGCCGCTACATTCAAACCCTTTGCAGGCGCTGGTGTCCGAGCCGTTGAAGCCGATCTTCCCCTGCGTGGTCATGTCCAACACCGTGCATGCCTATATCTCCCAGTCAGACAAGGGCGAGTTGGTCATCGGTGCGGGTACCGACCAGTACACATCTTACTCTCAGACGGGTGGCCTGCAGATCATTACGCATACGCTTGATGCGATCTGCGAGTTGTTCCCGATCTTCCGGCGCACCAAGATGATGCGTCAATGGGGCGGTATCACCGACAATACGCCAGACCGTTCGGCGATCCAGAGCGTGACACCGGTTCCGAATTTCTTCGTCAATGCCGGCTGGGGTACGGGTGGCTTCAAGGCGACGCCGGGTTCGGCGCATCTCTTTGCGCATCTCATCGCCCGGGGCGAACCGCACAAGTTGGCCGAAGGTCTGACCTTGAAGCGGTTCGAGACCGGCCGCCTGATCGACGAGGCGGCAGCTGCCGCCGTGGCGCACTGATTACTCAAAGGATTGAACATCAATGTTCCTGATTAGATGCCCCTATTGCGAAGAAGAGCGCTCGGAACTCGAATTCCGTGGTGCTGGTGAAGCCCATATCGCTCGCCCGCAGAATATCGCCGATATCACGGACGCCGAGTTTGCCGATTATTTCTTCATGCGCGAAAACCCGAAAGGGCTGATCTTCGAGCGCTGGCGGCATATTCATGGCTGTGGCCGCTTCTTCAATGCCGCGCGCGATACCGTGAGCGACAAAATTTACATGACCTACAAGGCCGGTGAGCCGCAACCCGATGCCGAAACGCTGACGGCAGCAGGCGTACCCGCGGGAGCTATTCGATGAGCGCGTCCAATCGTATTCCCGGCAAGGGCCGTCTGACGCCCGCCCGCACCGCACGCTTCAACTACGATGGCGTTAGCTATACTGCGATCGAAGGCGATACCGTCGCTTCCGCGCTTCTGGCCAACGGCATTCATCTCGCCGGTCGCTCCTTTAAATATCACCGTCCTCGCGGCATTCTGACGGCCGGTCCGGAAGAGCCCAATGCGCTTCTCGACATTTCGCGTGACAGTGCCCGTCGTCAGCCGAATGTACGGGCGACCGTTCAAGAAGTCTTCGACGGCATGACGGCCCAGTCGCAGAACCGCTGGCCTTCTCTGGCCTATGACATCGGCGGTATCAACGATCTGTTTTCGCCATTCTTTGCCGCCGGCTTCTACTACAAGACCTTTATGTGGCCGAAGGCTGCCTGGCATGCGCTTTACGAGCCCTTTATCCGCCGCGCGGCGGGTCTGGGTGTTGCGCCGACGGAAGCTGATCCGGATCACTACGACAATCGCTATGCCCATTGTGACGTGCTCGTTGTCGGTGCCGGCGCTGCCGGTCTGGCTGCTGCTCTTTCTGCAGCGGAAGCGGGCGCCAAGGTAATCCTTTGCGATGAACAGCCCGAAGTTGGTGGTGCATTGCATTTCGATACCGGCGCGAAGATCGAGGGTGTCAATGGTTATGACTGGGCGCAGGCGACGGCTTCGCGGTTGTCCGAAATGGACAATGTCACCTTGCTGAACCGCACTACGGCTTTCGGCTACTACAACCACAATTTCGTGGCGCTGGCCGAGCGTGTAACCGATCATCTGGCCAATCCCGGCCGCAACATGCCGCGTGAGCGGCTGTGGCAGGTTCGTGCCAAGCAGGTGATCATGGCAACCGGCTCGATCGAGCGTCATATGGTATTTGCCAATAATGACCGCCCGGGCATCATGCTTGCCTCTGCCGGACGCACCTATCTCAACCATTTCGGGGTTGCTGTCGGTGCCAAGGTCGGCATCTACACCGCTCATGACTCGGCGTACGAAGCGGCCTTCGATCTGAAGAACGCCGGTGTATCCGTTCCCGCAATCATCGACTGCCGCGCGAACCCGGGTGATGCCGTTCTGGCGAAAGCCAAGGCACTCGGCATCGAGGTTCTGACATCGCACCATATTACCGACACCTCCGGGCGCCTTCGGGTCAAGTCGGTGACGGTCAAGGCCAATGGTGGTGGCTCCGCTCGCAAGATCGAGGTGGATGCCCTTCTGGTCTCGGCTGGATGGACACCGTCGGTGCATCTGTTCTCGCAATCGCGGGGCAAGCTGAAATTCGACAAGGCAAAGGACCGTTTCCTGCCGGACGTCTATGCGCAGAACGGTATCTGCGTTGGTTCTTGCAACGGAACGGACGACCTTCAGGCTATGCTGGACGAAGCATCGATTGCTGGCCTCAATCTGGCCAAGGAGGCCGGAACCAAGGGCAAGAAGCCGTCGAATATTCGCGGTGAGAATGCGTTTGACTGGACGGGCGGCATGATCGGTGCTGCAGAAGGCGCCGGACCGGAGACCTCGGTCAAGGCCTTTATCGACTTCCAGCATGATGTCTGCGCCAAGGATATTCGCCTTGCTGTGCGCGAAGGCATGCATTCCATCGAGCACATCAAGCGATTCACCACAAACGGCATGGCGTCTGACCAGGGCAAGCTTTCCAACATGCATGGTCTGGCGATTGCCGCTGAAATGCTTGGCAAGGAAATCCCCAATGTGGGGCTGACGACATTCCGTGCACCCTATACGCCCGTCACTTTCGGTACGCTCATCAACCATTCTCGTGGCGAGTTGTTCGATCCTGCGCGCAAGACGGCAATGCACCAGGTCGAAGTTGCCAATGGTGCGGAGTTTGAGGATGTCGGCAACTGGAAGCGTGCCTGGTACTATCCCCGCCCTGGCGAGGACATGCATCAGGCCGTCAACCGCGAGTGCAAGACCGTTCGCGACGTAGCCGGTGTGTTCGATGCCTCCACGCTTGGCAAGATCGAGGTTGTCGGTCCTGACGCTGCAAAGTTCCTGAACCTGCTCTATACCAATGCCTGGGATACGCTGAAGCCCGGTCGTTGTCGCTACGGCATCATGACCCGCGAAGACGGATTCATTTATGATGACGGCGTGGTCGGGCGCATGGCCGAGGATCGTTTCCATGTGACCACCACCACCGGCGGCGCGCCACGCGTGCTGCAACACATGGAAGACTATCTGCAGACCGAGTTTCCGGATCTGAAGGTATGGCTGACCTCGACCACCGAACAATGGGCTGTCATCGCCGTTCAGGGACCGAAGGCGCGCGAGATCATCGAGCCTTTCGTTGAAGGCATCGATATCTCCAACGAAGCCTTCCCGCATATGAGCGTGGCTGAGGGCAAGTTCTGTGGTGTGCCGACGCGGCTGTTCCGCATGTCGTTTACCGGCGAACTTGGCTTTGAAATCAATGTGCCTGCCGATTACGGTGCGTCTGTTCTCGAAGCTGTCTGGGCGCGTGCCAAGGACATGGGGGCATGCCTTTATGGCACCGAGACCATGCATGTGCTGCGCGCTGAAAAGGGCTATATCATTGTCGGTCAGGATACGGACGGCACGCTTACGCCGCACGATGCCGGGCTGTCATGGGCCGTGTCGAAGAAGAAGACGGATTTCGTCGGTATCCGCGGCCTCAAGCGTCCGGATATCGTGCGTGAAGGCCGCAAGCAGCTTGTTGGTCTGATCGTCAAGGAAGGCAGCAATGTGCTGGAAGAGGGTGCGCAGATCGTTGCCGATCCGAACCAGCCGAAGCCGATGACCATGCTCGGTCATGTAACATCGTCCTATTGGTCGGAAAGTCTCGGCAAGCCGATCGCGATTGCGATGGTGGCTGGCGGACAGACCCGCATGGGCCAGACGCTTTTCGTGCCGATGGCCGACAAGACAATCGCGGTCGAAGTGACCGATATGGTGTTCTACGACAAGGAAGGGGGGCGCATTCATGGCTGATGCAATGGAAGCGGTACGCAAGCCTGTGCTTCAGGGCAAGCGCGGTGGATCGTCAACGGTGCGCCTGACCCCGGCTGAGCCGGCGGCCCGGGTTTCTCTGAGGGCAGGGGCAGATGCAATTGCCGGGCTTTCCAAGTCTCTCGGCATCAAGCTGCCGGTCAAGCCGAAGAGTTCGGTTGCAGCCAAGGGGCGTATTGCGCTCTGGCTCGGTCCCGATGAGTGGCTGCTGATCGACGAGAAGGGCGGCGACCTGATGTACGATTGCGCCGCATCGGGGACTGTTCATTCGGCAACGGATGTCTCTCACCGCAACACGGCGATTATCGCATCCGGTCCCGGTGCTGAAGCGACCATCAATGCGGGCTGCCCCCAGGATCTGTCGCTTTCGGTCTTTCCGGTGGGCGCTGCCTCGCGCACCATTCTCGCCAAGATCGAAGTGGTGCTCTACCGCGTCGATGAGGAAACGTTCCGCGTCGAATGCTGGCGGTCGTTTGCCGATTATGCGTTCGGGCTCCTCGCCGAAGGCGCGCATTGATCGATTACGAGTGATGCTGGCCGTTGCTAAGCCGACGGCCAGCCTTTCCAGTTGACCCAGCGGCCATGGAAATCGGCTCGGCCGATCTCGTGGCGCTCGCCTGTTGGCCAGATTTGTAGCGTCAGTGCTGCGCCATCCGTCTTTCCATCCGCTTCCATCTGCAACCGCGCCAATGGTGCGTCGGTCGTTGCTTTTTTACCGGCTGCTGCGATGAGCGCTTCGCCTTTGGCTTTCAGCGCATCCGGCAGATATTGCCAGGCGATGGTGTGGTAGATCACGTGGGTGACGCCGGTATGCTGTTGCGACAGGCGCCGTTTGAGCCAGTCGATCGCGTCTGCGCGGTCCACGACGACATTGTTTGCAACGGCAATTTCCAATGCATGGCGTGTCCGCTCCAAACGGTCCGCCTGATCGGCCCAGATATAGGACATGAGCCGAAGGCGATCTTCCGCGGATGCGGGATTGAGAGGGTTGAGATCGCAACCGGCTCTGTTCGTGACGCTCAGTTTCGCATTCGGCACTGGCTGTCCCTGCCAATCAGGTGCCAACGACACTGTCGATGTCCCGCCCCAGGTCGTGGACCCGAATGTGTAGGCATATTTGTCCCAGTTGAGATTGAGGCCAGCGCTGGCGCCGACTTCCGAGAGCATTAGCGGCTTGGCCGTCAGCTGCGCAATTGTGAGGAAGCCTGGCAAGAGGGCAGCGGATCGGCGCACCTCGTTGGTCTGGGGTGCCGACGTCAGACGGTCCAGTATGAAGGCTTGATGGTCAATGAAGGCGGCCTTCACCGATGCCCAAAGCATCGCATCCTCTGCGGCCTTTGGTGGATAGATGTCGGCCAATGCCACGCTTTGACCGGAGAGCACGAGCGCATGCAGCGAGCCTGCTAGGCGAAGTGCCAGGGCATCACCGGTCGCGGTTGCGTTGCCGGGCCAGGAGAGAATGCGTTCTTCGACTGCGGTATCGGCGCGCATGTGCTTTGCCGCCAAGCGGCACAATCTGGCGGTGAATGCGGAACCCAGATCCTCGCAGCTTTTGGCTTGTTTCAGGAAAGCCTGCCGCACATCGGTTTCGACGGAGGTCATGGCTTGGCGTCAGGCCTGTCCTTCGGGTCGAACTGGATGATGGTAATCCAGTTGGCGGTGAGCGCCGGCTTGCGTTCCCCTTCAATCTCGATGGAGACCTCATAGGTGGTCATGAGCATGCCAGCACCGCGAAAGCGCGCCTCCGCCAGCACGAAATGGCCGCGGATGCGCTTGCCCGTCCTGACCGGCGACATGAAGCGGACTTTGTCGAAACCGTAATTGATGCCCATGGTCTGCTCGCGGATCGTCGGCAGGCAGTTGAAGTTCATGGTCGACAACAGGGAGATCGTCAAAAAGCCATGGGCAATCGTGCCTCCGAAGGGCGTTTCAGCCGCAGCGCGCACGGGATCAGTGTGAATGAACTGATGATCGTCGGTCGCGTCGGCAAAGGCGTCGATCCGTTTCTGATCGACTGTCATCCAATCCGAAACGCCTACTTCCTGTCCAACGAAGCCTTCGACTTCGGCCAAGGAGATTTCACGCGGCATGCTACCTCACAATTGTTCGAACGTATTCTTATTGAATAGGCATGGCAGACGGTCGTTAACATCGTCATCCACGTAAAGGGCAATATTTAGTCAGTGCTGGACAAGGAAAACGACGCTTCGAGGATCCATTTCCAGTGTGGTCGGCGTTGCACCCGTTGATGCAATTTGCCATTCAGCCGTGCCGGACATGGGAAGCTCCACTCGATGCATAACATCGCTTCTATTGAAAATGACTGCAAGTCGTGTGTCTTTATCCGACATCGCGTCATGGGTCTTTAGCACCATGGCAAACCCGGCGGCGTCAGGCTGCTCCCAATCGGAGACGGACATTGGCTGACCGTCGAGCGTCAGCCACTCCACATCGTGATCGGTTAAAAGCCTGGTGTCTGAGAATACCGAGAAGCGCCGGCGCATGGTCTGGAGACTGGCGGTGAGGTCTATGAGTTCCGCATCCATGGTTTCCCAATCAAGCCAGGTGATTTCATTGTCCTGGCAATAGGCGTTGTTATTGCCCTGTTGGGTGCGCCCTCCCTCATCGCCTGCGGTCAGCATGATTGCGCCACGGCTGGCAAAGAGTGTCGACAGGAGCGCCATGATATCGCGCTTGCGGCGGCTGGCTATTTCAGCGTCCTCGCTGGGACCCTCTGCGCCATTGTTCCAGGAGAGGTTCTCATTGTGGCCGTCGCGATTGTCTTCGCCATTCCGCTCATTGTGCTTGTGGGCAAAGGAGACGATGTCCATCAGCGTGAACCCGTCATGGGCGGCGATAAAATTGACCGAGCGTGTCTGGGTGCCTTCATGGCGGGAGAAAATATCGGAAGAGCCTGCAAGCGCCGTCGCCATGGCTCCGGTCATATGGTGGTCGCAGCGCCAGAATTTGCGGATCGTGTCGCGGGCCTGATCATTCCACTCGAGGAAAGGTTCGGGGAAATTGCCGAGTTGGTAGCCACCGGGGCCTATATCCCATGGTTCGGCAATCAGGATGCGATCGCACAGCACCTCGTCCGAGGTGATTGCCCGCAGGGTCTCGGCATGCCGGTCGAAGCCATGCGCGGTTCGGCCCAGCACGGGTCCAAGATCGAAACGGAAACCGTCTATTCCGGCATTCAAGACGAAGTGGCGCAGACTGTCGACAATCAAACGGCGGATATAGGGGTGATCGCAGGCGAGTGTGTTGCCGGTGCCGGTGTCATTGATCAATACGCCCGCATTGTCGGCTTGGTGACGGTAACTGCTGATATTGCTCAGTCCCCGCAGCGACAGGGTCGGGCCCAGGACATCGCTTTCGCCGGTGTGATTGAAGACAAGATCAAGAATGACGCCGATGCCGGCATTGTGCAGGGCTGAAACGGTATCGCGCAACTCCTTCACACCGCCCGGCGCAAGGCGCGGATCAAGCGCCATCATTGCGACCGGATTATAGCCCCAGGCATTTGTGAGGCCGAGTGCTGGCAGATGGCGTTCGTCGATCCAGGCGGTGATGGGCAGCAGTTCGACTGCATCGACGCCGATCTTCTGCAAGTGCGCGATCACTGCCGGATGAGCCAGGGCCGCAATCGTGCCGCGCTGTTTGACCGGCACCTGAGGATGTAACTGCGTGAAGGCTTTTACCGAGAGTTCATAAATGAAGCCGCCGCTTTTGAATTTCGGGGCAGATTGCTTTACCGGCCGGTCTTTGCCAACGATCGTTCTGGGAACGAGGTCGGCCGTATCCTCGCCAAAGACGGCAAGCCGTCCGTCATAGGTGAAGGCACGGTCCAGTTCCTTCGCATAGGGATCGATGAGAAGCTTTGCCGGATCGAACCAGAAGCCATTTTCTGGCTCATAGCGTCCATACGCGCGAAAGCCGTAGCGCTGGCCTTTGCCAACCTTGTCGACATGCAGGTGATGATTGCCGTCATCATCGCGGATCATCTCAAGCCGATCTGTTTCCGTCTTTCCGTCACGGTCAAAGAGGCAAAGCTCTATTTTATCGGCGTGATCTGACCACACGGAAAAATCAGTGCCTGATGCTGTCGGCGTTGCGCCTGAAACTGTGGATGTCATGGCTTCTTTTCGCGCAGGTAAGGATTGCGAATCTGTCCCGGTTTCAGTGTGCCGGATAAGACGCGACTGGGCGAGCGATAGTTTGATGACGCTTGCGATCGCGGGGGCGAAATCATCATTTCAAAACTATCGATTGACACCATACCAACTGGTTGGTTTATTATCGCATAAGTTGGAGCGTGGAGATCAGCATGTCCGAGGCCATTCATCCTTCCCGATTGAAATTGATCGAGGCAGCACTCGGCCTCGTCCGCGAAAAGGGCTATGCTGCCACCACTGTCGACGATATCTGCGCGCGCTCCGGTGTCAGCAAAGGCAGCTTTTTTCATCACTTCAAAAGCAAGGAAGAACTGGTCATCGGCACTGTCGATTTCTGGAACCGGTTTACCGGCGAGATCTTCGTCTCTGCGCCCTACCGGTCGATGACCGATCCGCGCGCGCGTCTGCTCGCCTATGTCGATTTTCGCCTCGATATCCTGGACCGGGACGTGTCCGAATTCACCTGTCTGCTGGGTACTCTGGTGCAGGAGACCTATCAGACGCATCCCGCGATCCGCGGTGCATGCGATGATGGCATGTCGGGGCATATCGCATTTCTGGTCGAGGACGTTGCTGCCGCCAAGGCGCTCTATGCGCCTGATGCCGACTGGACGCCTGAGAGCGTCGGCTACTTCATCCAGTCGGTGCTGCAAGGTGCCTTCATTTTTGCCAAGGCCAAAAATGGCGCTGATCAGGCACGCGACAGCCTGCGGCATCTGAAGGCCTATCTTGAATATATTTTGCCACAACCGTAACCATCAGGGAGCTTGTCATGCCGCATACCATTCGCATTCACCGTGTGCTCCGCGCACCGCCGGAGAAGGTCTATCGTGCATTTCTGGATGGCGACGCCCAGTGCAAATGGGTCCCGCCTTATGGCTTTATCGGCAAGATGCATCATCTGGAGGCGAAAGTCGGCGGGACGTTCAAGATGTCCTTCACCAACTTCAGCACCCAGCACTCGCACACATTCGGCGGAACCTATCTGGAGCTCATCGAAAACGCGTTGATCCGTTACACCGATGTCTTCGACGACCCCAATCTGAAAGGCGAGATCGTGGTGACAGTGACGCTGAAGCCGGTCTTTTGCGGAACGGATCTGACCATCGTTCAGGAGGGCGTCCCGGAGGTTATTCCCGAAGCGGCTTGCTACCTCGGTTGGCAGGAGTCCATGACGCAATTGGCGCATCTGGTCGAGCCTGACATCCAACAGTAAAGCCGCAGCGAGCGACATTCCGAGGAGGAAAACGCATGTCACAGTATCTCGTCGCCATACATTTTCCGGATGATTACGATCCCTTGGCCTCAGAGGACGAAGCGATGTCCCGCGACATCGACAGGCTCAACGACGAAATGGTCGCAGCTGGTGCGCGCATCTTCGCTGGCGGCCTGAAATCGGCCAGCGAGGCCAGGTCTCTCACTGCACAGTCTGATGGGGAAGTGCTGGTCACCGAAGAGCCCTATCTGCAGACAAGCGAGCATATGGGCGGCTTCTGGATCCTCGAAGCCCAGTCCATGGACGAAGCCTTGGCCTGGGGCCGCAAGGCCGTGATCGCCTGCCGAACACCGGTCGAGGTGCGCGCATTTCACTGAGCAGTTCGTGGCAGACGAGAAACGGGTACAGGAAGCTCGACCTCCGGCACCCGGGCCAAGCTTTAGCCTGTCATGATCAGGTGATGACGGTCGGTGCGTCGAAACCGGTGCGGCTCTTGATATCGGCCAATGTTTCGGCCGCTGCAATCAGATCCGCAAGGGCCGTCTGGGTTTCGATGTCGTGTCGGTCGGGATCTGGCTCGTAGCGCTCGATATAGACACGCAGTGTCGCGCCAGAGGTGCCTGTGCCGGACAGTCGGAAGACCACGCGGGAGCCGCCTTCGAAGAGGATGCGGATACCCTGGTTCTTCGATACGGATTCGTCGACCGGATCGTGATAGGCGAAATCGTCTGCCTCGGCGACCACGAGATCGCCGACCCTGGTGCCAGGAAGCGTGGCCAGACGTTCGCGAAGCGAACCCATCAAACCATTGGCGCGATCCGTTTCCACACCTTCATAATCGTGGCGGGAATAGTAGTTGCGGCCATAGGTCGCCCAGTGCTTGCGCACGATGTCTTCGACGCTTTCGCCGCGACCTGCCAGAATGTTGAGCCAGAGCAGGACGGCCCAGAGGCCATCTTTTTCGCGGACATGGTTCGAGCCGGTGCCGGCACTTTCCTCGCCGCAAATGGTCACCTTGTCGGCATCCAGAAGATTGCCAAAGAATTTCCAGCCGGTCGGGGTCTCGTACATGCCGATCCCGAGCTTTTCCGCCACCCGGTCTGCGGCCGCACTGGTCGGCATGGAGCGGGCAATGCCGGTGATGCCGCCGGCATATCCGGGTGCGAGCGTAATATTGGCCGCCAGCAATGCCAGGCTGTCGGAGGGGGTCACGAATATCCCCTTGCCGATGATCAGATTGCGGTCGCCATCACCATCGGAGGCGGCGCCAAAATCGGGTGCATCATCGCCCGACATCATCAGGTCATAGAGTTCCTTGGCATGGACCAAATTCGGGTCCGGATGGTGGCCGCCAAAATCGGGCAATGGCTTACCGTTGCGAACCGTTCCTTTGGGCGCACCGAGGCGATTTTCCAGAATTTCGGTCGCATAGGGGCCGGTAACCGCGCTCATGGCATCAAACACCATTCGGAATCCGAGACCGAACATGCCACGGATGGCGGCGAAGTCGAACAATTGCTCCATCAGTTCGGCGTAGTCAGCAACGGGATCGATCACCTCGACCGTCATGCCGGCGAGTTCTGTCTCGCCAATATCGTCAAGATTAACCTCGTCTGCCTCTGCGATCTTGTAACTGTCGATCGCCTTGGAACGTTCGTAAATCGCATCCGTGATGCGCTCGGATGCCGGGCCGCCATTGCTGGCGTTATACTTGATGCCGAAATCTTCGTTCGGGCCGCCGGGATTGTGGCTGGCCGACAGAATGATGCCGCCGAAAGCCTTGTATTTACGAATGATGTTGGAGGCTGCAGGCGTCGATAAAATGCCGCCCTGTCCAACCATGACCTTGCCGAAGCCGTTGGCGGCCGCCATGCGGATAGCGATCTGGATGACCTCGCGGTTGAAATAGCGGCCATCGCCACCGATCACCAGCGTCTTGCCGGCAAAACCTTCCAGTGAATCGAAGATCGACTGGATGAAGTTTTCGGCATAATTCTCCTGCTGGAACACAGGTACCTTCTTGCGCAGGCCCGAGGTGCCGGGCTTCTGGTCAGCATAAGGTTTGGTGGCAACAGAGTTTTTCATTGTATTACTGGCCTTTCGCAACGAGGCTTGTGTAGAGGTCGTGATAGCGCGCGGCGCTTCGACCCCAGGACACATCCGATTTCATGCCCTGTTTCTGCATCTGAGCCCAAATCTTGTCCTCACCATGAAGGCGCATCGTGCGGCGCAGCGCCTGACGCAATCCATCTGCGCTCACATTGCCGAATTGAACGCCGGTTGCAACGCCGGCAGACAATGCGGCCTCATTGGCGTCGACCACGGTGTCATTCAGTCCGCCGGTGCGTGCAACAACCGGAATACATCCGTAGCGAAGGGCGTAAAGCTGGGTCAGGCCGCAGGGTTCGAAACGGGAGGGTATGAGGATCGCATCCGATCCTGCCTGCATCAGGTGAGAGAGTGGTTCGTTATAGCCGATGGTCATGCCAATCCGGCCAGGATGGCGGGCGGCTGCTTCGGACAGTGCGCCTTCCAGGCCTGCATCGCCGGTGCCCAGAATGGCCAGTTTGCCGCCCATGGCGACAAGGTCGTCTGCGACGTCCGCCAGAAGATCCATACCCTTTTGCCATGTCAGCCGCGAGATCACGCAAAAGATCGGGCTGTCATCAGCGTCGAGACCCATACGGTTGCTCAACGCCTTGCGGTTCTGGGCGCGTTTGCGTGCCGAGGAGGCAGTAAAATTGGCAGCGATCAGCGGATCAGCGCCGGGATCCCAGACGGAGGTGTCGATGCCGTTGGCAATGCCGAACAGATCGCCGGCGCGGCTGGCAATCACACCTTCAAGGCCCATGCCAAATTGCGGAATGAGGATTTCCTCGGCATAAGAAGGGCTGACGGTGCTGAGCGCATGGGCCGTCATCAGACCGCCTTTGAGGAAACTCATGCTGCCATAATATTCGAGCGCTTCCGAATAGGCGTGGGTTGGCAGTTCAAGCTGCGGAAACAGGTCCGCGGAGAACTGACCCTGAAAGGCGATGTTGTGGATGGTGATCAGGCTTGGCACTTCCGGCGCTTCGGCATAGCGCATGAAGACAGGCGTCATTGCAGCCTGCCAGTCATGCACGTGAACAACGTCCGGGCGCCAGCCGGGAAGCGCACCTGCCGCGATTTTGGCACCGGCCAGTGACAGCGCGGCGAAACGCTTCCAGTTGTCGGTATAGTCTTTGCCGCTGCCGTCCACGTAAGGTCCGCCCGGCTTGTCGTAAAAGGCGGGGATATGCAAAAGCAGCATATCCAGGCCTTCATGCTTTACTTCGAGAATTGTCGCCTTTTCGCCGAATAATACGCCCAGCGGGAGCTTCTTTCGGGTTTTGCCGACCGCCGCCAGAACAGACGGATAGGCCGGCAGCAGTGTGCGGGTCGTGACACCATGCGCACCCAGTGCCAGGGGCAGCGCACCTGTCACATCCGCAAGCCCACCGGTTTTGATCAGAGGGTAGAGTTCCGAGGCGACGGACAGAACATTCATCAGGTCGTCATTTCCAGTTTGTCGATCATGGCTTGGGTGATGAGGCAGATGCCGTTTTCGGAGCGGCGGAAACGCTTGGCATCCATTTCCGGATCCTCGCCCACGATCAGCCCTTCGGGAATGACCACGCCATGGTCGATCACGACATTGGTCAGTCGCGCATGGCGTCCGACGAGAACCTTGGGCAGGATGACCGCGCCTTCGAGCCTGGAATAGGAATTGGCGCGCACACCGGTGAAGAGCAGGCTCTTGTAGAGGGACGAACCGGAGATGATGCAATCGCCCGATACCAGCGAGGATATCGCCGAGCCACGCCGGCCTTCGTCGTCATGGACGAACTTCGCCGGCGGATTGATCTCCGCATAGGTCCAGATGGGCCACGACTTGTCGTAGATATCGAGTTCCGGAACGATATCCGTCAGGTCGATATTGGCCTGCCAATAGGCGTCGATCGTGCCTACGTCGCGCCAATAGGGCTCACGCTCGAAATCGGACCGCACGCAGGACTGGGCGAAGCGGTGCGCCACTGCCTTGCCATTCTTGACGATGTGCGGAATGAGATCCTTTCCGAAGTCACGGCTGGAATTGGGGTCGGCTGCATCCTCGCGAAGGATTTCCATCAGGAACTTGGTGTGGAAGACGTAGATGCCCATGGAGGCCAGGGCAAATTCCTCGTTTCCCGGAATGCCGGGCGGATCGGCGGGTTTCTCGACGAAGTCGATGATTTCGTCTTTCTCGTTGACATGCATGACGCCGAAGCCGGTCGCTTCCATACGCGGCACTTCCATGCAGCCGACGGTCACATCGGCACCGGAATCGACGTGCTGCTGAAGCATCAGCTCGTAGTCCATCTTGTAGATATGGTCACCGGCCAGGATCACCATATATTCCGGGCCATAGGGCTCGATGATGTCGATGTTCTGGTAAACGGCGTCGGCGGTACCTTCATACCACTGCGTCTCCGACACGCGCTGGGAGGCCGGCAAGATGTCAAAGCTCTCGTTACGCTCCGGCCTGAAGAAGTTCCAGCCGTGCTGCAGATGGCGGATCAGGGAATGCGCCTTGTACTGGGTGGCGACACCAATGCGGCGAATACCGGAATTCATGGCATTGGAAAGGGCAAAATCGATAATGCGGGCCTTGCCGCCAAAATAGACGGCGGGTTTTGCGCGCCGGTCTGTCAGTTCTTTCAGGCGGCTCCCCCGTCCGCCTGCAAGAACATAGGCCATGGCATCACGGGCCAGCGGCTGGATCCTTCGTTCCGACATTCAAACCTCCCCTTAAATTTCCAGTTCCAACATGATGGTTGCAAGGGGCGGAAGGGTCAAATCGGCACGGATCGTTCCGTCGCTGTGCCGTACCGCATTCACCCGCCCGCCATTGCCTTTGCCGCTTCCTCCATAGACTTCGGCATCGGTATTCAAAAGCTCTCTCCAGCGGCCCTCGGCGGGCAGCGGAACAGAGTAACGCTCGTGATAAACAGGCGTGAAGTTGCAGATCACGGCAACCGGTGCTTCCCCCGGAGCCTTGCGCAGCCAGGAGAAAACCGAGTTTTCCGGATCGTCCGCCGTCAGCCATTCGAAGCCTTCGCCTTCGCAGTCACGGGCATGAAGCGCGGGCTTTCGGCGATAGGTCATGTTCAAATCGCGCACCAGACGGCGCATGCCTTCATGGGCGGGGTATTGCAGCAGGTTCCAGTCCAGCTGCCGCTCCTCGCTCCATTCGCTCCACTGGGCAAACTCCTGGCCCATGAACAGCAGTTTCTTGCCGGGATAACCCCACATCATGCCATAATAGGCGCGCAGATTGGCAAACTTCTGCCAGTCGTCACCGGCCATCTTGGCGATCAGCGAGCCTTTGCCGTGTACGACTTCGTCATGGGACAGCGGCAGCACGAAGTTTTCGTTGAAGGCGTAGACCAGCCCGAAGGTGATTTCGTCATGGTGGTGCTTGCGGTGTACCGGGTCGCGGGCCAGATAGCTCAGCGTGTCGTGCATGAAGCCCATATTCCACTTGAAGCCGAAGCCGAGGCCGCCCTCGTGGACGGGCTGCGATACCTTGGGCCAGGATGTGGATTCCTCGGCGATGGTCATGAAACCGGGCGTGGAGCCGTAAACCAGTTTGTTCATCTGCTGGAGGAAGCGAACGGATTCGAGGTTTTCTCGGCCACCATATTCGTTGGGCACCCACTCGCCTTCTTTCCGCGAGTAGTCGAGATAGAGCATCGACGCCACGGCATCGACGCGCAGGCCGTCGAGGTGGAATTTCTCTGCCCAGTAGATGGCATTGTTGACGAGATATGCCAGAACTTCGGCGCGCCCGAAATTGTAGATCGCGGTATTCCAGTCGGGATGGAAGCCCTGGCGGGGGTCTTCGTGTTCGTAGAGTGCGGTTCCATCGAACCAGCGCAAGCCGTGCTCATCTGTGGGGAAGTGGGCGGGCACCCAATCGAGAATGACGCCGATGCCGACCTTGTGACAACCATTGACGAAGCGGGCAAACCCCTCCGGCTCGCCGAAGCGAGCAGTGGGCGCATAAAGCCCTGTCGTCTGATAGCCCCAGGATGGGTCGTAGGGGTGTTCGGTAATGGGCAGGAACTCGATATGGGTGAAGCCCATATCGATACAGTAGGGAATCAGCCGTTCGGCTATCTCGTCCCAGCTCAGCATGGAGCCATCGTCGCGGCGCTGCCATGAGCTGGCGTGTACCTCATAAATGGTGATCGGCTGACGGCGATGATCAACAGAGGCCCAGTGCTCGCGATGGGCTGTGTCCTCCCAATCCTGGATCAGTTCGGGCGTTGTGACCGAGGCGTTGTTGGGCCGCAGTTCAGCACGTCTGGCATAGGGGTCAGCCTTTAGCGGCAGTCGCTCGCCATTCTTGCCGATAATCTCGAACTTGTAGGACGAGCCCGCATGGACATCCGGCGCGAAGATTTCCCAGATGCCGGTATCGCGTCTCAGTCGCATGACATGGCGACGTCCGTCCCAGCCGTTGAAATCTCCGACCACCGACACGCGCCGGGCATTGGGAGCCCATACCGCGAAATGGAAACCGTCGACACCCTGGTGACGCAGCGGATGGGCACCCATGCGGTCGAAGAGACGCAGATGCGAGCCTTCGCGGATGAAGTAGTCGTCCATGGGACCAAGAACCGGCCAGAAGCTGTAAGGGTCCGTGACCGTCCATTCTGCATCCCCGCGTTCGGCGCGGAAGCGGACGGGGAAAACACCTTTCAGATTGACCGGCCCATCAAAAAAGCCTGCCGGGTGAAGGCAGGCCAGTTCTCCGATGGCGGTACCGTCGAGCTTGTAGACGGTGACTTTTTCCGCATCAGGGATGAAGCAGCGGGCCACATAACCGGAGCCGCTTTCGTGAACTCCAAGCACTGCAAACTGATCAGAATGCTCACCTTTGACGATCGCTTCGATTTCCTCCGGCGCAATTTTGTCTTGCTGTTCCTGTTTGCCGGCGCTCTTCGTTGCTTTCGCCATCAAGCTCTCCAGATATCCGCGGTATATTGGCGGATCGTCCTGTCAGAGGAAAACCAGCCCATGCGGGCTGTATTGCGGATCGTCTTGCCGAACCAGCTCGGCTTGTCCTGCCAGATGCTGTCCACGAAGCGTTGAGCCTTGGCATAGGCTTCGAAGTCAGCGGCAACCATGAACCAATCGTGGCTGTAGAGGCCATCGATCAGGCCCGAGAATCGGTCGCGATCATCCGGCGAAAACACGCCGGACGCGATAGCAGACAGTGCCTGCGACAATTCTCGCGAGCCTTCAATAATGGCACGGGGATCATGGCCCTCCGAGCGCATATTGGCAACCTCGTCAGCCGTCATGCCGAAAATGACGATGTTGTCTTCACCCACATGATCGCGCATTTCCACATTTGCACCGTCCAAAGTTCCAATCGTCAATGCACCATTCAACGCAAATTTCATGTTGCCGGTTCCCGATGCTTCCATCCCGGCTGTCGAAATTTGTTCGGAGAGGTCTGCTGCGGGTACCATGACCTCTGCCAGAGACACGTTGTAGTTGGGCAGGAAGACGACCTTGAGCAGGCCACCGACGGAGGGATCGTTGTTGATCACGCGGGCAACATCATTGGCCAGTTTGATGATCAGCTTGGCATTATGATAGCTGGGGGCAGCCTTGCCGGCGAAGAATTTTACGCGCGGCACCCATTCACGATCGGGATGAGAACGGATTTCATCGTAGAGCGCGACCGTCTCTATGATGTTCAAAAGCTGGCGCTTGTATTCGTGAATGCGCTTGATCTGGATATCGAAAAGCGCGTCCGGGTTCAGGCGGATGCCCATTCGGCTTGCCACCAGTGCAGCCAGCTTCTCCTTGTTTGACCGTTTGACGGCCGCAAACTTTTCCTGGAACGCAGCATCGTCAGCAAAGGCGTCGAGTGCTGTCAGCTTTTCCGCGTCGTCGAGGAAATCATCGCCGATCGCTTCGCGGATCAGCGATGTTAGTTGCGGGTTGCATTGCATCAGCCAGCGGCGCGGGGTGATGCCATTGGTCTTGTTGTTGATGCGGTCGGGATAGAGCTTGTGAAGGTCGGCGAAGACCGTTTCCTTCATCAGTTCTGTGTGGAGCGCTGACACACCGTTGATGCTGTGCGAACCGATAAAGGCCAGATTGCCCATGCGCACGCGGCGTTCACCGTTTTCGTCGATCAGCGATATGCTGCTGATTTCGCCGTCATCGAACTGCTGGCGCTTGCGGACATCGCGCAGGATTCTGGCGTTGATCGCATAGATCAGCTGCATGTGGCGCGGCAACAGGCGCTCGAACAAGGGGACCGGCCAGCTTTCCAAAGCTTCGGGCAACAGCGTGTGGTTGGTGTAGGAGAATGTGCGTGAGGTGATGTCCCAGGCCTGGTCGAAATCCATCCCGTGAACGTCGCAGAGCAGGCGCATGAGTTCGACAACAGAGACAGCAGGATGGGTGTCGTTGAGCTGGATCGCGACCTTTTCTGGCAATATTTCCAAGGCGTTCCCGTGCTGGATATGGCGACGCAGGATGTCCTGCAGCGAGGCGGCACAGAAGAAATATTCCTGACGCAGCCGCAATTCCTGTCCGGCCGGGGTGGCATCTGCCGGATAGAGAACGCGCGTCAGCGTTTCGGCCCTGTTGCTCTCCTTGAGTGCGCCGATATGGTCTCCGGCGTTAAAGGCATCGAGCAAAATTGGATCGATCGGCTGGGCCGACCATAGCCGCAGCGTATTCACGCGTTCGCCGCGCCAGCCAACCACCGGCGTGTCATAGGCCATGGCGATGAAGCGCTCGCTTGGCTTCCACACATAGCGCAAATCGTCATGCTGTCCGTTGACCGTCTCGACGGTGCCACCGAAGCCGATCTCATAGGACGATTCGCGGCGCTCGAATTCCCACGGGTTGCCGTGGGCGAGCCAGGTTTCCGGAAGCTCGACCTGCCAGCCATCGGCCATCTGCTGGCGGAAAAGGCCATGGACATAACGAATGCCGTAGCCATAGGCCGGAATGTTGACGGTTGCCATGCTCTCCATGAAGCAGGCGGCAAGGCGTCCAAGGCCACCATTGCCGAGCGCTGCGTCTGGCTCGAGGCCTGCGATCATGTCGAGGTCGACGCTCAGCGACGCCAAGGCGGCCCGGATTTCCTCGACCAGACCGAGATTGGACATGGCATCGCGCATCAGGCGACCGATCAGAAATTCCAGCGACAGGTAGTAAACACGCTTGGAATTGCTGCTATAGGCCGAGCGAGTGGTTTCCATCCAGCGGTCAATGATGCGGTCGCGCACCACCAGGATTGTCGCCGTCAGCCAGTCATGCGGTGTCGCGACCTTGGCGTCCTTGCCGATGCCATAGGTGAGGCGTTCCATGATCTGGTCGGCCAGAACCTCGGGCGTCGATGCTTTGGGCTTGGGAAGGGGGAGGTCGGCTTCATTGACGGTCTTGATCATATCCCCAATCCTTTTCAGCGGCTTTAGCGCAGGAGATGTCTCCTCGCATATAAGCAATCGATATCGACAGTTTATGCATCGTTGTGGGACAGTTGCAACAAGGGAATTTGTTCGGTGCATCGCAAAGCGATGACCAGAACACTGTTGTAAACCTATTCGATTTCAACCGTTTGCGCGATATTGCGGCGCAAAGCACAAAAAAAGCCGCCCCAATCGTTGGAGGCGACTTTTCTTCATGGTCTCAAGTTCGGTGGCGCTTGCGCGCGACTTTGTCAGTTGGTCAGTCGGGTCATCGCTTGCGAGGCTTTTTCGCCGATCTGCTTGAATGCCGCGACGAGGTCCGAGGCGTCCTTGGCCGTGTAAAAATGCTGGTCATCCGTTGCACAATTCTTCAAAAGTTGGCGTCCCCGATCGGGAGCCATGAAGGCAACAGAGAAAATCTCCATTCCCTCTTCTTTTGCCTTGTTGCAGTAATTGATCGTCTTTGTGTCGTCACTCGTGCTGTTGTTGTCGCCGTCGGTCATGAAGACGATATACTTGCTGGGGATCTGTCCGTTCTTCTTCTGGTGTGCCTCGTCCTCTGTCGAGCCGGAGAGCGCGGTATAAGCAGCCTTGACAGCGTCTGTTGACGCGGTGCCGCCTTCAGCGTCCAGATGTTCGACATATTTCAGGGTCGCCGTGGTGCCCCACTGGAAATCGGTGGGCTTCTGCGCCGAGTAACTATACGACACTGCGGCTGTGCGGACGTAGATATTGTCGGGGTCGGCCTCATTGAGCTGCGACGTCAGGTTCGCTGTTGCAATCTTAAGTGTCTCAATTTTCGTCACATAGCAGGGGGATGTGGCCTGGATATTTCGTCCCCAGTTCCATTCATAGTAGTTTTGGCATTTCTTCTTTGCCGAATTGATTGTGTCGGTTGCCCAAGCCATCGATCCCGAACGATCCAGAACAAGATACATGGAAAGCGCATTCTTGCTTTCCGTCGCGCTCTGCGCCTTGCTCGACGCCCCTATAGTCACGGTTTTGAACCCGAGTAGCTGGCTAAGAGGGTTCAGTTTTATATCGAGTTTCGTATTGACCGTGACATCGAATGTCTTGGCCGTTCCGCTTGTCTTTTCGGTTGCTGCAAGATCCGTCGAATCCTTGAGTTTCTTCAGCTCATCCTCAAGCTCTTCAAGGCCTGCTGCTGACAAATTACCGGTCGACATGAGGTTCATCATCTGGGCGGCAAGGTATTTTTCCGCCATTTCCTTGGCTTCTTCCTCGCTGATACCCTTGCCCGACATGGCAGAGGCCGCTGCTAGGGCTGCCGCATCTGCAGAATTCTGAAGCTCGGATTTCATGGTCATCACATGGGTAAGATCCATGGCGATACCGGCGGTACCCAGAGCCATCGGGAGCAAAAGGGCGGTTATCATCCCGAAATTGCCTCGCCGGTCGCGGAGAAGATTGAGAAAAGAATTTTTGCTAAATCCGTTGTCGATCATCATGAACTTTCACCGATGTCAGCGTTGTTTTGCCGCAAAATACAAGGGAGAGGTCTAAATCGACTTAAACAGTGTGGTAAAATTTGAATGAAATTAGGGTTCTTTTGAAACCTGCCTCAAGTGACGGGGATGACGTCTACCGCCTGTACTGTCTGGTGGCTGCCATAGGTCTTTAGAATGCCGATGACCGGGGCAACATCGGAATAATCCCGGCCGTAGCCGACAACGATGTGGTCGGTGCCGGCAAGAATATCATTAGTCGGGTCCAGCTCGATCCAGCCCGTCGCGGCACCGCACCACACACGCACCCAGGCATGCATGGCGTCCGCGCCTTCGAGGCGCTCCTTGCCCTCAGGTGGAATGGTGCGCAGGAAGCCACTGACATAACCTGCAGGAATACCCAGGCTTCTAAGCGCGATGATCATCACGTGGGTGAAGTCCTGACAAACCCCCCTCTTGATCTCGAAGGCCTGTTTCGGAGTGGTGTCGACGGTCGTTGCTTCCGGATCATAGGTGAAGTCACGATTGATCATCGTACACATATGACGTGCAAGCTGTCGCACAGTCTGTCCGGGTGTCACCATGTCGCGGGCATAGGCCGCAATCTCAGGCACTTCATCGATACGCTGACTTGTACCCATGAAGTGATGCGGCGATGCCGGCTCCAGGGACCAATATGTGGCCAGTTCGGCGGGCAAATTCTCCAGCACCGGCGACAGATCGGCAGTCACCGGTTCGGCCTGCACGATGATGCGCGCCTTCATGCGGATGTCGAGCTTTTCGTGATGACTGCGGAGCTGGAAGCTTGTCACCGGATGCTCGAAGAAGTCCGTGAAGGTCGAGGTTTCGTCCGGTGTCGGTTCAATCGATATGGTGCCGGCAACGAGTCTTTGGCGATCAGGCAGGGTCATCGGCAGCAAGCGCAGGATATGATGCGCTCCCGATGCTGCCGTATCGTAGAGATAGCCCATATGCAGCGATAGGTCGTATAGCATTTCAGGTCTATCCAAGATGGGTGCTGGCGATGAGATTGGCCAGACTTTCAAGGTCTCGCTCGAGCGTTTCGTAAACATCGGCGTTCATGGATTCCGGTACCATGACGGCCAGGCTCGAATGCAGACGCATGGCTTCGCGATAAAAGGGCGACATCTGCCCATTCGTCATGGCATTTGGAAGCTGTTCGACCTCGGTGCGGATCTCGTTGAGCTGGAACAGGATGGAGCGCGGGTTGAGCGGATCGAGTGCAAGAAGGTCTGTCACGGTCAAATGTGCCGTGTTGACGTTATAGCGGCGGCGATGGGTCATCACGTTGTCGCCAATCTCCAGCAGCATGTCGAGCGCGCCATCGGGTGCATCCGGTCCGGACATGCGACCCAGCAGGCGTGTCATGTGCAGGCTACGCTCGAGATAACGGCCGAGGGCGAGGAAGCGCCAGCCGGTGAAGCGATACATGTTTTCATGGACGAGACCGGCAAAGCCCGCAAGCTTTCGCAGAAGGATGGTCATTGCATGCGCGGCATCGTCGCCCGGTGTGACGTGGTCGTGGAAGCGTTTTGCGGTCTTCGACAGATCCTTCAGCGCCAACCAGCCATCGGGCGAAAAGCGGTCGCGGATATTGCTGGCAGAATAAACCGCGCTGTCGAGGTTCTGGATCAGGCTTTCCGGCACACCCTTCTCGGAGTCCATGTCGATATCGAGAAAGCCCAGATAGTCGGCGACATCAGCAAGCAGCGGGTCCCCGCGGTCGGCCGCTTCAGCAAATCGCGCGTGCCATGCGCGCAACACGCGCAGGCTTCCTTCTGACCGCTCGATATAGCGGCCCAGCCAAAAGAGATTGTCGGCCGCGCGGCTCGGCAGGCTGCCGGGCAGATTGCGGGTGAAAGTCTCTTCTGTGGGGAGAAGTGTGGTGCGTTCGACTGGCTTGTCGGAAACGATCCATACGTCGGCAGCACTGCCACCGGACTGCATGGCAATGGCAGTCACATCATTCGAACTACCGATACGGGCAAAGCCGCCCGGCATGATCTGCCAGCCGTCGCGGGTGCGGGCGGCATAGACGCGCAGGCTCATCGGACGCGGTGTCAGCTTGCCATCCACAAAGGCCGGGGTGGTGGACAGAGTGACAACCTCCTGCCCGACCAATTTTGCGCCATCGGTCAAGAGCCAGTTCGCCACCGTTTCCTGTGCGGTTTCACGCAGGCTGGATCCGAGCACGGAGACGCCATTGTCGTCGAAGAAGGGCATGCGCGAATAGGCCGGTCCGATGACCATGCGGTCGATATTTCGGGCCACATGCTCGCGCTCGGTCTTCTGACCGCACCACCATGTGGCGACTGACGGCAGGATCAGTTCTTCGTTGAACAGATGATGACAGATAGTCGGTAAGAAAGAGAGGAGGGCGCGGGTTTCAAGGACACCGGAACCAAGGGCGTTGACGAAGGTCACAGCGCCGTTTCTCACGGCCTCCACCATGCCGGGTGTGCCGATATGGGAATTCTGATTCAACTCCAGTGGGTCGCTGAAGGCGGCATCAAGACGGCGCCACAGCACGCTGATCGGTTTGAGGCCGGCCACGGTGCGCACCATGACACGCCCATCAACCACGGCCAGATCCTCGCCTTCCAGCAGCATGATGCCGAGGTAGCGGGCAATATAGGCGTGCTCGTAATAGGTCTCGTTGGCCGGTCCCGGTGTGAGTACGGCGATACGGTCGTCGGAATGCTGCTTTCGGCCCTGCAGCGCATCCCGGAATGCGCCGAAGAAGGAGGCGAGCCGGTGCACATGGGATTCTGCATAAAGGTTGGAAAAGGCTCTGGTCGTCGCCACGCGGTTTTCGAGCGCAAAGCCCGCACCCGATGGCGCCTGGGTGCGGTCGGCCAGAACCCACCAATCTCCATCAGGCCCGCGACCGATTTCGAAGGAACAGAAATGCAGGTAGTGCCCGCCGGCGGGCTTGATGCCGACAAGGGGGCGTAGATATTCGGGGCTGGATGCAATCAGAGCTGGCGGCAGGAAGCCTTCGCGCACAAGCTTGTTGTCGCCATAGATATCGGCAACGACCGATTCCAGCAGATTGGCGCGCTGGACAAGGCCTGCAGACAGGGCAGCCCATTCCTTTTCGGAGATCAGTACCGGAATGTGGGAGAAAGGCCAGGGACGCTCGCCGCCCCCTTCGCCGTCATAGGCGCGGTAGAAGACGCCGGCATCGCGCAGATAGCGGTCGGCTCTGGCAAAGCGTTCATGCAATTCAGGCTCGGACATCGCATCGATGGCGGCGACGAATTTTTGCCAGACCGGCTTGATGACGCCGCTGGCGTCCAGCATTTCGTCGGCTACGCCCGGAAGGGCACGGTAATGCTTCGCACCCAAGGCTCCTCCCTTCTTCGGTTCCGTCTCTTTCTCAGCAACCGTCTGGTTTGCCATACGCCGTTACATTCCTCGAGGTCGTCGCATGTCCAATGTATGCGGAAACTCGGGTGCGACCGGTTCCGACGACAAGACATAATTTCCGGCAGTGTGTCCCCACGACTCGAAACGCGCAAGGCGGCGGGCCTGAGCTTCATTGCCATTCACAGGGAAAGTGTCGTAGTTGCGTCCGCCGGGATGTGCAACGTGATAAACGCAGCCTCCGACGGCTCTCCCGCTCCATGTATCATATATATCGAAAGTAAGAGGTGTATTAACCGGAAGCATCGGGTGCAGTCCCGATGCCGGCTGCCAGGCCTTATAGCGGACACCGCCGACCGCGGTGCCATTGACACTTGTCCTGGACAGCGGAACCTCGCGGCCATTGCAGGCAACCTTGTAACGATCCGGATTACCGGTATCGAGCTTCACCTGAAGGCGCTCGATGGAGGAATCGACGAAACGCACGGTGCCGCCGATCGCACCTTGCTCACCCATGACATGCCATGGCTCCAGCGCCTGCCTGAGTTCGAGCTTGGTGCCCTCGTATTCGACTTCGCCGTAGAAGGGGAAGCGGAATTCCAGCTGGGCTGTGAACCATTCCGGCTTCAGATCAAAGCCGTGCTCCCTCAGATCCGCCAATACATCCTGGAAATCTTCCCAGATATAATTCGGAAGCATGAAGCGGTCGTGCAGCGACGTGCCCCAGCGTACGAATTTGCCCGATGCCGGATTGCGCCAGAAGCGGGCAATCAGGGCGCGGATCAGAAGCTGCTGTGCCAGCGACATGCGGGAATTCGGCGGCATTTCGAAGCCGCGAAACTCGACAAGCCCAAGCCTGCCTGTCGGTCCATCCGGCGAGAACATCTTGTCGATGCAGATCTCGGCGCGGTGGGTGTTGCCGGTAACGTCGATCAAAAGATTGCGGAACAGGCGGTCGACCACCCAGGGCAAAGGTGGAGCGCCTTCCGTTGGCAATGGCACCTGAGCCATGGCGATTTCGAGTTCATAGAGGCTGTCGTGACGGGCCTCATCGATGCGCGGCGCCTGACTGGTCGGGCCGATGAAGAGGCCGGAAAACAGATAGGAGAGCGAGGGATGGCGCTGCCAGTGCAAGACCATGCTTTTCAACAGGTCGGGACGACGCAGGAAGGGGCTGTCATTGGGGGTCGCGCCACCCACCACCACGTGGTTGCCGCCGCCGGTGCCGGTGTGTCGACCATCGATCATGAACTTGTCGGCACCGAGACGCGACTGACGTGCTTCCTCGTAGATCGCTTCCGTTGTTGCCACGCATTCGTCCCAGGACGACGCCGGGTGGATGTTGACCTCGATCACGCCCGGATCAGGGGCGACGCGGATGACATTGATGCGGTCGTCATGCGGTGGTGTGTAGCCTTCGATATGCACCGGCAGGCCGAGTTCGGTTGCTGCCCGTTCAGCAGAGGACAAAAGATCCAGATATTCCTCGACCGCAGCCGTTGGTGGCATGAAGACGCAAAGACGTCCCTCGCGGACCTCGACTGAAATCGCCGTGCGGACATGGCCGCCGATTTCCTCATAGCTCTGCGGGATCTGCTTCTGCTGCGCAGACGTGTCTGCCTGGAAAGAGTGTTCGGGCAAAGCGCGGCTCTTGCGGTCCTCTTCCTTGTAGTCGGGCAAGGGCGGCCGCTCGACCGTCGGATCCACCGGATTGACATAAGGATACCAGGACGCCGAAATATGCGGCAGCGCATTGAGCGGCAAACGAAAACCGACCGGGGAATCGCCGGGAACGAGGTAAAGCTGACCGCGCCGGGTGCGCCATTTTTCACTGACCCACGAGCGGCCCGAGGCGCGCGACTGCCAGGCCTGAACCGGTAGTACATAACCTGCGGGATTGGTAAGACCATTGGCAAAGACCTTGGCCATGCGGCTTCGCTCTTCCGGATCCTTCAGCTTGGAATTCGACGGGTCGACATTGTCTGGAAGGTTGGCCTCCTTGACGATCCATTCTGCAGGATCCTCATAGGCGGGCACGACGTTTTCGGCTTCCAGATCCAGCTCGACGGCGATCGTCTGCAACAGCCTGGCGGCATCTTCATGAGTAGGCTTGTAGTCCTTGCCTTCGCGGGCAATCAGCTCCTGATTGGCCCAGATCGGCTTGCCGTCCTTGCGCCAGTAGAGCGAAAAGGTCCAGCGTGGCAGGCTTTCGCCGGGGTACCATTTGCCCTGACCGTAATGCAGGAAACCACCGGGCGCGAAACGGTCGCGCAGGCGTCGGATCAGGTCGTCCGCCAGTTCACGCTTGGTCGGGCCAACGGCTGCGGTGTTCCATTCTTCGGCTTCGAAGTCGTCGATCGATACGAAAGTCGGCTCTCCGCCCATGGTCAGGCGTACATCCTGTGCTTCAAGCTCACGATCCACGGCCTTGCCGAGCGCGTTCAGTTCGTCCCAGGAGCCTTCCGAAAACGGCTTGGTGATGCGCGGGTGTTCGGCGACACGATTGACCACCATGTCGAAATCGAATTCGGTGTTGGCCTCGCCGAAGAAGCCGCCCGAGATTGGCGCCGCATTCTTGTAATGCGGAGTGGCGGCCAGCGGAATATGGCTTTCGCCGGTGAGCAGACCCGATGTCGGATCAAGGCCGACCCAGCCGGCACCGGGCAGATAGACTTCCGCCCAGGCGTGCAAATCGGTGAAGTCGGTCTCGGTGCCAGACGGGCCGTCGAGCGCCTTCAGGTCCGGCTTGAGCTGGATCAGATAGCCTGACACGAAACGGGCGGCCAGTCCCAGTCGACGCAGGATCTGCACCAGGAGCCAGCTGGTGTCGCGGCATGAGCCCTTGGCAAGTGTCAGCGTTTCCTCAGGCGTTTGCACGCCGGGCTCCAGCCGCACGATGTACCCGATATCCTGCTGCAGACGGGCGTTCAGATTGACGACCATGTCGACGGTCTTCTGGCCGGGCGCCTGGTCGACGGTCGCCATGAAGGCGTCCAGTGCCGAACTGCCGCCCTCCGGCTTCATGTAGATCGCCAGATCGTCGCGGATGTCATCGGGATAGGAGAATGGCCAGACGGATGCTTCTTCCTCAACGAAGAAGTCGAACGGATTGTAGACGGCCATGTCGGCCACCAGATCCACCTCGATCTTGAACTCGGTCACCGGATCCGGAAACACAAAGCGGGCGAGATAGTTGCCGTAGGGGTCCTGCTGCAGGTTCACGAAGTGGTTGGACGGCGACACTGTGAGCGCGTGGCTCAAAACCTTGGTGCGCGAATGGGTCGCGGGTTTGAGGCGTATGATTTGCGGGCCAAGACGGATGGGCTTGTCGTATTTGTAATGCGTTAAATGATAGATGCTCGCTTTAATCGACATACGCGCCCCAATGTCTGTTGCTCGGTTCTTGTCTTTATCCAGTCATTACGTCGACTTTGTGCAATGCAATCTCATAAAGCAAGCGCAAGCGTCATGTGCAGCTCTTGTTTGGCTCCCGGATCGCTGTATAGACCGCTTAATCAGTCCAATGTCCGCCGGAAGCGACGAATTGCGATCGTGATTGTGATTGCAGTCAGGATTGCCAGCGCCAGCGTGTCGTAGCTCAAAACCGACAATGGTGCGCCTTTCAGCATGATGGCGCGCACCAGGCGGATATAGTGGGTGAGCGGCAAGGCTTCGCCAATCCACTGCGCCCAGTCCGGCATTCCTGAAAAGGGGAACATGAAGCCCGACAGCAGGATGTTCGGCAGGAAAAACATCATGGTCATTTGCACCGCCTGCAACTGATTGCTGGCGATCGTGGAGAATGTGTAGCCCAGCGAAAGATTGCAAATCACGAAAAGGAGCGACAGCAATACGAGCGCGACGGGGCTGCCCAGCAGGGGGACGTGGAAGACAAAGAGGCCCGCGACGATGATGATAATGGCCTGAAGGAGCCCGACAAGCACATATGGTGCGATCTTTCCGAGCATGATTTCCATCGGCTTGATCGGCATGGAAAGAAGATTCTCCATGGTGCCGCGCTCGATCTCGCGGGTGACGGCGAGCGCTGTGAAGATCAGCAAGGTCATGGTCAAGATGGTGCCCAGAAGGCCCGGGACAATGTTGAGTGTCGAGGAGCCTGCCGGGTTATAGCGGCGGTGCTGGATGATGGTGAATGGCGGTTCGCGCGGCTCTCCAATCTCCGTGGCACGATTGCCGGCCAAAGCATGGGACACGATGCCAGACAGGGCACCGAGCGCCGAACTGGCGGCCACCGGATCTGTCGCGTCTGCCGCCACCAGCAGAGCGGGGTTCTCCCCGCGTCTGACGGATCGCTCAAAACCTTCGGGGATCTCGACCACGAACAGAACCTCGCCCGCTTCCAGCAGGCGGTCCATGTCCGTCGCTCTCGTCACTGTTTGGCGCAGATCGAAAAAATCTGTGTTTTCCAATGCCGCAATGATGGACCGGCTTATATCGGTATTCTCGCGCATCAGCACGGCCGTCGGCAAATGGTGGGGTGTGGTGTTGATGGCAAAACCAAACAGGAAAAGCTGCATGACCGGGAGCATCACCATGGTGGCAAGAGTCACCCGGTCGCGGGTCATCTGGATGAATTCCTTGACGGTCATGGCCCATGAGCGCCGGAAGAAACCGGATATGCCGTTGCCGGTCATGTGAAATTGTCCTTCGACCGGTTCATCAGTTCGATGAAGGCATCTTCCAGGTTGGGCTCGCTGCGTCTCCAGGTGATTTCCCTGTTGTCCTGGAAGGGGGCAATCGCGGCCTCCAGAGCATTCGCATCGCGACCGCAGACATGCAGGCTGTTGCCGAATGGTGCGACCAAGTCGATGCCCGGCTGGTGTTCCAGTTTTTCCTGCAGCTGATGGACGGTCGGGCCGGAGGCTGTGTAAGTGGTCAGGCCCACAGAGGCGGTCACATCGTCCACCGTTCCACGCACGAGCAATTTACCATACGCCATATAGGCGATCTCGTGGCAGCGCTCGGCCTCATCCATATAGTGGGTCGATACCAGCACAGACAGGCCGTCTGCTGCCAGCGCATGGATCTCGCTCCAGAAGTCGCGCCGCGCCTTTGGGTCGACGCCAGCGGTCGGTTCGTCGAGCAGCAGCAGGTCAGGCTCGGGCAGGATGCAGGCGCCAAGGGCCAGACGCTGTTTCCATCCACCTGACAAATTGGCGGCAAGCTGCTTTTCCCGTCCCCCCAGCCCCAACCGTTCAATTGCATCGCCAGCCCGTTTGCGCGGGTTGTTCAGACCATAAACCCGGGCCACGAATTCGAGGTTTTCTCGGATCGAGAGATCCTGATAGAGCGAGAATTTCTGCGTCATATAGCCAACCCGCCGGCGGATCTGGTCTGACTGCGTGAGGATATCGAAGCCGAGGCAGGTGCCGTTGCCACTATCGGGAGTGAGCAGGCCGCAGAGCATGCGGATGGTGGTTGTCTTGCCCGAACCGTTTGGGCCGAGGAAGCCCTGAATTGTTCCGGCCTTCACCTGCAGCGACAGGTCGTCGACGACCCGGCGCCCGGAAAAGCTCTTGGTCAGATGCGAGACCTCGATTACCCAATCGGTTGAAGCGTTCTTCTGCCGTTCGTTTTTCACATCGTCTGGAGCCGGCTGCATGACCGTCTCACTTTTCTGTCTGGTCTGTGGACAGCATCACATCCACAGGCAGGCCGGGGTTCAGCGTTTCAGGCTGTTCGGGAATGGCGTCGACGCGGTAGACGAGTTTGGCGCGTTCTTCGCGGCTGTAGATTTCGGGCGGGGTGTATTCTGTTGTCTGCGAGATGAACGATATTCTGGCAGCGATGGGGCCGCAGGCATCGCATGTGACAGTCAGCTTCTGGCCGATATGCAGTCCTGCGACATCACCTTCTGGAACGTAGAAACGGATTCTGACGTCAGCCGGAGGTAGGATGGAGACGACAGGACGCCCTGCGGGCACGATCTCGCCCTTATTGTAATAGAGTTGCTGGACGCGGCCGTTGACGGGAGCTTCGATCGTGAGCCGCTCAAGGCTGCTGTTGGCGGCTTCAAGTTCGGCCAGCGCTGCGTCCATATCGGCCTGAGCCTGTCTGATCGCTTCTTGCCGGGCCGGCATGGCCGCGAGCTCGATCTGGCCGTTGATGTTGTCCAACGCCGCCTGATTTGCCGCTTGGGTTGCAACGGCAGAATCGAGATTGGCTTTTGTCGTCGTGCCGGATTTCGCGAGTGTTCTCACCCGTTCGAGCTCCTGGCTGGCGAGATCCAGGTTTGCCTCCGCCTGTCGTCTGGATGCCTTGAGGATATCGATTTCTTGCGGTCGCTTTTGTGCAGCATTGGCCTGCTCGAGCTTTGCCCTGGCAGCCGCAAGACTGGCCTCGGCGGCGTCTACCTTTGCACGTGCGATGTCATCTTCGAAGCGAAAGAGCATCTGTCCCTTTTGAACGATTTCTCCCTCTGCGACCTTTAGATCCGTCAGACGGGCAGAGGTTTCCGCGCCGATGAAACGGAGATTGGCTTCGATCCATCCCTGATAGGATTGATGCTGCTCGCTTCGAAAGAGGTAGGGGGCGGCGAGCACACAAGCGGCGACAATGAGAAGCAAAATTGCTGCCTTTTTCATGATCTCGTTTCCTGTTGCGGCACAAAAATGCTGTCGAGGAAGGCCGTGAACATAAGATCGGCATCAAGCGCTTCATACGGGGCAAACAAGGAGTTCCAGATGATCGTCAAAAGCACCGGCGCGATTAAGAGCTGGGCCGAATTGCTGATCGTTTCGCTGCGCAATTCCCCTCGCGCAGCCCCCCGTTTAAGTATCATCTGCATGGCAGAAATGCCGGGTGCGGTAACATTGCGGTAGTAATGCTCGGCCAGTTTGGGAAAGCGTGGCCCCTCGGCGATCATCAGTCTCAACAGATGACGCCTGTCGGTTTCGATGATTTCCCGGCGAATAAGGGTGTAGAGTTCTGCGACTTGTTCCCGGCAGGAGCGGGCGCTGGCGACAACGGCGAAAGCCTGAAGTCGTTCGACAATGGGCGATACCATGCCGGAGATCAGCTCGCTGAACAGTGCCTCCTTGTCAGGGAAGTGCAGGTAGACCGTGCCCTTTGCGATACCGGCACGCACCGCGACATCCTCCATTCGCGTCGCCGCAAAGCCGTTTTCTGCAAACAACACCATTGCTGCCGACAAGATTTCGGCCCGGCGTTGTTCTGGCTCGATCTTGCGTCGCTTTTTATCCGAGACCATAGCGCACTCCAGGAATGACTGTCCGGTCAGTCATAATGCGTGCGGCGATGATTGGCAAGTGATGTCTTCGTGAGTGACTGACGAGATTTCGGTGGGACGGGACCACAGAGGCGCCAAACGAAAAAGACCCGGAGTATTCGCTCCGGGTCTTTGAAAGCGGCTGGCTTGATGTAGCGCTTAGCTGCGTCCGAATTCGTCGACGAGGCGAATGATGTCGTCTTCGCCGAGATAGGAGCCGGTCTGGATCTCTATCAGTTCCAGGCGGATCTTGCCCGGGTTGCCGAGACGGTGAACGGAGCCTTGCGGGATATAGATCGACTGGTTTTCGTGCAGCAGTGTCACCTTGTCATCGATGGTGACTTCGGCCACGCCCTTCACCACAATCCAGTGCTCGGCGCGGTGGTGGTGCTTTTGCAGCGACAGCTTCTTTTCCGGGCTGACGAAGATGCGCTTCACCTGAAAGCGGTCGCCGTTGATCAGCGAGGTATAGCCGCCCCAAGGACGCAGCGAAGTCGGATGCAGTTCGGTCAGTTGTTCGGTCTTCTTCGAGCTCTTCAGCAACTTGACGAGATCACCGACCTGCTGGCTCTCGTCGAGCTTGCCCACATAGACGGCGTCTTCGCTGGCGATCACAGCGATGCCATCCATGCCCTGCACGGCCATATGGCTGTTGCGGGACATGACCAGCGAGTTGGTGGTGTTGACGAGTGTGGCATTACCCGAGATGACATTGCCTTCCGCGTCCTTGTCGCCAAGCTTCCATATGGCATCCCAGCTTCCAAGGTCGGACCAGACGATGGGGGAGGGGACGACCGCGGCATTCCTGGTCTTTTCCATGACGGCATAGTCTATGGAGATATTCGGACTTTCGGAAAAGGCATCCTTGTCGAGGCGGATGAAGTCGAGGTCGCTGGCGGCCTTTGAAACTGCAGCGCGTGCGGCTTCGATGACCTCTGGCGCGTTTTTTTCCAATTCTGCCAAAATCTGTTTTGCAGAAAAGACGAACATCCCGGAATTCCAGTAATAGTTCCCGGATTTCAGCATTTCCTTGGCAGCGTCTTCGGCCGGCTTTTCGACGAAACGGGCAACTGTATTGCCGCCGGCGGGCAGTTCCTTGCCCATCTCGATATAGCCATAACCGGTGGCCGGTTCTGTCGGCTTTATGCCGAAGGTGACAAGCTTGCCGGCCTCTGCTGCAGACCGGGCGGTCTTGACGCAATCCCAATAGGTCTTGTCGGCCTTGATTTCGTGGTCGGAGGCAAGGATCTGAATAATGGCATCCTCGCCGAACTGTTCTGCAACGACGATGGCTGCAACAGCGACCGCGGCTGCGGTGTTGCGCGCGATCGGTTCCAGAACCAGGCCGGAAAGGGCGATGTCGACTTCGCGGGCCTGTTCGGCGGCGAGGAAGCGAAACTCCTCATTGGTGATGACAAGTGGCGCTTCATAGAGCGCGGTATCGGATACCCGGTCCAGCGTATTCTGGTAGAGCGTCTGATCGCCAACGAATTTGATGAACTGCTTGGCTGCTGCGGCGCGAGACAGCGGCCACAGCCGGGTACCTTTGCCGCCAGCCATGATAACGGGTACGATCTTGTTGCTCATTGCGTCTTACCTTTTCTCATCTTGCAGTTCGCGACCACCGTGGGATGCGGCGGTCAAATCGGGAAATCTCAGGGCGCGGACCGGTCGGTCGGATGAAGCAGAAGCTCTGTCAAAATGTACAGGCGCTCTCATCCCCCAATTGTTTTTAACGTCTCAAGCCTGGATAAGTTCAAATAAAATCCCATCGATTTCTCCCGTATCGCTGCGGCGAGAGAAGAGCGTCACGGAAAGCAGTTGTTTCGAATGACACGCTATGTCTTTTTTACGTCGCAGAGATCACAGGCGGATCGTAACCATTGAATTTGATAAATAAAAGCGTGGCGGTCGCGTTTTCGTTGCTGCTGACAATTGAACCGATGTCGGCCCGTGATTTATGGCCGCTTTCCGGTTCGGATACGCCCGTGTGGACGGACCAACCGATGAGGATCGATCGCACTCGGCAAAGTTATGAGCGTGTTCCCGGTTTCAAGGATGATCATTTTCTGAAGTTCCGGGTGAGCCCAGCCGTCAAAGTCCATGACGGCGCTTCCTTCTCGATAGGCGTACAGATCTACATCGTGGCAAAGGCTATCGGTATGCATCCTGACAAATCATTGTGTCGCAATGATCGCGGGGCTGTTTTCGCCTGCGGCGGCCAATCTCGGGCCTATCTGAGGAGGTTGATCACAGGCCGTTATCTCGAATGCAAATCCCAAACCCTGGCGCAGTCAACCAGACTCGTTGACTGCCGTTTGGGCGGAGACGATCTTGCAGAACGTCTGGTTCTATCTGGATTTGCGCATGCTGCGCCCGGCAGCGGGCTGTCGGGTGCAGAACAACGTGCCGTCACGCTCAAGGCCGGGATATGGGCCGATCCCACGTGTCGCGACAAACCCGCCACTTGCTGACGACGACGTCACCTGCATCGTCGCCATCGATGCTCAACTCATGCGCAGCGGAGCGCGGCTGCGCTCATTGACAGCATCTGCGGACTTTCTGAGAAGCGCCACCAACTGTGTCCGTTCCTCATTGTTAAGGCCAACGAGCAGCATATCCTGCGTGCTCCTCACAATCGGGCGAATTTCGCCAAGTACGGCTGTGCCCTTGTCGGTGAGGAAAAGTTCGCGCGCGCGTCGGTCAGCAGGACTAATTTCGCGGCGCACGAGATCCTTCTGCACCAGTCGGTCAACGACACCGCCGATGGTAACGCGGTCATAGGCTATGTGGCTTGCAAGCGTCGCCTGATCCAGTCCAGGTCTGTTGGCGATTGCGGCCAGCGAAGCGTATTGAACTGGCGTCAGGTCGTAGCCTGCCTTGCCAATTTCTTCCATGAATATGGATACGGATGCCTGATTTAGGCGTCGTACGAGATGTCCCGGCATTTCATAAACTTCCAGCATAAGGTGCGGCCCTCCCCAAATATGTCTTGTTTTTCTACCCTCAATTGCGAATGTAGGGAAGAGCAAGTTAGTGTCGGGACGGGGGCAAGCAAGGGTCTTGGCATGCGCCATTGGTCTAATATGATTGAGTTTTTCCAGTCGCGCTCGCGATTGAACTTGGCACGACATGCCACTCTTCTGTTGTTGTTGCTCCCGATCCGGTTCCGTGCTTCAAGCACATGAGCATAATTGTCCGCGACTTTCGGTTTGCGGATATCCACAGGGTCGTCATCACATGAGTGCATTGTTTGCCGTTCCGCCAACCCCTCTCGTTCCCGTTCGTGGCGAGAGCGACGCTTATCCTGTGCACAGGATTTTCTGTGTAGGACGTAATTTTGCCGAGCATGCCGCTGAAATGGGATTCGAGGTTGACCGGGAGGCACCCTTCTATTTCACCAAGCCGCCGAGTTGCATCGTTCTGTCGGGTGCCGAAATTCCGTATCCGCCCGGCACCAGCAATCTGCATCACGAACTGGAACTGGTTGTCGCCATTGGTGGACCGGCATTCCGTATCGCCGCTGAAGAAGCGGAAGCGGCAATTTTTGGTTATGCCTGCGGCTTCGACATGACCCGACGCGACCTGCAGCTGGCGTCCCGTGCCAAACAGCGGCCCTGGTCGCTTGGAAAGGCTTTTGAAAATTCTGCGGCCATCTCCGAGATCACCCGGGCGGCTGAATTCGGCAAGCCCGGTGAACAGCGTATCTGGCTGGAGATCGGAGATCATGTGCGTCAGGATGCGCATCTGTCGGATCTGATCTGGTCGGTTCCCGAGCTGATCAGCCATCTGTCGAATTTCTATCATCTCGTGCCAGGCGATCTGATCTACACGGGAACGCCAGCCGGCGTCGGTGCCGTTCTGCCTGGCGATACGCTCAAGGGGCAGATCGAGGGATTGGAGCCGGTTGTTCTGACCATCGGCGCTGCTGAATGAGGACTGCAGCTCTCAGCTGAGCACACGGCGCAGGCCTTCCTGCGCTCTGACAAGCGCTGGCAGATAGAGACGGACAAGATCGTCCGGTTCTGTCTGAAGGGCGGCCATGCCGGTGTTGAGCGCCGCCACGGTCTGGCCCTTGGCGTTCAGGACAGGGACCGCCAGCGAGCGTACGCCGATCTCGACTTCCTGATCGATGATGGCGTGACCTTTGATCTTGACGTCGGCGATCACGCGCATGATTTCATCCGGATCGGTGAGGGAATGGGGTGTGCGCGGTGTGAGGTCTGACGTTTCCACAAGATTGCGCGCCGCATCTTGCGGAAGCGCTGCCAGAAGAACGCGACCCATTGAGGTGCAATGGGCGGGAAGCCTTGACCCAGGCATCAGGCCGATCGACATCACCCGCTTCTGGGCCGCTCTGGCCATATAGACTATATCGTGCTCATCGAGGATCGATACCGAGCACGATTGGCCGATCTGCTCGGACAGTTGATCCAGCCATGGCTGGACAATCTGGGGCAGCGGCAGGGCCGCCAATGCGCCCATACCCAGACGCAGCACCTTCGGTGTCAGCGTGAAGAATTTGCCGTCATAATTCGCGTAGCCGAGATCATGCAGGGTGAGAAGGCAGCGGCGCGCTGTGGCGCGGTCAAGCCCGGTCGCATCCGCCACATCGGCAATGGCAAGTCTGGGGCGCTCCGCACCGAAGCATTCGAGAACGCGCAATCCCTTGGCGAAGGAAGCGATAACGTCAGTTTTGTTCAACATGCGCACGGATCATGAATCCATTTGAACAAATGTCAATATGCGCACAAACGGGATTGCCTGACATATCAATTGGCCTACACCAGAATGCAAAACCCATTTTACGGGAGGTTTGGTTTAATGGACAAGACAATTGCCTCGCTCCGCGAGGCTGTGGCGGATATCGGCGACGGTGCCACATTGATGATCGGTGGCTTTGGCGGCTCCGGCGCTCCGATAGAGCTCATTCACGCGCTGATCGACAAGGGACCGAAAGGCCTCACCGTCATCAATAACAATGCCGGCAATGGTCATGTCGGTATCGCCGCAATGATCGAGCAGGGCATGGTGGCCAAGATGATCTGCTCGTTTCCGCGATCTGCCGATCCAAAGGTCTTCACCGATCTCTATCTGGCCGGCGAGATCGAGTTGGAAATCGTTCCGCAGGGAACGCTGGCGGAGCGTATTCGCGCCGGCGGTGCCGGTATTCCAGCCTTTTATACGCCCACGGCCTACGGAACGGATCTCGCCGACGGAAAGCCCGTTCAGGAGTTCGAGGGCAGGCACTATGTGCAGGAGCGCTGGTTGAAGGCCGATTTTGCGCTGATCAAGGCGGAACTTGGCGATCGGCTTGGAAATCTCACCTACCGGATGGCTGCGCGCAACTTCAATCCACTGATGGCGACGGCTGCGACCCGAACGATCGCTCAGGTGACAAAGATCGTTCCCCCTGGCGGCATTGACCCCGAACACGTTGTCACGCCGGGTATCTTTGTCGATGCCGTTGTCGAAGTGTCCGATCCGAAGCAGGAAGAAATCCTCAACCGCGAGGGAGCTGTCTACCCATGAGCGAAGCACTCGACAACATCAAGCTGTCCAACGAACAGATCGCCTGGCGCGCCGCGCAGGACATTCATGACGGTGCCTATGTCAACCTGGGTATCGGTTTTCCGGAAATGGTGGCCAAGTTCCAGCCCGAGGGCCGTGAGGCGATCTTCCATACGGAAAACGGGGTTCTCGGCTTCGGTGAGGCACCTGCTGCCGGCGAAGAGGACTGGGATCTCATCAATGCGGGCAAGAAGGCGATCACGCTGAAGCCGGGTTCGGCCTTCTTTCATCATGCCGACAGTTTCGCCATGGTTCGCGGCGGCCATCTGGATGTGGCCATCCTCGGGGCGTATCAGATCGCGGAAAATGGTGATCTGGCCAATTGGTCGACGGGCAAGGGCGGCGTGCCAGCGGTCGGCGGTGCAATGGATCTCGTCCAGAGCGCCAAGCGTGTTGCGGTTATCACCGAGCATTATACCAAGAAGGGCGATCCGAAGCTGGTCAAGCGTTGCTCCATGCCGCTCACAGGTGTTGGCTGCGTGACGCGTGTCTACACCTCGCTCGCAGTCGTCGATATCGAAGATGGTCGCTTCGTATTGAAGGAGAAACTGGCTCAAATTTCGCTCGAAGACTTGCAGGCCGTCACCGGGGCCGAGTTGCTGGTCAAAGGCGATATTGCCGAACTCAAAGTGCCAGCACTTTAAGGAGACACGCATGGCTGACGCTTATATCTGCGACTATATTCGCACCCCCATCGGCCGCTTCGGTGGCGCTCTGTCCTCCGTCAGGGCCGATGACCTTGGCGCCATTCCCCTGAAGGCGCTTGCCGAGCGCAATCCGGATCTCGATCTGGAAGCTGTCGCGGACGTGATCTACGGCTGCGCCAATCAGGCAGGAGAAGATAACCGCAATGTTGCGCGCATGTCGTTGTTGCTGGCCGGTTATCCGGTCTCTGTCACCGGTACAACCGTCAACCGGCTTTGCGGCTCCGGGATGGATGCCGTCATCATGGCTGGCCGCGCCATCAGGTCTGGAGAGGCTGACCTGATGATTGCCGGTGGCGTGGAAAGCATGTCGCGTGCGCCCTTCGTCATGCCGAAGGCAGAGAGCGCTTTCTCGCGCAATGCCGAAATTTACGACACCACCATTGGCTGGCGTTTCGTCAATCCCCTGATGCAGAAGCAGTATGGCGTCGATTCGATGCCTGAAACGGGCGAGAATGTCGCCGAAGACTTCAAGGTCAGTCGCGAAGATCAGGATGCCTTTGCCGTACGCTCACAAGCCAAGGCTTCTGAAGCGCAGGCCAACGGGCGTCTGGCGCAGGAAATCACCCCGGTGACCATTCCGCAGCGAAAGGGCGATCCTGTGGTGGTGGATCGGGACGAACATCCGCGCGCAACCACACTTGAAACACTGGCCAAGCTGAAAACACCCTTCAAGAAGGAAGGCGGCACTGTGACGGCCGGTAATGCATCGGGTGTGAATGACGGCGCAGCGGCGCTCATCATTGCATCCGAGACAGCCGTCAAAAGACACGGTCTGACACCGATTGCCAGGATTCTGGGCGGGGCCACGGCTGGCGTTCCACCGCGGATCATGGGCTTCGGTCCGGCACCGGCCTCGAAGGCGCTGATGACGCGGCTTGGGATGACGCAGGACCAGTTCGATGTGATCGAGCTCAATGAGGCGTTCGCCTCTCAAGGGCTCGCAACTCTGCGCGATCTCGGCATTGCCGACGACGACGCTCGCGTCAACATCAATGGTGGCGCCATTGCCCTTGGTCATCCGCTGGGCATGTCGGGTGCCCGCATCACTGGCACAGCGGCCCTCCAGCTTAAACTGGGCGGCGGGCGATATGCATTGTCGACCATGTGTATCGGCGTCGGGCAAGGCATTGCCATCGCGCTTGAACGGGTCTGATCCCCGATCCGGCGCTTCGGCGCCGGATACTGCTTCCACCGACGGAGATAACAGCAACCGCAGGACCGGTGTCATTCAATATTACCCTGCTGCTGTGACCATCTCCCGGTGACAACCATGTCAAATCAGCGGCGTCCCCCGCCGCGTTTTCACTGTTCCGAAAATGCGCGTGACATGCTGTCGGCAACGGGTTTTGCGATGTAGTTGAAGAAGGTCCTCTCATTGGTCTGGATCATCACTTCGGCCGGCATGCCAGGGGTTGGCGTGAAGCCATGCACCCGCGCCAGTTCAGCCGGTGCAATGTTGATCCGTGCCAGGTAAACATCATGCGGGGCGGATGATGCATTGCCCGATTGCTGAAGCGCGTCGGCGGAAAGATACAGGACTTCCCCCTTGACCACGGGTGTCGTTCTCTGGTTCAGCCCGACCAGCCGGATGGTTGCCTGTTGTCCAAGCTTGACACTGTCTATGTCGTTGCGCGAGATCTGGGCCTCGATGATCAGTGGCACGCCGGCCGGCAGGATTTCAAGGATAGCCTTGCCACTTTCGATAACGCCGCCATTTGTGTGATAGTGGATACGGACGACGGTCCCGGCAACCGGTGCGTTGATGGTTGCGCGCTCCAGGACATTGGTCGCTTCCCGCAACTGCTCACGCACCATGTCGCGCTCGCCCTGGATGGATTGCAGGCGCTCCAATGCATCTTCCCGATAGGCGCTTTCCGCGCGCAACACCTCTTGCTCGCCTTTCGTCCGCTGTGCCTGGGTCTCGGCGATTTCTGCCTCCAGTCTACCGATCTGACCGTCCGCCTCGGCTATGGCCCTGAGAAGGGCTTTGACGTCGTTGGCGCGTGCGACGCCTTTTTTTAGCAGGATCTCCTTTGCCTCGAATTCATCCTTCAGAAGATCGAGTTGGCGGATCGTCGCATCGCGTTGCCGTGTATAACCCATCTCGCGAAATTCGAGCGCGCGGATATTCTGCTGCAACAGGGCAACCTCGCTGGACAGTTTTTGTTGCTGACTTCTGAAGTTGAGTTGCTGGCTAACCAGAATTGCCCAGACATCGGCATCGCCGCGATGTTCTTTCAAAAGCAGTGAGAAGTCGAGTTTTTCAACGGTCTCGAACTGAGCCGTCAGCCGTGCTGCGGTGACATCCAGTCGCATGCGGCGCAAGAACAGTTCACGCTTTTTCGCCATTGCAGCGGTCTCGTCCAACTGCACGAGAGCCTGACCTTCGACGACCTGATCGCCCTCGTTGACAAAGATCTGCTTAATTATACCGCCTTCCAGATGCTGCAGGACCTTGTTCTGGCCGGTGGCAACGAAGCTGCCCTGGGCGATGACGGCCGCCGCCAGCGGGGCGGTGGAGGCCCATGTGCCGAAACCGCCAAAAGCGACCGCCATCAGAACAAGACCGACAATCGTCTGCTTGCTGATCGATCGTGGCACTTCGGAATACCACTCGATGTCGTGGACCTTGGCGATGTCTGACATGCCCGTCGCCTCCTACTGCAACTGATGACCGAATGAGCCACCCTCGATATCGATGCCTCGGGCTTGCAACGCATTGAGCACATCCGTGCGCATGCCGAACAAGGCAACCGTGCCGTTGACCAGCAGGAGAATCCTGTCGACGCTGGTGAGCAGGGAAGGGCGCTGGGTGACGGTTATCATCGTGATTTTCTGATCCCTGGCATGCTGCAAGGCGCGCATCAGGGCCACGTCGCCGGCACTGTCGAGGTTGGAATTAGGTTCGTCGAGAACCACCAGATGGGGATCGCCGAAAAAGGCGCGCGCCAGTGCTACGCGCTGTTTCTGACCGCCTGACAGTGGTGAACCATCGGCTGCGACCATGGTCTCGTAGCCATGCGGAAGACCTGCGATCATTTCGTGCACGTCGGCCAGCATCGCTGCTCGGTAGATCTGTTCGTCGTCCGCATCCGATCTCATCCGGGCGATGTTGGCCTTGATCGTGCCGGGGAACAGTTGCACGTCCTGCGGCAGGTAACCGATGTTTTCACCGAACTGTCGCTGGTCCCAGTTGCGCAGGTCCATCAGGTCCAGACGCACATTGCCGGAGGTGGGAAGGATCGATCCGACCAGCATCTTGCCGAGCGTGGTCTTTCCCGCACCGGAATTGCCGATAACAGCGAGCGACTCGCCCGGTTGCAGGGAAAAGGAAATGCCGTTGAGTACCACCCGCTTGGTGCCCTGCGGCACATAGAGCAACCGCTCGACATCGAGCCGGCCCTCTGGCTTGGGCAGGTTGAGGCGCTCGAAATTGAGTGGCGAGGATTTGAGCAAAGCGGCGATCCGACCATAGGCGGCGCGCGACTGGCTGAACTGGTTCCATCCCTCGATCGCACCTTCGATTGGTGCGAGAGCGCGTCCCGCAATGATCGAGGAAGCAATGACCATCCCGCCGGTGAGTTCACCGCGGAGCGAAAGATAGGCGCCCCAACCAAGCATGGTCACCTGCGTCAGAAGACGGACACCCTTCGATATCGCGGCAATGGCGATGTTCCGGTCTTGGGCAATAACCTGCGCTTTCAGCGATGTGGCCGTGTCCTTGCCCCAAATGTGCACTGCCTCAGGGATCATTGCCAGGGCATTGATGATCTGGGAATTGCGGGTCATCGAATCCAGATGCAGGTTCGCCTTGACTTGCGCTGTGTTGGCCTCGGCGAATGGTTCTGCCGTGATGCGCTGGTTTATCTGGGTGAAGATCAACAGCAGGATTGCCGTGACCACGACGATGAAGCCGAGATGCGGATGAATCAGGAAAACCGCCAGCAGGAAGATGGGCGCAATCGGGGCGTCCAAAAAGGCGAGCAGCGTGCGCGAGACGAGGAACGAGCGAACCTGTTGAAGGTCTCCGAGCGTCTGGTATTCACGACCATTGCCCTGCAAAGATGCCCGCGCCGCCGCACTGAGGATCGGCGACCCGAGCTGGGCTGCAACCTCCACGGCGGTTCGCATCAGGATGAAACGGCGCAAAGCGTCGAAGGCGGCCTGCAGAATGATGGCACCGACGATCACGATCGTCAGCATAATCAGCGTATCGGTGGACCGGCTGGTCAGGACCCGATCCGAAATCTGAAACAGATAGATCGGTATGGCCAGCACAAGCACGTTGCTGGCAACGGTAAACACCATGACGATCATCAAGTTACGTTTGACGGCGTGAATCCCGGCCTTCAGGCTGGCATTGAAATCGACCTGCCCAAGTCGCTTGTGGAAGGTGCCGCCCCCGCCAACGCCGCCGCCATTTCCGCTCTTCGATTGCGGTCTGTCAGTGGTTGACGTTTCGATCCTGGTCGGCCCACATTCGCCATCGATCACCTTCATGCCATCCGGCGCTCTGGATTTTAGCGGCTGGATTCGCGGCTCCTCGGAGTCCGGCGCGGGCTCTTGCCTGGCCTCCGCCGCCGGTTCGGCTTCGGAGCTTTCTGTCCTGGGCGGTTGGCTGTAGGCAACGCGCAGGTTGTTGGGGGGCTGGACCGATTTTGCGGCCTCGGATGGTCGCGCTGCGGGGTTGCCGAACACGCCTCTGATGTAATCGTCGACGGCTCGTCCGAGCCTGGCATAGGTGCTGCCCGTGTCATTTGACGCTTCCAACCTTGACGCTCTTGGAGCCGGAGCTTCCACGGGCTCGATTGCCCGGTCAAGGTGTTTGCGGAATTCCGACATTAATGCCCCCTTCAGTGGCCAATCATGCTGTTTACGCCGTCACACGCATGGCCGTCGTAGTCCGACGGCAGACACGAGGCGTCGGATGTCATTGCGTGATCGTCCCGATCGAGCATGGAATCATCGAGAAAGAGCACGGCTTCATTGACCAGTGCATCCGGGTTCGGGTTACCAAAGTCGGGATGGGTCGAGATCATTTCCGCCTGAAAGAGTGTTTCCTGCGAATATTGTTGCCCGCCGATATAGGTCTTTCCCACGGAATCGAGATCGATGATCGTTGCATTGTTGAGCAGAGCATTGGATCCCGTTTCGATCGTCCAGGTGGCGTCGAGATTGGGCGCTATGGCATCCATTGCCAGAGCGATCTGATCGCTGTCGCCGAGGATATTCGTCTGCCGAATGTATTGAAGGTTGATCAGGTCACCGCTGACATAAAGGACCCGCAGACCCTGCAGCCCTGCAAAATCTTCGCTGGACAGGAATTCGGATGCGATGTCGCCCTTGCCATTGGCAAATGATCCCAGGGTGTCGCTCTGCGCCTGCGACAGACTGTCGAAACGGTCGGGATCGCCAAGCGTGGCTATACGCGCCTGGTTCCAGAGCAAGTTGCCTGAGGAAGAAAAAGAACCTTCGCCGGAAGTCTGAAAATCGTCCGTTGCGCCGACAAGATCATTGTCGAACAGGATGTTCATCTGATGGATGATGTTTGCGTCGAAGATGGAGCCGCCTACGATGATCATATCGTAGAAAAATCCCAACTCGAAGACCGAGGCATGGTTGACCGCGAAATTGTCGCCAGCGACCACGCTGGTGCTCACGCCGGAGGCCGACAGAATGCCGACGTCGTTGTCGCTCATGAAAATGATCTGCTCGAGCCAGTTGGTGATCATCAGATCGCCATGGATTTCCGTGACCGCCCAGAATGCAGGATAGCCGTCGTTGGCCCCTTCACCAGATTCGGAACCCCCGGCGGTATCCAGATGCTCGAAGGTTGCAATATTGAACAGCTCGTTTGCGGCTGCGTCCGCAGTCAGATTGCTGACGGATGAGGTAATCGAGTCGGTATCCCACAATGCATTGATCTGGACGATCGCATTGACCTCGATGTGGTCCTCGGCAACCAAAGTGACGGTTCCGCCTGTCCAGAAGTTTTGCAGCACCGCATTGTTAATGAGTGTGTTGCCGCCGGTATGAACCTCCACTGAAACGTCTATGGAGACCGCACCGTTGTCGGATGTCCACGTGCTGGAACTTTCGTCGGTGGCGTCAGTTCCCTCTTCATCCTCGTCGAACGAGTGATAGTCCTCGACTAAAGGCACTTCCTCGACCATTTCGCCGTTGACATAAATCCCGTCAATCGATTTCGCGCTGATGTGGAGCTGAACGGCGTCACTGCCTTCGGGCACATCCTGCAGTCTGTCCATCACCGTGTGGATCACATTGATGAAGTCTTCGTTTGAGCCCGGGCGGACAAGGTCACCCAGAGGCGACAAAGCAAGGGTCTCTTCCACTCCCTGCAGCACAGCCGCGTCATCGATGGCTTGCGGATTGAATGTCAGTCCATGTCCGCCAACGCTGAAATAGTCGTCGTCCGACAGGGAGATTGCCTGGTTGAATTGATTGACGACCGATCCGGGCGGTTCAATCTCTGGAGAGAGATAACGCACCGCATTGTTCGATATATTGAGATCCTGGTCAGGCGCAGCGCGAAATACCCGACTATCGAGCTGGTCGCCGACCAGTCTTCCACCTGTCGAAAGTTGCGTTTCAAAAGGTCTGTTGACGACATACCAGTGATCGGGGGCAGGGGAGCGATAACCAAAGCCTGGCTCAAACCCGAGAAGATCGAATGGTGCTGCAAAATCACTGGTGTGGATTGGCAATTTGTCCAAGGTGACATCGGCCTTGTGGAAGGCGAATTCGTTATAAGCGTCCCGGGCCCGTACAGTCTCGACGTTGATATGGAAGAAGCCGATAAAATGACTGATCTCTTCGGTAAATTTGTCCATCATCGTCAAGGCCGTATCTCCTTGTTTCCAAGGTGCCGCCATGACGTCATGTCATGAGGCACAAGGGAGCTGCGCAGGAAGCCTGCGCAGTTCCAGAGTGTTTGTTATGTCGCTAAGTCCGGTCCCGGCTCACACGCCGTCGTCGCCGTCCTCGCCCACAACCGTGCTGGTCAGGCTGCCGCCGACAATCGTCATGTCGATGGCATTCTGCTGCAGGTTGGCGCCCATGACGATTTCCTGGTTGAAGGCGCTGGTGTCTATGCCGGCATCCGCACTGGCGGAACTCGTGCCGGTGACATATCCGTCATCACCGTTGTCAGACCCCCAGGAACCACCGTCGCCCTCGCCACCGTAACCGGTCGAGGCAGTGCCGCCCATGCCCCCGAAGGAACCGTCGCCGCCATCTGCCCAGCCGCCGACTGCGCCGCCACCGGTGCCGGATGTCCAGGCACCGCTAAGAGCTGCGCCACCATCTCCACCGGTCGCCCAGGCATCACCGCCCCAGGCATCACCGCCGGCTGCATTCCCTGAAGCGCCACCGGCACCATTGCCGGCAGCACCATTGCCGCCGTCACCGCCGACGCCAAATCCAGCGCCATTGCCAGCACCGAGACCGAGGCCCATACCGCCGGCGTCGCCACCGCCACCGCCATTGCCAGCATTGCTGGCCGCACCACTGTTGCCGCTGTCACCACCGGCACCACCGCCAGTCGCCGCGCCGCCTGTGTTGTCGCCGCCGTTGCCACTGCCTCCGGCATTGCCTCCCTCATTGTCGATGAGGATCGGATTGATCAGGCCGAGAGAAAGGCCCAGACCATTGCCGCCGTCACCGCCCGTGGCTTCGCTGTCGCCAGCGTCATCGGCATCGCCACCCTCTGCGTCACCGCCGGCGCCACCGCTTCCGGTGCCACCTGTGGAGTTGTTGCCTGCGGCGCCGGTGCCGCCCATTGCCAGACCGGCACCAAGGCCGAGACCCAGACCGAGGCCGAGGCCCGTGCCGGAACCACCGGTGCCGCCATCGCCGCCGACACCAATGCCGCCGAGCGCTGCGCCAGAGTTCGTGTTGCCCGATGTGGCGCTTGCCCCATCGGCATCGCCGCCTTCGCCTTCGCCACCGTCAGCACCGCTCAGTGCCAAACCACCAAGGCCGATACCGCCGAGAGCCGTGCCACCAAATGCCGCGGCGCCGTCGCCACCATTGCCGCCGTCGGCGTCGGCATTGCTCCCTCCGTTGCCGCCTTCGCCGCCGCCGTTAATGCCATCTTCGGCTTTGGCTGTTCCGCCGTTCGCTTTTGCATTTACCGTGAAGCCGGCTTCATTTCGGACTTCGGCATTGTCCAGCCTGTCGTTGTCTTGAAGATTGGCGATCTGGTTAAAGACATTGCCGACATCATTGCCCGCGCCATCGAGGGCATCATTCATTACATCGTCGAACTGAACGTTGAACATGCCTTCGACCGACGAGCCGCCGGAGACATCGACATCGGCGAAGTCGTCATCGGTGGGGATCAGGTTTTCGATACCGGGATCGACGGTCACGCCAACAGAGACCGTGGTGGTGCTGACATTCTCGTTGTAATTCAGATTGCCGTTCAGGTTTCCGTTGCCATTCAGATTACCGTTGAAGTTGTCAGATTCACTCGATTGGGACTGCTCCTGGCCTTGTCCCTGTCCCTGTCCCTGAGCTTCCATCTGCGCCTGCAGCTGGGCCTGGGCCTCAAGCTGGGCCTGGGCCTGAAGTTCACTCTGATGCTGGTCGTCATCGTTGTGGTGATAATTGTGATGCCTTGAACTGCCTGACATAGTCGTATCCTCCGTTGCCGGATTCCGCGACTGCTTGACCGTTATTCATCTTCTATACGGTCTTCACATGCGAATTCCGGATTTGTCTGCGGTTAAAAGACGAATTGCCTCATGGGGCCACTATTCGTGTCGCCATTCCGGCGATTGTTGATGCTCCTCCAACTGTTCCCCATGAATGCGGTTGAGAGGTGTCGAACTCCGTTCGGGCCGTGTCCTTCAGAGAATCATGCCCAACGCGAACAACAAGGTCGGCGCCTCGAATCTGAGTCTCTACTTGTTGGGGGCCGGAGATAAGCTGATAAATAGAGCTAGTAATGTGCGCTGCGGCATTGATGCTCGGCGATCTAGATTGGCAATGCCGTCGTCATGACTCGCCCTCTCCACGGTCAAGTTCTTGCTGTCTGATCATCGGCTCGAAATGAAACAGTCGATGGCACTGTTGGGCTCAGCCTCGATGTATCAGGCTGGTGCTCATCCGAAGGGGACTGTTCTGGTACGATCATTGGCAGCGCGGATGAAATCGTGCCGTCCACCGCTTGGCAATGAAGTGGTGTAAAGAGAGTAGTTTACCGTCAGAATATCATTCGTTGTGTGTAGACGATCTAGACCTTTGGTTGTGTATGCGACGGTAAAAGGGCTTCGTTTGAAATGTGCTGGAACAATGATCTCGCCCATCATGTCTATGAGCGCGTCCTTTAGATCATTCGGACTATTCCCAATCTTTATTGTTTGGTTTACGTTTTTCTAACGGACCGTAGATTGCATTCGATAAGTGCACTCTGGGATTGTATCGGGGAGGGATGCTGCATGAAACAACTTGCGCCAGACGTCGCAAGCGGTGGCGAGGAGTTGGCGGCTTCTCTTGACGCGATGCCGAATCTTCGAACGCTTCTGTATGTCGGCCCGTCGGACGTTATATCCGGGGCAATGGCTGCGGCCATTCAGAGAGAATTTCCCTTTCTCAGAGTGGCACAAAGTGTCACCATGCGGTCGGTTTTCGAGGAATTCGATATTCCACTGCGACTTGTGCTGGTCGATTTGATCCATGCCCATGAGCTGAGCGAGTGCGCCGACGAATTGCTTGCCCAGCATCCTTCGTCTGCCATTGCGATTGTTACGGACAGCGATTTACGCGGCAGCGTCGAGCGGTTTCATCTCATCGACACCAGCCACGTCCAGGGCGTGCTGCCTTTGAACGTGAGTCTTGATGTCTTGCTTTCAATGCTGCGTATCATCCTGAGGGGAGGAACGTATTTCCCGTTTGTCGCCTATCGAAATCAAGACAGGATCAGTTGGCGAAACGAAAATGACGGCCCATATGACGGGCCGAAACCGCAACTGGTGCAAGAGAAGCAAGGTGCGGTCATGCACCAGTTGACCAAGCGTGAAAACGAGATCTTGGCCAAGATTGCCTTGGGCAACCAGAACAAGATTATTGCCGCAACGCTGGGTTTGTCGGAACACACGGTCAAGATCCATATCCACAACATCATTACCAAGCTCGGCGTTCACAATCGAACCGAGGCTGGTGCCCTTTATTTCGAAAACAGGGACAGGGAGGGCGGCGCTTCGGGTTCCGGCTACGATCATAGCCCGCGTAACAATCCATTGTCGGACGGCGATGCGTAGATTCCAGGATGTGCTGCTGCTGATCGGGCAGTTGAACTATACCTGGACCAATACCGAAAGTCTGTTGATCCATATGATTGCCGGCCTCGCCCAATCGGACAAGGAGACGGCGATCGTCATTTTTCTGACGCTCAATACGCCGCGTGCACGCATCGATCTCGTCGAGCGCCTGGCAAAGATGCAAAAGACGCCGGCAGAGTGTCGCGCGGATGTGCTGGCATCAACGAAACGCCTGTCAGAAGAGGCAAAACTTCGTAACAAATACAACCATTGTATCTATTCGTTCGACCCCGACAGCGGCCGCGGATTGACCCAGTCAATGCGTATTTTCGAAAGCCGGGAAGACATTAAATATGGCAAGATCGAAGAACTCGACGATCAGGAAATAGAGCGTATTCGCGAGAGCATTCGCTCTCTTATCCGGATAAACCAGTCATTCTGGAGCATTACTGAAAAATATGGCTTCCCCAAATGACCCGGCGTGTCCGGTCTTGGCGAGGGACTACCGTGAATTGGCCTGTGGAAAACTCAGGATCGCCGATGAAGATGGAGGGGGCAGGCGCGGAGGTGTGATTTTGGTGGCCCTCTGGCCCAGAGGCGAGGGCCATTGCATGATGTCTCCGCATTCATGCGACGTTTCGTTTTGGCGAATAGCGGACGGGTAAGAAGAGGAAAAGGTAGATTATATCGTCAACCTTGCAGACGCCTGAGACTTCAGGAAGATCGGATGGTGGGCGTGACAGGGATTGAACCTGTGACCCCTACGATGTCAACACGGTGGCCTCACCGGGGAACCGGGCTTCTCTGCTATCCGAGGACACGTCTGTCAACATCCATCAGCCTGTCTGTGATCCTTTTCTTGGGTATATCTTGGGCGGGGTGCCACGATGAGCGGCTTCTCTCCATCGGCGGCATTACTGCGAACCAGCATCGTCAGACGCGCTGCACGCGCAGAGGACAGCTATTTCGAAAGTGGCGCCGGCACCAAGGCTGCAACACGTCCTCATGAGCGTCAGACGGCTGCCAAAGCGGCTGAGCAGGTGACGAAGCGCGTGCGTCGACGCGTCACGACCGAGGAGCGTTCCAGAGAGATCCTGCGCCGCCGCAAATGGAGTGGTGGCAGCAGCATGCCAGCCGAGCTGCGCGGCTATTACTCGGAGGCCGAGCGGGCTGCTCTCTCCGTTATTGCGGATCGCTGCAAGCAGAAAGGCTTCTGTGACCTCTGCCTGGACGAGATTGCTCGTGTTGCAGGCGTGGGGCGAACCTCGGTGCAGAACGCCCTTCGAAAAGCCCGCTCTAAGGAGCTGAGCCATATCTCGGTGCGAGAACGTCCGCAGCGTTCGGGCAAGAACCTCACCAACATCATAAAGATCGTCTCACGGGCTTGGCGGGATTGGATCGTTAGGGCGATAGGGTTCAAAAGATTGAACACCTCAGTGACTTCAGTAAAAACTAAAGGCGTTGAGGTTGCCGAGACGGTGCTGTCGGCTTTTGAAAAGGCAGGCTTTGGCCTCGACCGAGAACCCTCGGAAACGACAGTGCGTTCTGCCAGCGGCAATGAAGCCACTTGGACGCCTTGGAGCGCCTACTCAACGCCGATAGCGCGGCCACCGTCGGCGCAGAGGGGCCGGGAATGGGCGAAGTAGCTCCCTCTGTCTCCAAGAAGCTAAGGAAGCTTCTGCCGTTGCTGTCGAGCAACCATGCCGGTGAGGTCTTCGCGACGGCTCAGGCGCTGCAGCGTACCCTCAAGTCCGCTGGCTTAAGCCTCCATGACCTGGCCGACCTGATCGACAAGAAGCCGCAAGAGCGGATCGTCGAGAAGATCGTCTATCGCGATGTCGTGAAGGTCGAAGAGCGGATCGTCTATCGTGACGCCGAGCCCGTCGAGAATGGTCCTTCGCCGCAGTCACTGCCCGTGGATGACGTGCTAATGCTTACCACCCTTCTGCTTGAGATTGAGGCTTTGTCGAAGCGTGAGCGCGACTTCATTTCAAACATGAGGGAGTGCGCTTCTGTCGGTGGGCAGCTCTTCAACATGACGGAGAAACAGACCGCCTGGCTATGGCGGCTGGCGGCTCGGCATCTCGCAATCAAATATCCGGCAGGTGAGCAACGATGATGCCTGCTCTGCTCGATGTCATCCAGCTCACCCCATCACCGGACACCCCCCGGTTTAGGGACCGTTTGAGCAAATCCACCTTCGACGGGGGCGCGCGACTGCGGGATTTGCCTAGTGCGAACCTTTGCAAGCGGTACACGGATGCACGGTTGCACGCGTGCACTGCACGGATGGGAGAAACGCGCCGATGACGCCGCCAATCTCCCGCTCTCATCCCGGACTTAGGGCTGTTTTCGAGCTCGCGGAATTTCTGGACCACGGCCAGAAACTACCAGAGCAAAGCCGATCGCTTTTGGCTCAAGCACTGCAAGAGTGCATCGCTGACGGCTTCGACACCTCGTTGTTCACGGCTCTTGGCATCACGCAGTGGGGCGGCGTTCCGGCTGTCAAAAAAATCGGCCTTTTGCGCCGGGATCGTGTCCTTCGTCGACTCCGGAGCCGTATCCCTGAATGGGCGTCGTTGTCGCCGAATGCGGCGGCGAAGGAAATGTCTGCCTCGTTCCGTCGGTACGAGACGACGCGTTGGCCGCGAGAACGTCACAGCGCCAAAGGTCCAGCTGCGCAGCCCAATTCTATCTGGTGGGGGTTGCTGAGAAGCGAGCTAGGAGTGCCCGGCGAAAAACGTCTGGCCCAGATCCTCAAAGCGGAAATTCAAGATGGTTTTGAATTTCCCAAAGGCCCCGCCACTGTCGCCGGAACAGGAGAACATCCTGAGAACACCGGAACCAACATACGCTAGCGGAGCCTCTTATGCAGCTTGAACTTATTTCCCTTGATCGCGCCGGAGCCGCAGCCGTCGCCGGCATCACCGAAGCGCATATCGCCGATTGGATGGCGAAGCAGGGTCTGTTTCCCGAAAAGCAGCCAGGCAACGGCGCGCGCGCTCCGTTCATGATCTGGGATGTGATCAGCCTCGCCACGATCAAGGCGCTGCTTGATGCCGGTTTCGTACCTGCAGCCGCCGTCGAGGCCATACGGCCTTACTCGCCATACGGTGCACTCCGCATCGGTGAGGCTTCCGACAGTCCGGCTGTCACGGGAGACTTTCGATTGGCGCAGAACGGCGAGGGCCGATGGGTCGGTCGCGACGGTCCAGATGTGAAAGTTTCCCTGCAGGTTCGTATGTGGCCGATCTTCGACGAGGTCTTTCCACGCTTCTGCGAGCGGGTTTCCCATGATGCCAAGGCAGTGCCCCCGGAGCAGATGCGCCGAGCAATCGAAGAATACCGCGCCGAGATCGCAGAGCGCCGCGCCAATCGATTTGAGCACCACCCTATCCCCGACGCCTGATCGGGTTGAAGTACGCGACTAGTGCCACGCGTCCCTCCTACGAAAAGCAGCCCCCCGGTCTCCGGGTGGCGGCACCTCTTGGAAACTGAAGGCAAGCCGAATGTCCGCGATCTTGATTGGAAAAACTCTGCATCTGCATGGCGCAGTTGGCGACGACATCTTCGACGGCGAAGCGTTTTCCGCCGTCGATGTCTTGTTGGCGGTTCAAGATCTTCCGGCCCGAGATCGTCTCACGGTTCATCTCAACTCTCCGGGTGGAGATGCGTCGGAAGGTGCCGCGATCTACGCGATGCTCGATGCGAGAGCCGGCGGCGTGGATGTCGTCGTCGACGGTATTGCAGCCTCGGCGGCTTCTTTGATCGCCATGGCCGGAGAGACCGTCTCGATGTCTCCCGGTTCCGTCATGATGATCCACGATCCAAGCGCGTTCACCTTCGGCAACTCTGAGGCTCTGAGCCGGACCGTCGAAGCCTTGGAAGTGCTAGCGAAGACATATGCCGGCATCTACGCCAAGAAATCCGGCAAGTCGCCCAAACAATGCCGCGACCTCATGAAGGCCGAGACCTGGTTCTCTCCCGACGACGCTGTCGAAGCTGGGTTCGCGGATGCGGTCGCACAATCCTCAAAGACACTTGCATTCGCGGCCTTCGACTACAGCAAATTCAAGCATGCGCCTCAACAGCTCGTCGCCCTGGCGAGCGAGAAGAATTGGACGGCCTCGAAGCCGCAGCCCGAAAAGGATGCAAAAATGACCAAAGACAATCAGGCGCAAGCCATAGCCACGGCGCGGATCAAAGCCATCATGAAAGCCGACGAGGCTGATGGGCGCGGTGAGCTGGCCGAACACCTGGCCTACGAGACAGCACTATCGCCAGAGGAGGCGATCGCGGTCATGTCCGCAGCGCCGAAAGGGGCGAGCGAGGCCGACGAGCTGGGATCGGCATTTGCCAGAAATCGCGTTCGTGCCGACGGCAAGCTGAACGCCGAGGGCCTCCATAGCCGCTCTCACGGCAAGGGCGAGAGAGAATCTCGGCTAGTCACCTCAATGAAGCAGCGGCACGGCGCGAAGTAAGGAGAAACGGACATGCGAACACTCGACCTCATCCTTGTCGGCGACGTCGTAAAGTACGAAGCCAACCCAGCCTATTCCCGCGACGAGGACACACTCGCGTCAGGATCGGGCATTGTCCAGTTGGGCACGGTCCTTGGCAAAGTGACCAGCACCGGCAAGTTCAAACCGCTCGACCCTGAAGCCGCCGACGGCACGGAAACGGCTGTGGCAGTCATTCTACAGCGATCCGACGCGACCGCCGCCGATCAGACGGTCGTCAATCTGAAGCGGCATGCGCTGGTAGCAAGCCACCTCTTGAAATGGCCGGCCGGCATCGATGCCGCGCAACAGGCAACCGCAATCAATCAACTCGAAGCAGCCGGGATCGTCGCCCGCAATGGAGCCTGACACATGTCTACACCAATGGATTTTCTGACCGCTCCGGACTTCGCTGCCGACGCCCTGACCGAAGCAATCAACATCGCGCCATATCAGACTGGCCGGCCTGCGCAGCTCGGTATCTTCACCGACACGCCAATCAACACCACCTATGTCCGCCTCGGCGTCCAGGAGCGCGACCTCATCCTTATTCCGGCCAAGGAACGAGGCGGCGAAAGCAACCTCAACACCCGTCCCGACAAAAAGGGTGTGGTGGACTTTCATATTCCCCACTTCCCCCTCGATGACACCATCAAGCCCAGCGACATCCAGAACCTCGTCGCCTGGGACAGCGAGTATGTCATGGAGAGCCTGACCAGCGTCTATATGCAACGGCTCGACGACATCCGGGAGAAGCACCACCAGACCCATAGTTGGCTGGATTGGGGGGCGCTCAACGGTATCGTCATCGATGCGACCGGCAAGCAGCTCGCGAACATCTACGAGGAGTTCGACATCGAGCCGGTACAGGTTCTGTTCGATCTCGAAACCGCGACGACCGATATTGCCGAGCTGAACCGGACCGCAAAGGCGATCATCAGAAAGGAGCTTCGCGGGACGCCGGTCACCGGCATGCGCGCCTTGGCCGGCAAGGAGTTCTTTGATCGCTACGTCGGTCACCAGTTCGTCAAAGACCAGCTGGGGCAATACAGCGGACAGACACCCAACCCGAACCGGGACGATGTCGAGGACATCTTCACATTCGCGGGTCTGACGCTCGAACGGATCGACGAGGAATTCCAGTATCTTCAGCCGGATGGAACGTTAGTGACCCGCGAGGCGGTTGCGGAAGACGAAGCCATCCTGGTCCCGCTGGGCAGTCAGTACTTCAAGCGCTACGTCGCGCCGCCCGACACGCTTTCAGGGGCGAACAAGAAGCCGAAAGCCGAAGAGAAAATCCATATCTCGACCAAGGAGCTGGATCACGACAAGGGCATGGATATCCATTCGGAATCGAATGTCCTTCCGCTTTGCCAGCGGCCAAACCTTATGGTTCGGCTCAAGATCGGTGCGGCGATATGAAGCAACTCTGCTGGCACCGTCTCTATCTATGCATAGTTTACTATTGTGTTGCGCCGAGCAGGAGCCATACTCCACCGGTCAGCGGAGAGAAAATTGCTGCGGAATGACTCCCGTAACCGCATCACACTACTTGAAATTTTGTCTGGAAAAATATCGCCCGGTTTGGGGCCGGAAGCGGCCTGACGGCCTACTTTCACCGATTGAGTTAAGCTGTCACTCATCGGCACAAGATGCGTTGCCAATTTCGGCCTCAAGCGGTGATTCGCTCGATCCGCAACGAACGACGTCTTTCAGCTAAAGCGCACATTCATTTCTCTAAGCTGAGTGGAATACAGTAGAATCATATTGCTGACTTAATTTGACGGAGAACAATAGAATTTAGCCCAACTCAAACGCCTTCACAAAAGACCGAATTACATACTGAGCGACTCTATGTGCCTTGTAGACATCGCTGAAGGTTGCTACTGTTGCGCGCTCATGAGCGTAAGCATGCCTCCAAGTGAAAATATTCTCGTAACTTGTTATTAGGTCAGTTCTAAATCTACGTTCGACTATAGTCTTTCTTTGCTCAAGAATTTTATGGAAAGTCGTGGAATTTTTTTTGACTTTATGCCCTACCCATTCTGTCAAGCCAAATCGGCGAGAATAGGCTTTTAGATCATCTAAGGAAATTCGCCCATTTAACCTATCGAAATCCTTCTCGATATGCGATCGGTACTTCGGATGAAAATTGCCAGCATAGCTCACCAAAGTTTCCTTGACGATGCCCTCGTAAGAGGCTGCAATTGTAACTGCGAACATTCCAGCAATTTCGTTTCGCAGCCGTTGTTCCGTACTCGACGTGCCGTTCAGCTTTTCTTCGATGTCTCGAGCCAAGTCGCGAATATGTCTGAAATTTTCATCTAGTATCTCACTCATGTTCAAAAAGTACTTTTTCTGCAATACTTTTCCGTGATGTAACACTATCGGTATCTGAAGTATTCGAGGTTATTGTGCCTTGGAAGCCCTCATCTTTCATCAAAGCATCATAAGCATCTTTCGTAAACTCAGCTTCAGCACCTTGCTCCATTAAAGACACCATCACAGCTTCCAGTGTAGCTGCGTTCAAAAGCCCTCTTGGCCTAAAGGGCTTGTCCAAGACGCTCGTCACCGCCTCAGCAGCCCTAGTGAAGGCAGCGCTGAATTCCTTCGCCCTATCGGTATCAAAGCCCCTATTCTTTGACATTTCACTAGACAGAAAGTCTTTCATAGGCGGCTTGTAGCTTTTCATGTTCTTATAGAATGCTAGCAGTCTTAAAATTAATTCAATGTCTCTTTGCTTAGGGTCAGGCTCTGGCTTCCCGTAAATCTTCCGCCAGTTTCCATCCAAATTTAGCCGTTCAAGTTCAGCCAAGAGTTTGCCTCTATAAACAGCATTCCTAATTTCTTGTGCATTTAGCGGTTGCCCCCCAGTATTCAACCTTTCGAAGATGTGATAAACACTTTCTGGCTGTTCCTCCTTAGGGGTTAATTGCTTGACAGTTACGCCTCGCAAACTGGCGTTCTTAATCCTGCGCTTGGTTCGTTCGTCAAGTTCATCAAATGATTTGCCTTCTAAGTCTTTTCTTTGCTCCAGACCTTTCAGCTTGAAGACTTTTCTTCTGCCTTGCACATCTTCCCCTCCAAAGAACCCTTCGAAAAAATATGCAATAGAGGTTATTCGCTGCTGGCCATCAATGACCTCAAGCTGCCCATCATTGTTTTCGTAGAAAAAAACTTGAGGTACAGGGAGGCCAATTGCAAACGACTCAATTAGTGTCGATGCCCTTCTGATATCCCAAACAAATTTCCTTTGGTAATCCGGAATGATGATGTCACCGCTTTGAAACTTGCTGGCCAAAAGTTCCAGCGTCCAGTCGCTTGACGTAACAACAATGTTAAATTCGACGGTAGAAGTCTCTGTGTCGTCATTGGTTAGATATTCGATTTCGACTTCATTACTTTCGATCACGTTAAATCTACCTCAGTTCATTTGAATCTTTGCAACATGGTATTGAAGCCAATCCGGAAACGTAGCCCCTACAGGCCTTGCGAGCAATGGCTTAATTCTGGTTTGATCCTTATTCCAAAATTTGCTGCAACGTTAATTAGCAAAAATCTATTTCCTACACAGTGCAAATGCCATATCGAAAGCAACCGCATTTCGGTCGTTGGAATGAACTCGGCGTGATCTGAAACGCTGCCGCTGGTTGCGAAATGTTCGAAGGTCTGTTGAGGGGGAAGCGGCCATCTCTCGCAGATGCGAGGTCTCTGATTTAGAGGGTCAAAACGGGCATCTGGGAAAAGGAAAGAAATTTGATGGGGGCCTTCCTCATTTCAAACATGGTTTAGAAGGCAGCGGTATCGACCACGGCTGTGGGCAATGAATGAATGCGGCTGTTGTAGGTCTTCATGTTGACCTAGAGTGGTTCGAAGGCACACTCATAGGTCGGTAGTTCCATGAATATTCAAGAATTTCTCAAAAACATTGATGCGATCTATAAGACCAAGGCTGCGACCGAACACTCCTACCGAGCAGACCTACAAAAGCTCCTTTCGTCCATCAATCCCGCGGTCACCGCCCTTAATGAACCCAAAAGAGTAAAATGTGGCGCGCCTGATTTTATTGTGTCTCAGGGCGATATCGTGATTGGTCACGTTGAGGCCAAGGATATCCCCGTCGGAATCCGTGCTCTCAAAGACAGCAACAAAGATCAGCATAAGCGGTATTTGGCTGCCTTGCCCAACCTGATCTACACGAATTGCCTTGATTGGGACTTTTATCGAGATGGTGAGCTTGTGGCGTCGGTGAGCATTGCCGACTTGCTTGTGAACATAAACCCTCGCCCTCAGGACTTTGCCACCCTCGAAAACCTGCTTCGAGAATTTGTCACACAACGCCCCCAGACTATCACAAGCCCACGTGATCTGGCCGAGCGGATGGCGGGCAAGGCGAACCTGATCAAAGATGTTTTGAGCAAAACCCTGCAGGATGATACTGAGCTACAAAGTGAGCTTTCAGCCCAATATCTGGCGTTCAAAGAGAATTTGATACACGACATTACCCCATCGGATTTTGCCGACATTTATGCTGAAACCATCGCCTACGGCATGTTCGCCGCCCGCCTGCATGACTCAACTCTGGACACGTTCAGCAGACAAGAGGCTTTGGACTTGCTTCCCAAGTCCAACCCCTTTTTGCGCTCTTTGTTCAGCTACGTGGCTGGCTACGACCTCGACGACCGCATCGCATGGATCATCGACGATCTGGCGCGTGTGTTCCGAGCCTGTGACGTGGCAAAGCTCATGGAAGGCTTCGGCAAGCTGACAGGTCAGAACGACCCGTTCTTGCATTTCTACGAGACGTTTCTTGCCGCCTACAACCCTTCAAAACGCAAAGCGCGCGGCGTCTGGTATACGCCCGAGCCCGTTGTGAATTTCATCGTTCGCGCCGTTGACGAGGTCTTGCAGACGGAATTTGGCTTGGCCGATGGACTGGCCGACACGTCAAAAGTGAGCATCGATTGGGATACGGGCCAAAGGGCCATGACCAAGGCGGGAAAGCTTCGAAAAGATGGCAGTAAACATACTGAAAAACGAGAAGTTCACCGCGTTCAGGTACTTGACCCCGCCACGGGCACCGGCACGTTTTTGGCCGAGGTGATCAAGCAGATTGCACCCAAGGTCCAGGGTATCGCACCTACGATGTGGTCGAAGTACATTGAGGATGACCTGATTCCCCGGTTACATGGTTTTGAGCTTCTCATGGCATCTTATGCCATGTGCCATATGAAGCTCGACATGATCCTGACCGAACTCGGCTACAAACCGACCAAGGAGCCACCCCGCCTGTCGGTATATCTGACCAACAGCCTTGAGGAAGGCGAACCTGCCAACCAAACCTTGCCATTCACACAATGGCTATCCCGCGAGGCTAAGGGCGCGAACACGATCAAGCGTGACATGCCGATCATGTGCGTGATTGGAAACCCGCCTTATTTGGGCGAGGGCGGCGTGTCCGAGGGCTGGATCGGTGATCTGATGGAAGATTACAAGAAAGAGCCTGGCGGCAAGATGAAGCTCAAAGAACGCAATCCCAAATGGTTGAACGACCTATATGTGAAATTTATCCGCCTATCCTCGCACCTAATAGAGAAGAATGGCGAAGGCGTTATCGGGTTTATCACCAATCACGGCTATATCGATAATCCAACCTTTCGAGGGATGCGGTGGCACTTGCTGAACACTTTCGACCGCATTTGGGTTCTCGATCTACACGGCAACGCCAAAAAGAGGGAAGTCACGCCAAACGGTAAACCCGACAAGAATGTATTCGACATTCAGCAGGGTGTGTCGATCATTCTGGGCGTCAAGAAAAAGGACGGGAGTAAAGACTTAGCCGAAGTGATGCACGGCAATCTATGGGGTGCACGATCGGACAAGTATGAAGCTCTGCGAACACTCTCCTACCGTGAGGCATCACCAACTAAACTTGCGCCTCATAAACACTATCAGATGTTTTATCCTATAGATAACGCGCTTCTTGACAGTTTCGACCAAGGTTTCAAGCTCGATCAGTTCTTTCTTGCAAATGTTTTGGGATTTCAAACTCATAGAGACAATTTCGCTATTTCCGAAACTAAACATGAACTGTCTTCGAGGCTTGAAAAAGCTTGTGGGGATGAGGGCGCGCGAAGTATGCTGTTAGAACAGTTTCAGTTAAAGGAAACTTCTGCTTTCTCTTTGAAAGCAATTTCAGTACAGCTTGGAAACAGTTCAGTGCGCGACATCGAAGAGTGTCTTTATCGACCGTTCGATAAGCGGTTTGTATGGCTTGACAGGGCACTTGTGGACCGACCTCGACCGCTTCTTCAGGCGAGTTTTGGACAAAACAAAAATCTTTGTCTGTTGGCCTCTCGCCAGTTGGCTGTACCAGGATACCAGCATGTTTTCGTCAGTGACTGTGCACCCGAAAGTTGCGTTGTTTCTTTGAAAACGAAAGAGCAGAATCAGTCCTTCCCCTTGTATCTTTACCCCGAAGAGCAAGACCTCGACAAAAATCGGCGTGTGAATTTTAATCCTAAACTCTGGAAGAAATTGCAACGCTTGGCTAATCACCACGACTACGGTGAGCCGGATGAAGTGCAGACCTTCGACTATATTTACGGCGTACTGCATTGCCCTGCCTACCGTGAGATCTATGCCGAATTCCTCAAAATCGACTTCCCCCGCATACCATGGCCGACCACCCCAGACGAGTTTTGGGACGTGTCTGCCAAAGGCGCAGAGTTGCGAAAGCTCCACCTGATGGAGCCTGCATCTGTTGGCACGACACCATATCCGTTCATGGGCGAGGGAAACAACGAAGTCGCTAAGCCCTGCTTTGAGGGTGGCCATATCTGGATCAATGAGGGCCAATACTTTGCCGACGCACCGGCCGTGTCGTGGGATTTCTACATTGGAGGATATCAACCTGCCCAAAAATGGCTCAAAGATCGCACAGGTCGGTCATTATCATTTGAGGATGTAAAGCACTATCAGCGCATCCTTAAGATCCTGTCCGAGACGCAGAGGATCATGGATAGCATCAAGATGTCGCTTCAATAAAGGTTAGTGTGCAGCCTTGCATTGATATTCGCAACGAATGGCAACTTTCCAGATATCGAAGTCGATCACCCAACTGCCGCAATAAGCCGAAATCGCCTGCACATTCCATAGGCGCGAGTGTCCAGTTCGCCGCGCTCGTTTCCGAAAGCCTACAGTCACCTCACGGCCCCATTACGGTCGTCAACTTGGAGGCCGCTATTATCTCCTTTTGTCGCACTGGCGGCGACGCGTCCATAAAAGCAATGCCTTTTTCGAGTTTAGGCTTAGCCGTCTCCCTGACCGTTTTTAATAGGCTTTGCGGCCTTTACTCTTTTGAATCTCGCCTTAATGATCAGGCGCGTTTGCCCCCCCCCGATTTTCTGGCTTCAGCGCGCTAAAAGCTCCTTAGCCGCGCTCTCAAACTCTTCAGCCAAGAATATCATCGAGCCTCCGGCGGTCCTAGGAGGGGGAATGCGTCCTTGTTGGACGAGGGTGTCCAAGTCTGATTCGGAAACCCCAAGCAGAGATGCTGCGTCTGATTTATTCAAACCAATCGGTTTAATTTTGACGATTTCCACCGGCGTGTTGAACTCTTTGTCGAAGGTTGCTTCTAGCCTTGCGACAATCTCCGCATTCATAGAACGGCCAGCCTGGTCGGCGGCAAGCTTAATATGATCTCGCATGCCCTCAGGTAGGCGAAGCGGGAATTGATCGGAACCGCGTCCGGTTTTGTTTTCAGCCACTGTTGATACCTCGCTTTTGTATATCACTGTAATTTATTCATTTGACAGTCAATAAAATCACGGTAATTTATATCACAGTGATTTATTTCTGTGATGGAGGGCATCTATGCGAACGCGAGAGAAGGGGCACCAGTTGCTCGTGAGGCTTCCGGAGGCGCTAAGGGTTGCGATCAAACGATCTGCCGAAGTGAACCTCAGATCGATGAATTCCGAAATTGTGTATCATCTACAGAACGCCGTTCAACAGCGTGGTGGCATTTGCGTATCTTCCGGCAGGGAGGCGCATGATGCTTGATCCAGGCGTAATTGATGATGATACGCCGCTTCTTTTATCTGTAGCAGCCAAGCTCGCTTTTCCAGATGGTTCAATCGGAAAAAGCTCGCTCCGCACCGAATATCAGAAAGGGAATCTCGCAGTTGAATTGATTGCGGGAAAGTACTTCACGACACTCCGTAACATTAAAGAAATGAGGGCGAAATGCCGCGCAAATCAAAAGGAGCGCGGCTGCACTGGCGCAAGCCGCGATCAGGGCGAGAGGGGCAATGGGTTATCCTCGATGGAAAGATTGAGCGCAGCACAGGCTGCGGCGACCAGGATCGCGCAGGGGCTGAGATCAAGCTCCAGGCCTATTTAGCTGAAAAACACCGACCGGACTGGCGGCGGGGCCAACCAGCGGATGTGGCTGTTGCCGACGTGCTGGCCTTTTACGGCCAGTTGCGTGGCCCTGAATTATCGCACCCTGAGCTTGTGGGGTTCCATTTGGTCAATCTGCTAGAGTCCTTCGGCGACAAGACATGTGACTTCATCGATGGGGCATCATGCCGTGCTTACGTCGAGGCGCGAGTGCGCGGACGAATCGGTAAGCGAGCGGTGAAGGTGGGCACGGCCCGGCGTGAGCTGGAGACGCTTTCTGCCGCACTGAATTTCGCGTACAAAGAAAAGAAGCTCATCTATCCTGTTCCCGTCACCCTCCCGGCTAAAGCGCCTCCTCGTGAGCGCTGGCTCACGAGAAGCGAGGCCGCGAGGCTGCTAGCTGGTGCTTTAGGTATCGTGCCAATCGCCTACGATCTAAAGACGCGAAAAGCGAGCAGATGGGCGCGGCGACACAAACCATCTTATCACGTGGCGCGCTTCATCTTGATTGGTCTGTACACTGCCACCCGGCATGAAGCTATCTTGGCCTTGCGTTGGAGTGTCAACTCATCGGGCGGTTGGTTCGATCTGGAGAATGAAATTCTTTACCGCCGAGGTCAGGGCCAGACGCAAACGAATAAGCGTAAGACCCCTGCTCCGATCCCTGAAAATCTCTATCCGCACCTTCGGCGCTGGCATCGACTGACGAAGGTCGGCCCCGTTGAGTACATGGGAGCGCTCATCAAGAAAGAGAAAACAGGATGGAACCGTGCTCGCGAGCTTGCCGAGCTTGGTGAGGACGTGACGCCGCACATAATGAAGCACACCTGCATCACGTGGATGCTTCAAAGAGGCGTTTCATTTTGGGATGTCTCCGGCTTTACCGGCACATCTGAGAAGACCATTCGGGACGTCTATGGCCATCACTCTCCGCACCACCTGAAGTCCGCCAAAATGCGGTTTCATGGGCGAAACTTGGGTAACTGAAATGAGAGAAGAAAGGCGGGTTATGTCGTCAACCTCGCAAACGCCTGACAAGTCAGGAGAAACGGATGGTGGGCGTGACAAGGATCGAACTTGTGACCCCTACGATGTCAACGTAGTGCTCTCCCGCTGAGCTACACGCCCATCCGATGAGCGGCTTAAGACCACAAAACCGGAGGCCGCGTCAATAGGCTTTTTCCGGTTTTGTGAAGAGTTTTTGAAAGCCGCCGGATTGCGGCCTCAAGCGGCCAGCATCTTGTTCACTTCGTCGACGAGATCGCGCAGGTGGAACGGCTTGGACAGTACCTTGGCGTCCTTGGGTGCCTGCGAATCGGCATTGAGCGCGACGGCTGCAAAACCGGTGATGAACATGACTTTGAGGTCCGGATCGAGTTCGGTGGCGCGACGCGCAAGCTCGATGCCGTCCATTTCAGGCATGACGATATCGGTCAGCAGCAGCGAGAAGGGTTCCTCGCGAAGGCGGTCATAGGCACTTGCGCCATTGTCGTAGGACAAGACCGTGTATCCGGCCTTTTCGAGCGCCTTGACCAGGAAGCGGCGCATATCGTTGTCGTCTTCCGCGAGGAGAATTTTTTGATTCATTGGGTGACCGTAACTCACATCATCTGGGATAAGTCGGATCTCTCCGGCAGTCCACGTTAACCTTTGACCGGTAAACATCCGGTGAAGGCTATGTGGGCAACCGGCTTCAGCCGTTGTGCCTAGTATGGACTTCCCCTGGTCCAACTGGCAACATGTAGCACAAATCAACTTGATGACTTGGTAAAAATTCACAGGGCAAAATGGACCAAATGGAGTGTAACGGCGGGATCTTCGAAGTGCGCGAGCCAGACGAGCAGCGTATTCCCTTCGTTTTCAATTCGCCGCATTCCGGTCGTTGCTATCCTGCGTCGCTGTTGCAGAACTCACGGCTCGACGAGCATGCGATCCGCCGTTCGGAAGATCCCTATGTGGACGAGCTGTTCGGGGCAGCGCCGGCGATCGGCGCTCCACTGCTTCTCGCGCATTTTCCCCGCGCTTTCGTCGACGTGAATCGTGAGCCCTATGAACTCGATCCGCGCATGTTCGATGGGCCGCTGCCGCCTTATGCCAATTCCCATTCTATCCGGGTCGCCGGCGGTCTTGGCACCATTCCGCGTATCGTCGCTGAAAACATGGAAATCTATTTCGGCAGACTTCCTGTGGAAGAAGCGATCATGCGGATCGAGGAGATCTACAAGCCCTATCATGCGCGGCTGCGAAAACTGATTGCGCAGACGCATACGCGTTTCGGTCTGGGCGTTTTGGTGGATTGTCATTCCATGCCCGGCAATCTCAATGCCAGTGGCGGCCGTAACCGGCCCGACTTCATCATTGGCGATCGTTACGGAACCAGTGCGTCGGCAGAACTGTCGCGGGCGGCCATGAGCTTCCTTGAAGACCTCGGTTTTCACGTCGCCCGCAACAAGCCTTATGCCGGCGGTTTCATCACCGAGCATTATGGGCGTCCGTCGCGCGGGCTGCACGCCTTGCAGATCGAGGTCAGTCGCGCGCTCTATGTCAATGAAGCGACGCTTGAGAAGCGGTCGGATTTTTCTGCGCTCGTTTCGGCGATTTCCAGCTTCATGCGGCAGATGGCAGCCTTTGTCGAAGGCTTCGGTGAAGCGACCGCGCTCGCCGCCGAATAGGTTTATCTCTATTTTCAGGACAAAAAAAACCGCGCCAGTGGCGCGGCTAAGTCTAGGGAGGAAACACCCAAGGAGGGTATTTACAGTCGTTAAACTGTGACCTCAGACTATTGTTGCGCTGCACAAGTGTCAATATGTTTTGTCAAAAATTTAAGCACTCCATCCGAGTGCTTAAATACTCATCGTTTTTGCCCTGGTGGGCCGGAATTGCAATTCCGGTAAAAGCGGCTAAGACGGAACCAGTTTCTCAAGCCTTTCCGGATATTTGCCATGCTTCCCGACCGCGACTTTTTCAACCGACTTGCCGAAGCTGCCAAGGCTGAAACCTTGCCACGGTTTCGCTCGCGACTCGATGTCGTCAACAAGGAGCAGGGTGGTTTCGATCCGGTGACCGAGGGTGATCGGGCCGCAGAGGCAGCCATCCGTGCCATCATCGAGAAGGACTTTCCCGAGCACGGCATTCTCGGAGAGGAATTTGGCAATGTTGGCATCGATCGTGAGCATGTCTGGGTCATCGATCCCATCGACGGCACGCGGGCCTTCATTTCCGGTGTGCCGGTCTGGGGAACGCTGATCGGTTTTCAATCGGCCGGTCGTTCGGTGATGGGGCTGATGGATCAGCCATTTACAGGCGAGCGCTATTTCGCCGACGGCGAGCGCTCGTGGTATTCAGGCCCTGGCGGTGACCATCAGCTTCAGGTCCGTGATTGCGGTAGCCTGGAGAATGCGACTTTGTTCACCACCTCTCCGCATCTGTTTGCCGGCGATGCGCTGACACGCTATCGCACCATCGAAAGTCGTTCGCAGCTGTTCCGCTATGGTATCGATTGCTATGCCTATGCTCTGCTTGCCAGTGGCCATATCGATCTGGTGATCGAGAGTGGCTTGAAGCCCTATGATGTGGGTGCACTGATCCCGATCATCGAACAGGCCGGTGGCATCGTCACGACCTGGGATGGCGGACGACCGGAGGAGGCGGGCACCATCATTGCTGCCGGATCGGCAAAGGTCCATGCCGAGGCGCTGGCGATCATGTCAGGGCGCTGACGGTTCCAGTGCCTGTTTTGCTTGCTCCTCGGCCTCGCTGCCGGGAATGAAGGCGGCAATGGCCGCCAAGGCCTGTCCCCTGTAGTAATCGCTCTCCTGCAGGATCTCGTGGCGCGAGCCGGCGACGGGCACAAACTGCGCCGCGCGAAAATACTGCGACATCCGCTCTTCTGCCTCGTAGGACACGACTTCCTCTCGTGTCGGCGCAATCATAACCGTCGGCACTGTGATTGAGTAGAGATGTGCTGGCATGTTGACCCGGTACATGGCCTTCATGCACTCGTACAGCCAGCGGGCTGACGGCGGACCGATTGCGAGTTCGGGTCGTGTCTCTTCGATTTGCTGATTGCGCGTGAAACGCGCGACGTCGGATGTCAGCGCATTGGTGGCAAACTCCTCCAACGGTCCATCCTTCGTCATGGGACGTGCGCCAAAACCGAAAAGACTCATCAGCATGGTCAGCCAATAGACCTTGCTGTTGGAAATGGATTGTTTTGCCAGTCCGACAAAGGGTGCACACAGCACCATGCGATCAATCCGGTTGACGAGGCGAGGCGCAGCGGACAGCGCGATCAGGCCACCGGTGGAATGGGCGAGCATGAAGAAGGGCAGGCGTGTGTCTGGAAGCACGACCTGCTCCAGAAAGATCTCAAGGTCGCGGACATAATGCGAGAAGCGCCTGACGTGTCCAGTTCGCGGGTTCTTCAGCAGGCGTTCAGATCCGCCCTGTCCGCGCAGATCGAAAGTCGCGACCCATAGGCCCCTTGCCGTCAGGTCCTTGATCGTTTCGTAGTATTTCTCGATGGATTCATTGCGGCCCTGAATCAGCACGACGGTGCCCATGGGCATATGTTCTTCGGAGCGGAAGATCGCATAGCGCAGTTTCACACCGCGATAGCCGTCGAAGAAGCCGGCGACATGATTGCCGGGTACGGGGTTTCCGGGTGTGGCGTGCAGTATCTCGTCCATGATGCTCGCCTGTGCTGGAGGCAATGGGGATGCAGGTGTAACCGGGATAAGCGCAAGGCGATTCGAGGTCAAAGGAAAAAGCCGTTTTGTGCGGTCCAGAGCCCACCTGCACGGGCGGTGTATTGCCCTCTTGAACTGGCAAACGGGATTTCCCATCTATTCTTTCGGAGGCCAAAAAGGCTCCGATAACCGCCTCGAACCATCGCCGACACAGGGATGAACGAGGTTTTGACATTCGCAAACCGTCGCTTCCAGGAGGACACCATGCGTCACGTTGATTTTTCGCCACTCTACCGTTCCACAGTCGGCTTCGACCGGCTCTTCACCATGCTCGACAGTCTCGGTCAGCCAGACCAGGCTCAGACCTATCCGCCCTATAATATCGAGCGCACGGGTGAAACGACCTACCGTATCACCATGGCCGTTGCCGGTTTCGATGAATCGGAATTGAGCATCGAAGCGCATGCCCACGTACTGACCGTCAAGGGTGAGAAGGCAGAGGTAGGCTCAGAAGAGCAGACTGAATTCCTCTATCGCGGCATCGCCAAGCGCGCTTTCGAGCGACGTTTCCAGCTCGCCGATCATGTCGAAGTCCAGAATGCTTCGCTGAAAAACGGTCTTTTGCACATCGACCTTCTTCGCAATATCCCCGATGCGATGAAGCCGCGCCGGATCGAGATTGCTGCCGAGCCGGTGAATAGCGCCAAGGCCATCGAGGCTCATGTGAATTAATCCGTATCGCGTTTACGGTGCTGAACGAGCGGCTCTCCTGACGGAGGGCCGCTTTTGTATTTGTATCGCCGTAGTGCTCGGTCTCTCTTCTGAATACCCGCCCGTCTCAGGCCAACGTGAGCAGAAAGCGATCCACCTCTTCAGCCGTGGTCGAAAAGGACGTGACGAGACGAATGATTGTCTCGTGGTCCTTGATTTTGCCCTTGAGTTCCTGCGGCACAGGCCAGTGGTAGAAGCTCGCGCCGCGATCCGTGGCATCTTTGGCGGCGGTCTTGTCGAGAACAGCGAAGACCTCGTTACTGGTGGTTTCCCAAGCCAGGCGACCATTGGGAGAGGCGGTGAAGCCGGCGCGCAGACGGTCAGCCATGGCATTGGCATTGCGGGCGAGATCGAGCCAGAGACCGTTTTCGAAATAGGCGTCGAGCTGTGCCGAGATGAAGCGTGTCTTGGAAAACAGCTGGGCCGAGCGCTTGCGGATGAAGGGCATGTCGGCTGCCATGTCCGGCTTGAAGAAAATGATCGCTTCCGCACACCAGCAGCCGTTTTTGGTGCCGCCAAAGGACAGGATGTCGACTCCGCGCTTCCAGGTCATTTCGGCGGGGCTGGCATCCAGTGCCACCAGCGCATTGGCAAAGCGTGCGCCATCCATATGCACCGGTAGGTCATGCTCGCCGGCAATCGCGCTGATGCGTTCGATTTCCTCAAGGCTGTATACGGTTCCCGATTCCGTGGCCTGGGTCATGGTCACGGCCATGGCGCGGCCCTGATGTACAGCATTTGAGGGATAGCGGGCAATGGAGGCCTTCAGCTGATCGGCGTCGATCTTGCCGTTGCGTCCCTCGACCGGACAAAAGCGTGTGCTGGTGAGGAAATCCGGCGCGCCGCATTCGTCTGCGACAACATGGGCTTCGGAGTGGCAGAAGGTTACGCCGCCCGGCTTTGCCACCGCTGCCAGCGACAGGGAATTCGCAGCTGTGCCTGTTGCGACAAAGAAAACAGCGACATCACGCTCGAAGATCTCAGAGAATTTTTGCTCGACACGCTTGTCGAGATCGCTGGTGCCATAGGCTGCGGCATAACCGGCGGCTTCCCTGGACAGGCTTTCTGCGATAGCGGGATGGGCGCCTGCCCAGTTGTCGGAGGAGAAAAACATGACAGTATGGGTTCCAGTTCGAAGGGGGAGGAATAGATCCTATCCGGAGATTATGTATTTCACCGGTCGGATCAACCGTCATCCGCGTCGTCACATGCCGCCATTGCCAGCAAAGCAACAAGAGCAATTCATTTGCGCCTTCTGACGTAAGAAAATATCGGCGAAGAGCGGCTGGCGGACATCTTTGTCCGCGCGCTTTCCACTTTATTAACGCATGCTCTTGCAGTCGCCATCGGTTTCTGGCATAGAAACTCTCAAATTAGGTCAGTTTTGTTGACCTAATTTCTGATGTGACGATGGCTTTTCTGATCGCTGAAACCTTCCTTCTGGCTGGTTTCGCGGTATAGTTCTGCCAGCATGTATGAGGACTGTCTGTTGTAGGGCGCAAAGTCGAGGGCAAATGCTCCGGTTTTCCGTCATCATTGCAGACGTAGTCCTCACGTCACACCAGACTGTTTTATTGGCATTGCGCGGCTTGCATGAGTTCATGGGTCGTAGAGTGGTGCCGCAAGGTGTTTTGGAGGGAAGTTGATGACCGATACGAGAGCATCCACAGTCGCAGGACAGGTTGCCGCGGACGTGACGGCGAAGGCCGCCAGCGGCGCAATCCGTGCGGGCTTTCCGGAAAAGCAGGGTCTTTACGATCCGGCCAATGAACACGATGCCTGCGGCGTCGGCTTCATTGCCCACATGAAGGGCGAGAAGTCGCATCAGATCATCAAGGACGGGCTTTTCATTCTCGAAAACCTCACCCATCGCGGTGCTGTTGGTGCTGATCCTCTGATGGGCGATGGTGCTGGCATTCTGGTGCAGATCCCGGATCGGTTCTTCCGCGAGGAAATGGCATTGCAGGGCGTGGCCCTGCCAGAGTCCGGCAAATATGCCGTTGGCCACTTCTTCTTCCCGCAGGATGACGGTCAGGTCGATCACTTCAAGAATGTCATCCGCGAAGTGGTCGACGCCGAAGGTCAGCATCTGCTTGGCTACCGCGATGTTCCGGTGGACAATGCGTCGCTCTCCAAGGCCCCAGAGATTGCCGCGACCGAGCCACGCCATATCCAGGTCTTTATCGGTGCAGGCAGCGATGCCGAGACGCAGGATCAGTTCGAGCGCAAGCTGTTTACGCTTCGCAAGGTCATTTCCAACCGCATCTATGATGAAGGCGGTGGCAAGGAAAGTCATGCTTTCTATCCGGTCTCGCTGTCGGCCTCGACCATTGTCTACAAGGGCATGTTCCTCGCCTATCAGGTCGGTGCTTACTACAAGGATCTGTCTGACCCGCGCTTTGAATCCGCTGTCGCCCTTGTGCATCAGCGCTTCTCCACCAACACGTTCCCGTCCTGGAAGCTTGCGCATCCGTACCGCATGGTCGCCCATAACGGCGAAATCAACACGCTGCGCGGCAACGTCAACTGGATGGCGGCGCGTCAGGCGTCGGTCTCTTCGCCACTGTTCGGTGAGGATATCTCCAAGCTCTGGCCGATCTCCTATGAAGGTCAATCGGACACGGCCTGTTTTGACAATGCGCTCGAATTCCTGATGCGTGGCGGTTATTCGATGGCGCATGCCGTGATGATGCTGATCCCGGAAGCCTGGGCGGGCAACCAGTCCATGAGCCCGGACCGGAAGGCCTTCTACGAATATCACGCCGCTCTGATGGAGCCCTGGGATGGGCCGGCTGCCGTTTGCTTTACCGATGGTCGCCAGATCGGTGCAACGCTTGACCGCAACGGCCTGCGTCCTGCACGTTACATCGTCACCAGCGATGACCGCATCATTCTGGCTTCGGAAGCGGGAACGCTGCCGGTGCCGGAAGAGCTGATCGTGAAGAAATGGCGCCTTCAGCCTGGCAAGATGTTGCTCCTCGACATGGAAAAAGGGCGTATCATTTCCGACGAGGAAGTGAAGTCGGATCTTGCCAAGAGCCACCCGTACCGCGAATGGCTCGACCGGACCCAGCTGATCCTTGAAGATTTGAAGCCGGTTGAACCGCGTGCGCTTCGTCGTGACGTGTCGCTGCTCGATCGTCAGCAAGCATTCGGTTATACCACCGAAGACACCAAGATCCTGATGTCGCCAATGGCGACAACCGGTCAGGAAGCAATTGGCTCGATGGGCACCGATACGCCGATCTCGGCGATGTCGATGAAATCGAAGCTGCTTTATACCTATTTCAAGCAGAACTTCGCCCAGGTGACCAATCCGCCGATCGACCCGATCCGCGAGGAGCTGGTGATGAGTCTTGTCTCGTTCATCGGTCCGCGGCCGAACCTTCTCGACCATGAGGGTGCTGCAAACGCCAAGCGTCTGGAAGTGCGCCAGCCGATCCTCACCAATGGCGATCTGGAGAAGATCCGGTCTATCGGCCATACCGAAGACCGGTTCGACACCAAGACACTCGACTTCACCTATGATGTGGAGCGTGGCGCCGAAGGCATGCCGGATATGCTGGAGCGGCTTTGCGAGCGGGCTGAAGCCGCCGTTCGTGGCGGTTACAACATCATCGTCTTGTCTGACCGTCAGGTTGGTCCGGATCGTATTGCGATCCCGGCGCTTCTGGCGACTGCTGCCGTTCATCACCATCTGATCCGCAAGGGGCTTCGTACTTCTGTCGGCATCGTCGTGGAGTCGGGTGAGCCGCGTGAGGTGCACCACTTCTGCTGTCTGGCAGGCTATGGTGCCGAGGCGATCAACCCCTATCTTGCCTTCGACACACTGCTCGACATGCACAAGCATGGCGAGTTTCCAAAGGAGGTCGATTCCGAGGAAGTGGTCTATCGCTACATCAAGGCCGTGGGGAAGGGCATCCTGAAGGTCATGTCCAAGATGGGCATCTCGACCTACCAGTCCTATTGCGGCGCGCAGATCTTCGACGCAGTCGGCCTGTCGTCTGAGCTCGTTGGCAAATATTTCTTCGGCACTGCCACCACGATCGAGGGCATTGGCCTTGCCGAAATTTCCGAGGAAACAGTTTCGCGCCACCAGTCGGCCTTCGGCAAGGATCCGGTTCTGGCCACAACGCTGGAAGTCGGCGGCGAATATGCCTACCGGATGCGCGGTGAAAACCACGCCTGGAGCCCGGATTCGATTGCAGCCCTGCAGCATGCCGTGCGCGGCAACAGCCAGGACCGCTACGGCGAGTTCTCCGAAATGGTCAATGACAGCAATCTGCGGATGAACACCATTCGCGGTCTGTTCAAGATCAAGTCGGCTGAAGAGCTGGGCCGCAAGCCCATCTCGATCGATGAGGTCGAACCTGCTGTCGATATCGTCAAGCGTTTCTCGACCGGTGCCATGTCCTTCGGCTCAATCAGCCGTGAGGCGCATACGACATTGGCCATTGCCATGAACCGGATCGGCGGAAAGTCGAACACGGGTGAGGGCGGTGAAGAAGCCGACCGTTATCTGCCGCTACTTGACGGTTCGGCAAATCCTGAGCGATCGGCAATCAAGCAGATTGCGTCTGGCCGCTTTGGCGTGACGACCGAATATCTGGTCAACGCCGACATGCTGCAGATCAAGGTGGCGCAGGGTGCAAAGCCAGGCGAGGGCGGACAGCTTCCGGGCCACAAAGTGGATGCGACGATTGCAAAAACCCGTCACTCGACCCCGGGTGTCGGCCTGATTTCGCCTCCTCCGCATCACGACATCTATTCGATCGAGGATCTGGCGCAGCTGATCTTCGACCTGAAGAATGTCAATCCGGAGGCCGATGTTTCGGTCAAGCTGGTCTCAGAAGTGGGCGTCGGAACGGTTGCGGCCGGTGTTGCCAAGGCGCGTGCCGACCACATCACCATTTCCGGCTTTGATGGCGGTACCGGCGCTTCGCCGCTGACCTCGCTCAAGCATGCCGGCAGCCCGTGGGAAATCGGCCTTGCCGAAACCCAGCAGACGCTTGTCTTGAACGGACTTCGTTCGCGCATCGCACTTCAAGTCGATGGCGGTCTGAAAACCGGTCGCGACGTGATCGTTGGCGCGCTGCTCGGTGCCGACGAGTTCGGCTTTGCCACGGCACCGCTGATTGCCGCCGGCTGCATCATGATGCGCAAGTGCCATCTCAACACCTGTCCTGTTGGCGTCGCCACCCAGGATCCGGTCCTGCGCAAGCGCTTCAAGGGTGCGCCCGAGCACGTCGTCAATTACTTCTTCTTCGTCGCCGAAGAAGTGCGTGAGATGCTGGCGGCTCTCGGTGTCTCCAAGCTCGATGACATCATCGGTCAGTCCGAGATGCTTGAAAAGGATGAGATGCTGGCGCACTGGAAAGCCAAGGGTCTCGATTTCACACGGATCTTCCACAAGGTCGATGCATCGAAGAACGACACCTTCTGGACCATGCGTCAGAAGCATCCGATCGACGATATCCTCGACCGCAAGTTGATCGAGAAGGCGATGCCGTCGCTGGAAAGCAAGCAGCCTGTCGTCTTTGATGTCGACATCAAGAATGTGGACCGGTCCGCCGGCGCCATGTTGTCGGGTGAACTGGCCAAGCGCTACGGCCACAAGGGGCTGAAGGACGACACGATCCATGTGACGCTGAACGGCACGGCTGGTCAGTCCTTCGGTGCATTCCTGGCACACGGCATCACATTCGATCTCGTCGGCGATGGCAATGACTATGTCGGCAAGGGATTGTCCGGTGGCCGCATCATCGTCCGTCCGCCTGAGAACACCAAGATCGTTGCCGAGAATTCGATCATCGTCGGCAATACTGTTCTTTACGGTGCGATCGAGGGCGAATGCTATTTCCGCGGCGTTGCCGGTGAACGGTTTGCCGTGCGCAATTCCGGTGCCATCGCTGTTGTCGAAGGCGTGGGTGACCATGGCTGCGAATACATGACCGGCGGTGTCGTCGTCGTGCTCGGTCAGACCGGCCGTAACTTCGCAGCCGGCATGTCCGGCGGCGTGGCTTACGTTCTCGACGAGGAGGGTGATTTCGCCAGCCGCTGCAACATGGCCATGGTCGAACTCGAGCCGGTTCCGGAAGAGGACGACATGCTTGAGAAGCTCCATCACCATGGCGGAGACCTCATGCATAAGGGCCGTGTGGATGTGTCTGAAGACATGACACGGCATGACGAGGAGCGTCTCTACCAACTCATCGCCAACCACTACCACTACACGGACTCGGCGCGGGCCAAGGACATTCTGGACAATTGGGCCGCGTATCGTGCGAAGTTCCGCAAGGTCATGCCGGTCGAGTACCGTCGTGCGCTTGAAGAGATGGAACGCATGCGCATGGGTGTCGCGGCTGAGTGAGGCAGCCTGATCCTTCACCGGATCGTTTCTTTGATCCTGGCAATCGCCATTGCGGCGATTGCCGGTCTGGTGAACGGCAGGATTGAATTTGAATTCATTGTGCTAGGGGCGGCAATTGGCTTTGCCTACTGGTACTGGGGCCCGAGTTGGCCACCGCTTTGAAGCAAGGACTGAGAAAATGGGTAAGGTAACAGGCTTCATGGAAATCGACCGGCAGGTGGGCAAGTACCAGCCGGCGTCCGACCGCATCCGTCATTTCCGTGAATTCACCATTCCGATGTCGGATCCCGAAGTGCAGAAGCAGGCAGCGCGCTGCATGGACTGCGGTATTCCCTATTGCCATGGTCCGACCGGCTGTCCGGTTCACAACCAGATCCCCGACTGGAATGACCTGGTTTATAACGGCAACTGGGCCGAGGCGATCCGCAACCTGCATTCCACCAACAACTTTCCCGAATTTACGGGTCGTGTCTGCCCGGCACCTTGCGAAGAAGCCTGCACGCTGAACCTAGAAGACACGCCGGTGGCGATCAAGACGGTCGAGCAGGCCATTGCCGACAAGGCTTATGAGCTCGGCTTCATCGTGCCGCAGCCGGCAACCGTCCACACCGGCAAGAAGATTGCCATCATCGGTTCGGGTCCATCTGGCATGGCGGCTGCTCAGCAGCTTGGCCGTGCTGGTCATGCCGTTCATCTTTACGAGCGTGAATCCAAGGCTGGCGGTCTTTTGCGTTACGGTATTCCCGATTTCAAGATGGAGAAAAACTTCATCGACCGCCGTGTCGAACAGATGCGCGGCGAGGGCGTGACGTTCCATTACGGGGTCAATGTCGGTGTCGACATCTCGATGGAAAAGATGCTGGCCGATCATGACGCCGTTCTCTATTGCGGTGGGTCGGAAACGCCGCGAGAGGCTGGCATTCCGGGTACGGATTTCCACGGCGTTCACGATGCGATGCCTTATCTCGTTCAGCAGAACCGCCGCGTTGGCCGCGAAAACATCGACAGCGTGGGCTGGCCGTCGGATCCGATCCTTGCCGGTGGCAAACATATCGTTGTCGTCGGCGGTGGCGATACGGCGTCGGACTGCGTCGGCACGGCCTTCCGCCAGGGGGCTGTCAAAGTGACCCAGCTCGACATCCGTCCCCGTCCGCCTGAAGTGGAAGACAAGCTTGCTGTCTGGCCGTTCTGGGCAACAAAGATGCGCACCTCGTCCAGCCAGGCAGAGGGCGCTAACCGAGAGTTTCAGGTTGGCACGCTCGAATTTGTCGGTGAAGACGGTGTTCTGACCGGTGTGAAATGCTGCCAGGTGGATGAAAAGCGCCATCCGATTGCAGGCTCCGAATTCATCATCAAGGCCGATCTCGCATTCATCGCCATCGGATTCCGCGGTCCATTCGAAAACAGCGTGCTGAAGGATATGGGCGAAAACCTGTCTCTCAATACCGACCGTCGTGGCTCGACGAATGTCATTGCCAATGACAAGGACTACAAGACGTCGGTCGACAAGCTTTGGGCCGCTGGCGATGTGCGCCGTGGCCAGTCGCTGGTTGTCTGGGCTATCCGGGAAGGCCGCCAGGCGGCGCGCGCAATCGACGAAGCTCTTATGGGCGCGACCGAACTTCCGCGCTGAATTTCGAAGTTGATGGAATGAATAATGCGACGGGGAGCCTCAGGGCTCCCCGTTTTTCTTGGCATCGACTGTTTTTGCCAGTCGGTAGTCATCGACGCGGCCAGTGGGTGCCGGCGACATTTCACCTTTTTCGACAAGCAGATCACGCGGGGTCGGGATGGGTGAGGACGATAGGCTGCTGAGCCCCAACAGTTCGGTGCTGCCGTCAAGATCGGGATCGGACAGATCAATCGGCCGGGTATGCACCAGGTTCTGCATCTCGGAGGGCGGTAATTCGACAAGGCTTGGCAGGTTGCTTTCATCCAGGCGCAAGAGGTCGGGACTTGCCATGTCGCCCAGCAGTCGGCGCAGCGGCTTTTCTGCATAAAATGCCATCTTGCGCTTGCCGGCGGGTGTCATGCCGATCCCGTCCGGGCCGCGCAGGCGCACCTGCTGGCCCTTGATGTCCGACCCGGTGACGATGAAGCGCCCCTCAACGTCGACAAAGCCGTCCCAGATATCGATGAATTCGCCACCGACCTTTGTGACTGTGTTCCGATAAATGCTGTTCAGCGTGATGGCATCGGCGGTCATCTTGGAGGAACTGAAGCTGGGAAGGCCAACCCACATCAGGGGAACATTCCGCTTGGTCACGATCGCGGACAATTCTGCGACACGTTGTTCATAACTGTTCAGCCAGGCATCGGTGCGAAACGGTATCTCGCTCGAAGCGGTGGTGATGGTCTGGCGGTCATTGGCGCCGATTGCGACGACCACGAGTGCCGGTTTCTGGTCGTCGATCAATGCAGGCAGAGCAGAGGGCCAGTCATAGTAGTCCTGGCGAACGAGTCCGGAAGACCCTTTGCTGCTTTCGACAATGACGACACCGGGAGACTCGGCAAAGGCTTCCTTCAGACCATCTGCAAGGGCGCCGGCAAAGAAGTCGCCCACCACCAGAATTTTACGGGCGTTTTCCACCTTCTCGACCGCAGGTGGAGCCTTCGGTACCGTCCTGATGGAGGTCACGCTTTTCGTCGTCTTTCTGGCTCTGACTTTGGGCGTGCTCTTGCGAACCGGTTGTGGAGGCGCTTCCCTTATCTGCGGTGCCTGCCGTCTGCCGAAAAGAAGCTCAAGCAGGGTGGTGCGCTCGCGCTGTTGCGCAAAGGCTGGCGCTGTCGTTTCCACAACCAGTAATGCGACGGCCAGAACGGCCATCGCCTTCATCCATGTGACGGCACCAAATTTCATAGTCTTCATTGCCCGGTTCAAAACCGTGTCAGCCCCAAAGGGCTGGCATCACCGACTTTTCTGAAGCCGGTGATGTCCTTTGTCAATTGCGCAGGGCGTTGAGAAGATGCTTCGACGGTTCGCCGTTCACTTCCATGCCCAGCCGTTGCTGGATTGCCTGGATCGCGGCCTTGGAGCCTGAGCCGAAATTGCCGTCGATCTTGCCGTCGTAATAGCCGAGCGCCTTCATGCGCGATTGCAGTTCGAATTTTTCGCGAACATCGAGACTGTTATGCGGGCGCGGCCAAGACTGGTGCATGCCGCCATAGCCAGCAATTTCGTCCGCCAACAGGCCGACGGCCAGTGCGTAGCTGTCGGCTGCATTATAGCGCTTGATGACAAAGAAATTACGGGTCATCAGGAAGCCCGGTCCGTCCGCTCCAGCCAGCATTTTCAGCTCTGCCCTGTCGCCGGGGCGTGGAAAGCCCTTGCCGTTCGGACGTGCAAAGCCGAGCTTTGCCCATTCGCCCAAGGTCTTGGTCTGGCCGCTATATTTATTGCCGCCGGAGGGGACCACAGCCTCATAGCCCCAGGTCTTGCCGGTCTGCCATCCGTTCTTTTTGAGCAGGTTGGCGGAGGTTGCAAGTGCGTCTGGAATGGAGTTCCAGATATCCTTGTGGCCATTGCCGTCCGCATCGATCGCATAGAGCAGATAGCTCGACGGGATGAACTGGGTGTGCCCCATGGCGCCGGCCCAGGAGCCCAGCAGGCCACTTGCCGATACTTCGCCGTTCTGGACGATCTTCAGCGCTGAGACCAACTGTGTGCGGGCATATTTTGCCCGGCGCTTGTCGGCATAGGCGAGGGTTGCCAGTGCGCGCGGCACATTGTGCAGTCGGTCTTCCTTTTCCAGGACGGCACCGTAGTTTGACTCCATCGACCAGATGGCCAGCAGGATTGTGCGGTCGATGCCAAAGTAATTTTCGAGAGCGGTCAGCGTGCGCGCATGCTTTTGCGCCATCTCGCGGCCGGTCTGAACGGTGAAGGGGTTTACCCGCGAATCGACATAGTCCCAGATATTGGACTTGAATTCGGGCTGATAACGGGCCTTCTCAAGGACAGTTGGATCAGGTTCGGTGACCCCCGCAAACACTTTCTGATATGTGCTCTTGGAAATGCCGCTCTTGGCGGCCGTGGCATAGAACCCGTTGATCCATTTGACAAATCCGGCGTCAGCCCTTGCCTCCATTGGAGCGAGAAGCGCGAACGTCGAGAAGACGATGGTCGGAATGAGTCCGGTGCGGCGTCTGGTCATTTGCATTTGGTCCCGTGTGCTAGGCGGTTTGCGCCTCCCTCATGGAGGCAGGTTTGGTGCGAGCTCACGATACGGCAATCAGGTCAATAAATTCTTTACCATATTGAACCTGGGAAAGGTTGCCTTTTACAATCCGGCCATGATTATACGCTAGATGCTGCCTGCCACACAGTCGTCCTCACCGAATTTCCGGCTCCCCAAGGAGAACAAATTGTCCGAACGTAAAAAGCTGCGCAAAGCCGTGTTTCCTGTTGCAGGTCTTGGCACCCGATTCCTGCCCGCAACCAAGGCTGTTCCAAAGGAAATGCTGACCGTTGTCGACAAGCCTGTCATTCAGTATGTGGTCGACGAGGCCGCCGAGGCCGGCATCGAGCATTTCGTCTTTGTGACCGGTCGCGGCAAGGCGGTGATCGAGGACTATTTCGACATTCAATACGAGCTTGAACAGACGCTGAAGGCCCGCAACAAGAACGCGGAACTGACGCTGCTCAACGACCTGTTGCCGGAGGCAGGTTCGGCAAGCTTCACCCGCCAGCAGGAGCCGCTTGGCCTTGGACACGCTGTCTGGTGCGCACGCGATATCGTAGGACACGAGCCCTTTGCCCTGCTTTTGCCAGACATGATCATGCATGGTGAAAAAGGCTGCCTGAAGGGGATGGTCGAACTCTACAACAAGGTTGGGGGCAACATTATCTCTGTCGAGGAATGCGCGCCGGAACTGACCCACAAATACGGCATTGTCGGCATGGGAGAACAGCTCGACGGCGGCTTCAAGATCACGCAGATGGTCGAGAAGCCGGAGAAGGGCACTGCTCCGTCGAACTACTTCATCAATGGACGCTATATCCTGCAGCCGGAGATCTTCTCGGTTCTGTCGACCCAGGAGCGCGGGACCGGCAATGAGATCCAGCTGACCGACGGCATGTTGAAGATGGCTGCGGAACAGGATTTCGCCGCTTATCCATTCGAAGGCAAGACCTTCGACTGTGGCGCTAAGGACGGTTTTATTCTGGCCAATGTGTTCTTCGCCGTTCAGCGTGCGGACATCCGACCGCAGATCGAGGCTCCGCTGACGGAGCTTCTCGCCGCCCTCAAATAAGGCGTGGCCGCTTGTGGACTCCCGTCCTCAGCGCTTTGCCGTCAGGCCGACAGAGGCTCTTAAAACCTCCGTATCAGCGGAGGTTTTTCTTTGCGTGTATTCATAGCCAAGACCGGCAGTCAGCGCGAGGTAGCGGTTGAACTCGTAGGCCAGCTCGGCATCGGCAGCATAGCTGGTGCTATTGCTGGAGGATGCATCCGGGTAGCGGTTCCAGGTGGTGGTGCCGGTGAGCGTTGCAACCAGATTGTCGCGCAATTGCTGGGCAATCTCGGCATTTGCAGAATAGACCACCGCACCGCCCGTGCCGGCGGTTGTGGCCGGATCAAGCGAGGTTGAAAGACCATATTTGATATCCGTGCCATCGCGCGGCGACCAGTTGATGGTGCCATCGAGGGTCAAGCCGTTGATGTCATTCAGGCGTGCGTCGTCGAAGGTTTCATGGATGTAGCCGACGGCCAGTTCGCCACGCAGTTTCTCGCCGAAATTGAATTCGGCACCGGTCTTGGCTGCATAGATATAGGCAGACCGCTGATATCCGGTCGAATCCGTCTTTTGATCGTAGACCAGTCTGCCGCCAGAGACTTCGATGAAGGGTATCAATGCAGGCGAGATTTCATAGCCCAGCCGTCCGCGGAGGGTTCCCAGAGTGCGTTGCCGGTCCTCAAGCGAGAGATCGGTGCCATTGTTCAAGACTGCATCCGAATAGAGCCAGCGGCTACCATCGAGGCCCACACTGCCACGCAGTCGGCCGACGGCGTGAGCGGCGGTGATGCCACCGTCGAACCTGTGGATGCCATACTGGGTTTTCGCATTAGCGATCGCGTCTTGATCTTCTGCGTCTTCACGCGTGAAGCTGTAACCGCTCGAGAGCGTGACTGTGGTGCCGGCTGCCAGGTCGAGACGAAGGTTTGCATTCACGTCCGCCGATGGATCGGCATCGCCGCTGCCGGACAGAAGCTTTTGCCATGTTCCGGCACCGGTTACGGACAATTCGTGACGTGACCAGTCGGATGTCAGGCTTCCCTTGAGCGTTGTCGAAGAGTAAAGCGCATGTTCCTTCGATCCGCCTGTCTTTGTTGTTTCTGACAGCAGCCGTTCGGAGAGCGAGGGGCGCAGAACCACGGTGCCGAGCCTGATCCCGTCCAGTTCCGGCCTCGTGCCTTTTGGCTGAAGCCTGTCCTCATAATCGACGCTCTTCTGCGGAAGGTTCTGGCGGCGCATGGCCTCCAGATCCAGAGCGTCCTGCTCTTCCGGGGTTAATGCAACATCTTGCGTCTGTCTCAGCGCCAGATCGCCCGTTGCTGTGGTGTCATCCGCGTTCTGTGACAGGTCACTCGAATTTAGGGTCGCTGTCGAGCCAGATTGCGTTGACGCGTATGATTGTCCGGGTGTCACCGTTTGAGCAGCCACAGGCGTTACGGCAAATGCCGCAAGGGTGGCCGCCAATAGCGCGGATGCGCGCGGGCCTTGGGCGCGCTGACTGTCCGCTCCGAGTCGGTGAGCCTTCACCATATTCTCCGGTCTTGCAAAAAGCTGAATTCGTTACCCAAAGGTAAAGCCATGTGGTTAACGTTTGGTTGCTTTTTGTTCGCCCGCATCCATATTTCGCCACCACACGAGCCGCGTCTAACGCCATCACTGGATACAGCACGCGGTTATATTTTGTTTGGTGGACAGTTTTTCGCAAAAGCGTTATTCAACCGACATGATCACACGTGCAGTCAAACTCGTCGAAGCCGGTGCTATCGAAACGGCTATTCGTTCTGTTACCGCAGAGAAAAATGGCCTGGACGCGCTGGAGCGCGCCCTGTCGGGACCGCTGGCCGCGCCCTTTTGCAATGCCATTGATGTCATTGGATCTTCGTCCGGGCGGGTTATCGTCACTGGCGTGGGCAAGAGCCATCATATTGGCGGCAAGGTAGCTGCGACTTTTGCCTCTACCGGCACGCCCGCCTTCTTTATCCATCCGGCCGAAGCCAATCATGGCGATCTGGGTATGATTGCCCGCGACGACGTCATTCTGGCGATGTCCTGGAGCGGCGAGAGTGCGGAACTGCATGGTATTGTCAGCTTTTCGCGGCGTTTCCAGATCCCGCTGATCGCAATCACATCGGGTGAAAACTCTACACTGGCGCGCGAAGCCGACATCGTTCTTCTCTTGCCAAAGGAAGAGGAAGCCTGCCCGCATGGTCTGGCACCGACAACCTCGACCATGATGCAGCTTGCAACCGGCGATGCGCTGGCTCTGGCGCTTCTGGAAGCACGCGGGTTTAGCGCTGTCGATTTCCGCACCTTCCACCCTGGTGGTAAACTGGGTGCCATGCTGTCGCATGTCTCCGACATCATGCACAGCGGCGATGAAATGCCGCTGGTTCCAACTGGAACCCTCGTTCCAGAGGCGATCATCAAGCTTGCGGAAAAGCGGTTCGGTTGTGTGGGTGTGATCGACGCCGCCGGAGCACTGTGCGGCATCATCACAGATGGCGATATTGCCCGCGGTCTGCACCGTAATCTGGCGGAAATGACGGTCGAGCAATTCATGACAGTCTCGCCCAAGACGGTGAAACCCGATTCACTTGCCACAAGTGCCATGGGCATCTTGAACCAGCATAATATCTCGGCGCTGTTTGTGCTGGATGACGAGTCCAGGCCACAAGGCATCGTGCACTTCCACGATCTTCTGAAGATCGGCGTTGCCTGATCAGGCTGCGTCGACGGTCAGATCTCCTCCATGGCTGGACACGATTTTCACGCGAGAACCCGATGGCAAATCAGGTCCGGTAACCGGCCAATAGGTGCCGTCCAGATGAATGCGACCGCGACCCTCCGTGATCGGATCCTTCAAGGTTGCGGTTCGACCGACCAGGCTTGCGCCGCGTTGATTGAGCAGTGGCTCATCCGTCTCGTCACGGCTGCCCGATAAAAATCGTCGTCCGAGCAGGGTTGCAACGACTGCCAGTGCGGCAAAGACCAGCAGCTGAATTTGCCAGCCCCAATAGGGTGCACCCCAGACGGCGAGTGAGATCGTGCCTGTGACGATGGCACCCAAACCGATCCAGACCAGAAAGACGCCGGGCATGATGAGCTCGGCGCCCAGCAGTAGCAGGCCGACCACCCACCAGCTCCAGGGGCCGAGTTCGGTTACGATCGCCTGCAGCATGGGTCAGGTCTCCCGGCGAGGTGGCGCGAAGGGATTGACGACCGGCGTCGTGGAACGCTGAGTATTGGTTTCCGGCGGACGGGGCCTTTGCGAACCATTTGGCTGGTCGCCGAACACTTCGCGCGCCAAGGCGCCAATGCCGCCCAGCGAGCCGATCAGCGACGAGGCTTCCATCGGCATCAGCACGATCTTGGAATTGGGTGCTGTGCCGATCGCGGCCATGGCTTCCGTATATTTCTGAGCGACGAAGTAGTTGATGGCGTTGACATCACCGGCGGCGATTGCCTCGGATACCATTTTGGTTGCTTTGGCTTCGGCTTCTGCCGAGCGTTCGCGGGCTTCGGCCTCGCGGTAGGCGGCTTCGCGCTGGCCTTCAGCCTGGAGAATGGCGGACTGCTTGGCACCTTCGGCGCGCAGGATCTGGGCGTTGCGGAAGCCTTCGGCTTCCAGCACCTGGGCGCGCTTTTCACGCTCGGCCTTCATCTGTCGGCCCATGGCATCGACCAGGTCCTTGGGTGGCTGGATATCCTTGATCTCGACACGGGTGACCTTGATGCCCCAGGGGCCGACCGCCTCGTCGACGACGCGCAGAAGTCGGTCGTTGATCACTTCACGATTGGACAGCAACTCGTCCAGATCCATGGAACCCATGACCGAGCGGATGTTGGTCATGGTCAGGTTCTGGATGGCGTTTTCGAGATTGGTGATCTGGTAGGCTGCCTGGGCGGCATTGAGGATCTGGTAGAAGGCCACTGCATCGGCAGAAACCGACGCGTTGTCCTTGGTGATGACTTCCTGGGTTGGAATATCCAGAACCTGTTCCATGACATTCAACCTTGCGCCGATACGCTCGATGAAGGGAATGATCAGATTGAGGCCCGGCTCCAGCGTTCTGGTATAGCGCCCGAAGCGCTCGATCGTATAACGGGTGCCCTGCGGCACCGTCTTGATCCCGGCAAACAGGACCATGATGACGAGCACCACCAGTGCGATCACCATGATGTCAAATCCGGTCAGCTGCATATTCATGTCGTTTTCTCCAGTGTTGTCTTCAATCTAGTGGTTCGAACGGCAACTCACCAGCCATCTTCTGTCGAATCTGGAAAAGGCGGCCGGTTCCGCGGGAAGAATTTGCCAAAGGCTTGCGACGGCGTTATGAGGCTCCCGGACTTTCACCACCGGTCGCAGCCCACCCGGACAAAACAAGGGATCCATACATGAATACGCTCGTCGTCTGCTCCGGCGGACTGGACTCGGTTTCGCTCGCCCATAAGGTGGCAGCGGAGCAGGACCTCATCGGTCTCATCTCCTTCGATTACGGACAACGCCACAAAAAAGAACTCGATTTCGCCGCTGCCTGTGCGGAGCGGCTTGGCGTTCCACATCAGATTATCGACATTACTGCTATCGGCGCAGGTTTGAGCGGTTCGGCCTTGACCGACGATATCGACGTGCCGGACGGCCACTATGCAGAAGACACGATGCGGATCACCGTCGTGCCGAACCGAAATGCCATCATGCTGTCGGTCGCCTTTGGCGTGGCCGCTGCAAAGAAGGCGGATGCCGTCGCCGTTGCGGTTCACGGCGGAGACCATTTCATCTATCCCGATTGCCGCCCCGGCTTCATCGACGCCTTCCAGGTCATGCAGAACCACGCGCTGCAAGGCTATGCCGAGGTGACGCTGCAGGCGCCCTTCGTGATGATTTCGAAGGCGGATATCGTGACGGAAGGCGCACGTTACGACACACCCTTCGAGATGACCTGGTCCTGCTACAAGGGCGGAGCGCGCCATTGCGGTCGTTGCGGAACCTGCGTCGAACGGCGCGAAGCCTTCCATCTCGCGGGTGTGGCCGATCCCACGGACTATGAAGATCGGGATTTCTGGAAGGCTGTGACTTCCAGCTTTCGCGCCGAGGCTGTGCGCTGATGTACCGGATCACGAAGGAATTTCATTTCTCCGCCTCGCACCAGCTTGCCCATCTTCCGGCCGACCACCAATGTGCCCGCCTGCACGGGCACAACTATATCGTGGTGGTGGAACTGACGTCGCCGGAACTCAACGAGGACGGTTTCGTGCGGGACTACCATGAACTGACACCGCTCAAGTCCTATATTGACGACAACTTCGACCACCGCCATCTGAATGAGGTTCTCGGTCACGCGCGCGTCACGGCGGAACATCTGGCGCGCCACTTCTACGACTGGTGCAAGCTGCGCTTTGCTGAAACGGCTTCGGTGAAGGTCAGCGAAACGCCGAAGACCTGGGCGGAGTATCGCCCGTGAGCGGAGAAATCCGCGTCTCGGAAATTTTCGGTCCAACCATCCAGGGCGAGGGCGTTCTGATCGGCAAGCCAACCGTGTTCGTTAGGACCGGAGGCTGCGACTACCGCTGCTCGTGGTGCGATACGCTGCATGCGGTCGACAGCGAATATCGCCACACCTGGCGTCCCATGTCGGTGGAAGCGATCATGGCAGAAGTGGAGCGTCTTTCAGGCGGCGCGCCGCTGACGGTGTCGCTGTCGGGCGGCAATCCTGCAATCCAGCCGCTGGGGCCGCTGATCGCCGCCGGTAAGGCAAAGGGTTATCGCTTCGCGCTCGAAACGCAGGGGTCGATGGCGAAACCCTGGTTCGGCAAGCTCGACACGCTTGTGTTGTCGCCCAAGCCACCATCGAGCGCGATGGCGATGGATCCAGCGACGCTCGCTGACTGTGTTGCGTCGGCAGGCAAGGAGACGTCGGTCGTGTTGAAGTTCGTTGTATTCGACAAGCCGGATTTTTGCTTTGCACAGGAGATCTCGGCGCTTTGTCCCGGTATCCCTGTCTATCTTCAGCCAGGCAATCACACGCCGCCGCCGCCCGGGGCGGATGATGCCGCCATCGACATCGACGGCATCATGGCGCGCATGCGCTGGCTGATCGACTGCGTCATCGAAGCTCGCTGGTACGACGCGACGGTACTGCCGCAGTTGCATGTCCTGATCTGGGGAAACCGTCGCGGCGTCTGACGCCGCGCCGTTCGGCTGGCTAAGTCTTCAGACCCAGCCCTGCAATTCGCGGCGCACGACATTCTCGATCACGCGCATGCCATCAGGGCTGTCGTTGAGGCAGGGGATATGGCTGAATTTTTCCCCGCCATTGTGGAGAAAGATCTCCCCTGCTTCCCCGGCGATTTCTTCCAGCGTCTCAAGGCAATCGGATACAAATCCGGGGTTCATCACGGCAATGCGCTTGACGCCTTCCTTGGCCAGTTTCTCAACCGTCTTGTCGGTATAGGGCTGCAACCATTCTTCCGGTCCGAAGCGCGACTGGAAGGTGACCATCAACTTCTCTTTGTCCCAGCCCAGCCGGTCGCGCAGAAGACGCGAGGTCTTGTAGCACTGACAGTGATAGGGATCGCCCTTCATGAAGTAGGACATGGGGATACCGTGATAGGAGGTGATGACCAGCTCCGGCTCCCAATCGAGCGTCTTCAGATGGGCTTCGATGGAATTGGCCAGCGCGTCCACATAGACTGCGTCGTCGTGATAGGGCGGGACTGTACGCAATGCAGGTTGCCAGCGCATCTTGAGAAGGGCCTTATAGGCCTCGTCGTTGACTGTCGCGGTGGTGGCGGCTGCATATTGCGGATAAAGTGGATAGACGAGAATCCGTTCGCAGCCGGCCTTCTGCATTTCGTCCATCTTCTTCTGGATCGCAGGCTGACCGTAGCGCATCGCCCAGTCGACGTGAACGTTCGGCAGGTCTTTCAATTGCTCTGCGAGCTTTTCTGCCTGGCCGCGCGTGTAGGTCCGCAGATAGCTTTCATCCAGATCGTTGTTCCAGATGCTCTTATAGGCCTCGCCGACCTTTTGCGGGCGGCGGTTCAACACGATACCATAGAGGATCGGATACCATTTCCAGGGTGACCATTCGATCACGCGCTTGTCGGTCAGAAACTCCGCCAGATATCTGCGCATCGACTTGTAGTCGGTTCCGTCTGGTGTGCCCAGATTGACGAGAAGCACGCCGACCTTGCCGAACCGGACTGCCGGATGATTGGCGGGGAAGTGGGTGGTGTCAGATTTCATGTCGTACAATCCGGCGTTTTGAGGTCTGCTGCGAATTTCCATGGAAACGAGCAATATCTGTCCGTTCTTTTAAAGCAAAAACCGGCCCGGGGAAGCCCGGACCGGTTCTTCAGCTGCGGCCAATCGACTTAGTTGGCGGGAATCTTCAGTTCCTGGCCGATGGCGATCACATTCGGATTGCGTAACGCATTTGTCTCGGCAATCTTCACCCACATCTGGCCGTCTTTCAGCTTTTCCTCGGCGATATCCCAGAGCGTGTCGCCTTCAACCACGACATAGGTATTGGAACCGAAGGCAGAGGCATCCGGGGCCGCCGATGTCAGATCGTTGGATGCTGCTGGCATGTCGGGAAGGGTAATCGTCGGTTCCGGAGCGGTTGCCGTTTCGGCCGGCGCTTCAGTCGACGCTTCCGTTGTCGGGGCCTTAGTCGCCGGCGCTGCTACTGCCGTGATACGACCATCCGTATAAGGCTTGTAGGGGGAGTGGGCGGCAATGAAGTCGGCGACCACGATTTCAAGGCTCGGGCCGTAATCATAGGCGTTGGTACCTGCCGTCGAGAAGATCTTGTAGCCGTCGCCGCCACCACGCATGTAGTTGTTGGTGGCGAGGTTATAGGTCTTTTCCGGATCAAGCGGAGCGAATGCGTCGCCATCCTTCACTTCGACCGATACCACGCGGCTGCCCGGCTCCTTCGACGCGTCGTAGGAAAACTTCATTCCTGAGACCTGAGGGAAACGACCAGCACCTTCCTCGATCTGGCTCAGGCCATTTTCCAGAGCGGTGACGATGTCTGCGCCCTTCAGCTGAAAGGTTGCAAGCGTGTTCTGGAAGGGCAGTACGGTCAGCACTTCACCCATGCTGACGTCGCCGGCATCGATGGAGGAGCGCAGTCCGCCACCGTTCTGGATGGCAATGGTCACGCCCTGGTCCTTGACGCGATCAACCATGGCGTCGGCGACGAGATTGCCCATCGAGCATTCCCCGGCGCGGCAGACATCGCGGCTGCCGTCGATCGGTTCGGAGGTGGAGCCTATGATCTTCTGCTTCAACTCCTCGATCGGGGCGCCCATTTCCTTGACGCGGGCAGCTGTTGCCTCATCCGGCTTGAATTTGGCGTCGACGAGGATCGGGTCTCCGGAGGCTTCCTTGACCACGCCTGCGTCATCGAACACGACCTTCAGGTCGCCGAGATATTTGGTGTAGGATGCGGCCTGAACCACGGGAACCTTGTAGCCACCGGGGTTGTCGACCATGGTCGGATATGGGCCTTCGGCCTTTTCGTCGGTGTTCGACAACAGACTGTGGGAGTGCCCTCCGACAACGACGTCCACATCCGGGATCTTGGCAATGGCTGCGAGGTCACGCGGATAGCCGACATGGGTGAGCGCGATGATCTTGTCGACGCCTTCGGCCTTCAGCTTTTGCACGGCATCGGAAATGGTCGCGACATCCTCGGCGATCATGATGTTGGGACCAGGGGACGACAACTCGTCGGTATCATTGGCCACAGCACCGACGATGCCGACTTTCTGGCCGCCGATATCGAGGACGATGGACGGCTTGATCTTGTCGCCAATCTTGGAGGCATGGCCTGCCAGCACATTGGCCGTGACGACGGGGAAGTTGATCTTGTCGAGAAAGCCGACCAGGCCGTCTTCGCTATCGTCGAATTCATGGTTGCCGACGGTCATTGCGTCAAATTTCATCAGGTTGAGAAATTCCGCTTCGGCCAGGCCCTTGTAGGTCGTGTAGAAGAGGGAACCCTGAAAGTTGTCGCCCGCATTCAGGAGAATGACGTTCTTGCCGTCGAGCGAAGCGCGGGTCTCGTTGATTGCGGTCAGCAGCCGAGCCACGCCGCCAAAGCATTCATCGGCGCTTTCTTCTTCCGCAGAGCAGGTCGAGTCATACTTGTTTATGGACTCGATGCGGGAGTGCAGGTCGTTGATATGAAGGATATTGAGCTCGAAATCTGCCAGCGCAGCGCCGGCGGACAGTGCGAGCACAGACGCGCTCATCAGGCCAAATCGTAAGGTTCTCAACATCGATTCTCTCTCCTGTTTTTGGTTGGTGGCCTGGCGCTCCGGTCTTCGACCTTTCGCCCTTTCCCTAGCCAACAGAAAACGATGTTTCCATTAAGTGCGTGTGACTGCAAGCGAAAAGGCGGCAATAAAAAACCCGGCTTCGTGGCACACGAGCCGGGTCTTCGATCGTTGATATTGCAGCAAATCGGATAACAGTCGGTCAGCCCCGACGCGCCAGCGAGAACTGTGCACCGCTGTCGGACGTGCAGTTCAACTGGTTCGGCGTGACGAGAGCACAATTGACCTTCTGCTGTGTGTTGCGCACCAGCGATGTCATGTTGATTTCCACCAGCCGGTCCGAGACCTGCGTGTAGGTGCCTGAGGCCAGCAGCTGGCTTGTATCGGTCGTGCGGGTCGAGAAGCTGCCTGCCTGGAAGGTCGAGACGATGCCATTGGGATCGACCCATGCGCCATCAATCGCCGGTCCCTGATTGACCGGGGGCAGGGGACGCGGACGGGGGCCACCGCTCGGATAGCAGGCTGTGAGTGCTATGGATGCGACCGAGAGGGCCACAATGGTCTTGAAGTTCATAAAATCGCCTCCAGCGATGCACGTCTGGCACCGAGTCGCTTGCATAGAATTGAATAAACCATGGCGTGAAGGCATGGTGAAAGCAAGGCTGACCGCTGGTGTGCCGGGCATTATCCAAAACGCATCGGCATTATTTTAGTTGGCGCAGGCAAAAAAGCCCGCCGCAAACGCGACGGGCTTGTCTCACGATCAGCGAACGAGAACGTTCTTGAACTGCCAGGGATCCTTTTCGTCGATCTCTTCCGGGAACAGGCCGGGGCGTCCTTCCAATGGCGTCCAGTCGGTGTAGTGTCCTTCGACCGGTCCAAGATAAGGCATCTGAACCTCGAGGCAGCGCTTGTAATCGACCTCGTCGGCCTCGACGATGCCGGCCTTCGGATTTTCCAGAGCCCAGACCATGCCGGCCAGAACCGCAGAGGTTACCTGCAGGCCGGTCGCGTTCTGATAGGGCGCAATGTTGCGGGTCTCTTCCAGCGACAGGCGCGAGCCATACCAATAGGCATTCTTGTCGTGGCCGTAGAGGAGAACGCCGAGTTCATCGACGCCGTCGACCAGTTCATGTTCGTCGAGAACGTGAAGCACCGGCTGCTGGGTGCCGCCATTGCCGAACATTTCATGCAGCGAAAGCACTGCGTCATTGGCCGGGTGGTAGGCGTAATGGCAGGTCGGGCGATAGAGGACCTCGCCGTCCTTTTCGACGGTGAAGTAGTCAGCGATCGAGATCGACTCGTTGTGGGTGACGAGGAAGCCGTATTGCGGTCCGGGGGTCGGGCACCAGGTGCGCACGCGGGTGTTGGCGCCTGGCTGCTCGAGATAGATGGCGGCCTTGCAACCTTTCTTGTGCTTCTTGGCGTTCTTGGGCATCCACTTTTCATGCGTGCCCCAGCCGAGTTCGGCAGGCTGCAGACCTTCCGAGATGAAGCCTTCGACGGACCAGGTGTTCCAGAACACGTTGAGCGGCTTGGGGTTCTTGGCGCGCTGGGTGTCGCGCTCGGCAATGTGAACGCCCTTCACGCCGACCTTCTTCATCAGCTTTGCCCAGCCTTCGCGGTCATCCTGCGTCGGCTCGTCGAACTTGATGCCGAGCTCGTTGGCGACATTGACGAGCGCCTGCTTGACGAACCAGGACACCATGCCGGGATTGGCGCCGCAGGTGGAGACCGCAGTCGTGCCACCCGGGTTCTTTGCCTTTTCCTTGCGCAGGGTCTCGCGCAGCGCATAGTTGGTGCGCTCGGAATTCTTCATGTCCTTGTCGAAATAGAAGCCGAGCCACGGCTCGACAACCGTATCGATATAGAGAACGTCGAGCTTGCGGCAAAGGCGCATCAGATCGACGGAACCCGTATCGACAGACAGGTTCACGCAGAAGCCCTGGCCATCGCCTTCTGTCAGAAGCGGCTTTAGCAGATCCTTGTAATTGTCCTTGGTGACATGGGCCTGGATATGCTTGATGCCGTGCTTGGCAAGGAGTTCGGCCTCTTCATTGCGGGGATCGATGACGACCATCCGGCTCTTGTCGAACTTGAAGTGGCGCTCGATCAACGGCAGCGTGCCGCGACCAATCGAGCCGAAACCGATCATCACGATCGGGCCGGTAATCTCCCCATAAACCGGATAGGCATGTTCAGTCATCTATGTCTCCTTGCCGCGCGGGTGGCAATCCGGCGTTATAGCTAGCGATTGGTCGGCCAGAGTTGATCTCGGGGCGATCTTGGATCGGTCTAGATCACAAAATCCTGACATAATAAAGAGGTTCCAGATAGGCGGCGGGGCGGGAGTTTATTTTACCCGGAACCGACCATCAGGGCATCGACCAATTGCTGCCTCATTTCCGTCAATCCCTTGTATTCCGCCTGTTTCATGTCCAGCGATTGAAGCTGTTCAGCCAGGACAGTTGCGCGCGCCGTCCCGCCCGGACCTGTGGCGATTGCCTTGATTGGATCAAGGTAGATGCGGATGGTGAAGACGATGGCACCAGTCTTTGGCAATTTGCGCAAAGTCTGCCGCTCCACCCGGATGATCGCGTTGGCGACATCGATGTCAGCGGAAAGGGGGCGGGGCGCCGGCGGATGATAGAGAGCGGACGTCCAGTTTACAGACCAGTTGAAGCGCTCGGCTGGCTGTTCGGGCAGAAGATTGTCGAAGATGCGGTTGACGATGGTGGCGTTTCTGGTGCCGGCCTGGAAGCCCGGCACGTGTTCATGCACCTTGTCCATCGGCTGCGAGAATTTTTCAGCAAGCGACCAGGAGGAGGGAAAGGCAAGGTGCGCGGCGGTGATCGTCCAGCCGTCCGGCCTTTTCTGGAGGATGACGAGATCATCCTGGATCAGCGACCCGGCGCGGAAGATCGGCGGGTACCTGGTGTCGGCAATATCGACAATGCGATCGGCAGTAGAGACGACACCGCCCTTACGGCTGTAGAGATGGCCGTGATTATGGGTCATATGGTCGACCAGCATGTCCAGGCATTCCTGCTGCGCCTGCACGCTTTCAGGGGACCATCTCAAGATGTTATGCCGGCGCAGTTCCACCAGCCTGGCCTTTTCATCGAGATAGCGTGGTAGATCCGCGTCCGGCTCTATCCATCGGTTTTCGTCGAGCGGAGACAGTCCGATGGTGAATGGTTTGGAGGAGCCGTCATAAGGTGTGTAAGTGAGCATGGTGACCGCCAAACCTGATCGACTACGAATGGGTGTCTCGTTTCAACCCTTGAGCTTTGCAAGCCCGATCGCGGTTCGGCTGACACTGACTTCGGTAATCTCGTATTGCGCCACACCGGCGACGGCAAAGGGGTCTTCGGCGACATAGGCTTCGATGGTGGCACGGTCGCCGTCTGCCAGAATGACACCGCCCGTTCGGGGTTCTTTACGACCTGAGGCTAGAAACCAGCCCTTGTCATAACCGTGATTAACCCAGGCCATATGCGGCTCGATATGTTGATCGACCTCTTCGAGCGGCTTCACATAGTTCAACGACAGGATCAGCATCAGGCATCCTCCTTCACCAGTTCTGCGCGGATCAGGCCGCGCAGGGAATTGCCGACAAACAGCTTTCGACCGTTAAGATCGGGCAGGCTCAAGACCTGACTTCTCGCCTTTCGCTCTCGGATCAGTTCGGCGCGTAACACGCCGGGCAGGAGACCGCTTGCAAGGGGCGGTGTCAACAAGGTGCCATCCAGATCTTCGGCGAAGATATTGGTGATGGTGCCCTCGCACAATTCGTTACGCTCATTGAGGAGCAGAACCTCATCGGCCTCGTTAGACGGGAATTCTGAACGGGCAGCTTCATAGGGTTCGCGGCGAGAGGTCTTGTGGCGGTAGAGCGTATCTTCGGAGTTCAGTCTGGTGGCCGCAATCCTGACCCGCCAGACGTCATCGTCGCCAAGCGGTGTGAAAGGGGTTGCCGTCACCTCGATCTTGCCGCGATAGGTCATGACCAGGCGGATCCGCAGCGGTTCGTCTCCGACTGCCTTCTCCTCCAGAAGTTCTTTGGCTTTTTGAGGTTGGCGAAAACCCAGCGCATCGGCAGATCTGCTTAGACGACGCAGGTGTTGGTCCAGCCGAAGGAAGCCTTCGCCCGGTTGCCACCGCATGGTTTCGATCAGCGAGAAATCCATTGATCCCCTACCGCAAAGCGCGCCTTCAACAGACATTCCTCGTATTCCGCCTGCGGCTTCGAATCGAAGACGATGCCGCCACCGACATTGAAGACTGCCCGACCGTCTTTGAAAAGTGTGATCGTGCGGATTGCCACTGAAAAACGCATCGGCCCGGCCGGATCGCACCAACCGATCGCTCCGCAATAGACATCACGTGGTTGGTTCTCCAGCGCATGGAGGATAGTCATGGCACTTAATTTGGGCGCCCCCGTGATCGATCCGCAGGGAAATAGCGCTTCCATGATCTGGGGCAATCCGACACCGGGTTGCAGCTTGGCACGGACATGGCTCACCATCTGATGGACGGTCGGGTAGGTCTCGATGTCGAAAAGTTTCGGTACCGACAGCGAACCGACCTCGCTGATGCGGGATATGTCGTTGCGCAGCAGATCGACGATCATGCGGTTCTCGGCCTGGGTCTTTTCGTCCGCCAGCATGGTGGCGATGATCGCCTCGTCTTCAGCCGGCGAATTGCCACGCGCAGCCGTGCCTTTCATCGGATGGGTCTCGATCCATCCGTCCTCATCGACTGCGAAGAACAGTTCCGGGGAGCGGGAGACGATGGCTGGGCCGCCAAGCTCCGCCAGCGCGCCGTAATGCACCGGCTGCCGGTCGATCAAGGACCAGAACAACGTCGCGGCATCGCCGGTCCAGTGGGCCTCGATCGGGATTGTCAGATTGGCCTGATAACAATCACCTTCACGCAGATGCTGGTGGAGCCTTTCGAAATGGCTGGCATAGGAGTCATAATCCCAGGCAGCATGCGGATCGGTGATCAGCGGCGCATTGGGCGGCGGACTTGCAGGCGCTTCTGTCCGCGGATCGGATGTCCCGGTCGGAGCGTCGAACACGCCCATGCAGATCAGCGGTACGTCGCGGTGAGCCGGAGCGAGCGGGTACAGTTTTTCCTCGAAGGCGAAACCGGCCTCATAGGAGATGTAACCGGCCAGCCACCTGCCGGCCTTGCGGTGTTCTTCCAGTTCAACGAGAGCCGTTTTCACATCATCGACGTGCCGCGCGACGATGATATCGCGCGGCTTCGTGAACAGAAGGCTTGTTCCGCGCGGATCGTCGCGGAAGAGGATATAGGCGGACATCGAAAGCCTTCCGTGCCGTTCAGCGTCGTGATCAGGTGGTCTTGTCGAGCGCTTCCAGCTCGTCAATCAGGCCTTCGATCATGGACAAACCACGATCCCAGAAAGAGGGATCGGTGGCGTCGAGGCCGAAGGGGGCGAGCAGTTCGGAATGGTGTTTGGTTCCGCCGGCCTTCAACAGTTCGAAATACTTGTCCTGAAAGCCAGTCTCCGCGTTCTGATAGACCGCATACAGCGAGTTCACCAGGCAATCGCCGAAGGCATAGGCATAGACATAGAAGGGCGAGTGGATGAAGTGGGGAATATAGGTCCACCACGTCTCATAGCCTTCCGAGATCTTGATTGCCGGGCCAAGGCTCTCTTCCTGCACTGAAAGCCACAGCTCGCCGATTTTCTCGGCGGTCAGTTCACCTTCCTTGCGCGCGGTGTGGATCTTGCGCTCGAAATCATAAAAGGCGATCTGGCGCACGACCGTGTTGATCATGTCCTCCACCTTCTGGGCGAGCATTGCCTTGCGCTCGCGCTTGTCGCTGGTCTTGTCGAGCAGCGCCCTGAATGTCAGCATCTCGCCAAAGACGGAGGCGGTTTCGGCAAGTGTCAGCGGAGTCTGGCACATCAGCGCACCCTGTTCTGCTGCCAGTACCTGGTGGACGCCATGGCCCAGTTCGTGGGCAAGGGTCATCACGTCGCGCGGTTTGCCGAGATAGTTGACCAGCACATAAGGGTGGGCGGATGGCACAGTCGGATGAGCAAACGCCCCCGGAGCCTTGCCCGCGCGGGCGGGCGCATCGATCCAGCCGCCATCGAAGAATTTTTCGGCAATGTCAGCCATTTCCGGGGCAAAGCCGCCATAGGCCGAGAGCACCGTATCCTTGGCTTCCGACCAGGGAATGATGCGGTTGGCCGATTCCGGCAAGGGGGCGTTTCGGTCCCAGTAGTTCATCTGGTCCATGCCGAGCCAGCGGGCCTTCATCTGGTAGTAGCGGTGCGAGAGGCGTGGATAGGCTGCCTTCACGGCACTGGCCAGCGCATCGACCACTTCGCGTTCGACGCGGTTTGCCAGATGGCGGCTGTCGGCAATGTCTTCGAAATTGCGCCAGCGGTCGGAAATTTCCTTGTCCTTGGCCAGCGTGTTGGTGACAAGCGTGAAGATACGCTCGTTCTTGCGGAATGTTTCCGACAGGGCCGCTGCCGCTTTCTTGCGCATTTCCGGATCGGGCTCCTGCAGCAAGTTGAGCGTTGCTTCCAGCGGTTGTTCCTCACCATCGACATTAAAGCGCAGGCTGGCGAGCGTTTCGTCGAACAGGCGGTTGAAAGCAGCAGCGCCAGTCTGCGATTTTTCCAGAAACAGCTGCTCGATCTTGTCTTCCAGCTGATGGGGCTTGTCCTTTCTGAGGTCGACAAGAAACGGACGGTAGTGGCCGGCCAGCGGATCATTGGTCATCGCCGCATCGATCACGGCATCATCCACGCGGTTGAGTTCGAGTGTGAAGAACAGCAGATGGGACGACAGATCCGTCAGCTTTGCCTGCACATCGCCAAAGAACTTGGCGTTGGCGCCGTCGGTCATGTCGGAATAATAAGTCAGCCCTGCAAAGGAGCCGATGCGGCCGATCAGGTCGTCCAGTGCATCCATTTCCTTGAGTGCTTGACCTAGCCCGGCATCGCCCGTTTTGGTGGCGGCGTCCGCGAGCTTGCCCTTCCATTTCGTCTCGAAGGCCAGGCTTTCTTCCTGGGCCGTCTTCATGGCTTCGGCAAATTCTGGCGAGTCGGCAGAAGGATAGAGGTCGGAGAGCTTCCATACCGGCAGGTCGGCCAAGCCGGCGGCACCGGCACTTGCTTCCGGTTGCTGCATTGCCGGTGCCGGGTTGTTTCCTGGGCTGAAGCGCATCGCGAATTTCCTTATGCTGGTCTCTGGTTGAGGCCTAGATTTAGTGAAGGCCATACCGCGCGGCAAGCATTGCGCGTGCGCTATCGTCATTTCGGGACAGATCCTACCTATTCGTTAAAATCCGAGCGTTTCTCAAAAGAAGTTATTCAAACGTGCATGTCAGGTTCAATGGCTAGAGCGCGGTTGCATGTTTGCCCGCGCGGCATATTGGTCATGGGAGTGTTTACGTGACTGCGCATATTCTCGTCGTCATCGACGATCCGGCACAGCGGCGGCAGATCAAAGCCACGGTGGAAGCTTTGGGACATTTTGTCGAGCTCGCCGATGGCGGCAGGGCCGCACTTGATTTCCTCAGACATCGGGGACGCGAGGTGAAGGCGATCATCCTCGACCTCAATGCTTCGGGCATGGAGACCGGGGAATTTCTCGCCGCCCTTTCCGCAATGGATGCAGATGTCCCTGTCATCGTGGAAACAGGGCAGGATTCGATTGATGCGGCTGTCGAGGCCATGCGGGCCGGTGCTTACGACTTCGTGCTAAAGCCTGCCTCGCAGGAGCGCATTTCGAGCGCGATTGCCAATGCGCTGAAATCGCACCGGGGCGAGGGGACGGCCGCGCGGATCTCCAGACGTTCGCGTGCCGGCAATGTGTCATTCAATGACATCATCGCTGCCAGTTCCGCCATGGAACGGGTCATCGATCTTGCCCGACGTGCCGCACAGTCGACCATCCCGGTTGTGCTGGAAGGCGAGGCGGGCGTGGGCAAGGAAATGGTGGCGCGCGCCATCCATTCCGCTAGCGACCGTTCGAGCAAACCCTTTGTCATCGTCAACTGCGATGCCGTTGGCGTAGAGGCCATCGAGGAGCATCTGTTCGGCGATACTGACGGTGAAGCCGACACAAGTCACAATGGCGGGAAATACCGCGCCGCCGATGGTGGAACGCTGTTCCTCAATGAAATCGGGGCCTTGCCGATCGGTGTTCAGGCGCGGTTGCTGCAGGTGATGGAACACGGCGAAACGGATCGCGGTGGTTCGGCAAAACGCCGGAAAAACGACGTGCGGCTGATTTCGGCCACGCACAAGAACCTGATCGAGGAAGTGAAGCTGCAGCGCTTCCGCGAGGATCTCTATTACCGATTGAACGTCTATCCGATCATGGTCCCGGCGCTTCGTCGCCGCAAGGACGATGTTCCGTATCTGGCGCGCGCCTTTGTCGAACGTTTTTCGCAGGAGCAGAGGCTGCCCAGATCGCTCACCATCAGTCCAGCGGCACTGGCATTGCTGACATCTGCCGATTGGCCCGGAAATGTGCGCGAGCTTGAAAACGTGATTTTCCGTGCCGTTATCCTTGCCAGTGGCTCCGAGCTGAACGAGGTTGATTTCCCTCAGATTGCGGCCTTCGTGGACCACGCTCCTGCACCCGTCTCGCGGTCCGCCAGCTATCGCAGTTCCAATTCATCCGCACCATCGAGGCCGCTTGACAGTTACATCCGCGAAACGGCGCGATCGGAGGCGCTCGAGACGGGTGAACCGGGCATGGCCGCCAATATGATTGTCAGCACGGATCAAAGCGGCAATGTTCGCAAACTGTCGGATGTCGAAGAGGAGTTGATCCGCTTCGCTCTGAAGTTCTATCGCGGCCAGATGAGCCAGGTCGCGCGCAAGCTCGGCATCGGGCGTTCGACGCTCTACCGAAAGCTCAAGGATTACGGCATCGATCCCGAAAACCCCCAGAAAAAAGTTGCCTGATTACTGCTCGGTCCCGTGCATTGTTAACCTTGACACAATCTTGGTAGGATAGATTCTTATAACGACTTGTTAGAATTTTATTCACTATGTAGAAAAGGTGTGGTGAAGTGTGGCGATAATGCCATGGTGTTACCGCATTTTGCATTCATCTGAGGGACGGGACGTCATCTTCAGACAACGGGGACTGAATTGCAGGGACGGCATGAGACTAGAGCGCCATTTGTATCATTTCGGCGCGATGATCTGGCTGTGAAGCGATGCGCTGCCGCAAGGCTGCTGTGTGGCTTCATGTTTGCGTTGTTTGCGTTTGCCACCGTTTTCGGCAATCCCACGCAGGCTTCCGCTGCCGAAACCCGCTCCTTGAAAATCCTGTTCGTGCATACCGGCGAAAAGGCCAATATCGTCTTCAAGCGCAACGGTCGCTACGACGCCAAGGGCCTCAAGCAGCTCAGCAATCTTTTGCGCGACTGGCGCCGCAACGAGCCGACCAAGATGGATCCGCGACTGTTCGATCTGTTGTGGGAAGTCTACCGTCAGTCCGGCGCACGTGATTATATCTATGCCGTGTCCGGATATCGTTCGCCGCAGACCAATGCGATGCTTCGTTCCCGCTCCAAGGGTGTTGCGAAGGAAAGCCAGCATATGAAGGGGACGGCGGTCGATTTCTACATTCCCGGCGTGCCTTTGAAACGCCTTCGTGAAATCGGCATGAAGATGCAAGCTGGCGGCGTTGGCTACTACCCTAATTCGGGATCTCCATTCGTGCATATGGATGTTGCAGGCGTGCGCGCCTGGCCGCGCATGTCGCGGTCGGAGCTGTCGCGTCTTTTCCCTGATGGCAAGACGCTGCACATTCCGTCTGACGGCAGGCCACTGCCGGGTTATCAGCAGGCAATGGCCGAATATAAGAGGCGCGTCGCGTCGAACACAGTCGTGATTGCCGACGGCGGTGGCCGTTCCAAGCCGAAAAACCTCTTTGCCATGCTGTTTGGGGGTGGTGACGAGGATGAAGAAGAAGATGTCGTGACGCCGGCAGAACGTCCGACCTTTGTCTCGAACAACCCGCCGGGTGTCGCGGCACCGCCGCCGCCAGTGCTGGCACCCGCGCCGCCGGCCCAGGCCATGGTTGCCTCGCTCGATGCGCCAGTGCCTTTGTCGCGCCCGTCGCTCGGGTCGTCCAATGGGGAAAGCCTTGCCGTTGCGCTCTATTCGCCGGCACGTAGCGCCGCCGAAGATGCCTTGACCCAGGTCGCTGCCGCAAGTCCGGTTGAGCAAAAGGGCGACGATTTCACCGATCTGTCGAGCTATCAGATTCCGGTGCCCACGCTTCTTGGTCCACGCGGCATGCGCGGCGATGCACAGCCTGAGGTCATGACCGCGTCTGTCGCGTCCGATATGATCGTGCCGCAGAAGGAAGAGATGCTCGGTATTCCAGTACCAAGCGACCGTCCGTCTGTTGCCGAAGCGCTTGAGACCGCCAATGTCGGCGCAGAAGAAGCCGAGGCCGATGCGGTCGAGCAGGCCATTCTGTCGCCGGAAGCCGCTGAAGCCATGGCCATGGCCGAAACCGGTTCGCAAGCCTCTGTTGCGACCTATGTCGTGGTGCCACCGGAACCGCGTCCGGATCGCAAGGCCGAAAAAGTTCAAACGCAGATGGCGTCGCTGACACCGCCTGTGCCTGCCAAGCGCGCAGTGGAGTTCGGGGACGGGTTCGATACGCCGAAGCCTTCGTCAGCCGGTCTTCAGGCCGGGCTGCCGACCAAGGGTGCGCGTCCGACCGAGAACGAGGCCGATGTGGCGCGCATGGCAATGTATGGCGGCACGTCGCTTACCAAGAAAATGATCTCGGAATGGGCGCTGAACAACTCTCATAATGTGAGCAGCAGCAAAGCCTTCAAGGCGCCACGCGTGGTCACGCGTTCGCTGACGGCAGCTCCGGCTGAAACCTATTCGGTCGGCTTCGAGAGCGAGCCCGTCGAAATCGATCCCGGTCGTTTCGGTTCGATCAAGAAGAACTGACCCCTTCGAAATTCAGTTTGAAGACAAAAAAAGACCCGCGAAAGCGGGTCTTTTGACATCGTGTAACCTTCGGACTGCAATCAGGCAGAGGGATCTTCCGGCGGGCTTTCGATCATGCCGAGAGCATGCAGGTAAGTATCGAGGATCAGGTCCTCTTCCATGCGCTCCTGATCGTCCTTCTTGCGCAGCGCGATCACCTTTTTCATGATCTTGGTGTCGAAGCCCATGGCCTTGGCTTCGCCGTAGACGTCCTTGATGTCGTCGGCAATGGTCTTCTTTTCTTCTTCGAGGCGTTCGACGCGCTCTACAAAAGCGCGAAGTTGGTCGCGAGCGACGCCATGAGCAGCATCTGACATTCGGTTCTCCTGTACGTGGATAAAATTTGTGGCCGTGACCTGCCGTGAAGCGGGGGCCGCGTCAAGCCTTTAGCATGGGAAAGATGGCTATTCTTCGCGCGGCGCGTTTTTTTCGAAGGCGGCCTTCTGGTCACTCGAGGCCTCGCTCTGATGGATTGCCTTCCATTCCTCATAGGGCATTCCGTAGACCATGGTGCGGGATTCCTCGCGGGTGATCTCCACACCCTCGACCTTTGCTGCATCCATATACCAGTTGGAGAGACAGTTGCGGCAAAAGCCGGCGAGGTTCATGAGGTCGATATTCTGCACATCGGTGCGCTCGCGCAGATGACCGAGCAGACGCCGGAAGGCCGCCGCTTCGAATTCGATCTGCTGTTGTTTGGTAAGGTCGGTCATGGGTTTGTCCAATCAGTCTGTGTAGGGGCCCGTCCGTGAAGGATGAACCTCATATCGATGCAAGGCTTCCTCAGCATTGAGCGCGGCAAAAATCGGGTACAGGCGGTCAGCCCAGGCGGCAATGCCAGCCTCATCGCCGATCAGGTCCTGCCGCACTTCCAAAAGTGCATGCGGTATGCCCTTGATCATGCAGTGTCGATACATTGTATCGCCCTTCAGGGCGCCGTCATAGGGCTCGTTGTCGCCGACCACGATGTCGCCCGGCGCGCTCAGCAGATCGAGAAAGCGGTGAGCGACCCGGCCATCACTGTCCCACAGTACTGTGGCATGCCAGGGGCGGGCTTGCCCTTTCCAGGCGGGCGTGAAGGAATGCACCGACAGCACCAGAGGTGCCTTGCCTGTGGCGGCGGCTACGGCGTCGATGGTGTCTGCGACCGCGTTATGATAGGGGCGGTGATAGGACTCGATCCGATGTTTCCACTCGGTCTCGGTGATCGGATGGTTTGCCGGGATGACCGCGCCGTCTGAAATCTTCATGATGAGGGTCGGATCATCCTCGCCGCGATTCGGGTCGATCAGCAGGCGGGAGAAGCAGCTTAACACTGCTGGCACGCCCAGTCTGGCTGCGAGCGCACGGGTCAGCCCCTCCACGCCGATGTCATAGGCTATGTGGCGTGAAAAGGCGGTGTCGGGCAGTCCGAGTTTACCGTAGGCTGGCGGCACGGCGTTCATGGCATGGTCTGCGAGCAGGACCAAACCTCTGTCACAATCGCCGGGTACCAGTTCGAAGGGAACGAAATCTTGCATGGGAATCTGGGGTTTTCGCCAAATGGAATGAGCCTCTGTCTGATCGCATGCAGGATCGTGTCGCGCAAGCAGTGTGGAGGCCGCGATTATGACAATATCGGGCGTCAAGCATCTGTGTAGCATTATAATCGATTAGACTTACGTTGACTTTCTTGGCCTATCGTCGCAAGAAAGCTCATGACGAACAACCGGGGAGCCCCTTCGGAAACCGTGTCGAAGCAATCATCAAAACACTCGTTTTTTTCGCCGAAGCGCCTGCTCAAAGGCGGCCTGTTTGCCGCTGTTGCAGCTGTTGCTCCTATGTTTTTTGCCGATTCCGCCTTTGCTGAATTCAGGGTCTGCAATGGTACCCAGAATTTGGTCGGCGTAGCCATTGGCTACCGCGCATCGGAGGGTTGGGTCACGGAAGGGTGGTGGCAGGTTCCCGCCTCGACCTGTGCGACACTGATCGAAGGGGAGCTGCAGTCCCGCTACTACTATCTGTACGCAGAGGATGCGGCCCGTGGTGGCCGCTGGACTGGCGACGTTAATATGTGCGTGGCCGAAAACGAATTCAAAATCGCTGGTGTGCAGGATTGTTTCGCACGCGGATATCAGCAGATGGGATTCAAGGAATATGACACCGGACGCCAGGGAAGCTGGATGGTCCAATTGTCCGACACACCAGGCACCCAAGAAGGCCAAAATTGATGAAGCGTAACCGCAAAGTAAAAATCCTGGCCACACTCGGCCCGGCATCCTCCGAAGAGGAGATGATCCGGAAACTGCATGAGGCCGGCGCGGATCTTTTCCGCATCAACATGAGCCATGCCAGTCACGACATGATGCGCACCCTGATCAAGCGCATTCGCTCTGTCGAAGAGCAGTGCGGCCGTCCGATCGGCATTCTGGCCGACCTGCAGGGTCCCAAGCTGCGCGTTGGCAAGTTCAAGGACACGACTGTCGAACTGACGCCCGGCCAGACATTCACGCTCGACAACAAGGATGAGCCCGGCGACAACAAGCGCGTTTTCCTGCCGCACCCGGAAATTCTGGAAGCCGTCAATGTGGGTGACCGTCTGCTGATCGACGATGGCAAGCTCGCTTTGCGCGCAGAAAAATGCGACGGCAAGAGCATTGTCACGACGGTTGTTTCCGGCACCAAGATCTCCGACCGCAAGGGCGTGAGCCTTCCAGACACCATCCTCTCCACCGGCGTTTTGACCGACAAGGACCGCGCTGACCTCGACGCGGTTCTGGCCACCAATGACGTCGATTGGGTGGCCCTGTCCTTTATCCAGCGCCCGGAAGATCTGGCTGAAGTGCGCAAGATTGCCCGCGGTCGCGTTGGCCTCATGTCCAAGATCGAAAAGCCGCAGGCGCTCGAGCAGATCGAAGAGATCATTGCATTGTCCGACGCGCTGATGGTTGCCCGTGGCGACCTTGGCGTTGAAATGCCGCTGGAGCGGGTTCCCGGTATCCAGAAGCAGCTGATCCGCGCCTGCCGCCGCGAAGGCAAGCCGGTTGTTGTTGCAACGCAGATGCTGGAATCGATGATCACTGCGCCGGTTCCGACCCGTGCGGAAGTCTCTGACGTTGCAACCGCCGTGTTCGAAGGCGCCGATGCCATCATGCTGTCCGCTGAATCGGCCTCCGGTCAGTATCCGGTTGAAGCCGTCTCGACGATGGCGTCGATTGCGGCGACCGTCGAGCGCGAGCCGCATTATCCGGGCATCATCTATGCGCAGCGCGCCCAGCCGGAGGCAACGGGCGCCGACGCGATTTCGCTGGCTGCCCGCCAGATTGCCGAAACGCTCAAGCTGCAGGCTATCGTCTGTTACACCTCGTCTGGCACGACCGGCCTTCGTTCGGCGCGCGAGCGTCCTGAGGTTCCAATCCTGGCGCTGTCGCCCATCATCCAGACGGCACGCCGTCTCTCGGTTGTCTGGGGCCTGCATTGCGTCGTGGCCAAGGAGCCGACCGATCTCGACGATATGGTCAATCGCGCCTGCCGGATTGTTGTCGAAGAAGGTTTTGGCAAGCCCGGCGACCGCGTGATCATGTCGGCAGGTGTTCCGCTTGGCACACCCGGTGCGACCAATATGCTGCGCATCGCCTATATCAGTGCAGACGGCCAAAGCGGCGTCTGACAAATTCAATTCAGGCGGCATGGCCGATCAGTCGTGCCGCCGAAGTTTGTTCATAATCCCACTTAAAATTAGATGGCCTTGCCAGCCTCCCTTCAGGGGTGGGGTGCTGGAAAGCCATGGCGTTCGGACAGAGCGGCCAGGATCTTGTCCTTGTCATCGATGAAGGCGATGCCCTCATGCGTTCCAGTCTGGTGTGGCGATGTCTCGCCTTTCGCCAGGATCAGCAGGGGAAGCACCTGATGTGCTTCGCCAAGGAGGGCGACGACCTCCAGCCGTGGTCTCGGCCAGGCAATACGCTGGACATCTAATCTGGATGCCAGTTCGGGAAACGAGACCAGAACCCCTTCCATCAATGCACAGTGCCAGCAGTAAAAGCGTTGGCCGGGATAGGCCGGATCTTCGAAATCCGGACGCAATAGGAACAGTTTGTCTCTGGTCACAGGCAAGTCTCCCGATAACTCCGTATTGAGGAAGCCTATGCCCACACAATGACCGGCATGGCAACTGCGCTTGGGTGCCTTATGGCTGCGAAGTGACCTGCACTTCCAGCTCAGCTTCGCGTGCCAGGGTCTGAAGATCGCGTGGCTTTCCAGCGATGCTTTCGATTGCCCCTATGGCGAGCCCTGTCACGGCGTAATCGGGTTTGTGACCGACATTGTGGATCCAGAGCAGTTGCGCGCCTTCTATGTCGTCGGCAAGGCCCTTGGAGTGGATGTTGGCGAGAACCACATCGTCACTGTCTCCGGTAATGATGACGGTGGGTGTCTTGATCTCCTTGTAGCGTGGCGAGAACCGCGTGACATAATCGTTCAGATTTACGACATCAGCTGAATTGGCAAGGAATGCCGACGGCCTCAAAACGAGTGCTGGACCAGCCTCATCAATGTAATCAACCGGCATGGGATTGGGCGAAAACACACTGACGGTTGCCGGCTTCAACATCGTCATGCCGGCGTTCAGCGCCACCGTGTAGCGAAACAGCGGGCCGATCACGGGTGCGGTGGCCACATGATAGTACCAGGCAACACCGCCCGGCCAGGGATGGGTGGCTGGCGACAGAAAGAGCAGGCCTGTTGTTTTTTCCGGATGAAGCACGGCGAAACTCGCCGCAATGGCGCCGCCGAAGGAATGGCCGACGATGATTGCGCGCTTTATACCCTTCTCGTCCATCAGTTTGGCGATAGCAGCCGCCTGACCGTCGGGATAATCGTTTTGCGGCCCGCCGCGCTCCGAGTAACCATGGCCGGGGCGGTCGACAAACAGGAGTTCGGCACGCCCCCCCCCAGGGGCTTCCTGAACGCGAGCGCCTGGTCTCTCAGATTGCCGCTGGCACCGTGAATGAAAACGATGGGCGGCAGATCGGCATCCGGGCCGGCGGGGATGTGAAGCGCGTTCATCTGCATATCGCCCAGATCGGTCAGAGTGCCGATATTGGGGTAGCGCGCTTCAATCGCATGGGCACGCCAGATGGTCAGGATGATGCTTCCGATGATGAGGAGAATGAGGGCAGATACTGCCCATAGAAGATAAGTGGTCATTTTTGCCATACGCACTCGCAAGGTTACTTATCGTCTACGCAACCGCGCGCCTTCTGGATCTGTCATCGGGTTGAGGGAGCCAGAAGGGGGAGGGGCAAATGGGAGGTCAGGTGCGGTTTCCGGCCAGTTTTTCCGAAAGTTTGGTGACGACATTCTGTGCGTCGCGGTCTGCCGGATAGATTTCCAGATATCGCTGCCAGGCGCGCAATGCCATTTCGTCCCGGTCGGTCTCGACGAGAATGGCCGCCATGCCGGCCAGGGCACCGAAGTGACGCGGCTCGATCGCCAGGACCTGGTTAATGTCTTCCATGGATTTGCGGTATTCGCCCATCGTGTAATGCAGCGTTGCACGCCTGTTCCATGAACCGGCAAAATCGGGCTTCAGCACGATGGCCTGATTGAGGAAATCGAGTGCGGCGGCGTTGCGGTTTTCCTGGATAGCCTCAACCGCCCATTTCATCAGCAGATTGACGGTTGCACTGTCTGAGTCGGCCCAGCGGGTGAAGATACGCTTTGCCAGGGCCTGCGCCGATTCGGGGTCGCGGTCGCGCTTGAGTTCGACGAGCATCTTGTCGATGCCCTCGACTGCATCGCTTTCAACGTCGACCTCGGCCTGCTGCTCGATGACCGGTGCCTGCTGCGGTTTCGGCATGTCCTGCATGGGCCCGTCGCGCTCAAGCGGCAGCTCAGGCACGGTCTCCGGTTCCACAGGCTGGAATTGCGCCAAGGCAGCGAAGGCGGGAAGGGCGAGGCAGAGTGTGAAAGTGGTCAAACGAAAATAGCGCATGTGGGATATGGTAATCCACATGCGCTATCTTGCAATTCAATTTTACGCGTTCACCACAACCAATCCTCTGATTGGCTGAAGCATTCGCCCTTTGCCAATCAGCCCTGACGAGCCTTGAAGCGTGGGTTCAGCTTGTTGATGATGTAAACACGACCCTTGCGGCGAACCAGACGATTGTCGCGGTGACGGGCCTTAAGTGCTTTCAGCGAATTCTTGATCTTCATTTTACTGATCCGCAATGGTTGCCGGCGAAATCATTGTCGAAAACGCCAGGGGTCATAGACATTCAAAAGCGCGCCGTAGCGCGCTCGTTTGAGGTTGCAGGCAATTACCCCGGTCTTGCCCTCCGTGTCAACCGGGGGCGGCGGATTTCCCGCCGAAAGCCGGGATTTATGCCTGTTTCAGGGCCGTCACATGGCCCATCTTGCGGCCGGGCCGCGCTTCCGCCTTGCCGTAAAGATGAACAAGGACATTCTTTTGGGCGAGCCAGGCAGGCACTGATTCCATATCGTCGCCAATGAGGTTGGTCATCACGCAGTCGGAGTGCCGGGACGGATCGCCGAGCGCAAGGCCCATAACGGCACGTATATGCTGCTCGAACTGAGAGACTACACAGGCGGCTTCCGTCCAGTGGCCGGAATTGTGAACCCGCGGAGCGATCTCGTTGGTGATCAGGCTGCCGTCTGCCAGAACGAAGAACTCGATCCCGATGACGCCGACGTAATCGAGTGCTGCAAGAAGCTTCTCCGCTGCGGATGCTGCCGTCTGGGCTGTGGCGGCCGTTATAGTGGCGGGAACGGTCGAGGTGTCGAGGATGCCGTCCCTGTGGACATTTTCCGCAGGGTCGTAGCATGCCACTGTGCCATCCGGCGCACGGGCGGCGATGATCGACATCTCGCGCTCGAAGGCGACAAAGCTTTCGAGAATGAGTGGGACGCTTCCAAGAGCGTCGAAGGCACCGGCAGGACTGTCCGATGCGGAGCGGAAAACACGCTGCCCCTTGCCGTCATAGCCAAGCCGCCTTGTCTTCAGCACGCCCTGTCCGCCGAAATCGGCAAGAGCTGCTTCCAGATCTGCCTGACTGTCGACGGCGTGGAAACGTGCGGTCGGAAGACCGCTGGCATTGAGGAAGCGTTTTTCGACGAGCCGGTCCTGGGCGACTTCCAGCGCCTTCGGGGGCGGGTAGACCGGCACCAGATTCGCAAGCGTTGTTGCGGCTTCCACCGGTACGTTTTCAAATTCATAGGTGATCACGTCGCAGGCCTCGGCCAGTTCCCGCAATGCGGCGGGATCGTCATAGGCGGCCGTAATCTGGCTATTGGCCGCTTGTGCTGCAGGGCAATCGACCTGCGGTTCCAGAATGATCGTGCGGACGCTGAGGCGGGCAGCGGCCATTGCCAGCATGCGGCCAAGCTGACCGCCGCCGATAATGCCCAGTGTCTTGATTGTCATAGGGTATCGTCCACCGGATAATCTGCGACCGAAGAGCTTTGCCTGTCGATCCAGTCGTCGAGGCGCTCGGCGATATCCGTGTCATTGAGGGCCAGGACGCGGGTTGCCAGCAAGGCCGCATTGATCGCGCCTGCCTTGCCGATTGCAAGCGTGCCGACGGGTATGCCGGCCGGCATCTGCACGATCGAATACAGGCTGTCCATGCCAGACATGGTTTTCGATTGAATGGGCACACCGAAAACCGGAAGAGGAGTCAGCGAGGCCGTCATGCCGGGAAGGTGAGCCGCGCCACCGGCGCCGGCGATGATGACCTTGAAGCCTTCTTCGCGCGCAGTCTTGGCAAAGGCATACATACGGTCCGGAGTGCGGTGGGCAGAGACAATGCGCGTCTCGTAATCAACACCCAGCGCGTCCAGCGTATCGGCGGCATGTTTCATGGTTTCCCAGTCGGACTGGCTTCCCATGATAATGGATACTGGCGGCTGCTCTTCGTTCATGCTTGGCCCTTCTTCGGTCATGCGATGATGTCGGGGATGATCTGGTCCTCGAGCTGCGAAAGCTTGTCCTTGATGACGAGTTTCTTCTTTTTCATGCGCTGTATGCGCAAGGCCTCGCAGCCAACCTTGATCATTGCGTTGATCGCGGCGTCGTAATCTTCATGCTCCTGGCGTAGCTTCGCTAGCGCCAAACGCGAATCCGCCTGTTCCTGATCGGACATCTTTCCTGTTCCCATTCCAGCTTCACGTCTGTTTTCAGGCGTGCCGAATATTTGCGCAAGCTCCTATCATCAAATAGCGGTAACGGGAAGTTATCCTTGTTCGCGAATTTGGGGCCTCGAATCCACTGTTTGGCCTTCGACAAAACACATTCTTCGTGTCACATTACATTCGCAAACCCTGAAACTCCCGCGATGGATTGCGGGAGGAATATAGAAGGAAGGATGTGTCGAATGACAATTCACGCTCACATTGCATCTCTAGAGAAAAAGCATGGTGCTCTTGAGGAAAAACTCAACGATGTTCTTGCGTCACCCTCCGCCGATGATACCGAGATTGCCTACCTCAAGCGTATGAAATTGCGTATCAAAGATGAAATGCAGCGTTTGAAGACGTCTACGCGTCACTAGTCGAGTTTTGCGGCCGGCCTATGTTTGGCCGCATGAGATGATCGTTAAGCGCCCCGGTTGCCAATGCGGCTTCCGGGGCTTTGTTTTGTCTGGAAAGCTGAACGTGATTCGCAGGTATGATTCGCTGTTCGCAGAATTTCGTCCGCCGCAACGGGACGTCAGGCCCAGAACTGATCGAGCCAGATGTTCATCTTGTCGAAGCCCTTCGCATTCACGGAATAGATGCGGCGTGTGCCGTCGGCCTCGACGGTGACGAGGTCACATTCCAGCAGTGCCTTGAGGTGCTGGGACACCGCCGGACGGCTGATCGGCAGGCCCCTGGCGAGGTCATTGACCGTTTTCGGCGCGCGACGAAGCTCCTCCAACAGATGGCGGCGGTTCGGGTCGGCAATGGCCGAGAAGGGGTCCGTGTTCGTCATCCCCCAAATCTAGGGTAAAGAGGGATTTTCAGCAAGCGTATTTGTGCGTCGCAGCATCGTTGGAGCAGACGAAAGAATGCGCGACTAAAAGCCGGCGCCATCCCAAATCAGCTTGATGGCTGTGAGCGACACCATTCCGTACATAAGCGGGTAAAACGTCGTCGGCTTCATCCACTTGACTACCTGTGCGCCCATCAAGGTGGAAACCAGCGCGACCGGAAAAAGAAAAGCCGACAGGGTGATATTCTGGGTGTCCAGTTCGCCCAGGGCGAAATAGGGGATAACCTTGATCAGATTGACGATCGCAAAGAAGCGGACACTGCAGCCAGTATAGGTCTTTGGATCCAGCTTCAGTGGCAAAGTGTAGATCTGGAAGGGCGGTCCGCCGGCATGAGCGACAAAGCTGGTATAGCCGCAGATCGTGCTCCAGAAGGTTGCCAGCACCGGCTTGTGTTCGCTTGGCGGAGCCTGACCCTTTTGCGGGCCAAAGGTCTCGATCAGATAGCGCAGCACAAAGATCAGCGTGATCAGTCCCAGAACGAGGCGCATGGCATTGGCCGAGATCATGTTGGATGTTGCCCAGCCAAGGGTGATGCCGATCAAGGCGCCCGGCAACAATATCAAAAGTGTCTTGCGGTCGTTGTAGTGACGCCAGGCGAACAGCGCGACACCATCCATCACCAGAAGGATCGGCAAGAAGATGGCTGCGGCCTGCATTGGCGGCACCGCCATGGCGAGAATCGGCACGCCCATCAGGCCAAAAGCGCCGCCAAGGCCGCCCTTTGACAGGCCGACGAGAGCGACAGCGGGGATGGCTGCAAGGAAGAATGCGAGGTCAGGAAGCATTTGTTTCTGTTGATCCGTTTGCCGGACCGGTCTATCGGAAATGTTTGAACGACACGAGAGTAGTTTTCGCAATGTGCGAAACGAATAAGGGCAGGAGCACAGAATGACCAGACCAGACAAGCGCTGCCGACTGGTGCTGATCACGCCTGATGTGACGGACGCCAAGGAAATTGGGACTGTTGTCGCAGAGGCATTGAAGGGCGGAGACGTCGCATCGGTGATCATCCCGCGCTACGGTTTGAACGATCAGGAGTTCCAGAAGCATGCGGAAGCTCTGGTGCCCTTGATTCAGGAAGCCGGCGCTGCGGCGCTGGTCGTTGACGACAGCCGGGTCGCCGGACGGGCAAAGGCCGATGGTATGCATGTCTCGGGCAATGCGGCGGCGCTTGCCGAGGCCGTCGAAGCTCATACGCCGAAGATGATTGTCGGCGGTGGCAATGCCAAGGAGCGTCATGTCGCGCTTGAAATGGGCGAGGCACAGCCGGATTACATCTTCTTTGGCAAGCTCGACGGTGACATCAAGCCTGAGGCGCATTCGAAGAATCTCGCCCTTGCCGAGTGGTGGGCCGACATGATCGAGATTCCGTGTATCGTCATGGGCGGGACCGATCTGTCTTCCGCCGTGGCGGTGGCCGAGACGGGCGCGGAGTTCGTTGCCATGCGGCTGGCTGTCTTTGCCGACGCATCCAAAGCTTCGATGGCGGTTGCCGAGATTAATGCCGCGCTTGACGAAAAAGCGCCACGGTTTGGCGCTTGAACCGGCGTATGATCATACGCACTGCTCCCAGAATTGCCTTTTTTGTCGCAGCCCTTGCCTTGCAGGGAGTTTTGTCCGGATCGGCTGTGTCGGCACAAGAGGCCGATCCGGCGATTACGCGTGGCGCAGATGACGCTGTTCCGCTGGAGCGAAGTGGCCGGGCGAGCAGACCTGCGGGAGACGTGACTTCCGAGACCAAGGCTGGGCCAGTTCTGAATGAAAGCAACGGCGGTACTGGCGGGGAGGCGCCTGCATCGGGCATTACGCTGTTTGAGCGCATGGGCGCGCCCTTGCCTGATCTGCCGCCGGAAAAGACCTATGAAGGTCCAGTCGACGACGCCTATGGCGCCTATCAGCGCGGTCTGTATCTGACGGCAATCGACAAGGCACTTCCGCGAGCGCAGCTCGGCGATCCGGCGGCACAAACCTTGATTGCAGAACTGATGTCGCAAGGGCTTGGCGTCAAGCGCGATACCAAGGGTGCCGCCTTCTGGTATTCTCAGGCAGCAGCCGGCGGGTATCCCGCCGCCATGTTCAAATATGCCATGCTCCTGATGCAAGGCCGTGACGTCAAGCGCGACAAGGCCAAGGCCGACGAATACATGAAAAAGGCTGCCGATGCCGGTAATGCCTCGGCGCAGTTCAACTGGGCGCAGACGCTTGTCACCGACAATCCGGGCCAGAAGGGGCTTGAGCTCGCCTTGCCCTATTATGAAAAATCCGCCGATCAGGGTATTGCCGATGCACAATATGCTGTGTCGCAGCTCTATCGCACGATTATCGACCTTCCCGAGGAAAAGAGAGCCCAGGCGCGCAGCTATCTCGCGCGCGCGGCCAAGGCCGGATTCGACACAGCCCAGCTCGACATGGGCATCTGGCTGGTCAACGGCATTGGCGGGGAGAAAGACTATGATGAAGGATTTCGCTGGCTGAGTATTGCTGCCAACCGGGGCAATGTGGTCGCGCAAAACCGGCTTTCGCATCTCTATATCAATGCGCTTGGCACACGGCCCGATCCGGTCGAGGCTGCGAAATGGTATGTGCTGTCGCGCCGGGCCGGCTTGAAGGATACCTCGCTTGAGGACTTTTATCTGGGCCTGACCGACGATCAGCAGAAGCAGGCGATTGATCGCGCAAACCGCTTTCGCGTCAGCTAAGTCAGGCTAATTGCCGACCCCATATGCCTGTTCAGGCAATGCGCATAGCCTTGCCCCTTGAATTGCAGCGGATTTTGTGGTCTTGAACCCGCCGACCAAGCGGCTCGACCGCTATTATTTTGTCCGGGATCAAAAGACCGGACCGCTCGCCGAAAATCCAGGGATATTTGCCAGATGGCCCGCTCAGCTCTTCTTAACGTTATGGTTCAGGCCGCCCTCAAGGCCGGCAAGTCACTCGCACGCGATTTTGGCGAGGTGCAGAACCTGCAGGTTTCCGTCAAGGGACCAAGCGATTTCGTCTCTCAGGCCGATCTGCGTGCCGAACGTATTGTCATGGAAGAATTGCTGAAGGCTCGTCCGACCTATGGTTTCCTCGGTGAGGAGAGCGAAGAGATCCAGGGGACCGATGGCGCGCATCGCTGGATCGTCGATCCGCTGGATGGCACCACCAACTTCCTGCACGGCATTCCCATGTTTGCGGTTTCCATTGCGCTTGAACGCAATGGCGAACTGGTCGCTGGCGTGATCTTCAATCCGGCAACCGATGAACTCTACACCGCCGAGCGTGGCGGTGGGGCCTTCCTCAATGACCGTCGCATTCGTGTGGCAGCCCGCAAGGTTTTGTCAGACTGTGTCGTCGGTTGCGGCGTTCCGCATCTGGGGCGCGGCCATCACGGCAAGTTCTTGGTCGAGCTTCGCCATGTCATGGGCGAAGTCGCGGGCATGCGTCGCATGGGTGCGGCGGCTCTCGATCTGGCCTATGTTGCAGCCGGCCGCCTGGACGGTTTCTGGGAAACCGGCCTGTCGCCATGGGATATGGCAGCCGGCATTCTGTTGATTCGTGAAGCGGGCGGTTTTGCCAGCGATATGAACGGCGGCAGCGATATGTTCACCAGCGGTAATGTGCTCGCAGGCAATGAATATATCCAGAAAGCCCTGATGGAAGTGCTGCATCGGCCTGTTCCCAAGGCCTGAGCAGCAAATCTGTACGAAGCTTCGGTGAGCCCGGCTTACCTCTTCAAATCTTCGCAATTTTCCACTAGCCTCCGTGTCGCGCATACCGGAGGTTAAGGACAATATGGCGAAAGTGAAGCTCGCGGACCTGGAAGTAGCTGGGGAGGAAAGCGGCGGATACGGATACAAGCTTTCAAGCCCGATCCCTTTTTTCTCGACGATGCTGATCTTTTTGATCATTGTCGGATTTATTACAGCCATTCTTTACCGGCAGGCGCATGCCGCCTTCGTCACCAATCCGGGCCTTAACGGCCTGATTCTGGGTGTGCTGGTTGTCGGTATCATTCTTGTTTTCAATCACGTGCTGGCGCTCATTCCCGAGGTACGGTGGTTCAATTCGTTCCGTGCTGCCGGCAGTGCTGAAAAGGTCGGTCGCGATCCGAAACTGCTGGCGCCGATGCGTTCGCTGATCGGAAATCGCAACACCGTCAACATTTCAACGGCCGCATTGCGCTCCATTCTCGATTCGATTGCAACACGTCTGGATGAATCGCGCGACACATCGCGCTATCTGATCGGGCTTCTGGTGTTTCTCGGTCTGCTCGGCACCTTCTGGGGCCTGCTTGGCACCATCGGTTCGATCAGCACGGTCATCCAGTCGCTCAATCCAGCCTCCAATGACAACAGCGACGTTTTGCAGGCGCTCAAGAACGGCCTCAGCGGCCCGTTGAGCGGCATGGGAACGGCATTCTCGTCCTCGCTCCTCGGTCTGTCGGGATCGCTGATCCTGGGCTTCCTCGACCTGCAGGCGGGCAGGGCGCAGAACCGTTTCTATACCGAGCTGGAAAACTGGCTGTCGTCGGTAACGGATGTCGGTTCGGAGATCGGCTCGACGAATGGCGGCGGCATCAGTTCTGCCGACCTGCAGACGCTTCTGGACAAGATGTCTGCAATGGCGGATCAGTCCGGCGGCGCTGGCTCCAGGTCTTCTCCCTCGATGGCGGGGCTTGCCGAAGGCATTCAGGGACTGGTCAAGAACATGCGCAATGAACAGCAGATGCTGCGCGACTGGATCGAAGCCCAGCAGGAAGATGCGCGCGCGATGCGCAAGACGCTGGATCGCCTGAACGACAAGCTGAATGACAAGGCGATGGACAAACTGGTCGAGAAGCCGGCGGATAGGCCAGCTGAAAAACCCGTCAGGAAGCCAGCTGGAGATGCCAAATAATGGCACTTTCGCGAAATCGCCGCCGCGACAGGAGTGTTGACTACTGGCCAGGCTTCGTGGATGCGCTGTCCACACTTTTGCTGGCCATCATGTTCCTGCTCATCGTGTTCGTGCTCGGGCAGTTCATCCTCAGTCGGGAAATCAGCGGCAAGGATGAAGTGCTCAATCGGCTGAACAGCCAGATTGCGGAACTGACGCAGCTTCTGGCACTGGAAAAGAGCGGCAAGCAGGATCTGGAAGACAATCTGGCCAACCTGCAAAGCTCGCTCGCTTCGTCTGAAAGCGAGCGGACGCGCTTGCAGCAATTGCTGGCATCGGGCGCCGGATCCGCCGATGCAGCCAATGCCCGCGTGGGTGCGCTGACCGATCAACTGGAAGCGGAGCAGCAGGTGAGTGCACGGGCGATGAGCCAGATCGATCTGCTGAACCAGCAGATCGCGGCTCTGCGCGCGCAGATCGCGGCCGTCGAAGATGCCCTGCAGGCGTCGGAGGCCAAGGACAAGTCTTCGCAGACCAAAATTGCGGATCTTGGCCGCCGGCTGAATGTCGCGCTTGCGCAGCGCGTGCAGGAACTGAACCGCTACAGGTCCGATTTCTTTGGACGCCTGCGCGAAATTTTGTCCGACCGGCAGAATATCCGCATCGTCGGTGATCGGTTCGTATTCCAGTCCGAAGTTCTGTTTTCCTCCGGTGCCAGCGACATCAATCCTGCAGGCCAGCAGGAAATGGCAAAACTTGCCAGTGCCCTGCTGGACGTGGCCAAGGAAATTCCGCCTGAAATCAATTGGGTCCTGCGTGTCGATGGCCACACTGACAATGTCCCGCTATCCGGCACCGGCCGTTATGCCGACAACTGGGAGCTTTCGGCCGCGCGCGCCATCGCGGTCGTCAAGTATCTGATCTCGCAGGGCGTGCCAGCCAATCGTCTGGTTGCTGCGGGATTTGGAGAGTTCCAGCCAATCGTGGCGGGCGACACGCCTGAAGCGCGCGATCAGAACCGACGCATCGAACTCAAGTTGACCGAGCGCTGATCCGGTAAGCTGCAATCACATGCCGTTTCTCTTCCGCGCTAAAGCAGCGGTTGAGAGTTGCGGAATGACGTCCTGTGCACACACCCTGTCATTGCGCCGGGGTGAGGAAATCCCGGGCACCGGTTTCGAATTGGAGGCGGGCCAGCTTTTCGTAAAGGCCGCCTTGCTGAATGAGGCTTTGATGCGTGCCTTCTTCGGCGATACGGCCATTTTCCAGGACCAGAATTCGATCAGCCTTGAGAATCGTTGCAAGACGGTGGGCGATGACGATGGTTGTGCGGTCGGTCATCAACTCGTCGAGCGCCTTTTGCACCAGGGTTTCGCTTTCAGCGTCCAGAGCCGAGGTCGCTTCATCGAGGAGCAGGACGGGGGCGTCTTTCAGGATTGCGCGGGCGATGGCGATGCGCTGGCGCTGACCGCCTGAGAGCGTGACACCACGTTCCCCGGCCTGGGTCTCATAGCCCTCAGGCAAGCGGTCGATGAATTCATCGGCGCGGGCGGCCTTTGCGGCGCGTTGCACCGCTTCGCGGCTGGCATGCGGCATGCTGAAGGCGATGTTGTCGTGAATGGAGGCTGCGAAAATGGTGGTATCCTGAGGGACGATGGCAAGGCGTTCGCGCACCGACAGGGGATCGGTATCGCGAATGTCGATACCGTCAAGGCGGACTGCGCCCGATACCGGATCGTAAAAGCGCAGCATGAGTGAAAAAATCGTGCTCTTGCCGGCTCCCGACGGTCCGACGATGGCCACGGTTTCACCGGGCGCGATCTTGAAGGAGAGGCCGTTCAGCGCGGACCTCGTGGGGGCAGACGGGTAGGAAAAGCGAATATTGTCGAACTCGACCTCGCCGCGGGCCGGCGCGGGCAGGGCGACTGGCTTATCCGGGGCACGGATGGCGGGGACTTCCTGCAGGAGTTCGCTCAGGCGCTCCGCGGCACCGCCGGCCTGTGCCAGTTCACCCCAGACTTCGGAGAGAGCGCCAAGGCCGCCTGCGGCAATCACGGAATAGAGCAGGAACTGGCCAAGCGTTCCCGCGGTCATGGTGCCGGACAGAACACTCTGTGCGCCGACCCAGAGGATGGCGACAACGCTTCCGAAGACGAGGGTGATGGCCACGCCTGTCAGCAGTGCACGGGAGCGTATGGCGGCGCGCGCGGCATTGTAGGCGGTCTCCACTGCGCCGCCGTAACGGGCTGCGGCGACTTTCTCGCCATTGAAGGCCTGGATCGTACGGGTGGCGGCAATCGTCTCGCTGGCGAAGGCAGAAGCATCGGCCAGCATGTCCTGTGCAATGCGCGAGCGCTGGCGGACCTTGCGACCGAAGGCGATGATCGGAAACAGGATGAGGGGAATTGCAACCAGAACCAGGACGGCAAGGCGCGGGCTGGTATAGATCATCATGCCGATGGCGCCGAGACAGAGGATGGAATTGCGCAGCGCCAGCGAGGCCGTGGCGCCGACCGCCGATTTGATCTGGGTTGTGTCTGCGGTCAACCGCGAGACAATTTCGCCCGACTGATTGACGTCAAAGAACTCCGGCGACAGCGAGGCGACATGGGAGAAGACATCCTGACGCAGATCCGAGACAATTCGCTCGCCGATGCTGATGACAAAGTAGTAGCGCATGGCGCTGGCGATGGCCAAAATGATGGCGATGACGATCAGCATGGCGAAATAGGCGTTGATGAAGGCGCTGTCGGCTGCGTTGAAGCCGTGATCGACCATGCGGCGTATGGCAAGCGGCAGCGTCAGAGTGGCGGCGGCTGCCAGAACCAGAAAGAAAAGCGCGCCGCCGACCATGCCGCGATAGCGCATGATGAAGGGTATCAGATGCGAGAGTGGCTTGAGAGAGCGCTTTTTTGTGGTTTCTTTGCCATCTTGTTCGCTCACTTCAATACCTCTGTTCATATCGGCCGCGCTTGTCGTTCATCGGCTCTTGTTATCCTCGCGACCTTCATGTATAGGCACCGCATCGAATTGGGAAGCCGTGGCCTGATCGGACTGCGGCTTCATTTATTGAATAAGGTCCCGTGACGCAATTGCGTCAAATGGACCCTGGCAAGATCAGGAAGATCGTTATGAAGGCTGATATCCATCCCGACTACCACAAGATCAAAGTGGTCATGACCGACGGCACCGAGTACGAAACATTTTCGACTTGGGGCGCTGAAGGCGGCGTCATGAACCTCGAAATCGACCCGACCTCGCATCCGGCATGGACCGGCGGCAACCAGCAGATGCTGGACCGTGGTGGTCGCGTGTCGAAGTTCAACAAGCGCTTCGGCGGCCTCGGCCTCTGATATCGCCTGTCGATACGGTTTACGAAAAAAGAGCCCGGTTCGCCGGGCTTTTTTTATGGCTGACCGTCCGGGGTTTCAGGTTGCCGATAAACGTTCGGCGATCTCGTCAAGCGCCATATCATAGGTCCTGGCCAGCGTTTTGGCGAAGCTTTCAAGCTTGTCAATGTTGTCCCGCGTCGCATCGTCCAGCGCGTCGCTAACACCTGTGAGTGGCGCATCTATCCGAAAATAATGCAGGTCCGCCCGGTTGTCCTTGGTGACCGTGGTGCCTCCAAGCCGAAAACCGCCCTGATCGCCGTTCAGCAGTTTGTTGAGCTGGTAGGAGGCGGTGCTGGCCTGTCCCTGCATGAGGACCGAAATGAGCGGCGTGTTGTTGAAGGGGTTTATCCAGCCGGCAGCGCCCCAGTTCCTGGCTTCCTGATAGGGGATCGGCCGGTTGGCCGAGCCGGTGCCGATGGACAGAATCACCATCTTGTTGCCATTGTCGCGCCAACCGAGCTTGCTGCCCTCCACATAGGCTGCAATGCCTGGATCATTGGCAAAGACGCCGCCATCGATCATGGCGATCAGGCGGTCCGCGCTGCTTTTTGGAACCGAAAGGTCCTCAACCAGAGCCGGCTCGAAATATGTGGGCGCTGCCGATGAACCGCGCACGGCCTGCCAGAAGCGGAAGCGCTCGTTTTTCTTGTCGGCATTGGTCATGAACACCGCAGAACGGTTCTTGATATCATAGCCGGTTATCAGGACGGTGCTGAGCGCATGGCCGATCTCGGTGTTCTTGCCAAGCATTTCGATCAGGATGTTCTCCAGCGGGCGCGCGTCATAGCGCTCTTCGACAATCCCACCGAGATTGGCGAGCTTGCGAAAGATCGATGTGTCGAAGATCTCCTTTCCCCTGTTGCGGTAAACCTCAACCAGCGTATCGGGATCTGCAGCACTTTCCTCCGGTTTTCCAGGCTTGGGGCAGGTGAGGCCGGCGCTAATGATCGCGCCGGTCGATGTGCCGGCAATCATGTGGAAGTAGCGGTGAAGCGGTAGTTTCTTGTTCTTGTCAGCAAGCTTCTGTTGCAAGACACGGAGAATGACGGCTGGAATGATTCCGCGTATGCCGCCGCCGTCGATCGACAGAATGAACTTCGTCATGGTTCCCTCCCTCTGATGGAGAGAAGATAACACACTCAATAATTGTGGATAAATAACTTTTCGCGCGAAAACAGTGCCAAAATGGCGAAAGCCCGGCTTGCGAATCAGCAGGCCGGGCTTTCGAAAAACAATTATCCTAGGCGATCAGATGCCACTGAAAGCGGTTCGCAGCAGATCAAGCTGGGCCTGAACTCGGTTCTCGGTATTGGCCGCCACCAGGTCATCCGAAGGACGATAGATTTCGCGGTCGAGAAGGGCGATGCGGTTTTGCAGGCGCAGCGAGCGTTCGACAAGATCGCGGAAGCCTTCTGGAAGATCGTTCCAACCGGGAGCCGAGCGGTCGACGTTGAAGCCGTCGAGGCGCACCTTGCTCTTTTCGGAAATGACCTGATCCCGGCTCATTTCGCCATTGTTTACAGCGCGTTGCAGCAACAGCCACGAGGCCATCTGCATCAAACGGGTTGTCAGGCGCATCGATTCAGCAGCGTATAGAACGGAAGCCATGCGGGGCAGAACTTTCGCAGCTGCACGACCGGGGCCGTCCAGGTAAGCTGCGGTTTCTTCCACCAGGCCCATACCTTCAGCGTAGGTCGCCTTGAACTGGGATGATGCGGCGGCGTGGCCGGCAAAATTGATCGTGTTCATTCCAAGTTCCGACATCGAGATTGATTCCCTGTTCTACGCAAAACTTAATACATTAACGGACGATGATATGTCCGGGTTCCATTCGTTGATAAATACGATGATATCAATACCTGAAATGCGCAAGCCGATTCTTAAGAAAGGGTTAATTCCCACAATTTCATGTAAGCATTGTGGCGACGAAAAAAAGAGCCGCAAAAGCGGCTCTCAAGGTAAAACAGGGAGAAAAATCAGACCAATTCGCCAGAAGGTGAAACTGCCTGAGTCCAGAAAGATCCGGACATGCACATCATGGTTTTAAACAGTTAACGGCAAGTTAACGAAGTCCTTAAAAGACGCGATAAACAGGCGATATGGCTGATTCCCAAGTAATATTTATGTATCAATTAGGAACGAAACAGACTTTCAGCTGCGCTGCGGCCTGCCTGCTTTCGCACATACTCTGCTTCCAGTCTCTGGATTTCCTCTTGCAATAGAGAAATCCGGATCTGCAACTCATCTGCCGAGATCATGGAGAGGTCGCAGCCCAGTTCGTGGGCTGCCGGCTTCTTGGGCCGTTCTTCATCCATAAATGCCATAGTGTCCTCCCGATGCTATTCCGCTGCCTGTTTGGCAGGATCCTGCTTCGGCATAGAGCGCGGGTCAAGCTGGAGGCTTTCTGGCGTGCTGTATTGAGTGCCATTCGTCATCGCAGGGCGGAGTTCGCGATCTTCCACGGGGATCGCTGCGCGGACGCGGCTTCTGAAGATGGCATAGGCAGCCAAGGATATATGGGCAACAGCCGTCACCGCAAACAGCATATAGGGTCCCAGTATCGTCATCACGGGACCGCCAACCGTCGGGCCAATGATTGTACCAATACCGAACAAGAGCAGCAGGCCACCGGATACTTTAACGAATTCGTCCGAGGAGGCGAAGTCGTTGGCGTGGGCAACCGCGATCGGATAGAGCGCGTTTGCAGCTGTTCCGTATAGGGCCACCAACACAATCATCATGATGACATTGGACGGCTCGATGGCGACAATCAGCAGGGCGGCGACTGCCGATACGGTGGCGAGCGCTGCCAGCACATAACGACGGTCGGTCATATCCGAGACCTTGCCGGCCGGCATTTGTGCCAGTGCACCCATGGCAATGGTGATGCCGAGCATGATGGCGATCTGAGCCGGTGTCAGGCCCGCCCGTGAGGCGAATACCGCGCCAAGCGTGCCATAGGCGCCATTGGCGATGCCGATGAGCAGGATGCCGACGCAAGAGACGGGCGAATTGCGATAGAGACTACGAAGGTCGAGCTTCACGGATTTGAGCGGCTGCGGGGAGGCTGCATTCGACAGCGTGGTCGGCAGCATGGCGAAGCAGTAGAGAATGCCGCAGATCATGAAGAGGATCGTTGTCGACGGATTGCCCAATCCGACCAGCATCTGGCCGCCGACGACGCCAACGAGCGTCACGGTCGTATAAAATGAGAAAATGGTGCCGCGGCTTTCATTGGTCGCGCGCTCGTTCAGCCAGCTCTCAATGATCATCGTCGTACCGGCGGTGCAGAAGCCGGTCAGTGCGCGCAATAGAACCCAGGAATACTCGTCGATCAGGACACCCGTTGTCAGGGCGATGATGGCGATCATGGCGATGAAGCAGGAGAATGCCCTGACATGGCCTATGCGGCGAACAAGTTTTGGCGCAAAGAAACAGCCCGCAACGAAGCCCGATGCCCAGGATGTACCGAGAAGACCGAGGACTTCGTTGGAATAGCCCTCAAGCGAACCGCGAACGGGGAGCAGAAGGCTGTGAAGACCGTTGCCCAGAAACAGGAACAAGACGCCTGACAGAAGGGCGAGAACAGGTAGAAGATTTCGTTTCATGAAGGATTTTTTCGTCTATTCGATGTGGGAAGAAGTGACGGAGGCTACCGGTGAAACGTCTATGCGCATGTTTTGTTGCAGTGCGATTGTTGCACTATAGGATCGATTTGGCGAATCTTTTGCGGGGTTCATTTTGACCCGGGACTGTATCCGGTCTACGGGAAAGGCCAAGAGCGAAGGACATTCATGACCAAAGTAATAGGCCTGTTTCTTATCCTTGCCATGGCCGTGCAGATTATAAAACCGCTCGGGTTTCCCGGGCTTAGACGGCGAAGCGACTTCTGGAAAATCGCGTTGATCGCCTTTTTGATCTGGTCACTGACACTGCTGCTGCGGCCCTGATGCCTTCACACTTCAATCGTCCCGGACATCACGTACACGCTGTTGCCGGAGATGCGCACATCGCGATCTCCGTCTTCGCGCTTGCGAACAGATAGTCGGATTTCGCTCGGTCGTCCCATTTCCACACCCTGTTCGATCAGAATGTCCATGCACTCTTTTCCGGGCTCGCGAAGCGTTGAGAGGAAGGCGGCAAGCGCAGCCGAGGCGCTTCCGGTCGCGGGATCTTCGCTCACGTTGTCGAGCGGTGCAAACATGCGGGCGCGTAAATGGCTGTCGCCCTTTAGTCTCGTGTAGAGGAAAAGGGCGAAATCGCTTTCTTCATGAGGATAGCGCTGTACGCCCTCCAGAAAGACCGATTTTACCGGCTGTGCCCTGCCGAGTGCATCCAGATCGGTCACCTCGGCCACCACAAATTTAAGACCCACAGAGAGGAAGAGGGGCGCATGATTGCTCAAGTCGATGTCGCCGACCGCCAATGATGCGCAGCGCGCAACAAGATCGACATCAACGCTGCTGCCGAGGGAAAGCTGTCTTGGCGCACGAATGCTGCTGCTCAACCTGCCGCCTTCACGGACAAGGTCGATCTCCACCAGTCCGGCAGCCTCCTCGAAGATCAGTCGTTCGCCGGGAGGCTTGCCGAAGATGTCCTTCTGATGGCCGAGGACGAATGAAGTTCCGACATTGGGGTGACCTGCAAAGGGGACTTCCGTCACTGGCGTAAAAATGCGTATTTGAGCGGAATGCGCTGGGTTTTCCGGTGGCAAGACGAAGGTGGTTTCCGCATAGCCGAATTCCGCTGCGATTGCCTGCATCGCCTTGCTGGTCAAACCACGGGCATCGGTGATGACCGCCAGCGGATTGCCGCCGAAGCGCTTGGTGGTGAAGACATCGACAGTTGTGAAGGGATAATGCGGCATCGGCTCTTTCCTGGGATCAGGCTTTCCACGCTACAATGAAAAAAGCCCCGTTCGAACGGGGCTTTTTGTCATCACAACAATAAATCCGGACCGGACTGGTGCGTTCAGGCAGCCTTTTCCAGTTCCTTCTTCCAGTTCCCCTTGGCAGCCAGGCTGTTCATGTGGGCGCGGTGGTTAAAGGCGCGCTGTCCAGCGGCGACGTTTTCCGTCTTGCCGCCCCAGGCTTTCAGTGCATCTTCCTGCAGAGCACGGCCATAGGAATAGGTCAGCGCCCAGGGAAGATCATAGCCGGAATTCATGGCGGAGAGATGCGCCGTCGCTTCTTCCGAGCTCTGGCCGCCGGAGAGGAAGGCAATGCCGGGTACGGCAGAGGGGACGTTGCGCTTCAGCAGCTTTACCGTCATTTCGGCAACCTGATCGACAGATGCCTTGCGGGCATTTTTGCCGTCGATGACCATGTTGGGCTTCAGGATCATCCCTTCGAGCATGACACGTGCATCAAAAAGATCGGCAAAGACCGTCTGCAACACCTTTTCGGTGACTTCGTAGCAGGTCTCGATGGAGTGGGTGCCGGGCTTGCCGTCCATCAGGACTTCCGGTTCGACGATCGGCACGATGCCGGCTTCCTGGCAGAGCGCCGCATAGCGGGCCAGTGCCTGGGAGTTCGCCTTGATCGATCCCCAGGTCGGAAGGCCTTCGGAGATGGTGATCACGCCGCGCCATTTGGCAAAGCGGGCGCCGGCCTTGTAATAGTCGCCAAGACGCTCGCGCAGACCGTCGAGGCCTTCCGTGATGGTCTCTCCGGGAAAGGCTGCCATGGGCTTTGCGCCGGTATCGACCTTGATGCCGGGGACCGCGCCGGCTGCCTTGATGAGATCGACGAAGGGAGTGCCGTCGGCTGCCTTTTGAAACAGCGTCTCTTCAAACATGATGACGCCTGAGATGCACTTCTTCATCGCTTCGTCCGTACGAAACAGCATCTCGCGATAGTCGCGACGCGAGGTTTCGGTGGATTCAAGGTCGATGCTGTCGAAACGTTTCTTAATCGTCGAGGTGGACTCGTCTGCGGCCAGCAATCCCTTGCCGTCGGCCATCATCTTTTCGGCAATGTCTTCGAGACGTTCACTCATAGCTTTCTCCACATCCAAGATACAAGCGCGATACCAGAAGTTTAGCGGCAGGAAAATGGCGGGCTAAGTTATTGAAACGATTGAAATCGTTTCAATCGTTTGAAAGTCTACAAGTATTTTTCAAGCTTGGTGTGAGGCAGGCCGAAAACATGTCCAACCCGCCTCAAAACCCTGTCAGCCGTGGAGGACGGCGACGCCTGGAAGTTCCTTGCCTTCCATCCATTCGAGGAAGGCACCACCGGCAGTCGAGACATAGGTAAAGTCGTCTGCGACGCCTGCATGGTTGAGTGCAGAGACAGTGTCACCGCCGCCGGCGACGGACACCAGATTACCGGCCCTTGTCTGTTCTGCTGCGTGTTTGGCGGCTGAGACCGTTGCCCTGTCGAAGGGGGAAATCTCGAATGCGCCGAGCGGACCGTTCCAGACGAGTGTTGCTGCCTTGGAGATCCATTCGTTGACGGCGTCTACCGATTTCGGTCCGACATCCAGCATCATGGCGTCGGCCGGGATGGCGTGAATGTCGACGATTTCATTGTCGGCGTCTGCCTTGAACTCGCGCGCGACAACGCCGTCCAGCGGCAGAACAATGGCGCAGCCGGATTTCTCGGCTTCGGCCATGATTGCCTTTGCGGTGTCTGCCAGATCGTGTTCGCAGAGCGACTTGCCGACATCAATGCCCTGTGCGGCGATAAAGGTATTGGCCATGCCGCCACCGATCACGAGCGCATCGACCCGCGTGACGAGGTTTTGCAGCAGGTCGATCTTGGTTGAAACCTTGGCGCCGCCGACAATGGCCACAACCGGATGCTCAGGTTTGCCGAGGCCCTTTTCCAGGGCTTCAAGCTCAGCCTGCATGGTGCGCCCTGCATAGGCTGGCAAATGATGCGCAAGCCCCTCGGTCGAGGCGTGGGCACGGTGGGCTGCGGAGAAGGCGTCATTCACATAGAGGTCGCCATTTTCTGCCAGACGGGCTGTGAATTCAGGCGTGTTCTTTTCTTCGCCCTTGTGGAAGCGGGTGTTTTCCAGCAGCAGGATATCGCCATTGCCCATTTTCGCGATGGCCTCAGTGGCGGGAGCGCCAATGCAATCGCTGGCGAAGGCGACGTGCTGGTCGAGCACTTCCTCGACGGCTGGCGCAACCAGTTTCAACGACATATCGGCGACGACTTCACCCTTCGGGCGGCCGAAATGAGCAAGCAGGATGACCTTTGCGCCCTTGTTCGACAGTTCCTGAATGGTGGGGGCCACGCGCTCTATGCGGGTTGCATCGGTCACCTTTCCGTCTTTCATCGGAACATTGAGGTCCACACGGACGAGCACGCGCTTGCCCGCGATGTCGGAGAGGTCGTCAAGTGTCTTGAAAGCCGGCATGAAAATACCCGTCGTTATGATGGTTGCTCTGTATTGGTCGAAACGGGGCGGACCTTACACCGCTCATATTCCGGTGCAAGGCAATCAGGAGGATTTTTCGTCCGGCACATCCCTATGACGGCGGGCGCGGTAGCGGCGTACTGCGTCACGAAAACTGTGTACCAGTTCGCGCATGTTGAGGAATATCGGCACGTTGGTCGACCGGGTCACGGCCTCGAGCGATATGCCGACGGAGGCGACATGGCCATTTTCATCGGTATCGCGCACGATGAGGATCACATTGCCAACGCGCAGCCGATCCGCATATTCCGGGCGTCCGCCAAGCTTGGCTTCAAAGAACTCCCCGACAGTCTTGCCCTTGTCGCCTTCGCTGATCAGGCCCGGTCCATAGGCTGCTTCAAGCTCCTCGACAGGTCTTGCCGGCGAGATTGCAAACATGCCGAAAAACTCGTTGTCGTCCGCGTTGAGGTTTGCCTTTTCGGCAAACAGACGGTCGAGCAGATGGGAATAGCCGGGGGCGACGAACAGATAGACCTGGTCGTTTTCGCGCAGCCGACCGGCATATTGGTAGCGCATGGACTTGCCGTCGCGAATGACAAGCGAGGGCATGGACCAGCGCGGAATGCGGCCACCACTCAAGATCGGGCTGTTGGGCGCAACGCGGTAGGAGATCAGTTCGTGATTGGCGGCACCTGGAAGGTCGAGCTCGTATTTCTCCACCGCGCCCATGCGCGGCGGGATGATGAGGCGCAGGGCCTTGGCCAGTGGCTTGATGGTCCAGCCCTGGATCGCCAGTGACATCATCACCACAATGAAGGTGATGTTGAAGTATAGTTGGCCATTTTCGAGGCCGCCGAGGATGGGCAGGATCGCAAGTAGGATTGAGACCGCGCCGCGCAGGCCCACCCAGGCTATGAAGGTCGTTTCCTTCTGGGTGAAGTCGTAAGGCAAAAGGCAGAGCCAGACGGCAAGAGGGCGAGCGATGAAGACGAGGAACAGGGCCAGCAGCACTGCGGGCAAGAGGATCACGGTGAATTGTGACGGCGTTGCCAGAAGCCCCAGAATGAGGAACATGACGATCTGTGCAAGCCAGGTCATGCCATCCTGAAATCGCGAGATCGACGAGTTTGCGGGGATCTTCTTGTTGCCGGTGAAAATGCCCGCGACATAGACCGCCAGGAAGCCACTGCCGCCGACTGCACCGGTGTATGAGAACACTGCGAGCGAGAGTGCCAGCACGATGATCGGCAGCAGACCGCGCTCTATGCGCAGGTGACGGACGATGAAAACGATAATGTAGCCGCCGATCAGCCCCAGCAGCAGGCCCATGCCCATCTGCTGGATGAACAGCTTTACCAGGCCGAAGTTCAAGTCTGCTTCAGCCCCGCCTTCAGACAGAAGCGACACGATGGCAATCGTCAGGAAGATCGCCATAGGGTCGTTGGTGCCGGATTCCACCTCCAGCGTGGATCGCACTTTCTCACGAATATGAATGCCGCCGATACGCAGCAGAAAGAACACAGCCGCCGCATCGGTGGACGAGACGATGGCACCCAGCAGCATGCCTTCGAGTAGCGAGAAGCCAATCAGATAGCTTGCCAACAGGCCAAAAAGGCCAGTCGTCAAAAGGACCCCGACACTCGACATGGTGATTGCCGGGAAGGCTGCAATCCTGAAGGACTGCAGCGAGGTTCTGAACCCGGAATCGAACAGGATGACGGAGAGAGCGATGGAGCCGACCGCATAGGCCGTCTCGTTGCTGGAAAAATCAATGCCCAGCCCATCCACCCCGGCCAGAAGGCCGATCAGCAGGAAAAGAAGCAGCAAAGGTGCGCCAAAACGAAAGGCGAGCAGGCTTGAAAAGGCGGCAAGCAGGATCAGCGCGGTCAACACAAGTGTGATGAGATAAAATGCGTCCAATCCGGTAACCTCTGCAGTATGGGGTGGAAGTGCTCCGCCTCTCCCGAACAGGGGGCGCGAGTCACATCAAGGCGGGTAAGTGTCGTTTCCGTACCCTTAGACGTCAAGCTTGGCAGTGTTGAGGCAGCTGTCAACAATACGTTATTTCCAACGCATTTTTTCAATGCCTGCCGCTATCGGACTTGGTCCGGCGTGTCGTTCCGGTTCTCCCCTGTCTTGAGACGATAAAAAGGCGGCGCGAAGTTTTCCGCGCCGCCTTCCGATCTTTTTAAGATACCGACCTTTTCAGGCCAGAAACAATTAGATGAGCTTGCTCATGGCGACAGCTGTGTCGGCCATGCGGTTGGAAAAGCCCCACTCGTTGTCATACCAGGACAGGATGCGCACGAAGTTGCCGTCCAGCACCTTGGTCTGGGCGGAGGCGAAGCTCGACGAGTGAGCGTCATGGTTGAAGTCGACGGACACCAGCGGCTCGTCGGAATAGGCCAGGATGCCCTTCAACTCGCCTTCGGCAGCGGTCTTGATGGCAGCATTGACTTCTTCGGCGGTGACATTGCGCGATGGCACGAACTTCAGGTCAACGACCGAGACGTTCGGCGTTGGCACGCGAATCGAGGAACCGTCGAGCTTGCCCTTCAGTTCCGGCAGCACGAGACCGACAGCCTTGGCGGCGCCAGTCGATGTCGGGATCATGGAGAGCGCTGCGGCGCGGGCTCGGTAGAGATCCTTGTGCATCGTATCCAGCGTTGGCTGGTCACCCGTGTAGGAATGAATGGTCGTCATGTAGCCTTTTTCGATGCCGAATGCCTTGTGCAAGACATAGGCGACCGGTGCCAGGCAGTTGGTGGTGCAAGACGCGTTGGAGACAACGAGGTCGTCCTTGGTCAGCGACTGGTGGTTTACGCCGAACACGATGGTCTTGTCGGCGCCATCAGACGGAGCCGAGACGAGAACACGCTTGGAACCGTTGGAAAGATGCAGCGATGCCTTTTCCTTGGAGGTGAAGATGCCTGTGCATTCCATCGCGATATCGACGTCGGCCCATGGCAGGTCCTTGGGGTCGCGGATCGCCGTTACCTTGATCGGCTTGCCGCCGTCGATGACGATGCTTTCGCCTTCGACCTTGACCGTGGCCGGGAACTTGCCGTGGACACTGTCATGACGCAGCAGGTGAGCATTGGTCTCGACCGGGCCGAGGTCGTTGATGGCCACGACTTCGATGTCGGTACGACCCGACTCGATGATGGCGCGCAGGACGTTACGGCCGATACGGCCAAAACCGTTGATGGCAACTTTTACAGTCATTGCAGTGTCTCCCGGAATAGACGGATACTTGTTTATGAATAAGGGCCGCAAGGACATCAGTCCTTGCGGCAGATCAACAATCAAGCCAGCTTGGCTTGAGCTGCTTCGACAGCAGCCTCGGCGGTGATGCCGAAATGCTTGTAGAGTTCCTTGGCGGGGCCAGAGGCGCCGAAGGACTTCATGCCGATGAAGATGCCATCGCGACCGATGATCTGATCCCAGCCTTCGCGCACAGCCGCTTCGATGCCGATATTGACCGGTGCGGTGCCGATGATGGCTTCCTGATACTTCTTGGACTGTTCAAAGAACAGTTCGAAGCTTGGTACCGAGACGACACGGGCAGCGATGCCCTTTTGCGACAGCATTTCCTGCGCCTTGACCGCGATTTCCACTTCCGATCCGGAGGCGAAGATCGAGACCTTGGCATCGCTTGCCGATACAAGCTCGTAGGCGCCGTAGGAGCAAAGGTTCTTTTCTTCGTAGACCTTGCGTACCGGTGTCAGGTTCTGGCGGGTGAGCGCCAGGCCCGAGGGACGGTCATGCTGCTTCAGCGCCAGCTGCCAGCACTCGGCCGTTTCGGTTTCGTCGGCCGGACGGAACATCACCAGCCCCGGAATGGCGCGCAGCGATGCCATCTGCTCAACCGGTTCGTGGGTCGGGCCATCTTCGCCAACGCCGATGGAGTCATGAGTCCAGACATGGATGACACGAATACCCATCAGGGCCGCCAGACGAACGGATGGACGGCAGTAATCGGAGAAGATCAGGAAGCCACCGGCGTAAGGAATGAGGCCGCCGTGAAGGGCGACGCCGTTCATGGCCGCCGCCATGGCGTGTTCGCGAATGCCCCAATGCATATAGCGACCGGAGAAATCCGTCGGGGTGATCGAGTCCATCTGGCTTGTCTTGGTGTTGTTGGACGGTGTCAGGTCGGCAGAACCACCCAGCGTTTCCGCCAGAAGACCGTTGACGAGTTCGAGAACATTCTCCGACGCCTTGCGGGTTGCAACAGTCGGATTGTCTTCGGCAATCTTCTTCTTGAGCGTGTCGATGGCGGTATCGAAACCGCCGGGCAGATCACCGGCAAAGCGGCGCTGGAATTCTGCCTTGGTCTCCGAAGGTGTGGCGGCCAGGCGCTCTTCCCACTCCTTGTGGGCCTTGGTCGAGCGAAGGCCCGCCAGACGCCAGGCGTCGAGAACGTCAGCTGGAACGACGAAGGCTTCTGCGTCCCAGTCCAGCGCCTTGCGGGCGGCTGTAATTTCGTCTGCGCCCAGCGGTGAACCATGCACCTTGTGCGTGCCGGCCTTGTTGGGTGCGCCAAAACCGATCGTGGTCTTGGCAGCAATGAATGTCGGGCGGTCGGACTTCTGAGCAGTTTCGATCGCGGATGCGATCTCGTCCTGATCGTGGCCGTCGATTTCGATGGTGTTCCAGTTTGCCGCTTTGAAACGGGCGATCTGGTTGGTCGAATCGGAAAGGCTGACAGCGCCATCGATGGTGATGGAGTTGTTGTCCCAGATGAGCACCAGCTTGTTGAGCTTCAGGTGACCGGCGAGCGTGATCGCTTCGTGGCTGATGCCTTCCATAAGGCAGCCGTCACCGCAGATCGCATAGGTATAATGGTTCTGCAGGTCGCTACCGAATTCGGCTTCGAGCTTGCGCTCGGCAATGGCCATGCCGACAGCATTGCCGATACCCTGGCCCAGAGGGCCTGTGGTGGTTTCGATGCCGGATGCGTGGCCGTATTCGGGGTGTCCGGCTGTCTTGGAGCCGAGCTGACGGAACTGCTTGATGTCCTCGATCGTCATATCCTCATAACCCGTAAGGTAGAGGAGAGAATAGAGAAGCATGGAGCCATGGCCTGCCGACAGCACGAAACGGTCGCGGTCTGGCCAGTTGGGCGCCTTGGGGTCAAATTTCAGGTATCGAGTAAAGAGAACCGTCGCGATGTCTGCACACCCCATTGGCATGCCCGGGTGGCCAGAATTGGCCTTTTCCACTGCATCCATTGAGAGGAAACGGATCGCATTCGCCATCCTTTGGTATTTTTCAGGAGAAATCATGGCTTTTCCGCTTGTTTCTGATCGTAGAATGGCGGCCCCAACCGTGGACCGTCTAAGGCGGCTGATCCATAGCAGGTAGGGCAGCCAAGTCAATAAAAGGGCGCGTCGCGGCGCTGTGCCGGTTCGATATGATGCACCTCCTGTTAGAGGTAGGTTAGATTATGGAAATGTGAATACCGCCGCCTGAATTTGTCGTTTGCCACTTTCCGGCCTCCGTCCACAGATAACACACCCGAATGGACCTCTGGTTTTGTTGACGCACGCGGTTGGCCACAGCTACTCTTATATACCACCACACCATCATTACGGGTCGATTCGGTGACCTTTTTCACGAGGGCCGGGCTAACGAATGCCGACACAGAGCAAGGTTGACGCGGCGCTTGGCGCCTTGGCACAGGCCATTTCAGGTCTGGAAAACGCAATAGATATGCGCGCTGAGATCCGCCGTGAAAACGGTGAGGCCGAAGGCGAGATCAAACGTGTGCATGTCGATCGCGCCCGGCTTGCCCAGGAACTGGATCAATCCGAGTTTCGGGCCAACCGACTGGAAGAGGTCAATCGCGAGGTTTCGCGGCGACTGGTGACCGCGATGGAAACAATCCGGGCGGTTCTCGACAAGTAAATCGGCCGTGCGGCGGCGGAATGCGGATGGAAGAATGGCGCAAGTTACAGTCACGATCGATGAAAAAGCCTATCGAATGGCTTGCGAGGAGGGCCAGGAAGATCACCTGATCTCTCTGGCAACCGATTTCGATCGCTATGTCGGCCATCTGAAAAGCCAGTTTGGCGAGATTGGCGATCTGCGCATTACCGTCATGGCCGGCATCATGGTCATGGACGAGCTGTCTGAAGTCACCAGAAAGGTTTCAGGGCTTGAAACGGAACTGGCAAGCTTGCGCAGCGGTCAGGACGGCGCTGCCGAAGAATATGCGCGCAAGGAAGAGGCGCTGACACAAGCGGTAACAGAACTCACCGCACGACTGAACAGCCTGACGCGCAAGCTTAACGGTCAGGCAAGTGTCGACAAGGCGGAAACGGTGGAAAGCTGACGCCCGCTCTCGGCGCGAATTTATTATCGCGCTCAGTGGGGCCGCCTCTGGTATGCGGCTTCGAATAAGCCTATATCGGTTATGCGGTCTGCGCCTCTCGACAGGAAAAACAATCCCTGGGGCCATACTCGATCCATTGGGAGCTGTCCCTGATCAGGCCCGTGGGCTTGGTTACACGGCGCCCACCTACTTTGTAGGCACCCAGGATCGTAAAACTCCATCGGTTGCGTGGATCGTACTTCCCTTGTTTTTTGCATCGACCTGGCAGGCCGGTGCCGCGCGTCGCGACAGGCCGCTGCATTCCGGCGCCGTCGCCATAATAGCTTGGCTCGCTCTTCGGATGAGAATTTTCAGTCTGTCGGGCTTGTGCTCGAAGACCCATAACAAAGGCCCCATATCGTGGATACGGGGCCTTTGTTATGAGAGGTTCAAATGGTGGTTTACGGGATCAGAATTCTTCCCAGTCGGCTGCAGCGCTACCGCCGGAACTCTTGGCGGGGGTGAAAGCCTTGGCGAGGCTGTTGACCATGTTGCGCGCCGGAGAGGATTTCGGCTTTGCATTGACCGGAGCTGCGACCGGACCGCGTGCAGCCGGGGCAGAGCGGTAGACAGGGGCCGGTGCCGGGCGAGAAGGTGCGAAGCCCGCGCTCGGTGCGGTCGTTCCGCCCGTCGTGGAGAACTGATTGACCAGTGTCGCAAGCGCTGTTGCGCTGTCGGCCAGACGGTGGGTCACGGCTGTTGTCTCTTCAACCATGGCTGCGTTCTTCTGGGTGAACTGATCCATCTGATTGACCGCGGTGTTGACTTCCTGCAGGCCGGTTGCCTGTTCGCGGGCAGCGCGGGCGATGGAGCCGATATGGTCGTTGATGCTGGCCACCTGCTGGGAGATTGTGCCAAGGGCTTCGCCGGTGGCGCGCACAAGCGAGACGCCGCCTGACACTTCCTCACCGGATTTGGTGATGAGCGCCTTGATGTCCTTGGCCGCGTTGGCAGAGCGTTGAGCCAGTTCGCGAACTTCCTGGGCGACGACTGCAAATCCCTTGCCGGCTTCGCCAGCGCGGGCAGCTTCGACACCGGCATTCAGGGCCAGAAGGTTGGTCTGAAACGCGATTTCGTCGATCACGTTGATAATCTTGGAAATCTCGTTGGAGGCGTTTTCGATGCGGCCCATGGCCTCGACGGCGTCGGATACCACCTTGCTCGAGTTTTCGGTGCTCTTGCGGGCAGCCTGCGCCATTTCAGAGGCTTCTTCGGCACGTTCGGACGAACTCTTCACGGTAGACGTGATTTCGTCGAGCGCTGCGGATGTTTCCTCAAGAGATGCAGCCTGCTGTTCTGTGCGCTTGGAAAGATCCTCGGTTGCAGAGCGCATTTCCGACGCATTGGCCTGAATGCCGCTGCTTTCCTGATTGAGCTGGGCCAGTGTGTCGTTGAGCTTTTCGACCGAGTTGTTGAAGTCGATGCGCAGCTTTTCGAGACCGCCGCTGAAAGGATCATTGATGCGGACGGTCAAATCGCCTTCGCTCAGACGGTTAAGACCGTTTGCCAGCACAGAAACAGCTGCCTCCGTGCGGCTTGCTTCTTCAGCCTTTTCGGCCTCACGGTCGCGTGCAGCCTGTTCGTTTTCGTCACGGCTGGTGGCGGCCTGTTCTTCAAGCTGCTTCTTTTGCAGCGTGTTTTCATGCAGGACCGACAGGGCACGCGCCAGCGCACCGATTTCGTTGCGGTAGTCCTGATGCGGAATTTCGATGTCGAGACGGCCATCCGCCAGCTTGCTGGCAACACCGGTCAGCTTCGGCAATGGGCCCATGACCTTGCGGGCGACGAAGGTCATGATCCCGGCAGCGACGATCAGCGTGATCAGCGCGGTCACCCCGATGACCAGGGCCATCTGGTGGGCAACACTGTCGATTTCGGCTGCGCCGACACCGGCGTAGAGAATGCCGATGACCTTGCCGGCCGGCGAGAAGATGGGCTCATATACTGTATAATAAGGTGTGCCCAGAATGACGGCCTGACCGCGGAATGTCTTGCCCTGCGTCAGGACCGGGTAAACGGCACCCGTCTGGCCGAGCGGCGTGCCGACGGCGCGTTTTCCGTCCGGCTTGACGATGTTGGTGGTGCGGCGCCAGAAATCCTTGCTCTCTTCGTCCCAACCGAAGATCGTGGCGGTCTGACCGGTCATACGGCCAACCGTGTCGATCATGTCGTGGTTTTCGAAGGATGCCGGAATGCTTTCGGCAACGATCTTCTCCACATTGCCGTCCTGACCCCAGGTCACCTTGGTGCCCGGCAGGTCGCGTTCGGCGATCGTCGCGGCTGTGCGCAAGCTGGCATTCTGCCCGTCAATCGCCTGCTGGGCAATGCGGTCGTCGATGCTGCCTGAAATGGCGATCGCGACCGCGCCAAGTGCGGCCATCAAAATGATGATTGCGGTGGCCGTAATGGTGCTGACCAGTCCGAAGCGGGAGAAAACCCTCATCTGCAAAAACCCCAACGTTGAATTCGATGTCCGAATAATAAATCTCATTCGTTAAATTTGAGTGTGCGTACATATTAATTACACGGCCCTGTTGCATCGCATTGGCCTTTCGTTCGTCGCATCCTTGCAAAGAAATGTGCGCCATTGGATAAGGGCACCAGTCTTTCAGGGAATGATGAGATGGACAACAGGCAAGCCAAGGCTCTGATCCGCACCGAACGGTTGGCGCTCAGAGATGCAATCAATGCGGAAGTCCGCATCGAGGCCAGCCTTGCCATGGCCGATCACGCGGGCGACGCAATCACGTTCGATCCCGGTGCCATCATTTCCGGTTTTTTCCCGATTCGCTCTGAAGTCGATGTGCGGCCATTGATGGGCAAGCTCAAGGCGCGGGGCGCGCGCCTTTGTTTACCGGTTGTCATTGACCGGGAGACGATTGTGTTTCGCGCGTTGTTGCCGGGTGCAGAACTGGTGTCCACCGGCTTCGGGACGCGTGGTCCGGGACCGGAGGCTGAGGTTCTCGATCCCGAGATCATGCTGATGCCGCTTGCCGCATTCGACGCGAGGGGCAATCGAATTGGCTATGGAGCCGGTCATTATGACCGCGCCATTGCCCGTTTAAGAGCAAAAGGTGCCAATCCGGTGCTGATCGGCGTTGCATTTGACTGCCAGGAAGTGCCAGAAGTGCCGTTTGAACCGCATGACGTTGGCCTCGACGCGATCCTGACCGAAAGCGGATTGCGCAATCTTTCGATTTAACGGGGCTGAAAATGAGGCTGCTATTCCTGGGTGACATGGTTGGAAAGACCGGACGTACAGCGGTTTGGAACCGTCTGCCGGGTCTGGTGTCCGACCTGAAGCTCGATTTCGTGATCGTCAATGGTGAGAATGCCGCTGGTGGCTTTGGTATCACCGAGGATATTTTTCTCGAAACGATCAATGCCGGTGCCGATGTGGTGACCACGGGAAATCACGTCTGGGACCAGAAGGAAGCGATTTCCTATTGCGAACGCCATGACCAGTTCCTGCGTCCGGCCAATTATCCCGCAGGCACGCCCGGCCGCGGCTCCAGCGTGTATTACGCCCGCAACGGTGCGCGGGTCCTGGTGGCCAATATCATGGGCCGCGTCTTCATGCATCCGGAACTGGACGACCCCTTCAAATCAGCAGAAGCCATTCTGGCCGCATGCCCGCTGAAGGAACAGGCCGATGCCATCGTGTTCGATTTTCATGCGGAAGCCACGAGTGAAAAGCAGTGCTTCGGCCATTTCGTCGATGGCCGTGCGAGCTTCGTCGTTGGAACCCATACGCATGTTCCAACGGCAGATCACCAGATCCTGAACGGCGGCACGGCCTATATGTCGGATGCCGGCATGTGCGGCGATTATGACTCGTCGCTGGGGATGGACAAGGAAGAGCCGCTCAACCGCTTTATCTCGAAAATGCCGAAAGGTCGGTTCGAGGCGGCCAATGGGCCTGCCACCATTTGCGGTGTCGGCGTGGAGATCTCCGACAGGACAGGTCTGGCCGAGAAAATCGAGCCGCTCCGGATCGGGCCGAGGCTCGCGGAGAACATTCCCTCTTTCTGGCGCTGATCCATCTTCGCAAACGTCATGCGATGCGGATGACAAAAATGTGAGGATAACTTTCCGCATCGCACCTTTACCGATGTGCGCCGCTCCCGCATCCTGTAGTCCATTGGTTGACGGCGCGGGAGCGGCATGATGCTGCGGATACTTGCCTTGGCTTTTACGGGTCTGATGATACTGACTGTCCCAGTGGCAGCTCAGGAGGACCGTCCGCCCGTCAGCCAATGTCAGCTTATTGCGCAAAACCTGCCGAAGGTGATGTTTGCGAACTTCACGCCGAAGACGTCTGCGCTGCCCGCGGACTTCGCTGAAGATGTGACGATTTCCTTTCTCGGGCATTCGACGTTTTTGATTGAAAGTCCGGGCGGAGTATCCATTGCCACCGACTATAATGGCTGGCTCCGTTCACCGCTCAGACCCGATGTGGTCACCATGAACAAGGCGCATTCCAGCCATTTCACGCTCAACCCCGATCCGGGTATCCGTCATGTGCTGCATGGCTGGGCCGATGTGCCGGGCGAGAAGGTAAGTCATCATCTGACACTTGGCGACACCTATATCCGGAATGTCTCCACAGACATCCGCTCCTATGGCGGGTTCGAGGAGAACGGAAACTCGATCTTCATATTCGAGATTGCCGGATTATGTATCGGTCATCTCGGCCATCTGCACCACGAACTGACGGATGCGCATTATGCCGAAATTGGCCGTCTGGACATCGTGATGGTTCCGGTCGATGGCGGTCTGACGATGGGCGCGCAAAGCATGAGCCTTGTCATTCAGCGTCTGCGTTCAGCGCTGATCCTGCCCATGCACAGACCGGGACCGCCGCTTGCAAGCTTTCTTGCCATGTTCGACGGCAAGTTCGATGTGAGCATTTCCGACAGCGCTGCGGTCACTGTGTCCATGCGGAACTTGCCGGACAAGCCACTTATCCTCGTCCTGCGCGGCATGATGTAGAAAAGCCCGCGCGGAACTTCCACGCGGGCCTTGTTGATGGATCGGTTTCGATGTCAGGCGAAGGACAGCTTGCTGTGGACGCCGACATCGGGCGCTTCGTCCTTGAGATTGGCCTTGGCGATTTCCCAACCGAAGCGCAACGGGTTTCCGGTCGAAGCCCAGAATTCGCAATCGTCAATGTGAAGCGCGATCATCGTGAGCGTCGGATCTTGCTTGCCGCCTTCAAACCAGGCGTCAACGACCGAACTCCAGTATTCATCGATCTTGTCCTTGGACTTGCGCTCGGTCAGGGTGCCGCTCAGGCAGGCGTGATAGTCGTGGTCCTTCCCGATGACGCAAAAATGCGCGCGGGCGCCGGGGCGCAGCTTCTGCATCAGATCGGAATCTTTCTTGACGTAGAACCAGATCGTATTGGCCTGAGGATCGGCAAACGGCGCCATGGGTTGCATGTGCATGTCGGTGCCTGACAGACCCAACATACCGGCATGAACGCCGTCGATCTCTTCCCAGAGCTGCTTTACCGGTTCTTCGCGTGCCTTTGACAGACTGACCATTTCAAATTCCTTCTTCTTGCGGAGTTTCACCACAAAAACGGAAGCGGGCCGTCTATGTTCCACGGATGGGACAAGTAACTTTGCACCATTCCAAATCGACCGATTTGCCCGATGCCCTTGAATGAAGGCTCCATCACTTCTATAAGGCGCTCATTCAAAACAGAGACGTGATCAGGGGTGCCATGGCTGGCCATTCACAGTTTAAAAATATCATGCATCGCAAGGGGAAGCAGGACGGTATCCGTTCCAAAATGTTCTCCAAGCTTGCGCGCGAAATCACCGTTGCTGCGAAGTCAGGCTTGCCCGACCCGTCCATGAACGCGGCGCTGCGTCTGGCCGTCCAGAACGCCAAGGCGCAGTCCATGCCCAAGGACAACATCGACCGTGCCATCAAGAAGGCGTCGGGTGCGGATGCCGAGACTTATGATGCGATCCGCTACGAAGGCTATGGACCGGGCGGCGTTGCCGTCATCGTTGAGGCGCTGACGGACAACCGCAACCGGACCGCATCCTCGGTGCGCTCGACCTTTTCCAAGGCCGGCGGTGCGTTGGGCGAAACCGGATCTGTTTCCTTCTCCTTCGACCATGTGGGAGAAATCGTCTACAAGGAAGAGGTTGGCGATGCTGATGCTGTCATGGAAGCTGCCATCATGGCCGGTGCCGAAGACGTTGCCTCCAGCGAGGACGGCCACAGCATCTATTGCGCGTTTGAGGATATCGGAGAGGTTTCCAAGGCGCTTGAAGAAGCTCTTGGTGAAGCTGAGTCGGTGAAGGCCATCTGGCGTCCCCAGAACACTATTCCTGTCGACGAGGAAAAAGCGATTTCGCTGATGAAGCTCATCGATACGCTGGAAGACGATGATGACGTGCAGAACGTCTATTCGAACTTCGAAGTCGACGATGAAGTCATGGCCAAGCTTTCGGCTTAAGCCTTGATATGACGTGAATGCCGAAGCCCGGTGTCTCAGGATGCCGGGCTTTTTCGTGTCTGCCTGACTGCTTTCACAGTCACCCGTCCCTGTCAGGCTGGCGGAATGAGAACGATCTTGCCGACATGGCGTTTCTGCAGGAAGTCGCGCTGGGCATCGGCGATCTGCTCGAGCGGATAGGTGCGCTCCAGCAGAGGACGGATCTCTCCGCGCTCGATGTAGGAGACAAGGTTGGGAAAGACCGCTTCGTCCCAGGCCGTGCAACCGATCAGCATCAGGTTCTTCAGATAGAAGGTCCGCATATCCAACTCGACCAGCGGACCGGCGATTGCGCCCGAAGACACATAGGTGCCGCCGCGCTTCAACAGCTTGAGCATGGCACCGAAACCGGAGCCGGCGACATTGTCGATGACGACGTCGATGCTTTCTTCGCCCAGAAGCTCAACAGCATCCGCATTGCGATCAATCATGCGATCGGCACCGATTGCCCGGATCGCATCGTGCTTGGCCTTGGTGGAGATGGCGACCACCTCCGCACCGCGACGTTTGACCAGTTGAACCGCAGCCGAGCCCACGCCGCCGGAGGCGCCGGTGATCAGCACGCGCATATCTTTGGAGATGCCGGCGCGGTGAACCATGTTTTCAGCGGTGCCATAGGCGCAGGGAATGGTCGCGAGCTCGGCATCCGTCCACGGACACTCGATGGGAAATACTTCCTGCGCCGGCACTTTCACGAATTGCGCGAAGGCTCCGTCGAAATCGGACCCCATCCAGATGTTGTCCATGGAGGCAAAACCTTTCGGGCGCATGCAGGCGCGCACCAGCACTCTTGCGCCGATCAGGCTCTTGTCACCGTCTGCGGCGACCTTGACGACTTCGCCGCAGCAATCGGTTCCCTGGATGAAGGGAAAGGGCGTGGTCTTGTTCCAACCGCCATCGTCGCGGGGTGTCGGTGGATCTTCACCTGCGCCCTCCGTACCGGTGCGCACCGATGCGGAATACCAGCCCAGGCGCGTATTGATTTCGGTGTTGTTGACCCCGGCTGCCAGAACCCGCAGCAAGACTTCGCCCCTTGCCGGCTCAGGGATCGGCACGGTCTGAAGTTCAAGCTTGTCGTAGCCGCCGGTGCCGGTCGTGACGATGGCTTGCATGGTCGCTGGCAGATCTGGAGGGGAGGGGCGCTTCGTTTGACAGCTCATGCTGCGCACCTCCTTTTTTGTCAGGCTGCCGCGCTTTTGGCACCTGCAATAACGCCGACAAGATCGTTGACGATCCGCTCGATCTGGCTGCGATCGTCACCTTCGGCCATCACGCGGATCAGCGGCTCCGTGCCGGATGGACGGATGACGAGGCGACCGGAGGTTGCCAGTTCGGCTTCAGCATCCTTGATCGCCTGTTTGACCCGCTTGTCTTCCAGCGGCTTTCCGCCGGCATAGCGTACATTGCGCAAGAGCTGCGGAACGGGCTCGAAGCGGTTGCAGATTTCGCTGACTGTCTTGCCCGTGCGCTTGACGGCTGCCAGGATCTGCAGCGCTGCCACGAGACCGTCGCCGGTGGTGCCAAAGTCCGACAGCACGATATGGCCGGACTGCTCGCCGCCGACATTGAAATTGTTGCGACGCATATGTTCAACGACATAACGGTCGCCCACCTTGGTGCGCGCCAGCGACAGGCCCTTGTCGCCGAGGAAGCGTTCGAGGCCGAGATTGGACATCACCGTCGCAACGATCCCGTCGCCTTTCAGCAACTGGTCATTGGCCCAGAATTCGGCAATCACGGCCATCAACTGGTCGCCATCGATGATGGCACCGTTCTCATCGACGATGATCACGCGGTCGGCGTCGCCGTCCAGCGCAATGCCGATATCGGCGCGGGTTTCATGGACCTTCTTCTGCAGCGCGGAGGGATGGGTGGAGCCGCATTCGAAATTGATATTGGTACCATTCGGCTCATTGCCGATGGTGACCACTTCGGCACCCAGTTCCCACAGGGCCAGCGGGGCGACCTTGTAGGCTGCACCATTGGCGCAGTCGAGCGCCACGCGCAGGCCATGCAGCGTCACGTCGCGCGGCAGCGTGCGCTTTACGAATTCGATATAGCGATAGATGTCGCCTTCCACGCGCTTGGCCCGGCCGATTTCGTGGGCAGGGGCGAGCTGCGCCTGGAAGTCCTGGTCGAGCAGGTCCTCGATTGTCGTCTCGATTTCGTCCGACAGCTTGTAACCATCTGGGCCGAAAAGCTTGATGCCGTTGTCGGCAAAGGGATTGTGCGAGGCGGAGATCATAACGCCCACATCGGCGCGCAGCGAACGGGTGAGCATGGCGACGGCCGGTGTCGGGATCGGGCCGAGAAGGAAGACATCAAGCCCGGCTGCGGTAAAACCGGCCACGAGCGCATTTTCCAGCATGTAGCCGGACAGGCGGGTGTCCTTGCCGATGACAACGCGATGGCGGTGTTCGCCGCGCCTGAAAATCGTGCCAACGGCGATGCCGACCCGCATGGCAATATCCGGCGTCATCGGAAACAGGTTGGACTCTCCGCGAATACCGTCGGTTCCGAAATAGCGACGTGTCATGTGCACTCCCGTTATTGTCTTGTCTGCGCTGCCGCGGCCCTGTCGAGCGGCAGCGTGTGTTGTTCCGCCTATATAGCAGGCTTTTATAAGGCCGCTCATGCCACAAATTGTACTCGTCGGCACGTAAATTCGCGCAAACTCTGCTTACATCCCGTTACTGAGGACGACTGGTTTCTGGATGAGATGACCGCTGTCAAGAAAAAGGCCGCCCGTCGGTAAACGACGGACGGCCTCGATTGTGGCGTGAAGCTTAGGCTCAGTGCGGCTGGGGTTCCAGACCACCTTCGGCTTCGCCACCCTTTGGCGTATCGTTCTTGGCACCGGCAGACGGGACAGCTGAACCACGGGTCGGCGTGGAATCGTCGCCGTTGTCGCGCGTTGGCTTTTCGCCAGCGATCAGCTTCTTGATCTCGTCACCGGACAGCGTTTCGTATTCGAGCAGGCCTTCGGCCAGAATGACGAATTCGTCGTGCTTTTCGGTGATGATGCGGGTCGCTTCCGTATAGGCCTCATCGATCAGGCGGCGAACCTCGCTGTCGATCTTCTGAGCGGTCGATTCCGACACGTTCTTCGACTGCGAGACCGAGTGACCGAGGAACACTTCCTGCTGGTTTTCACCATAGGAAACGTGACCGAGGATATCGGAGAAGCCCCACTGGGTGACCATGGCGCGTGCGAGCTTGGTCGCCTGCTCGATATCCGAGGATGCACCGGACGTGATGTTTTCCTTGCCGAAGGTCTGCTCTTCCGCAACACGTCCACCCATCATGATGACGAGGCGCGATACCATCCACTTGTAGCTCATCGAGTAGCGGTCGCCCTCAGGCAACTGCATGACCATGCCGAGTGCACGGCCGCGTGGAATGATGGTCGCCTTGTGAAGCGGATCGGCAACCGGCACGTGGAGTGCGGTGATTGCGTGGCCGGCTTCGTGATAGGCAGTCAGCTTCTTTTCGGCTTCGGTCATGGCGGACGAGCGGCGCTCCGCACCCATCATGATCTTGTCCTTGGCATCTTCGAATTCGGCCATGGTGACAACACGCTTGTTGCGGCGGGCGGCCATCAGGGCTGCTTCGTTGACGAGGTTCATCAGATCCGCACCGGAGAAGCCGGGGGTGCCGCGTGCCAGAACCTTGAGGTCGACATTCGGTGCCAGCGGCACGTTGCGGGCATGGACCTTGAGGATGCGCTCGCGTCCAACGATATCCGGGTTCGGCACGACGACCTGACGGTCGAAGCGGCCCGGACGCAAAAGCGCTGGGTCGAGCACGTCGGGACGGTTGGTGGCTGCGATCAGGATGATGCCTTCATTGGCCTCGAAGCCATCCATCTCGACCAGCAACTGGTTGAGCGTCTGTTCGCGCTCGTCATTGCCGCCGCCAAGACCGGCGCCACGATGGCGACCGACAGCATCGATTTCGTCGATGAAGATGATGCAAGGTGCGTTCTTCTTGGCCTGTTCGAACATGTCGCGGACACGGCTTGCGCCGACACCGACGAACATTTCAACGAAGTCCGAACCGGAAATCGTGAAGAAGGGCACATTGGCTTCGCCGGCAACGGAGCGGGCCAGAAGCGTCTTACCGGTACCGGGAGGGCCAACCAGAAGAACACCGCGTGGAATGCGGCCGCCAAGGCGCTGGAACTTCTGCGGGTCGCGCAGAAATTCCACGATTTCTTCCAGGTCCTGCTTGGCTTCATCCACGCCTGCGACGTCTTCAAACGTCACACGGCCATGCGCTTCGGTCAGAAGCTTGGCCTTGGATTTTCCAAAGCCCATGGCACCGCGGGATCCACCCTGCATCTGGCGCATGAAGAACAGCCAGACACCGAGGATCAGCAGCATCGGCAGAAGCGTGCCGACATAGCTCAGGAAGCCTGAGGAACCGTCAGTTTCCGGACGTGCGACAATCATCACATCCTTGGACTGAAGGCGTTCCAGCAGGCTGTCATCCACGACCGGTGAATAGGTCTGGAAAGCGGTGCCGTTTTCCGAATAGGTGCCGGCGATCTTGTTGCCGGTTACAGTGACGTCGCGAACGCGACCGGAATCCACTTCGCGCAGGAACTGCGAATACGGAATCTCACGGGAGCTGGACGTGGACGGTGTCGTCTGGAACATGCTGAAAAGTGCAATCAGCAGGAGCGCGATTATCGCCCAGAGCGCGAAGTTTCTAAAATTTGGGTTCATTGAACTCCCCGGAGCATGCGCGGCATGCAGTAATGCGCCGCTGATATCGTCCCTAACATAGGTTCGCACTGTCGCCTTGCCAAGGTAAACAGCAACACGAATGTGTTTTCCGTCAATAACCTCTAAAGAGGCGGCGTCAAACAGCTTTCCACACCGATCAACTGCGCCAGGGCATTGGCGAGTTCGAGCTCGAAAACAGGCATGAAACGATCATAAGCACCGAGCACCGGGCGGCACGCGATATCGACATTCAACGATGCGCTTGAGGTTGAAAGTGCAGCCGTATGCGAGAAATGCGGCAGAATGCCGGTAATATGGGCTTTTATGCCCGGCGGCAGCGTGTCGCAGTCGTCCGGGATCTCCGCTGTGCGGTCGGCGGAGACCGTGGCCGGCTCTGACCCCTTATTGGTGATGTGAAAGCGCCCATCCCAGATGGCGTTCTCCCCGGGTTGCAAGACCAGCGACTTTACGCCGCGCCTCTCGCGCATCAGGAACAGCCCGCTCTTGTGGCGAACCAGCAATGTTCTGGCGGCGGTCATCCGTCCGCTCTTAGTGGAGGCGATGAAACGCATGACTTGATCCATCGCTTCGCGGCCGGGCAGATAGGCGCGTCCACCCGCCACAGAAAGCAGGGCCGCAAGGGCGTGGCGTAGAGCGGTTGCGTCGGATTGCAGCGTGTCAGGCGACAGGTGGAAGACGGTCTGGGCATAAGCAGTCACATGACGGCGCAAAAGTTCGGCCGCAGATTTTCCCAGCATCCTGCGCCGTTCGCCGGCGTTTTGATCGATGTTGGTGTCGGTGTCGGCAGCGATTGCCTGGCGGGTGCGCACGCGTTCGTAATGGCGATCGTCATTGCTCGGATCGTCGATCCAGCCCATGCCGTCCGCGCGCAGCACATTCCTGATGTCGACGCGACGGCAGTTGAGCAGGGGACGCAGGATCCAGATGCTGCGGTTATACAGCATGGCGTCTGCCATTCCGGCCAGACCGGTATCGTCTTGCCTGCTGCTGCGGGTCGCGCGCATCGCAATGGTTTCGATCTGGTCATCCAGGGTGTGGCCGGTAACAATGGCATCTGCCTGCAGTTCGCGGGCCGCATCGGCAAGCAGAGCATATCGCGCTTCGCGCGCCGCAGCAGAAATGCCGGTCGTTGGCTTATCCGCGTCCCACCGGCGAATGACATGGGAAATACCGCGTGTGCGGCAGAGACTGGCGACCTCAAGCGCTTCGTCAGCGGCTTCGGGGCGCAGCGCATGGTCAACCGTGGCAGCGGCCAGGGACACATGGGGAAATGGTGCTTGGGAAATCTCTTTGTGGAGAATGTGAAGAAGGCCGGTGGAGTCGCTTCCGCCTGATATGGCGACAAGAAGCCGGGTGGGCTTTTCTAGCTTGTCGAGGAAGTGCCGGATTGCAAGGTTGGGCGCAAGTGCGTCAGTCATCTAAGACGTCGCGCCGCGATCAGCAGCTCAGACGCTTGCGCTCGCTTGCAACCTTGTTGGTGATGGCGCGCGAGGCCTGGGGATAGCGTTTGCCGACTTCGGTATAAATCGCGCAAGCCGTATCCTTGTTGTCGAGCTGTGCCATCGACATGCCGAGCTTCAAGAGCATTTCCGGTGCCTTTGGCGACATGCTATAGGCCTGATGCGCGTTCAGGAAGGTCTTGGCCGCGGCGTTGAAGTCGCCCTGGGAATACTGGGCTTCGCCGAGCCAGAAATGGGCGTCGGCGATTTTCTTGCTATCGGGATATTCGCCGATGAACTTGGTGAACTCTTTTTCCGCGACGCCGTAATCGCCGGAGAGGACGTGGCTATAGGCTGCCTGATAAATGTCATCGCCGCCGGAGAGTGAGGCGGTATGTGCCTCCGGTCCGGCGTCGACACCGGGCAGGGTGCTGCTGTCGATCGCTGCTTCCTGGTTCTCCGTCTGAAGCGAGCCCTCGTTCAAGGTGGTGCCGACGGGCATGCCGTTGGCATCCAATTCGATCGAGCCCAGCGTTTGCTCCGGCATGCCAAGGCCGGAGTCGCCAGAATTGGGTAGGGAGCCTGCGTCTGCCACGGAACTCTGGGTCTGCCCGCCGTCTACGGGCTTATCCAGGGCGCCGCTTTTCTTTACGCCGCCACCTTCCAGTTCCTGAAAGCGGAATTCGTTATCTTCCTGATATTTACGCAACTGTTCCTGCATTTGCAGCAACTGGAAGCTCATTTCCTCGATCCGGCCATTGAGGCTGCGGATCTCTTCCTGAAGCTGGGTCACGCTTGCAGGATCGGCTGCCTGGGCCAGATGAACCGTCGGCTGCTCAGCGGCCGGCCTTGTCTCGTGATGCCCGCCAAACAGACCGTGCGGAAACAGCTGAAATGCGGCCGCGGCACTATAGCTTCCTGCCAGCGGGGCCAACGAGATCAACGCTGCCATGACAAGTCTTTTCATGTCTCTCAAATCCTGTCGTTCCTTGAGTCGTGGCGCAAATGGCGCTCTCGCCAGAGTTTTTCAAATTGTTGGCAAAAAGCAACCGAAGTTCGGCCAAAGTGTGGAGAAATGCAAAAAGGCGGCCTTTGAAGACCGCCTTTTCGTCATAGACTATGCCGGGTGTCAGAGACCGGCGCCACCGCCGATAACGGTAACGGCGCGGCGGTTCTGCGACCAGCAGGAAATATCGTCGCAAACGGCGACCGGACGTTCCTTGCCGTAGGAGATCGTCTTGATGCGGTTGGCCGGAATGCCACGCGAAACAAGGTAGTCGCGGGTTGTCGCTGCGCGGCGGGCACCAAGCGCAAGGTTATACTCGCGGGTACCGCGCTCGTCGGCGTGGCCTTCGACCGTGATCGGATACTGCGGATACTTCATCAGCCACTGGGCCTGACGATCAAGTGTCTGCTGGGCATCGGCGCGAACCGACGAACTGTCGGTGTCGAAGAAGATGCGGTCGCCAACATTGACGGTGAAGTCCTGGGTTGAACCAGGCGTTGCCGAACCCGCGCCGCCAAGGCCAAGCTCGGATGCGCTGTTGGGCAGGTTTTTCTTGGATGCGCAGCCCGCCAGAGCCAATGTCATGGCCAGGGCGACGATGGCTGGATTGGTCGCCAGCTTCTGCATACGGCTTTTTGCCGGGGAAATAGTGCGGCTCATGGCCGGTCTCCTTGATATCGTCGGGGCATTATCGTCAGGGTTTCCGGAGAGTAACCGTACTCGGTTAATCGACCGCGAAGAAACATGGTTAACAGATCGTGAAATGAACCCTCAAACCCCTTGATTCGCCGCATTTTGCGGCGAAAAAGCGGCGATCTTGAGGCCTATTCGAGGAGCGGTGACCAGGCCGGGTCGGAAGCATATGCCGGGGTGCGGATCAGCTGTTCGTTATAGCCCGTCAGATCGATGGAATAGAGCTGCGGACCACCGGCGCCGGCGGCCTGGCGGAAGAACATGATGACGCGACCATTGGGTGCCCAGGTCGGACCTTCGTTATGGAAGCCGGTTGTCAGGATACGCTCACCAGAGCCGTCCGGCTTCATCACGCCGATGGAGAATTTGCCACCCGACTGCTTGGTAAAGGCGATAAGGTCGCCGCGTGGTGACCAGACCGGGGTCGAATAGGAGCCATCGCCGAAGGAGATGCGCTTCTGGCCGGAGCCGTCTGCGTTCATCGTGTAAAGCTGCTGGCGGCCGCCGCGGTCGCTTTCGAAAACGATCCGTGTGCCATCCGGTGCATAGGAAGGCGAGGTGTCGATGGCGGCTGTATTGGTCAGACGCGTGGTCGTGCGCGAACGCAGGTCCATGGTGTAGATATTGGCGTTTCCATCCTGCTGCAGGCTCATGATGACACGCTGGCCATCGGGCGAGAAGCGTGGCGAGAAGGTCATGCCGGGGAAGTTGCCGACCACTTCGCGCTGGCCTGTCTCAAGCTGGAGCAGGTAGACGCGCGGTTGCTGGCCTTCGAAGGACATGTAGGTGACTTCCTGACGGCTCGGCGAGAAACGCGGCGTCAAGACGATGTATTTGCTGTCGGTCAGCATGCGAACGTTTTCGCCGTCCTGGTCCATGATGGCGAGCTGGCGTTTGCGGTCGAGCTTGGTGCCCTGCTCGGAGACGAAGACGATGCGGGTGTCGAAATAGCCCTTTTCGCCGGTAATGCGTTCGTAGATGGCGTCGGCAATGATATGGGCGACCCGGCGCCAGTTTTCCGGCTGGGTGAAAAACTGCTGACCGGTCATCTGCTGGGCTGCGACCGTGTCCCACAGACGAAACTCGGCGCGCAGGCGGCCATCCGATTCCTGGGTGACGCGACCGACGACAAGTGCCTGGGCGTTGATGACCTTCCAGTCCTCAAGGCGCGGTGCCTGGTCCGGATTGGAAATCTTTTCGATGAAAGCCTGGTGGCCGATGGGCGCAAACAGGCCGGAGCGTTTCAGGTCGGCCTCGATGACCGCCGAGATCTTTGCGCCAACATCGCCGTTGGAGACGAAATCCGTCACCGCAATCGGTAGAGGCTCGACATTACCCTTGTTGATGTTGATCTCCACCAGGGCGAAAGCCGGAGTGGCAAACACCCCCGCCAGCGCTGCGGCTGCAACGAGAATGCGAATGAGGGCTGATTTGATCATCTTGAGGCCTTTCAGCATTAAAGAGCCAGGTCACTGGGATCGAAATTGACGACGACTTCCGACCAGGCATCATATTTATCGCGCGGAAGGTTTTTGAATGGCGAGGATTTGAGAACGGCGCGACGTGCACCGCCCATAAGAACCTGACGAGCCGAGTCCGAGCCGCCACTGGCGGTCACCACGGGTTCGCCGACAATGGCGCCGGACTCGTCCAGCTGGAACTTCACCTGGATACGAACGTCCGCACTGTCGGCAATGCCGGGGATGATCGTCCAGTTGTTCTGGATCTGGCCGCGCAGGGCATCCATCTCGCTCTGGCTGAGCTTGGAACCGGATGTGGTCTTCTTGCCGCCAAGTGCTGCTTCGTCCGTCGACCGCTTGGCACCGCCATTGGCCGGTGCCTGCTTGTTGAGGATAGCTGCAACCTCACTGTCGAGGTTGAAGTCACTGTCCTTCGACGTCTTCGACTCCGCGGTTTCCTGCTTCTTTTCATCCAGCTTGCGGTCGGGCGTCTTGGCAGTCTGGGCCTCGGCCTTTTCAGGCTCGGGTTTCTTTTGCTCTTCCGGCTTCGGCTTGGGTGCAGGCTTCGGCTTGGCTTGTGGCACCGGAACGGAATCGGGTAGCGGGATTTCCTCGGCGGTCTCCTGCTCGGCAGGCGCTTCCGGTGCGGCGTCAGCCGTCGGCTGCGGCGTCACTTCGCGTGGCGGTTCGGCCTTCGCTGCCACTTCGGTTGCCGGAGCGGTGTCGGTTTCTTCCTTGATGATCTGCTCGATATCGTTGGTCTCGTTGTCGACCTTCGGTGTCGGCTTTTCGACCTTTTCAGGGGCGGCGGCGATCTCGACACTGTCCGGGCGCTTGTCCGGTGTCGGCGGTGCCTCGACGTCGACCTTGTTGTCACCGACGTTCTGGGCGTTCTCGACTATGTCAGGTCGCGTGGTCGGGACGGGTGCTGCGAATTCGCGTGCGGTTGCCTTCTTGTCGCCCTGCTGGATCTGGGTGATTTCCTCGATCGGCACAATGTCGACCGGCAAAGCCTCGACGTCAGCGACATCGAAGGATTTGGGCGCACTGATGCTCACCAGTGCCCCGACGAGCACGAGGGTGTGCAGGATAGCAGATGTGACAAGACTGCCCTTCATCTGACGGATCAATTGCCCTGTTCTTGCAGCGTTACCAGACCGATATTCTTGAAGCCCGCAGACGAAATGCGGGCCATGACTTTCATCACGGTACCGTAGGCAGCAGCGGTGTCGCCGCGCACATAGATGCGTTCATTATAGCCGGTTGTGGCAATGGCTTCGAGTTTCGGCACGATGTCGTCGAGCGCGATGGCCGTTTCCTGCAGGTAGATTTCACCGGCAGGATTGACCGAGATCGTGATCGGCTGCGTATCGGCGTTCATTGCCTTTGCCTGCGTTTCCGGCAGGTCGATCGGAACGCCAACGGTCATCATGGGGGCCGCAACCATGAAGATGATCAGCAGCACGAGCATGACGTCGACGAGCGGCGTAACGTTGATTTCACTGACAAGGCCACGATTGCCGCGACGCGACCGACGACCGCGCCGTCCGCCTCCGCTACCCTGTGACCCAGCTGACATTCCCATGGACTTGCTCCGGTGTGTCGTTTGCGACGGGCAAAGCTGTTACTGCGCGGCCTGGCGCGGCTGCAGCTTTTCGTCGATCTGGCGCGAAAGGATGGCGGAAAATTCGTCCGCGAAGCCTTCCATACGGGCGGACAGCTTGCCGGCCTCGCCAGAGAATTTGTTGTAGGCAATGACCGCCGGAATAGCGGCGACAAGACCGATTGCCGTTGCCAGAAGTGCCTCGGCAATACCGGGAGCCACGACGGCAAGGTTTGTCGACTTCGATCCGGCGATTGCCTGGAAGGAGGTCATGATACCGACAACCGTACCGAAAAGGCCGATAAAGGGTGCGGCAGAGCCGATGGTGGCAAGAGAACCCAGACGCGATTCAAGCTGTTCGGCTTCTCGCGCCAGCGTCACATCCATGGCGCGGTCGATACGCATCTGCAGGCCGATCGGAGAGCGGGCGCCGCGTTCGAAGCTCTTCTTCCACTCGCGCATGGCGGCAACGAAGATCGCGCCGAGGCCCTTGTTGGAGCGCTCGGCAAGCGTGCGATACAGCTCCTCGAGCGACTGCCCGGACCAGAACACCTGTTCGAACTGGTCGAACTGGCGACGAATGCGACCGTAACTGACGGCTTTGTCGATGACGATTGCCCAGGTCCAGATCGACGCGCCGATCAGACCGAGCATGACCAGTTTTACGACGATGCCAGCCTGTAGAAACAGGGACCAAAGGCTAACCTCTGTCGCTGCGGCCAATCCAACTTGTTCCATGCTTACCTGCCCCCGAAATCCAAACGCCCGGCACAAGACCGGGCGGTTTACGGCTTACCTGCTCGATTTGTGCGTTTTGATGACCAACGCCCACTTCGCCTCAAGCTACTTATCCAGCCTTCTTGCCTTCAATTTTGGTGAAAGGAAGGCGTGCGCCGCACAAAAAAGCGTTAGTAGAGTAAGACTACATTATGGTTAACGAAGTGTTAGGATAAAGGTGCTGCCTACGGAAAGACTGTCCTACGCCAGCAGTTTTTCGGCCAGACCATCCGGCAGACGGCGGGGGCGACCCTCGCGATTTATGAAGGCGATAACAACTCTGGCGGAGACAATGGGTTGATCGCCCCGGAAAATCTCCTGCACCATGATCGTTCGTGCGCCGCCTGCCTGTTCCGTCGTGGTCCGGATCGTCAAAATGTCGTCCATTCGGGCAGGGCGCTTGAAGTCGATCTCGATGCGATGAACGACGAAGGACAGGCTCTCTTCGGGTGAGGCGTAGAGGGTGCTCTGATTGATGCCCAGGCAGCGTAGATAGTCGGTACGGGCGCGCTCCATAAAGTGCAGGTAGCGGGCATGATAGACGGCGCCTGAAAAGTCAGTATCTTCATAATAGACCCGCTGGACGAGTTCATGACCCCGTTGTGCCAGTCGGCCTGAAATTGAAAACTGAATATCCGTCATATGCTTGCCTTGGTTTACTTGTGCGTTGAATGTCGGGGAACGGCCCCAGTCATGCCACGTTGTCGTACTGTCATATAGTGGCATTATCACGTGTTGAAGGTTTCAAAGACCAGGAGTTGATTCCATGAAGATAGCCATTATGGGTGGTGACGGGTTTGTCGGCTGGCCGACATCGCTCCATCTCTCCGATGCTGGACATGAAGTCCATATCCTCGACAATCTCTCCCGACGCTGGATCGATACCGAGCTTGGCGTGCAATCGCTGACGCCGATGGACTCGATCCAGGAACGGACCCGTATCTGGCATGCTGAAACCGGACGGCGCATCCATTTCCACCTGATCGACCTTGCCAAGGACTACGAGCTCTTAAAGAACTGGCTGGCAGACGAGCGTCCGGATGCGATCGTGCATTTTGCAGAGCAGCGCGCCGCCCCCTATTCGATGAAGAGCGACCGTCACAAGAATTACACCGTCAACAACAATGTCAGTGCCACGCATAATCTGTTGAACGCGGTGGTCGAACTGGGTCTCGATGCACACCTTGTCCATCTCGGCACAATGGGTGTCTACGGGTATTCGACTGTGGGTGCTGCGATCCCGGAAGGCTATCTGCCGGTCGGGATCGAAACCACCTCGGGTGAGACGGCAAGCCAGGAAATCCTCTACCCGGCCAATCCCGGTTCGATCTACCACATGACCAAGTGCCTGGATCAGTTGCTGTTCCAGTTCTATGCCAAGAATGACGGCATGCGCATCACCGATCTGCATCAGGGCATTGTCTGGGGGACCCATACCGAACAGACCCGCCGTCACCCGCAACTGGTCAACCGTTTCGATTATGATGGCGATTACGGCACGGTGCTCAACCGCTTTCTCATCCAGTCGGCGATCGACTATCCGCTGACAGTACACGGGACTGGCGGTCAGACGCGCGCCTTCATCCATATTCAGGATTCCGTGCGCTGCATCGAAATCGCGCTCAAGAACCCGCCCGAGAGGGGATCCCGCGTCGAGATCTTTAACCAGATGACCGAAACACACCGGGTGCGGGATCTGGCCGAAATGATCTCCAGACTGACGGGAGCACAGATCGCCTGGCTGCCGAACCCGCGCAAGGAGGCCGCCGAAAACGAGCTGGTGGTGAAGAACGAGAAATTCCTCGGCCTTGGTCTTGAGCCAATAACCTTGAAAGAGGGATTGCTGGACGAGATCGTCGAGGTGGCGAAGAAGTTTGCCTATCGCGTGGATCGCTCTCGCGTGCCGTGCGTCTCGGCATGGACCAAGGACATTGCCCAGACAATCGACCGGGACCCGGAAGGCAAGAGGTTGAAATCGGTGTCATGATCTTTGGCTCTGAGACATTGAAGGGCATCAGGCCCGCGACGACCGCCCGTTCGCGACAGGCCTTTGTGACGCTTGTGACCAATGCCGATTATGCCATGGGTGCGACAGCGCTCGCGCGTTCGATCATGCACAGCTACACCTCTGCCGATATCGTCGTGCTGCATACGGGGGGCGTGGACGAAGCGGTGCTGGCGCCGCTGTCGGAACTCGGTTGCCGGCTGGTCGAGGTGGAACACCTGCCCATGTCCGATGGTTTCAACGAGCGCCATGCGCGCGGCAATCTCCATTCGGCGGCACCTTTTACCAAGGGTCGAAAGCCGGATTTCCACTCGCCACTCGACAATTTCTGCAAGCTCCGGCTGTGGCAGCTGATCGATTACGAAACCTGCGTCTTCATCGATGCCGATGCGATCGTACTGCGCAATATCGACAAGCTGTTTGACTATCCCGAATTCTCTGCGGCGCCCAATGTCTATGAGAGCCTTGCCGATTTTCACCGACTGAATTCCGGTGTCTTTGTCGCCAAGCCATCGCTTCGAACTTACAACGCCATGCTGGAGCGCCTTGACGAGCATGGCACGTTCTGGCGGCGTACGGATCAGACATTTCTGGAGAACTTTTTCCCCGACTGGCAGGGCCTGCCGGTGTTCATGAACATGCTGCAATATGTGTGGTTCAACCTGCCGGAGCTGTGGGACTGGAACCAGATTGGCGTTCTCCATTACCAGTATGAAAAGCCTTGGGAGAAAGACCATCCGAAGGCCGCAAAGCTGAAGCCGCTGATCGATCTTTGGTACGCCTTTCATGACGGGCGGGACATCCCCGATATCGCATCGCTGCACAATCCCGGCAAAGCAGAGGCCGCATGAAGGTCCTTGTTTCCGGGGGAACGGGGCTTGTCGGGCGCTATCTGGTCGAAGGGCTGCTGACCGCCGGCTATCAGGTGACCGTGGGTGGCAGAACAGCGCCGCATGACACGCTCTTTCCCTTGCCTGTCGACTTCATACCGCTGTCGCTCGATCCCGATGCAGACCACTCCTGCGCCTTCGACGACGCCTACCATTTCGTCCACGCAGCCTTCGATCATGTGCCGGGGCGCTATCGTGGCGGGGAGGGCGATGATCCCCAAGGGTTTCGTCGCCGCAATCTGGATGGAACGGTCAGGTTATTCGAAAGTGCCAAGCGGGCTGGCGTTCGGCGTTGTGTGTTTGTCTCCAGCCGCGCCGTCTATGACGGATTGCCGGATGGCACCGTGCTTCACGAAGAGGCTGCCGCCAAGCCGACATCGCTCTATGGAGAAGTGAAGCTTATGGCCGAGCAGGTGCTGGCTGAACTGTCATCGCCGGGATTTGCCGGCGTTAGTCTCAGAGCGACCGGCGTCTATGGCAATCTCTTTCCGAACAAATGGGACGGTATGTTTCGCGACTATCTTGCAGGCCGTCCTGTTACAGCACGCGCTGGCTCCGAAGTTCATGGGCAAGACGTCGCGGCCGCTTTGCGGCTGGTGCTAGAGGCTGACACCGCAAGGGTCAGTGGACAGGCTTTCAATATCTCCGACATCGTCACGGATAACCGCGATATCCTGTCTCATTTTCGCGATGCGATCGGCTCGAAGCAACCGTTGCCGGAGCCTGCTGCCAAGAGCCGGATTGCCCGGATGACAACCGACAAAATCTCTGCGCTAGGCTGGCAACCGGGCGGAACGGCTTTACTGCACGACACAATTGACGACTTGTCGGCGCGCTATCTGCAAAAATAGATCTCCCCCGCTCGCGGCAAGGGAGATCAGCAGAACCTAATGCGCGGCAACTATGCCGGCAATCACACCGGATGCGATGCTGATCAGCACATAGTCATTATCGACCTTGACCCAGCGCTGATCGGGACCCGGCTTGCGCAGGCCGTGACGCTTGTAGTCTGTGACCTTGGAATGCTTGTTCCAATTGCTCATGTGCTGGCCTTTTTGCCAGTGCTTCTTCACCACGACCTTCTTGGCCGGGTGCTTGTTGATCAGATACTGCTGCTGCGGCTGTTTGTGATCGCCATGCGTTTGCGCCTGCGCCATCGGCGCGGCCATCAACATTGCTGCAATCGAGATCAAGAGTGCTTTTTTCATGACGATTCCTTTTTGTTGTCTGTGATAACAACGTAGGGCGCGTCACATGAATGGGAAGTGAACGTATTGGTTACGATTTTGTAATGAATTCAATTATTTGAAAGTGTTTTCTTTGTGGCCGTTTCTCGGTCGCAGACGTTATCCTAAGCCCAATCAGCGCATCAATTCGTCTTCGTGCCAGCCGAGCATTGCCATGTCATCGGCCCGTGCCGATGCATCGTCGCCAACGACAAATTCATCGAGCTGTGGCGGTTTGATGCCTGTGCCGGACAGCATGGCATGTACTTGTCCTCTGTGATGCGTCTGATGCTGGAAGAGGTGGGTGAGGATATCGTCCCTGCGCTCTGTCTGAATGCGATTGCCGCGATGGACTTGGCATGGTCTGCCAAGATCGCTCGCACTGGCGCTGTCGCAGAGAGCCAGAAGGCGTATATCGACCTCGGCCTGTGCGCGCGTCAGGTTGTTCAGTTCGAGATATGGCTCCTCGTTTGTCCATGCCTTCGGTCCCAGTGTGCCACCTTCTAGTGCGTCGACATAGAACCAGTCGACCACGAGAATGTGGTTCAGGGTCGCCCGAATGGAGGGGAAGAAGCCAGTGCGCGGGGCTTCAAATTCCCCGACGCCACGTTTTGCGCAGGCCGCGTGAAGGCGCAGATTGGCAAGGCGGTTGTTGCGGGCGAGTTTGCGAAAAACACGGGTTGGGTCGTAACCGTCACCGGACATTCTATTCGTCCTCCAGCGTCAGCCTGAACTGAGCCGCCTCCAGATCCTTGGGCGGCTGCATGCCGAGATGCTTCCAGGCATTGCCGGTGAGAACGCGGCCGCGCGGGGTTCGCTGGATGAAGCCCTGCTGGATCATATAGGGTTCGATGATGTCTTCGATCGCGTCGCGGGGTTCCGAAAGTCCGGCGGCGATGGTTTCGATGCCGACCGGGCCGCCGCCGAAATTGACGGCGATCATGTTGAGATAACGCTTGTCCAACTGGTCGAGACCCATGTTGTCGACCAGCAGGCGGGTCAGAGCCTCATCTGCGATTTCGCGGGTGACCGCGTCGGCGCGCGCGACTTCGGCAAAGTCGCGAACGCGGCGCAGCAGGCGACCGGCGATGCGCGGTGTACCACGGGCGCGGCGGGCAATTTCGCGGGCACCCTCATCGGTCATGCCAAGGCCCATCAGCCTTGCACCGCGACGGACAATCAATTCCAGTTCCTCGACGGTGTAGAAGGCGAGGCGGACCGGAATGCCGAAGCGGTCGCGCAACGGCGTCGTCAGAAGCCCCAGGCGTGTGGTTGCCGCCACCAGCGTGAACTTGGACAGGTCGATCTTGACCGAGCGGGCAGCAGGGCCTTCGCCGATGATGAGGTCGAGCTGGAAATCCTCCATCGCCGGGTAGAGAATTTCCTCGACCGCCGGGCTTAAGCGGTGGATCTCGTCGATGAAAAGGACGTCACGCTCTTCAAGATTGGTCAGAAGGGCAGCGAGGTCACCAGCCTTGGCGATCACCGGGCCTGAGGTCGAGCGGAAATTCACGCCCAGTTCCTTGGCCATGATCTGCGCGAGCGTGGTCTTGCCAAGGCCCGGTGGGCCAACGAACAGGACATGATCCAAGGCCTCGCCACGGTTTTTGGCGGCTTCGATGAAAATCTTCAGGTTCGCGCGCGCTTCTGCCTGGCCGGTGAACTCGTCCAGCGACTGCGGGCGCAGCGTGGCGTCGATGTCCTCGCCCTTCTTTTCCGGCGACAGAATGGGATTGGGTGTATTCATGCAAGCAGTTCCATGCCGGGCGGGCGGGCCGCGGCTTTGTGGTCAAAGGTCTTTGTCACGCTGCATCCTGCCCCGGTGGCCATATCGGCAATTATGCAGTCCAAGAGATCTGCGGTGGCGGCACGACCGCTTTCCGGCAGGTCGTCGAGAAAGTCTCCATCTTCGACCAAAAATCGCTCTGCGGGAAGACGCTTCTGCAATGTCTGGGCAAAGATCTCGTTTTGGCAACGGGATCGACGTTCCAACACCGATGCTGTCTCTGCGCCCCCCTTAAAGGGTGCGTATGAAGAGACATTCAAAGAGCGGGCGGCGATGAACGTTTTCGCCAGTGCGACTTGCTCCGGGTTGTGCAGAAATCCTGCCAAATCCAGGGCATTTTTGTGTTTCACCCGGCGATAAATCCTGTCGCCCTGGGGTCGATACGAGTTCACCTGGACAACTCCTTCAGCCCCAGGCGGATCAGCTTGGCGCTGTCGGCGTCCTCGCCTGCAGTCTTCATGGCCGCGGAGACGGCATTGGCGGCCTGGTCGCGCGAATAGCCAAGATTGGTGAGCGCCGACACCGCGTCGGACACAGGAGCGGAGGCCACGCCTTCGCCCAGTTCCTGTTTGAGGCCGATAGAGCCTGAGGCTTCCCCCGCAAAGGCCGGCGCCTTGTTCTTCAGCTCGGTCACGATCCGCACTGCCACTTTGGGGCCGACACCCGGTGCGCGGGAGACGGCGGTCTTGTCCTGAAGCGCGATGGCATTGGCCAATTCCGATGGGGTGAGCGTGGAGAGCACAGCAAGTGCGACCCTGGCGCCCACACCTTGCACGCTTTGCAACAGGTTGAACCATTCACGCTCCAGCGCGCTCGTGAAACCGAACAGTTTCAACTGGTCTTCCCGTACATAGGTCTCGATGAAGAGCACGACGGCTTCGCCAACGGATCCCATGCGCGACAGTGTTCGGGCGGAACAATAGGCGACGTAGCAGACGCCGTGTACATCGACGAGCACATAGTCATCGCCGATTTCCTCGATAGTGCCTTTCAGCTTGCCGATCATGGTGTTGATTCCGTCAGGGATGGGTTTCGGGAGTGATCATAACGAGAGACGGGAAGTAGCTGCGATAGCGTGCTGCATCCCGCGTTAAAAGTCTGTGGGCGTTGATATTGGCATGGGCGCCGATCAGAAAATCCGGCAAGGTGCGTTCTTTCAATCCGCCAGTCCTGCAGTAATCGAAGTGCGCTTTTCCCGCACGATAGGCTGCCTCGTAAGAGACTTGCTCTCGCTTGAAGCTGAGCCAGCCAATCGCCCGGTTGATATCGTTTTCGCTTAAAGGGGAGGCTGATATTTCCGACCAGATGATCGGATTCAAAATCAGGTCGCCTTCGTCTCGACAACGCTTCAATGCCGCAAGTGACCAGTTTCGAAACGGTGACGCCGGTCCAAGCACGTCGATCAGGATATTGGTATCAACGACGGTCGAGGTCATCACGGGCCCCCCTTAGCCAATCCATATACTGGTCTGTCGTCATGCCTTGAGTATCGAGGGTGCCCTCTACGCTTTTGGCCCAGTCATCGAAACTTTCGAAGTCCGGCTTGAAATCTCCGGTCTTTACCAGAAGTACGCCATGATCCGAGGGAACGAATTCCACCTCCGAACCTGGACCGATCTTTAAATGGTCGCGGATTTCCTTCGGGATTGTGACTTGGCCCTTGATGGTGACGCGCATTGTAATACCTCTGCGGTATTACTTAGATCGACGATGAGAACAAGTCAAGAACGAATTAGCTGGCGGCCAGCAGCTTGCGCATGCGATCGCCACCGCGATTATGGGCATGGCAAATGGCAATGGCCAGTGCGTCAGCGGCATCGTTGCCCTTGAATTCAGCCTTGGGCATCAGGATTTTCAGCATCATGTGGATCTGCTTCTTGTCACCGTGGCCGACGCCGATCACGGATTTCTTGACGGCATTCGGCGCATATTCGGCAACCTGCAATCCTGCGCGGGCAGGGACCAGCATGGCGATGCCGCGGGCCTGACCGAGTTTGAGCGTGGCGACGGCGTCCTTGTTGACGAAGGTCTGTTCGACGGCTGCCTCATGCGGTTGATAGCTGTGCACCACCTCTGCCAGACCATCATGAAGCTGGCAAAGGCGGGAGGCGAGATCCATATCGCCGTCGGATGTCACCGTGCCCGAGGCGACGAAGCGCAGCGTGTTTCCCAGGGTTTCGATAATGCCCCAGCCGCAGCGTCTGAGGCCCGGATCTATGCCGATGATACGAATCGTGTTGGTCATGAGTCATCCTAGCTTTCGGGCTTGAAACCTGCCAGCGATAAGTGAACAAAACAAAAACAAAACTGTGAAGGTGGCAATTCGATTTTACCGCACCGCTGGCACTGGGCAGATCAGCGCCTATATGAGTGAAAAGATCATCAAAGCCCGAAAGTGACGTTCCCCATGGTTCCGTTTTCCATTCTTGACCTATCCCCGATTTGCGACGGACAGACGGTGTCGGAAGCATTGGAAGCCACCCGCCTGATGGCGCAGAAGGCAGAAGCCTGTGGCTACAACCGCTTCTGGCTTGCCGAGCATCACGGCATGCCGGGAATTGCCAGTGCCGCGACCTCTGTGCTGATCGGTCATGTCGGTGCTGCCACCAAGACGATCCGCATCGGCTCCGGCGGCATCATGCTGCCCAATCATTCGCCCATGGTGATCGCCGAACAGTTCGGCACGCTTGCCGCGCTCTATCCGGGACGTGTCGATCTTGGGGTCGGCAGGGCGCCGGGCACAGACATGCGCACTGCCATGGCGTTGAGACGCAATCTGGAGGCCGGCGCGGAGAACTTCCCGCGCGATATCATGGAATTGCAGATCCTGATGGGAGATGCCGATCCCGAGCAGCCGATCCGCGCCTATCCCGGCACGGGCAGTCATGTGCCTGTCTGGCTTTTGGGCTCAAGCCACTACAGCGCTCATCTGGCAGCGGCACTCGGGCTGCCATACGCCTTTGCCTCGCATTTCGCACCGGATTCTCTGATGGATGCGATTGCCATTTATCGCGATCGCTTTCAGCCGTCGGAACGGTTGCAAAAGCCGAAGGTCATGGCGGGTGTCATGGCGGTTCTCGCCGATAGCGATGAAGAGGCTCAGTATCTGTCCACCTCGCTCACCCAGCAATTCCTCAACCTGCGACGAGATGTTCGTGTGCCGTTCCCGCGCCCGGTCGACAATGTCGATGAGCTGGGGACGCCGATGGAGCGGATGGGTGTGGAGCACACGCTTCGCTATGCCATCATCGGTTCGCCCGAGACGGCGCGCAAGACGTTATCCAGCTTCCTCGCCGAGACGGAAGCCGACGAGGTCATCGTCTCGATGCCGATCCACGATGTGAAGGCGCGGCTCCATTCGGTCGAGTTGTTCTCGGGCCTTGGCCAGATGGCGCAGGCGGCGGAATAGCAATAGCGCCACATCACGAACCTGGGTCGGGTGTTTCTACTCAGTTGCGATTACTTTCAAGTGCCCCGTTTCGGGGCATTTTTTGTACTCGAAATCAGTATAGTCACTTGATTTCGTTGATGTCAGACCCGGCCCCGCGGGATGAAACTTGGTAAAGATACGTGGTTAAGCGCTACTTAACCTTTCCCTTCTATTATCCAAGACGGATCATAACAGCGCCTTCTGTTGGGGCGGCCGGGATCACAACGGATTTTGGAGTTTCAAATCATGAAGATGAGCCTTTTCGGTGCAGCCGCCGTATTATTTGCAAGCACGTCCGCTTTTGCGGCCGACGTTTATCAGCCGGAGCCGGCACCATTTATCGATGCACCGGAAGTCACCGTCAGCGAAGCCTCTGGCTGGTATCTGCGCGGCGATCTTGGCTATTCGTTCAACGATTTGCGGGGCGCTGAATATTTCCAGGGGAGCAATAGCAACCTTGTCGATTTCGGCAGTGCCAAGTTGAAGAACGGCTACACGGTCGGGGCCGGTGTCGGTTACCAGATGAACAATTATCTGCGCGGCGACCTGACATTCGATTACATGACAAAGAGCGACTTCCGCGGTTCGACAAACGGTGAGTGCGGTGCCGGGCCGGTTGCTTGTACATCCTCGGACTATTCATCACTGACCGCCTACACGCTGATGGCCAATGCCTATGTGGATCTTGGCACCTATGGCTACTTTACACCCTATGTCGGTGGCGGCCTCGGCGGCTCCTACGTCAAGTGGAAAAACCTGAACAACACCGCATGCCCAGACGCCGGTGGTGCCTGCGATGATACCGTTACCCATGGCGGTCGTGGCAACTGGCGCTTTGCCTATCAGCTGATGGCCGGTGCTTCCGTCGACCTGACCTGCAACGTCAAGGCCGATGTCGGCTATCGCTTCCGTCATACGCTGGCCGGCGGCATGTTCGGTTACGCCGAGAATGGCGGTCCGGGTCGTGACAAGGGTTTCTACAGCCACGAAATTCACGCCGGCGCACGTTATTCGTTCGGCGGTTGCGATCAGCCTGTCTACACGCCTGAGCCGGAACCACTCGTCTACAAGTAATCCCTCTCCAGTCGGGATCTTGAAAGGTCGTCCTTCGGGGCGGCCTTTTTTGTTTTCAGGTCAACGGGATAGGAGACTCTGCATCTGTCTCGGTCGTGTTTGCTGATGCTTCAATGCCGGTATTCAACGGTTCGGATGCGTCACAAGATTTTCCGAGAGCGACGTGAAATTCGCTTGACGGAAAATTCGGACAGGCATATTCACGACGGCGGGACACCTCTCCCCAACGAGAGGCTAACTATCTGGAAGGATAGATCATGACAGAGCTCGCTAAGCCGGCATTGCGTCCGGCCAATCCCCATTTTTCTTCTGGCCCTTGCTCGAAGCGTCCCGGTTGGTCGCTCGAAGCGCTTTCCGATGCCGCACTGGGACGGTCTCACCGCGCCAAAATCGGTAAGACCAAGCTGCAGCAGGCCATCGACCTTACCCGTGAAGTCTTGAACGTGCCGGCGGATTACCGCATCGGCATCGTGCCTGCCTCCGACACCGGCGCTGTCGAAATGGCGCTTTGGTCGCTGTTGGGCGAGCGCGGTGTGGATATGCTGGCCTGGGAAAGCTTCGGCGCTGGCTGGGTCACCGATGTGATCAAGCAGTTGAAGATCGACGCTCGCAAGTTCGAAGCGCCTTATGGCGAACTGCCCGACCTTTTCGCTGTCGATTTCGACCGTGACGTGGTCTTTACCTGGAACGGCACCACCTCCGGTGTGCGTGTTCCCAATGCCGACTTCATTCCGGCAGACCGCAAGGGTCTCACCATCTGCGACGCGACATCTGCTGCCTTTGCGCAGGATCTCGACTTCGCCAAGCTCGATGTCGTCACCTTCTCCTGGCAGAAGGTACTGGGCGGCGAGGGTGGTCACGGCATGCTGATCCTGTCGCCCCGCGCCGTCGAGCGGCTGGAAAGCTACACACCGGCCTGGCCCATGCCGAAGATCTTCCGCATGACCAAGGGCGGCAAGCTGATCGAAGGCATCTTCAAGGGCGAGACCATCAATACGCCGTCGATGCTGTGTGTCGAAGACTATCTCGATGCGCTGCTGTGGGCCAAGCAGATCGGTGGCCTCAAAGCCTTGATGGCGCGCGCCGATGCCAATGCAAAGGTCATCTTCGACTTTGCAGCCAAGACAGACTGGCTGGCCAATCTTGCAAAGGTTGAGGCCACGCGCTCGAATACGTCCGTTTGCCTCACCATCGTCGACAAGGACGTGGCAGCACTCGATAACGATGCGCAGGCGGCCTTCGCCAAGGGCATGGTCTCCGCGCTCGACAAGGAAGGCATTGCCTTCGACATCGGCGCTTACCGTGACGCGCCTTCGGGCTTGCGGATCTGGGCCGGCGCCACGGTCGAGACGTCCGACATGGAAGCGCTGATGCCTTGGCTTGCCTGGGCGTTTGAGGCGCAGAAGGCAACGCTTGCCAAGGCTGCTGCCTGAGGCTTATTGCGGCTCCGCCCAAGGGCGGGGTCCCTTTCCCTGATCATACCTGTTCATCTCTTGAAGGAGGCCTCCCATGGCACCTCGCGTACTCGTATCCGACGAACTGTCGGAAACCGCCGTCCAGATCTTCCGTGACCGTGGCGTCGAAGTCGATTTCCAGCCGAAGCTCGGCAAGGACAAGGAAAAGCTTGCCGAAATCATCGGTAATTATGATGGTCTGGCGATCCGTTCGGCCACCAAGGCAACCGAAAAGCTGATCGCGGCTGCGACCAATCTGAAGGTTATCGGCCGCGCCGGTATCGGCGTCGACAATGTCGATATTCCTGCCGCTTCCAAGCGCGGTATCATTGTCATGAACACGCCCTTCGGCAATTCCATCACCACGGCCGAACACGCCATTGCGCTGATGTTTGCCGTAGCCCGCCAGTTGCCCGCCGCCGATGCCTCCACCCAGGCCGGCAAGTGGGAAAAGTCGAAGTTCATGGGTGTCGAAATCACCGGCAAGACGCTCGGTGTGATCGGTGCCGGCAATATCGGTTCGATCGTTTGCTCGCGGGCCATTGGCCTCAGAATGAATGTCATTGCCTATGACCCCTTCCTGTCGAAGGAACGGGCCGAAGAAATGGGTGTGACCAAGGTCGAGCTCGACGAGCTGTTGGCCCAAGCCGATTTCATCACGCTTCACGTGCCCATGACCGACAAGACCCGCGGCATCCTCAACAAGGATGCGCTGGCCAAGACTAAGAAGGGCGTACGTATCATCAACTGTGCCCGTGGCGGTCTGGTGGATGAAGCAGCTCTTGCCGAGGCGCTGAAGTCGGGTCATGTCGCCGGTGCCGGTTTCGACGTGTTCGAAGTCGAACCTGCCACAGAGAGCCCGCTGTTTGGCCTCGACAATGTCGTGTGCACGCCGCATCTGGGTGCTGCCACCACGGAAGCCCAGGAAAACGTGGCGCTCCAGGTTGCCGAACAGATGTCGGACTATCTGGTAAAGGGTGCTGTTTCCAACGCGATCAACATGCCCTCGATCACGGCGGAAGAAGCGCCGATCCTGAAGCCCTTCATCCGCCTCGCCGATGTTCTGGGCTCCTTTGCCGGTCAGGTGACGGAAAGCCCGATCAAGGAAATCGAGATCCTCTACGACGGTGCGACGGCCAACATGAACACGAGGGCGCTCACCTCGGCTCTTCTGGCCGGCTTGATCCGCAACCAGGTGGCCGACGTCAACATGGTGTCTGCCCCGATCATGATTAAGGAAAAGGGCATCGTGCTCTCCGAGGTCAAGCGCGACAAGACCGGTGTCTATGACGGCTATATCAAGCTGACCATCACCACGCAGAACCAGACACGTTCCGTTGCCGGTACGGTCTTTTCCGACGGCAAGCCGCGCTTCATCCAGATCAAGGGCATCAACATGGACGCAGAAGTCGGTGCCAACATGGTCTATATCGCCAATACCGACGTTCCCGGCATGATCGGCTTCATGGGCACGACGCTGGGTGCTGCCGGCGTCAACATCGCCAACTTCCAGCTTGGTCGCGGTACCGAAGGTGGAGATGCCATCGCACTTCTCTATGTCGACGAGAAGTTGAAGCAGAATGTGCTTGATGACCTTCTGGCCAATGCGGCGATCCGCCAGGCCAAGCCACTGGTCTTCAACGTCGACTGATCACTCAATACGGCTAAAAGTTGCAAGGCCCGGTGCGGATTGTTCGCGCCGGGCCTTCTCGTTTAAGGTTGCCATGATGGACATTAGGCCGCACTGTGCGCTCCTGACGCAGCGAAAGGACGCAATGTCGCATTGATCATGCAGCGCTTGGGTCTATTTCCATAAGCAGATATTCAACTTCGGTTTCAACCGGGAAATGCAGATCATGTTTGACACCTTCGACGCCGAGATACTGGCGCGAGCGCAATTCGCGTTCACCGTGAGCTTCCACATCATCTTCCCAGCGTTTTCGATCGGACTTGCCAGTTATCTGTTCGTGCTGGAGGGGCTGTATCTGTGGAAGAAGGACAAGGTCTATCTGGAACTGTTCGATTTCTGGAAGACGATCTTTGCCGTGGCGTTCGGCATGGGCGTCGTCTCCGGTCTGGTCATGGCCTATCAGTTCGGAACCAACTGGAGCGTTTTTTCGGACAAGGCAGGCCCCGTGATCGGGCCATTGATGGGATATGAGGTTCTGACCGCCTTCTTCCTGGAAGCCGGCTTCCTTGGGGTGATGCTGTTCGGCCGCAACCGGGTCGGCGCCGGTCTGCACTTCCTGGCCACATCCATGGTGGCGCTGGGCACGCTGATTTCAGCGACCTGGATTCTCGCTGTGAATTCGTGGATGCAGACGCCGGCCGGCTTTGCCATCAACGATGTCGGCCAGTTCATTCCTGTCGACTGGTGGGCGGTGATCTTCAATCCGTCTTTCCCTTATCGCCTCGTCCACATGGTCATAGCCGCCTACCTTACCACCGCATTTGTCGTGGGCGCTGTCGGTGCCTGGCATCTGTTGAAGCGGACGGCTCCGTTGCGGGCAGGAAAGATGTTTTCCATGGCCATGTGGATGGCCGCCATCGTTGCGCCAATCCAGATCTTTGCCGGTGACATGCATGGTCTCAACACGCTTGAGCACCAGCCTGCCAAAGTGATGGCCATGGAGGGCCATTTCGAAAGTCATCCCGATGGCGCACCGTTGATCCTGTTCGGCATTCCCAATGAGAAGGAAAAGCGGGTCGATTATGCAATCCAGATACCCAAGCTATCGAGCCTGATTCTCAAGCACGACATCAATGCACCTCTGGCCGGTCTCGACACGATCCCCGAAGAGCTGCAGCCGCCGGTGTTCATCGTGTTCTGGTCCTTCCGCGTGATGGTCGCGCTCGGCTTTGCCATGCTGGGTGTCGGGTTGTGGAGTTTGTGGGCGCGCTCGCGAGGGACACTTTACACCAGTTCCTGGCTGCACCGGGTGGCGGTCGTCATGGGGCCGGCCGGTTTCGTTGCCGTGCTTGCCGGCTGGGTCACGACAGAAGTCGGGCGTCAGCCCTATACGGTCTATGGCCATCTGTTGACATCGCAATCCATGTCGGCGATCGGCGCGCCGGCAGTTGCCGCGTCGCTGATTGCCTTTGTCATCGTCTACTTCCTGGTGTTCGGGGCAGGCACGTTCTACCTGCTGCGTCTCATGGCACGCCTGCCGAGAGATCCGACGCCGGAACTCGACGAGGGGCCGATCCGGACATCCGGCATCACACCAGCCACACCGCATCACGGAGCCCATCATGGACATTGATCTCGCATTTATCTGGGCAGCTCTGATTGCCTTTGCCGTGCTGGCCTATGTCATTCTCGATGGCTTCGATCTGGGTGTGGGCATCCTGTTTCCCTTCTTTCCGCAGAAGCGTGACCGGGACGTCATGATGAACTCGGTGGCCCCTGTCTGGGACGGTAACGAGACCTGGCTGGTGCTGGGCGGCGGCGGTTTGCTGGCAGTCTTTCCGCTTGCCTATGCCACCATATTGCCTGCGCTTTACGCGCCGATCATCGCCATGCTGCTGGGACTGATCTTTCGAGGGGTTGCCTTCGAATATCGCTGGCGCACAAAGCGCGGCAAATTTCTGTGGGACTATGCCTTTGCCGGCGGGTCGTTTCTGGCAGCATTTTCGCAAGGCATTGCGCTTGGGGCCCTGGTTCAGGGCATCCACGTCGTTGACCGTGCCTATGCCGGCGGCTGGTGGGACTGGCTGACGCCATTTTCGATTGCGACGGGCGTCGCGATGGTCATCGGCTACACGCTTTTGGGTTCAACCTGGCTGGTGATGAAAACGACTGGCGATCTGCACGACAAGGCGAAGCGTCTGGCGCTGCCGCTGACATTTGCAACGATTGCCGCCATGGGCGTGTTCAGCCTTTGGACACCGTTCCTCAAGCCTGTCTATCTGGAGCGCTGGTTCGGCTATCCGACCATTGTCTTTTCCGTCATCGTGCCGCTCATGGTTCTGGCCTGCCTTTACCTGATCCTGACGGGGCTGAAACGCGGTCATCAGGTGCAGCCCTTTGTGGCCGCACTCGGTCTGTTCGTGCTGGGCTATGTCGGTATCGGTATCAGCTTTTACCCCTATATCGTGCCGGGTTCGCTGACGATCTGGGAGGCAGCCGCTCCGGATGAAAGCCTGGCATTCCTGCTGGTCGGCGCGGCCGTGCTGGTGCCGATCATTCTCATTTATACCGGCTATGCTTACTGGGTGTTCCGCGGCAAGGTCGATCCAGAGGAGGGCTACCATTGACAGGTCGTGTCGCGCAAACCGCCAAACGGCTTATGTGGTTCGTCGGCTTGTGGGTGGCCGGCGTGGCGACAGTTGCCATTGTCGGCGGTATCATCAAATTCTGGCTCGGCGCATAAGCGCCGGCCAGCCACAATCACCAATCATTGACCGAACTCTTCGCTATTTCCTCTTTCAATCCGGTCTCAGCGTCCTCATATGAAGGCCAAAGCCGGTCACCAAGGACAGGCAAAGATATGGGATGGAAAGATGCAGCGATTGGGTAAGGTGTTTTCGATTTTGGCGGTCGGCCTCATTGTGATGATGGCAACGGTCGATTTTGCCGAGGCGAGACGGGCCGGCGGATTTTCAAGCTTTGGCAGTCGTGGAACGCGCACTTTCAGTTCGCCATCGGTAACGCGCACGGCGCCGAACGCTGCAACCGGCATTCAGCGCAGCATGACACCGCAGAGCACTGCGGCGCGTCAAAACAGTAGCGGTTTTCAGCGCAATGGCCTGTTCGGCGGTCTGGGTGGCGGCATTCTGGGTGGCCTGTTGATGGGTGGCCTGTTCGGTATGTTGCTCGGTAGCGGCTTCGGCGGCGGTTTCGGCTTTATCGGCATGCTGTTGCAGATCATTCTGCTGGTGATGCTGGGCTCCTGGCTTTTGCGCCGCTTTGGCGGGCAGCAGGCAACAGCGACCGGTGGCGCTGCCGGTTCGCGTGGCAACGCAAGTGGCGACAATACCGCCATGCGCAGCGGCGGCGGTTTCGGCATTCCCAAGATGGGCAGCGGGATGGGCAGCGGCTTTGGTGGCTCAGCGCCGGCGATCAAGGATATTGAAGTCGGCGAGGGCGACCTCGACCGGTTCGAGGTGATGCTGAAGGATGTGCAGGCAGCCTATGCCGATGAGGATTATTCCGCCCTTCGCGAGCTGACCACGCCAGAGGCGATGTCCTATCTCGCGGAAGAACTGAGCGACAGTGCCACCCAGGGACAAAAGAATGTGGTGCGCGATGTCAGGCTTGTTGAGGGCGATATTTCCGAGGCCTGGAGCGAGGGCAATACCGATTATGCCACCGTTGCCATGCGCTATGAGAGCATCGACTACATGATCGACCGGACAAGTGGTGCCGTGGTGAGCGGCAATCCCGATAGTGTGAGCGATTCCGTCGAGGTCTGGACCTTTACCCGCCAGAACGGCGGCGCATGGAAAGTCTCCGCCATCCAGAACGCTGGCTGATCGCGCTTTATCCCGGCGTTCACGCCGGGATAGGCTTTGCCTGGGCGGTGCCGGCAATCCGCATGGATCGATCCGCCTGCAGCTCAGGCTGCCCGCTCAAGGGCATTGCTGGAGCTGGCGTGCGTAATTGTAGGTGATTTCGGTAAAGCGCTTGGCGCCGCGCGTTGCCTCGGGGCGCGCGCGCCAGGCGCCACGTTCATAGCCCTTGTGGCCGGAATGATAGGCCAGATACATGTTATAGGGGTCGTTGTAGTCGATGCCGTTCTTGATATGGCTCTGCTGGTGATACCAGCCGATGAAACGGATCGCATCGGCAAAATTGGTACGGCGCGCGGTATAACGACCTGTGCTGCGCTGATACCCTTCCCAGGTGCCGTCCAGCGCCTGCGAATAGCCATAGGCGGTCGATGGCCGTTTCCAGGGAATAAAGCCCAGCAGTTTCTTGCGGGGCGGTCGCGCCCGTTGCTCGAACCCTGACTCGGTATACATGGTGGCCATCAGAATCGGAACCGGCACGCCGTATTCGCGCTCCGTCTTTTCCGCCGCCCGGCGCCAGTTATTAAACAGTCCATCCTTCTGCTCGAAGATCGCGCATGCATTGCGCGTATTGCTGGGTGCAGTGGCGCAACCGGCAAGACCAACAGCGAGAAGGGCTACGACAAATACGCTACGCATCGCAAAACCTCATACTCACGATCAGAGTATTGATTAAAATTTAACGAAACCTTTTTTGAATGTGACCTTTTCGGGGCGATTGCATGCGGATTCGGTGGTAGGCACAGGCATGCATCTGTGGCATTTTCCGCCCGCCCGGCGGTTTCCAGCCGGATGAGCTGAAAGGATGACCCGCTTTTGCCCGTGCCCACCTTCACGTTTCATATGAATGGCTGGAAACGGCCGTTTCTGGAGGCGGCATTTCCCGGGCGTCAATTTCGCTATATGCCCTTCTTCCTGTCGGCCAGAGGCTTCAGGCGGGACTGGGCGCGGCGCATCCTGCAGGCGACGGATCCGGAGTTCTTCGTCTGGAGCCTGAACCTGTCGGAAGAGGCCGACTGGTTTGCCCGAGAACACAACATTCCCGTCCATTACATCGAGGACGGTTTCTTGCGGTCTCTTCGCCCCAGTGCCGGCTACAGCGTTCCCTTCTCGCTGACCATCGACCGCCAGCGCCCATATTTCGACAGTCGCGGTCCGTCCGATCTCGAGGATCTGCTGAACAGCCATGACTTCACCGATGCGGAGCTTGGTCGCGCCAGAACCGGCATCGACAGGCTGCTTTCCACCCGTATCAGCAAATACAACGACCAGGACCCGAACCATGGCGATCGGGCGGTGGAGGAGGGGCGTCGGCGCGTTCTTGTGATCGGTCAGGTGGAAGAGGATGCCTCCATCCGCTACGGCTGCGATCGGCCTTTCACCAACAACGATCTGGTGCGGCTGGCGGCTTTGGAAAACCCCGATGCCGAGATTGTCTACAAGCCCCATCCGGATGTGTTGAAGGGCGTGCGCCGGCGCTTGTCCGATCCGGGCGAGATTGCGCATCTGGCCACCATCGTCACCCGGCCGCAGCCGCTGCCGGATGCACTCGACGGTGCGGACCAGGTCTACACCATCACCTCGCTTGCCGGGTTCGAGGCGTTGATGCGGGGCATCAAGGTCACCACGCTTGGATGCCCCTTCTATGCCGGCTGGGGCCTCACCGACGACCGTCAGCCGAACCCGCGCCGTACACGCAAGCTCAGCATCGAAGAGCTCTTTGCCGGTGCCTATCTCCTCTATCCGCAATATTTCGATCCGCTGACCGGCAAGGCCTCGACCTTCGAGGAGGCGTTGACGCAAATGGCCGCGTGGCGGCAGGCCGGCGTGCCTGCGGATGCCGACCGTCTGCTCGGCATTCATGGCAGGGCCACTCGCTGGGCCCCGCTTGGGCCTTACGGCCTGCTCGGCTGGCGGCATTTGCTGACGCCTGTTGTGGCGCGGGTGATCGGGCATATGGGCAATGCCGAGGATGTCAGCTATTACCGTCGCGATCCGATCGGTTTTTTTCGCGAGCTCTCCAATCCGAGGTTGAGACGCATCGGACGCTGGCTCTACCCGTTCACCCTCTGAGGAGGCGCAATGCCCATTCTTGAGATGCTCGATTATGCCGGCGTTGCCGTCTTTGCCGCTACAGGCGCGCTGTCGGCCTCGCGCAAGCAGCTGGATATCATCGGCTATATCTTTCTGGCCTGCGTGACCGGCATCGGTGGCGGCACGATGCGCGATCTGGTGCTGGGCACGACGCCGGTCTTCTGGATTGCCAATCCGGCCTATCTGCTGGTGTCCACCGCGGTTGCCATCACGCTCTTCTTCACCGCCCATCTGTTCGGCTCGCGCTACCGGGTGCTGGTCTGGCTCGATGCCGTGGGCATGTCGGCCTATTGCGTCATGGGGGCTGCCAAGGGATATGAGGCAAGCGGATCGATGACGGTGGCGCTGGTCACCGGCGCGCTCACGGCAACCTTCGGCGGCATATTGCGCGATGTCATGGCCGGCGAGCCTTCGGTGCTGCTGCGCCCGGAAATCTATGTGACCGCAGCCCTTGCCGGCTCTTTCGTCTATGTGGTTGCAACTGAGTTCGCGCTGGAACTCCCCGCCGCTTCCACCCTCGGCCTGCTGGCCGCCTTCACCGTCCGCGGCGGCGCACTGCGCTATGGCTGGACACTGCCCCGTGGCAAGGCATTGCCGGGACGCGATCCGGATGATGTGATGTGAGGGGGCGTGCGCTGGCGTCAACCGCCTTGCGTGCCGCTGTCGATGGCATCTTTGAGCATCCCTTTATGGGGTGCAACATGCGTATCGCTGACCGGGGGATGCTCCGGCTTTGCCGCGTCATGAACATGGGCGGCATCCACGTGCCTGACGTCGCTTGCCGATGCAGGCGTGGGCGTTTCGGCATATGCACCACATGTTGAGGCCAACACGGCGAGCGGGAGCAGAATGGTCGACAAGCGGTTCTTGAGGCGGGGGAATGACATAAGGACTCCGGATATGAAGCTACAATACACGAGCTCTACACGCCATCGGTTTCGACGGGCTTTCTCATTTCCTGGGCTTTTTAGGAAACAGGGTGCTATTCGTTCGGCACGAGGTTGTCACCCATGTCTTAGATACGCGATGTTACCTATGTCTTCGGTATGGACAAGTAAGATAATGGTAGCGGGAGAGGGACTTGAACCCCCGACACGCGGATTATGATTTGTCCAAGGTGTCCACTCGACCTCGCTCAGGTGTGAGCAGGTTGCTTCGGTAGACCATTGAATTGGTTGAGCTCGGGCTTCTCGATCTGTTCCGACTGTTTTCAAATGCGTTCATTCAAGCGCAGCACTTTTGGCTCCCTCGTGGCACCCCAATAGTTATATAGAACTCTAGCTTTGCGGCCTTGATTCGGCATTGCCCGGAAGTTTGCTACAGTCCTCAGGGTCGAAGAAGTTTGAACTCAATACCAAAGGCCGCCGGACTGAGTGCGTAGTGGTCACCGTCAGAATCAACATAGCAAACGAAATATTCAGAAGGAGGTGTTGACGGAACTGTCGGATGCTTACTTCCTGCCGCGCTTGCCAGCGAAGACGGTTGTATGTCACTCAAAAGTCCCATTTCCCGTTTTACGCCCAACGCTTCCTTCAAAATTGACTTTCGGAACTTCACGTTGGATTTGCACTCTACTCCTAACGCCAATTCGGTATGGGCCGGTCGTCCGCTCGCGGTGTCGGCGACCACAACAATGTCGATTTCGTGATAGCTGCACAATTGCGCGGTGCCTGTAAGCGAGCTTCCCAACGTTCTCACTTCAATGTCGGTGTAAAGTCTAAACTGCTTTCCCGTTGCTGGATGCTGGAGCTCAAAATAAGTGTCACCAGATTTAATGACACCGGGGGATTGCTTGAGGGAAAGGACTGTTCCATGTAACGAAATATAAAAGCCACGGCTTCTAAGTTCACGAAGAAGCCAAGCTAGCACAAACAGTTCATAGAGTTTTCCGCGTGTAAGCTTGACGATTGCCGGATCAGCAGCGGCCCTTTGCCCTTGAAATTGGCGAATGACATTCCTCACAGCGTCTCGAGCATCATCAAGGTCAATGTCGCTCATTTGTCGAAACCCGAGGTATAATCCAGCCCGTCTCTGCGAATCTTATCGATAAGCTCTCGAAGGTCTGAACGTGCGTCAGATTGGTTCTGTAGTTCAAAGGTCCGAGCTTCAGAATCTGCTGTTCCTTCATCTGGAGTCGCCAAAATTCGAAAACTAGGTACCGCGCCGTCGGTCGCCTCTGCAATTTGCCCAACAGTCCATTTGAAAGTCGCCTCGTCTTCCAAAGCTATTACGACTTCAAATGCATCAAGCATTTTCAACAAACGTGTTCTCGGTTCAGCGCGGAACCGTCCCTTTGCAGACTCGATTGTATAGTCTGCGAAGTCAGCGAGCTCAGGCTCTCCCATTTCGTAGAACTCACCTCGCAAAAACTCGATAAGCTCCTCACGCTCTCCATCTGTCATTCATTCGCCTCAAAATACTGGCTCACGCCTGCTCTTCGTTGTCGGCAAATATTTGTTGCCAACGGGTTGTTATCTGCTGAATTCCTGCATTTACCAGTGGCCCAAGAAACTCAGCGGAGTTGTCAACGATACCTTCTGCCACCTGATCAGCGGCCTCACCTATAACCTTGCGGCCAAGGGTTTTTAGCGCCCCCTTTATTACCGCCTTCACGCTGTTATCTGGAGCACCAGCAGCAACCAGCGCATCCTTGATAGCCGTATGCTTTCCCTCAGGAATAATGCTAAGCATCAAGTCAGTTATTGTATCAAGCGGTGCACGGACCAATGCAGAATTAAACGAAGTGTCCGAGAAATGTCCTATCTCCCTAATCCGTTGGCGCATATGTGCCAGGGTCAAGGGGTTCTCAATCTCCATAACAAAATAGTCACCGTCCTTTGCAAATTTCGCATCAATCAGCGACTGCCTAATTAGATCATCGAGTCGGTTCCGGTCGCTGCCATAGCGACGTATTTCGAGGTCAAATATTAATTGTGAGGCTTTTGCTCGGGTGACCTTCAAGTCTGTCATTAAGCTGTAGATGGTTGCTTCCGTCCGCAATACTCCCAAGTTTCTCAACAGATCGAATACTCGCAGCTCAATCTCTCGTTTAGGGAGAGAACCAAAGGCCGGAATCATGAAATCCGTCAGAAAACTGGCAATCTCTGATCTCAGAGCATCTTCTCCAACCTCTTCTAAAGATTGCTCAATATCCATCGCATGTCCTCCAACATTGAGGGCAGCAATCGGCAAACTCTACTCCCCCTCTCAAATTATACCCTGACAATCGGAAGTTGCAATCTTGTTTTGCGCGTCATTAAGAAGAAACTGACGCCCAAACTGATCGAACATTTGCCGCCCGCCTCAGGGCAAGCGCTACGAGGTCCGCGATGAATTGCTGACCGGACTCATGCTGCGCGTGTTAGCCACAGGTGCAAAGGTCTGGTATCTGGCAACACGCATTGATGGGCGATCACGGCGCGATGACGTTGATTTGCTCTCAGGATCAACCATCCAGAAAGTAGTCCGGATCATCTAACCAAGGTTGATAATTAGGATCGATACCTTTTGCCCGCATTTCAGCATCGATTTTACTATTGAGTCTTTTTGCAAAATTGCGCGTTTCACTACGCTTATTTGCTATAAAGCCGGTACCCGGCGTGAACGCCATCAAGAATAACGCTTCAAAATTTACCACATCCTCTCCGCGGCATGCCACAAACCAAAGCTCTTGGCCGTTACATATCAACTCGAATACACTCTTATTTCCTCTTCCCTTGAATGAGAGCGCAAACGCCGACGTATGCCTTCCCCATTGCTTTCTGATATACCTACATACAATGGCTCCAAATTGTCCGGCCAATTGAACATGTACGCATCAAACTCATGCGTTGGCTCCACCGATATCGCTTTGTTCCGAGCTCGCCCTATCGCGTATATACCCTGCCCTTTCGGGCACGCCCTGTATTGGGAAAGGGGTTTTGGATCAGACCAAACAATCGAATGGCTTTTTTTAGGTAAGTTCATTTCGAAATAGTAGCTTTACATTACGCCCTCTCAAACCATACTCTGACAATCTGACGTTGCAATCTTATTTTGCACGTCATGAAGAAGAAACTGACGCCCAAACTGATTGAACATTTGCCGCCTGCCTCTGGCAAGCGCTACGAGGTCCGCGATGAATTGCTGACCGGGCTGCTGCTGCGTGTGTCAGCCACAGGTGCAAAGGTCTGGTATCTGGCAACGCGCATCGATGGCCGATCACGGCGCATCAAGCTTGGGTCATGGCCGATCCTGTCGCTGAAGGATGCGCGTGAGAAGGCGCAAATGATCCTGCGCGACATTCAATTGGGATTGTTTCGTGGGCGTCAGGACGAGCCAGCGCCGAAGTTCTTGTCGCTTGGCGATGTCACAGCCCTCAGTTCATCTAAAAGCTCGCTAAACGGCACACCAAGGACAGGAGGGGAACCGAGGGTGTGTTGCTGCGAATGAACAAGCTGGATGGGTTAAAGCTCGACGCCATCAAACATGGCGATCTCATCCGTGAGCTTGAGCGCATGACATCTGACGTTGAGGGCAATGGTAGACGACGCACGTATAAAACCCGTGATCGTGCGAAACCACAAATCAAAGTAAGATAAATGGTAGCGGGAGAGGGACTTGAACCCCCGACACGCGGATTATGATTGAGGCTAACATCTCAATCACTTAGCTACGAATTGACCCAAACTTTTTAACGGACCATTTGATCGCGTTCAGGAATAGATCTCCAAACTTTCTCAAGTCATTTCAGGGCGTGGCATTCAAGCCCACCAGTAAATGCACCCCCATTGCAACCCAGCGGAAAATTGATCCTCGGACGCTTTCTCCGCGTGTCAATCATTTCACCTTTATTCATTCCAACGTGCGGGGTTCGGCTATCATACGAAACCCAAACTTCGAGAATGGCGATCGGTCCATATATTATGGATATTGAATAGGAGGGGCATTCAACCCAAATCGGCAAACTCTTGAAAAGGTCAAACAGTAACAACTCCCACGGCAATTGACTCTTTTTTACACGCAACGCATTCTAAACGAGTAATTGGGGAAAGAGTAGTTGCGCCTCACGCGGATCTTTTGGCCTCTGATAATAATTATAGCGCTGGTTTCCACTAGCGCTACCGCTGATATCATACCCGGCAAATCGGCCGGACAAGTCTCAGTCACCCTTTCTGGCTCTTCACAATTTTCAATGCCGCTTGCATTTCCAAAAGGGACTGCTGGCATGGAGCCAACGTTATTTGTCTCTTATGATAGCAATTCCGGCCCGGGCAATCTTGGGTTGGGTTGGTCGCTTACGGGATTAACCCAGATCACGCGAATTAATCGCAACAAGCTTATTGATGGGTTTCCTGCGGCAATTGATTTTGATGATCCGATAGACGGGTTCTCTGACGATGGACTTGCTTTAGACGGAGCGAGGCTCATCGCAGCACCTGAAGGCGCAAACTATTTCTCCAAATCAATTGATGATCAAACGCGAGTTTGGCGGGAGGGTCTGCATTTTGTAGCAAAGACAAAGGCCGGCTTGACGCTCTTTTTTGGAGAAAGCGAAAACTCGCGCATCAAGACAGTCGGCGGTCGAACACACACTTGGGCTGTTAGTAGAATTCTTGACACTTTTGGAAACCAGATCGTTTTCTTTTATTTCTCGAAAGATGGCGATTGGGGCCCCGAATCTATCTATTGGACCTTGCACGACTCACAAATCGCAGCTCCGGCAATTTACGACAAAACAACCGTCGAAGGCCTTGCTTTCGCAAGTGCCGTTTTCCAATGGGAAGTGCCGAGTAGCGGACCGATTTCTGTCAGTTTCTTTGGTGGCCAGGAGACTCGAAAAAGTGCGATCATAGACTCGATATCCAGTTTTTCCGGGGGTCGCGAATTCAGAAGATACGACTTCGAATACGAACAGACTGCGCGCTTGGGTGGTCGACGACTGACGGCAATAGCGGAAACTGGTGCTATTCTAGCGTCAGGCAAACAGGATAGCTTCGGAAAGACGGTATTTTCGTACACGAACTTCGATCCTCAGTGGAATGAGGCAAAACTCTATCAGCTTCCCGAAAACTTTGGTGATCTGGACACAGTTGGATCCGGTTTTCGTCTGGCGGATATTCAAAAAGCTGGGGAGACGGATATCCTCTATTCCGCCTATGTGAATGGCAAAGCCGTTCGGCGGTCGTTTCGGAAGAAGTCTCCAGGCTGGGGTGAAGATTCGACACTACCCCCGCCGCCAATTGATACAGATTTTTCAACTGGATCGTTGGAAGTCGATCCCGTCATGTTCTTTGATCTCGATGCCGACGGAACAAAGGACCTGCTCTACAGCCGTATGAGCCAATCGGGCGATCAGCGCCTTGCTTATCTGCTGAAAGGCAATCAATGGACACCAACACCCAACTTGGCGCCGCCATTTGTTTTGGTCGAAGGTGACGCACGAGCTGCTCACGTCGTCCCAGTTTCCGAAAACGGAATCAATAAACTGCTGGTCTGGCAATCGTCGGGCGACATCAAAGTTGTGTGGGTGGAGAATGGTAGCTGGCAAGAGGAAATACTCGGAAATATATCATCGCCCAATGCTGAGTTTGATCTCGCAGCGGGGGACTTCAGTTGTGATGGAAAGTTGCAAATTGTTTCGATCGCCAAGGACGGGAGCACACTTCGCTTTCATGAAATCGATCGAACCGGTGCGAATGCATCATTCATCCAAGTTGCAGCGTATTCACCGGGGCAAGGGATACGTTCCGTTGCTGAGATATCTTCCGGAAAATGCTCGAAGGTCGCGATGCTTGTTGGGCAGACTGCGCCTAGTGACCTTCATGTAGCTTACCTTTCCGGAAACTCAGTCGCTGTCGAAACAAACGATATAGATCAGCCTGTAATCGGACTGACATCTGAGCTCTTTGCGATTGACCTTTCTTCAAGCGGGAACGAAGCGATCGGCCTGCATCTTAATGCCAGTATCGGGCAGACCAATCTGGTCTTTGCCGAGCATGACGGAGCAACGAATTCCTGGGTTCGGAATTCAAACTACGATTACGTCCCACAAAGTGCCCTGGAACTGATCGACGCTTCCTACCGGCTCGAACCTATAGAGATAGATGGTCAAGGTGGCGAAGACATTTTGCTGCTCCCCAATGGCAAAGGCCTGATCTCCCGCGCCCTCATCAACAATGGTGCAGGCTTCGTCGTAAGTACCAACCTTGTTCCGAGCATCGAGTTCGCTCAAGAGGAGAAGGTTGGGGCAAGTCCTCAGTTCGTGGACATCAATGCCGACGGCCTGACGGATCTGTTGGCACATCACGTAGACAAGGACGGCAAGACAGTTATCAGGGTCGCGCGCATCAATACGGCTAATGGCTGGGCGCCCGTGTCCGACGAGTTAATCCCTCCTCGACCTCTGACAAATGAAAAGAGCGGCACGGTTGGCCAATTCGTGGATTTCAATTCAGACGGCATTGCCGACCTTCTCTATGCCGATGGCAAACACGAAGATTGGGGCGCTTGGACAATCGAGTTTGACGCCGTCGGTAATCCATTGAGATGGAAACCGGCCCCAAACTATATACTTCCACCTGAGGCCAAATTTTCGGACTCGACAGCCGGCGATCTTGGGGTCCGGTTTTTCGATGTCAATGGCGACGGTCTCGTAGACGTTATCGTCTCTCGCAGAGAAAGGGAGGCCAACAGGCCTGATTTTCACTTTGTGGCCCTGAATACCGGCTCTGGATGGAGCGGCGACACACCAAAATATCATCCGCCGGTTCCGTTCGTATCGAGATATCGTCCGGATTTGGAATATGAAGCGAAGAGCGCTCAAGCGGATTACTATCGTGACCTGAATATTCAAACTGCCGATTTGAATGGCGACGGCACAACGGACTTGCTGTTTCGCTTTGGCTACAAAACGATAGGCTCGCCACTCGGAGGCATATCGATACTTCCGAAACGCGATGGCTGTCTAAATGATCCTGTGACGGTAACAGGCTCTAACGGAACTCCTCAAACATATGAGCACCCTATTTCATCGGAAACCACCTGCGCTGGGGCTTATTATCTCACAGATCCCAAAAAAACGGGACGTGTCTGGGTGCCAAGCCCAAACAGCCACCTGTTTTCAGGAGGCAACTGGACACCAAATCCATCCAGTCATTTCCCGCCGCTTTCACTGGATTTGAATCTTGAACAGAACAAAGAAAATGCATCCATCGAATTCGTTGATATCAATGGTGATGGTCTGGTTGATCTTATACCTGCACACCGCGTTGGAAACGAAAACAGGGAAAAAAACGCCTTCCTGAATACCGGCAAGTCCTGGTCCGCCTACACAAATTACGCGCTCCCGTACGAAGCATTAACCGTAGACAAGAAACTTACAGGCCACAGATTGGTCGACGTAAATGGCGACGGGCTTATAGACCTACTCTACTCGCGGCCGGATAGTGCTCAACGTGGCGCATATCTCAACACCGGGAACGGTTTCGCCAGTGCACCAGCCGCGTTCAAGCCACAAAAGCCTTTCTTCAATGACAAAGGAGAAGATCTCGGTATTCGACTCGTCGACGTCGATGGCAACGGCATGCCGGACATGCTCGAGAGCTACCGCAAGAAAGACGGTACATTCGACCAGTCAGCCTATCTGAACAGCGGTGCTCCGGATGCAGGTGGTTTCAATTCGCTCGAAGATCGAGCCGATATGCTGAAAACCGTCACTAACGGCATGGGGCTCATGACCACAATTGAATACCGATCACTGTTGACCCCGCGAGGCAGCATCAATGTTTCCCGGTATGATTTCTACACACCGAGCCCGATCTCGGCACCGCCTGCAATTAGCCATGTGCCGACCATGTATGCGGTCCGGAGCATGCATTACGAAGATACAGACGGCAGCCTGATAGGCACCGACTACCAATACAAGGGCTTTCGGTTTGATGTCCAAGCATCCTCGCCGCTTGGTTTCGAGAGCAGGATCGCAAAGAGTTTCGTCAAGGGCGTTGGTGGCACAAAGGCTGAGACCGGAATCGTTGAAGTGGTCGAACTCTACCAAGACTATTTCTTGAACGGAAAGTCGAAACATGAAAAAGCGATCATCAATGCGATCGTCACCGCTGATACCAAAACAGAATATCTGGTTGAGGGCGGGTCAGGATGGCCCAAGCGGGTTGTAACCGCAAAAACCGAGACCGTGACACGAGACCTGTCTACGACTATTGATCCAAGCGGTGACCCCACCGGCAAGACCACGCAGTTCTTTGCATACGATCAATTCAACAATGCAAAGCAGGTTTGTGTCGAATATGGAGATGGGTCGCGGACGCTTACGGACAACAGTTATGATTTGTCGCCGGACCTGCTTGCTCCATCGGTGTGGTTCCTTGGTAGATTGGATAACGCCACCGTTACACATTTTCGGACCACGGCGGCCATCTCGTGTTCGGATTTCATGCAAGGGTTCTCCGGTGTGCCGCCTGATGAACGGCTCACCAATACTGCCGAATTCCGATATGACATCCGGCGCGATGAAGCCGGAAAGCTTCTTCCCGAAAGCACCGGCGTCCTTATTTCAGAAACCGCTAACGCCGGTCACCCGTTGCAGGTTACCAAGAGCTATAAGCATGACAAGTTTGGTAACGTGGTTGAGGAGCGTGCCGAAACGGCTGATTTCCCCGTACGCAGCAAATCAATGCGTTACACGGATGATGGACGCTTTATGCGGTCCGAATCCAACGCGCTTGGACATACAGTCACGCTTGAATACGATTTGGTTCTGGGCCTCGTAACCAAATCTACTGATCCAATCGGTATTCCGACACGGACCAACTACGACAGCTTCGGTCGGGCAATTGAAACCATCTCAGCGACTGGTGTCAGCTCCGTCGAAGAACGCGACTTTGACAGCTCAGTCACGATTGGTGGACGCACGAGCAGCTTTTTCACGCTGCAACGCACAGGGATTGTATCCGACAAAAAGTTCCTCGCAGAAACGAAAACCTACTACGACAAACAGGGCCGCGTCTTGCGCGTCGATCAGGAGGGTTTCGGCGGCAAACGTATCTATCAAGATACGGAATACGATGCCCGAGGGCGCGCGATAAGGACAAGCCTGCCCTATTTCATTTCCGATGCTTGTGTGACTGATACGGTCGATCCCTGCGTCTATTGGTCAAACAATGAATACGACAATCTGGACCGGGTGACGAAGGTAACTGCGCCTGATAGCGGAACCTCTACTACAGACTACCGCGGCCTCGAGACGGTTGTTTCCGATGCGAATGGAAAGACATCAACCAAGATCGTCAACGAGAAAGGCCTTACGCTCAAGACTATCGACAATGGCAAAGGCGAACTTCAATTCGTCTATGGGCCGGGTGATCGCCTTCTACAAACGATCCAGGTCGATGGCCTCAAACTCGTGCATGAGTATGACACGGTAGGAAACAAGGTCCGAAGCATCGATCCTGATCTGGGGGAATGGAACTATCGCTACAATGGATTTGGCGAAATCATCTGGCAGCGAGATGCCAAAGGCCAGGTGACGACTATTGCCTATGACCTGCTTGGCCGACCTTTGCGCCGCCATATGCCAGACAAGTTAGACGAGTTTGCCTACGACACGTCAGCCTTTGGTATTGGTAAGCCGGCTACAGTTTCCAATTCAGAAGGCTTCGAAGAAACGTACACCTACGACCGTTTTGGCCGGCTCGAGCGCAAAGCAACCCGGATCCACAACGAGCTCTATTCCACCTATGTCGAATATGACGAATTCGATCGTGTGGCGCACGCCAATCACCCTGGTAACTTCACAGTGACGAACGAGTATGATCCACAAGGGTTTCTCGCTCGCGTTCTTGCCAATGATCCACTCGGTGCGATCAGCTCAATGCCAAAAGAGTATTGGCTCGCCGAGGAGCGCGACCAATACGGCCGGGTAACCAGCGAGCGCTTGGGCAACGGCATTGTTAGCACACACGCCTATGACCCAAGGAAAGGCAATCTTGCCGAAACAGCTTCGGCAAAGGACGGCGAAGGCATCACGAACCTCGCCTTTGAATATGACTTCGTAGGCAATCTGCTCAAAAAGGATGACAACGTCGCCAAGCGTTTCGAACGGTATGACTACGACAATCTTGACCGGCTCACCGGATGGAAGGTCAATGGGAAGACTGAAGGCCGGTATGAGTTCGATCCCTCCGGTCGCATCCTCTCGAAATCCGACATCGGCAAATATGTCTATGACGGTAACGGTCCCGCCCACGGTGTCTCCCGGATCATCGCTCCGGATGGCAAGGAGATGGAGTATGCCTATGATGCAAATGGCAACATGGTCTCCAGTCCCAAGGGGCATTTCGGCTATTACGCCAACAATTCGGTGCAGCTGATCTATGCTTCGGAAGGCCGCTGGTCACGTTTCCAATATGCTCCCGATGGCAGCCGGATTTTCCAGCACTATTCGGAAACCCGGAAAATCGGCAAGAAACAGACCGTAACAAACATCGTCACGACGGTTTCTGTTGGTGCCTATGAGCGCATCAGCGACCATGGCGGCGCTTTCATCGTCAAGCCGGGCGGGTTCCAGCGGCACCGGCTCTACCTTTCGTCGGACACGGGCGTTGTCGCGGTTCTTGAGCATTCTACAGAATTCGATCCGCTATTCAGCGAGCCCGAGTTCAAGAAACTCAAGGCGGGAGCCGCGCTTGCCTCGGCAGTCGCTGGTTTCTCCGCCCACTATCTCCATACAGATCATCTAGGCTCGATCATCAAGGTGACGGACGAGGAAGGCTTTGAGGTCGCTGGTTACCAGTACGATCCCTGGGGCAAAAAGATCCAGACGCAATGGATGGCAAAAGGCAGGGAGGATTTTGCTAACAACACTTTCAGGCGCGGGTTCACCGGTCACGAGCACCTCGACAATCTCGACCTGATTCACATGAACGGTCGAGTTTACGATCCGGATATAGCGCGGTTTGTGTCGGCCGACCCATTTGTCCAAGGGCCAGGGTTTACCCAAGGATACGACCGATACAACTACGTGTATGGAAATCCCATTAGGTTTACGGATCCTTCGGGTTACTTTTCATTTGGGGGCGTAGTTGGTGCGATTGCGGGGTTCATAGTGGGCGGTCCGGCTGGTGCCGTCGCTGGGTATGCTTTAGGCGACGATAAGGCTCGCAAATGGGTTAAGGAAAATTGGCGGGAGTTGGTAGTCGTTGGAGTGATGGTAGCAGTTACTGTTGTGACAGCAGGTGCAGCTTGTGCAGCTACTTGTTCGGCGACAGCTTCGATATTGGTGGGAATGGCAGCAGGTGCAGCTGGAGGCGCCACAAGCGCAGCCCTCTACGGCGGCGATTGGGATGATGTATTCATGGCGACTGGAAGGGGAGCTGTGTTTGGCGGATTGGGAGCCGCTTTCGGCGGCGCGCTTGGGGCTCAAATTGGAGCAGAGTATGGCTACATTGCGGGAGAAGTTGCCGGTGCTGCTGGTCAAGGGACTGTGTATGGATTGCAGTCTGAAGTCTCCGGCGGAAATTTCTGGAGCGGATTTGCGAGCGGCGCAATCACCCGAGCGTTCATGCCGCACGTCAAAGCGATAGACAACTTTGGTTGGCGAAATATCGCGAGGGCAGCGGTAGGTGGAACATCTTCTGCAGTTGGTGGCGGAAAATTTGCGAACGGGGCGATATTTGCCACCTACCGCGCAATGGTCCATTCTGCTGCCACGACGCCAACCGGACTGAAGATCCTGAAGGAACTTTACAGTCTCCCGAATACCATTGTTGGCCTTAGCTTAGGTGCTGCCGGTTATGCAATTGGATGGGGAGCGTACGCGGTCGGTCTGCAAAGTCATGCGCCCCAAGTCTCAATTGTAGCTGGAGCCATACACTTTGAGTACAATCCGATTATGTCACTCCTATCTCAATTGCCCGGAGGCCCCCCAGCAATTACGTTTGGAAGTGCGATAAATTATCGGAGTTGGATGTGGGAAAGGGGTGGTGACGGACACATGTTGAACGTGCACGAAATACAACATGTTCCCCAAGGTCATGCTCTAGGCCCGTGGTACATCCCTTCCAATATCTTGGGGGGGGCTGCAGGCCTTTTGATTGACGGTAGCTGGCATGGGCCGTCGAATTGGAATGAGGTGGGGCCGCAAGAGAGGCAACCGAAGCCTTGGCCCAGTCGATGAACAGGGCATCCTATATTTGCCCTGTGTGCGTTTGTGCTTGATATGTTGATCATCGCTCCGCTCTGCTGAGAGAGCTAATCATGGTGACATTCATGTGGCAAAACACCCCGCGACCTTGCGATCGCGGGGTGTCATTGTTGTGCCGGTTGCCGTTAGGTGCGGTCGATGACGCTTGCGGCCGGTGCGATGCGCTTGGCAGTTTCCGCCCCGCGCTCGGCCGACTGCTTGGTCGTGTTTACCTCGGAATGGCAGAGGATCTCCCCGTTGCCACCCTTCAGAAGCCACTTGTTACTAAACTGCCCCAAACCATACCCTGACACGCGGACGTTGCAATCTTATTGTGCACGTCATGAAAAAGAAGCTGACGACCAAATCGATTGATGCCCTGCCGCCTGCCACTGGCAAGCGATACGAAGTGTATGACCAATCGCTGCCCGGCCTGCACCTGCGTGTGTCAGCCACAGGTGGGAAGGTGTTCGGCGTCTCGCGCCGTGTCGATGGACGCATGAAGCGCATTCGCATTGGCGCGTATCCTATCGTGTCACTGGCTGATGCGCGCGAGAAGGCACGAGACATCCTTCGCGATATCGAACTTGGACAATACGATCTATCCTCCTCTTCTGTGGCTGATAACGCCCCACGCCTGACCCTTGGCGAAGTCGTGCCTCAGTTTATCGAGCTTTACGCCAAGCCACGCAACAAGGACTGGCGCGGCACCGAGCGCGTGTTGCAGAAGTTCGCGCTCCTTTTCCCTCGCACTATCGATCAGATCAAACGCGCTGACATTGTGCGCGTACTCGACACCATCATTGCCGGTGGCGCACCGACGCGGGCGAACCGGGCGCTGGCTGCGATCAAAAAGCTGATGAACTGGTGCATTGACCGCGGCATGATCGAAACATCGCCTGTGGCTGCTCTCAGAGCACCTACGAAGGAAGTTGCGCGTGATCGTGTGCTCACTGATGACGAAATGATCGCCTGCTGGCATGCTGGCGCATCTGAGGGCTTCCCGTTTGCGCACTTTGTGCAATTGCTCATCCTGACAGGTCAACGCCGTGGTGAGGTCGCTGGCATGCGCTGGTCAGAGCTTGATCTCGACAAGGGCATTTGGACGCTTCCTGCCAAGCGCGCCAAGAACGCCACGTCGCACATCGTACCGTTGGCGCCCATGGCGATCTTTATCCTCAAATCGGTACCAAGGTTTCTGGGTAGCGATCTGGTGTTCACGACTACCGGCACCTCGCCCATTTCCGGCTTTGGCAGATTGAAGGAACGCCTCGATATTGCCGTTGGCGTAGACGCCGAAGATTGGCGCTTCCATGACCTGCGCCGCACGATGGCAACCAACATGGCAATGATGCGCATCCAGCCGCATATCATCGAAGCCGTCCTCAACCACAAAACGGGTATAGTCTCAGGCGTCGCTGCAACCTATAATCGCCATGTGTCCGACATCAGCGCCTATGAGACAGAATTGGTTTAATTGAGAAGAGAGGATTTTCGGCTCATCGTAGCTCAATCAAAGGAAGCGAATATGAGACAGAAATCCGGGCCGCAGACATCG
>NZ_JBNQTH010000005.1:0-385764 GCF_050320885.1 Agrobacterium sp. ES01
GCGGGGTGGAGCAGCCCGGTAGCTCGTCAGGCTCATAACCTGAAGGCCGCAGGTTCAAATCCTGCCCCCGCAACCAAAATCCAAAACACAAATTCAATCATCATATCAAATACAAGATACAAGAATAAATCCCGGCGCTCAAAACGCCCGGGCGCACCGCTCAATAGCGGCTAGCCTGGCTCACGCAGCACTGCCTAATGATCAATCGGATTTTGGGGGCTTTCATCGATCCGTAAATGTCGGGTGAACCTTGTCACAATTCGACCGGATAGCAATATGCGGATGTGATTGCCTAATGCAGTGGCACTTGGTCCACGCCCTCGAAAAGCGGGGAATGCGACTTTTCCATTTTTATCGGCTCTATCGCTTTGTTGCGCCGTGCTAGCTCCTGTTCGATAACCACCTTCATTTCCATCATGAAATTCATAGCGCTGAATTGCGCTGCGTGCATCTGGATCGTATCGGGATTGAATCGTTCTTCCATCGCTTCGAAGATTTCGATGGCTTCTGCCAACGCTTCGACAGTTTGTTTCTTGAACAAAATACCTGTGCGGCCCGGAACGATCGTATCAAGGGCTCCACCTCGGCCATAGGCGATGACCGGACGACCGCTTGCCATGGCTTCGACCGGGACGATGCCAAAATCTTCCTCACCGGGAAATACGAGTGCGCGGCAGCGCGAAAGGTAAGACTTGAGTTCCGCGAAGGAAGCCGGGCCGATGAACCTTATTGTCGGGCCCGCGATCTGCTTGAGCGCCTTGATCTCCCGGCTGTCGCCATCGCCAAGCACGACAAGATTGCGCCTAAGCTTCGTGAAGGCGCGGACGGCCAAGTCTATACGCTTGTAGGCCACGATTTGTCCGGCGCAGAGATAGAAGTCGTCCACCTGGGCGCCGGGAGCAAAATCGTTGGTGGCGACCGGTGGATGGACCACGACCGAGGAGCGTCTGTAGTATTTGTCGATGCGATTGGCGACGTGATGCGAATTGGCGACAAACCGATCTACGCGGAGGCTCGAACTCGCATCCCACGCCCGCAGCACGGGTGTCAGCATCGGCATCATTAACCTCGTCATCCTCCCAGCATTGCCGCGATAGAAATGGTACTGGTCCCACAAGTAGCGCATCGGTGAGTGACAATAACATATATGTACCGCATGCGGCGGCGGGATGATGCCCTTGGCCGGGCCGGACTCGCTTGAGATGATCAGATCATAGTCGCTGAGGTCGAAACTCTCCAAGGCAAACGGCATCAATGGAAGAAGCGATTGGTAATGTTTCCTGGAACCGGGAATATGCTGCAGGAATGAGGTGAAGATCCGGTGTCGTAGTATCTTTTCCGAGAGCTTTTCGCGATCGCAGACCAGGGTGAAAATGTCTGCATCGGGATACATGTCGCACAGGGCCTCAATAACCTTCTCACCACCGCGCATAGATACGAGCCAATAGTGAATGATCGCTACCTGCATAGGTCTTCCTTCCCCAACTACTGGACCAATCTATTCGTGCGCCTCATCCGCTGAACAGAGCGCCATAAGTCTCGCGGCAACCACCAAAGTGACAAACCGACCCTGAATGGAGTGTCTCGCCTTATCAAAAGACGCACTGGATTAGCTCGAAACATGCCTCGTACTCCCCCAATTGGAGTGCAGGCGTAGTTATTGCTACCAAAAGTGATTAGAGCGAACCGAAGGAGAGAGAATTTACTCAGCCTGTTGCCATGCGATGATGAGGCATATGGTGACGGTCCGCGCCAATAACTCCGGCAGGTCAACGCACCCCAACGACGAGGTAGCGCGGTATGCTGACACCATATTCGAATACACCGCATCCGGTGCGTGGATATCGGTCGAGGTATTTGTGCTGTGCCTTGGCTGGCTGGCTGGTTCTGCAGTTCGCCGGTCCAGCTTCAGCAGAAGTGAGTCTTCTACCGCTGACGCAGGTGAAGGTGACCATCGTTGAATGGCTTGCCTCGACCGGGGAATACAAAGAATGGACGGCGCTCAATGGTCAATATTCAGTCTCGCCTGAAGGAACCATGGCAATTCCGCTGCTAGGCGAGTTTTCCGTGAAAGACGAAACCCCAAGTTCGACAGCGGAAAAGATTGCCAGACTTCTCAAAACCAAGACGGGCCTCGCCTCCGCGCCGGTCGCAACCGTGGAAATCATACGCTATCCAGTGTTGTACATTTCCGGTGTTGTGGCCAAGCCAGGCGAGCTCGAATATCGACCGGGACTGACCATCACCCAGGCCATGGCAATGGCAGGGGGGCGAGAGCGTGGAAAAGATGCGAACGGTTCAAGTGAGCTGGAGCAATTGCGCTATGCCGGCGAGCTGAAACGCTACGATCTGTCTCTGACACAATTGATGGCAAAACGCGCGCGTCTTGAAGCAGAACTGAATGACAGTCCCAAGGTCGCGTTTCCTGCCGAGTTGATGAATGCGCGCGCAGGCAGCACCGAGAATCTCTTTATGCGGAGTGAGGGAGACCTGTTCGTGGCGCGCGCCGAAGCTTTAAAGCGACAGTTGACTGCTCTCTCGGACTTGCAGGTTCTGCTTCAGAAAGAAATCAGCGTGCTGGATGAAAAGACGGCAGTGCAGGACCGTCAAATTGTAATCGCACAGGACGAACTGGCCAGCATTGCTTCATTGGTCACTTCCGGCACTCTGGCAAAATCGCGAGAGACGGCACTGGAACGGGTCGTGGCCGACCTGAGCAGCAACAAGCTCGATCTGGTGATTGCGGCCATGCGTGCGAAGCAGAAGCTCAGTGAAACGGAACGCGATGCCATAACCTTGAAAGGCCAGCGGCGCACAGAAGCGGGACGCGACCTTCAGGAAGTCACCGCCGAGATCGAAGACACGAAGCTGAAACGCGGGACCGTGATCGAATTGCTGCAGGCAGCAGGTGCGACGGTATCTCGGGACGCCTCACGTGCTGCTGCGGCCGTCCAGCCTCTGGAGTTCTGGGTGACGAGAGCCGGTAGTAGCGGCACGCCGACAAAGCTTCCGCAAACTGCGGAACTCGCACCCGGCGACGTTCTCGACGTACGCTATGACATCTCATCAAGCATGGCCGAGGCGGCATGGACCTCCATCATAAGCCAGCCGTCGCAATAGCCATGCCGGGATCTAAGGATACAACGGAGAGAAAAACACGTGGGACTCCATGAATTTGGAACGATCGAGACCCTTCCTCCCATAGCGAGACGAGAGGCATCAGGTATGGAAGCCGTCTCCATCCGCGATCTATTCAATTTCCTGAAAAGCAACATCCCGATTATTGTGCTTTCGACCGTGCTGGGCATCCTGTTTGGTGTGGTCTATATCGCTAGAACGCCATCAAGCTTCGAGGCAACGGTGCGTCTCGTCATTGATCCCGAACAGAGCCGCATCCTTTCCCAGGATGCGGCAACCGGCACGGTCATCATCGAGGCGGCTGAAATTGCGAGCCAGGTGGAAATTGTCAAATCGGAAGCCATTGCCCAGGACGTCATCAGCAAGCTCGGCTTGTTCAACGATCCTGAAATCGTTAACTCCACGTCCTGGCAGTCCACCTTGCGCGAGTATGCGACGTCGGTAATGAATCTCATTACCGGGGGAGGCGATGAAATACAGGGGCCTCCTGAAGAAGAAGAGCGCATGCGCAGAACGATGAACGGCTTTCTGTCGCGCGTTTCCGTTCGTCGCGTCGGACAATCTTATGTTCTGGAAATCGGCTACCGTTCCGGCGATCCAAAAAAAGCCGCGCGAACAGCGAATGCTTTGGCAGAGGCCTATATTCAAAACGGTCTGAATGATCGTAAGTCAGCCGCCAAGCAGGGAGCGCTCTGGCTCGAAGGGCGACTGATAGACGTTGGTCGCAAGGCACAGGAAGCTGCCTTGGCAGCCGAAGAGTATCGCAACAAGCACAACATAACAGCCATGACCGATGCGATTTCGCTGGATCAGCAACAACTGGCTGAGATCAGCAGCCAGATGCTATCGGCCCGGGCAGCGACTGCCGATGCAGAGGCCAAGTTATCGACCTTGAACAAGTTAATCGCGACCAGTTCAACAGATGCTAATCTGCCGGAGATTGGCGAAAACCTGCAGATCCAGAAGTTGCGCGAGGAAATGCGCCTCGCCGATACACGCCTCCAGGGATTGAAGGAACGCTATAGTGCCGGCAACCCCGCGATCATCGCTACCGAAACCGAAATAGCGCGCATAAAATCAAACATTGTCGGTGAGCTTCTTCAGGTCCAGGCGCTTTATCGTTCCAACCTCGCGGTTGCGAAGGAACGGGAAGCTCTCGCTGATCAGCAGTTTGAAAATGCTGACCGTCAAGGAGCGGACAAAAACATAGCGCGGGTTGAATTGGCTGAGATAGAAAGCAGGGCCAATACCTACAGGCGGTTGTACGAGAGCATTCTCCAGCAGTTTGTCAGCGCATTTCAGACACAGTCGTTTCCACTTGGAAACGCACGTATCGTGACGGCGGCAACTGAACCGTTAAGCCGGAATTGGCCGAAGCCCTCCGTGCTTCTGCCCTTTTCGATGGTACTCGGTATGGCATTCGGCTTGTTTGCCGCCGTCCTGCGCAGTGCTCTCGACCGAAGAGCGGGGTCCAGCGAGCGACTTCAGCGAGAGTTGGGCATCGCATCTTTGGGCAGTGTGCCTGTCTACAAACCGGCGCCTGCTGAAAACGGCCTCAGAGAAAGACTTCCCTCATCGGTTATGCCTCTTCGAGCTGTTTTGGATATGCCCTATTCGGCGTTCTCCGAAGCGCTCCGGAGTGTAAAGAACTCCCTGGATTCACTTGCCCCAAACCATGGATCGATGGTGATCGGTGTAACTTCGGTGGGGTGCGGCGAAGGCAAGACGACAATAGCAACTAACCTGGCACAACTCTATCAGAACGAGCAGCAGTCGGTGCTTCTCGTGGACGCGGATTTCGTGGCGGCGCGGCTGACTCGGCTTGCATTCAATGCTGCACCCGATTTCGCCCTCACGCCAATTCATCCGTCGGTGCTCGGCGATCCGTCAGATGGAATCGGTGTCTCGAGCCTCGCGCGTGTTACAAGGTGCTCCGAGCGTACGTATATCGATCACGATGCAGGCGTAGAGCCGGAGGTTTCTGACGTACCGCTCCCGCTGCTGACCATCGAACAGACCCGGCGTTCTGCAACACCTCCTTATCGTTACGCACACTTGTCGGCCCTTAAAGAAGCGCTGATCAAACTTCGCCCGCTTTACAAGGTCATCATTGTCGATATGTCTGGCTTTGAAGAATCCGCCGACACGCGCACCATATGCTCTCATGTCGACGGGATCATCGTGGTGATCGGGAATACCAAAAAACTGACAATCGAGCGTCTTACAGAGGCATTGAAGGCGTTTGGTCGCTCACGTGTGTCACTGCTCGGCGTCATCTCGAACCGGAGCAACACGGCCCACCGCCGCCGTCCTGCCTTGTCGAAGGGTCTGCGATGATGGCTATTGAAGCGGCACAAGCAGTTGCGGCAAAAAAACCTGTAACGACATTGCCCGGCTTGGCGCTCGTGATCGGCATACCCAGCGCAGGACGGCGTGATATACTCACTGAGGTGGTCCCGCATCTCGCCCGCCAGACGCGGCAACCCGCCGAAATCCTGATCTGTGTCCCACGCCTCATTGATGTCGATGCCAAGGCGTTATCTCTTCTACCATGCCCTGTCCGCATACTGTTGTCACAGCGCGGCCTCTGCAAACAGCGCAATGCCATTCTGGACGCAGTCCCCGATGCAGACGTTGTTCTTTTCCTGGACGATGATTTCCTGCTCGCTCCAACCTACCTCGCCGAATTGGAGCTATTATTCCAGAACAACCCGGATGCAGATATTTCAACTGGAACAGTCATTGCTGACGGGATTTCCGGTCCGGGTATTTCTCTCGCAGCAGGGCTAGATCTTCTGCGCAATATACCGACGCCGAGCGATGAAAGCCCTCTTCGTGACGTTTTTAGCGGCTATGGCTGCAACCTTGCCGTACGCATGTCTGCCGTGCACATCGGCAGGCTGCGTTTCGACGAAAATCTGCCACTTTATGGCTGGCTGGAGGATCTCGATTTCAGCCGGACTGCCGTGCGCTATGGTCGGGTCGTTATTTCGCCCCGGCTCATCGGGGTACACCTCGGTACCAAGGTCGGCCGAACCTCCAACTTTCGGCTAGGCTATTCGCAAGTCGCCAATCCAATTTACCTGATGCGCAAGAAGACCATGAGCTTTCGCCAAGCCTCCGTCCGAATAGGTCGCAACGTGTTGGCCAATTTTGTGAAAGTTTGGCGGGCCGAACCATGGATAGACCGCAAGGGCCGCCTGAAAGGCAACATGCTGGCGTTTCGCGACCTGCTATCCGGACGGCTGGCACCGCAAAATATAGAGCGGCTATAACATCTGGTTGTGCGCCCTTTGGCGAGATCCTCATAGGCGTGACGGCATTCACCCGATCTCCGCTGACTTCTGCGGTAATCTATGCCGCCTCCATTTATTTATGCTGGCCATAGACGGGAGCTATGTCTGCTGAAGCCTGAAATAGAAACCCGCGCTCTCGCTGGCTCCTAGCTCCGGGTGAGTCTCGATAACATGCGAAATGGCGGGGATAGACCAGCGGTCGACCTGACGGTAGCCTAGCTTCTCCAGATCACTTACGAATGCCTTCTCGTCTCGCATCTGATAGGGAACATAGGCCTTGCCGATGCGCTCCAGGGTAACGACGGGCGGACCAGCTTTCTTGAAAGCCACCTTGTTCAGCAGCAAGTGGCGTGGGAGCGCCGGCAAGCCGCTGAGCAGTGAAGACAGCGGAACGTCGAGATACTGCATCAATCCAGAACCCAGAAACAGTGGCAGCCTGGGCGCATCTTCGAGACTGTCGACAAAGCGCAGTTGATCGAGCCCATCCAGTTTCGCGCGTTTGCGCCCAGCCTCCGCTATCGCGGATAATTCGTAGATAATCCATTGGAAGTTTTCCGGGAGATCCAGCATGCCGCGAAAGGCGCGGTACTTTGTGCCCAGATGGCCGCCAGCATCAAGAACGCCGTCAATATCGGGGCCAAGTCTGCTCAACCAGAACATGACCGGATAGTCCCACGGCACGACCTCGCACATTTTCTCGAACGACACATGGGCGATCTCATCATGATTATAGCCCGTGAGCGGGCCTAATTTGGCCGCGGCAGCTATGGCGTCGTCGAAAGAGAGGTAGGCACCTGTAAACCGGCGCGGAAGTGGCGATAGATAGCGGAGCCGGCCAGCAATTATCTGCAACGGCACTCGTGATTTACCAGCGCCTGACCTAATTTTTAAAAGCACGGCCTTTACGGTATGCTTCATCTTCACAGACCAATTATCGCGGCCATTCAATTGCGTTCGGGTGACGTTCAAAGCTTGATCTCCAGGTTAGCCGCTGTAACGGGCAAAAGACCGCCGGCAATCTTGTGCAGCACTGCCAGAGTGGCGGCATAGACAAGACTGCCGGCCAGAATTTGCAGCACATTGGTGGTCAATCCGCTGGCCAACGACTGCGTGGCGACATTGCCGAGCGCGATGACCGTCAGCGCCATTGCGATTAGAGCGGCTACCGGATGAACACAGCCGCGCAAGACCCTTAGCCAGTTCACTGCGCCGTAACGACTTTGAAGCCACGCCGAAACAGCGAAAGAAAAGACAGCAGCAATAAACTGGCCCGATGCCGCCGCCACCATGCCGAACGGTGACAAAGCGAGCATGAGGCCGACGGATACCAAGCTGTTGATCAAGATGGCGCCTGGCACCTTCCGGATAGAACCCGTCAGCGAAAGAAGTGGCTCGGTGATACAGCCCGGAACGAGCAAGATCTGTTTGACGGACAGAAGACTGACGAGAATGGCGGCGGGTGCCCAGTCGTCACCGAGCACAAGATGGATCAGAGTGCCTGACATCAGCGCAAGCCCTATATGCACAGGAGCCGAAGCCACCATCAGGAAAACCAGATAATTGGTGGCCTTGGCGCCGATTTCCGGTGACGCCTCTCCTCCGGCTCCATTTGAAGCCGCAACTTTGCGGAAGACGCCCCACGCAATTTGCCGTCCAGGTTCGCAGACGAGGTCGGTGAAAGCAGAGACAATGCGCTCGGCAGCACGGTAGTAGCCGGCTTCTGCAAGGCCGAGAACGCTGCCGACCACGAGTGTGCCGGAATAGGATCGCATGAGCACAATCATGCGGTTGTACACAACGTGTTTGGAAAACTCGAAGATCTCCCAAAAGAAGACCGAACGGATGCCAAGTTTCGGCAACCATCGCAGTATTCCGATAAAGGCGATCACGGTCAGCAGCTGAGTGACGAGGCGTCCCGCCACGAGCGCGAAGATGTTCCAGCCGTGCAAAAGGCCCACGATTGCGAGCACCGTGCCGCAAAGTTCCGCCGCGACCTTGATGATGCTCAGCTCCCGAAGGCGAGCGTCGGCGATGAAGATGCCCTCACAAACAGAAGAAAACGGAGTTGGCAGCAACCATAGGCCAAACAGTGTTACCAGCAGAGCCTCGTGCGGCATCTTGAGATATAAGCCCAGGAATGTCGCAATACTGAGCCCAACCATCATCGCCGAGGCACCCGAGATGATGGCCACCGTTGCGATCTGATCTAGCCGTCCTTCCTCATGATTGGTTTTCATGACGAATTCGCGCCATCCCCCTTCCGCTAATACAAGCAGCAAGGCAACCAAGGCAGCCACGTAAGAAAAGAGACCAAACTCCGCGGAGGCCAGTGTCCGCGCCGCCACGACGAATGTAGCCACTTGAGTGAACTGCACGACGATCTTGGCAGCCAAGGTCCACATTGCGTTACTGATGAGGGAGCGGACGCTCGAGCCGGTGCCTCCTCGCAGCGAAGTAGCTTTGCTGGAAAGCCACGCACAAGTTTTTGAAAGTAAGACTGGCATCAGTATTCCTGCCTTATTTCGTATCTATCATCATATTTGGCCGCGGAGAGTATCAACCACCCTTTGTGCCGGTCTGGAGTGGACATGATTTCAAATTTTATTGACGTTTCGTCGATATATTTTTGAACCCCAAGTTTAACTCATTTCGAGCCCGAGCACTTTCGGCATCACGTTATGAGCTCCTTGAAGCTCCGGAGTTGGTAAGAGGCTTATCCATGAGCGAGTTTACATTGAAGTTCCAACTCAGATGGTTTGTTCTCCTTATCTGCCTAAGTTTTTGGGCTGCCGTCATTTACTGGGTAGTATAAGCGGCATCACCGATCGTTTTGCGCAAACAGAACAACCATGATCGTCTTTGCAATGATTGCGATGTCGGTGCGCATCGAGCATTTGTTGTAATATTCAATGTCGAACTGAACGCGTTGCTCGTAGGACGTGGAGGCGCGCCGCGACACTTGCCAGAGACCGGTCAATCCGGGCGTTAACGCAAGATAGCAGTGGATATGTGGCCCGTAATGCTCCAACTCCCCCGCGGTTATCGGCCTTGGACCAACAATGCTCATCTGGCCTATCAGGATATTAATCAGTTGGGGTAGTTCATCCAGGCTAGTCATACGGAGGTATTTTCCCAGCCAGTGTATCCGAGGATCCCTCTTTAGTTTCTGGGTGTCCTTCCATTCATTTAGCTTGGCCGAATCAGTGGCGAGAAGTTCCTGCAACACCTTGTCAGCATCCTTTCGCATACTGCGAAATTTCAAGCAGTAGAACGGCCGGCCATCGCGCCCGATTCTTTTGTGGCGAAAGATGATGGGGCCTCCGTCAACCAGAAGAAGCACGACAGCGATCAACACCAGCGCCGGAGATAGGAAGACAAGTGCCAGAAGCGAGAAGACGATGTCGAACGCGCGCTTGAGACCTCGCCAACCTGAGCGTTTGGTCGACGAGCCCTTTACAGAACCTTGCGCAAAATTGTCCGAATACAATGAAATCACCTACCGTTTCGCCAGTCTGAGGCTGCCTGTCAAAACGACAAGAGGCAATTTATCCTCATAGCCAATGGCTCAACTGATAGAGGTAGAGGGTGATCTCTTTTTAGCCGAAACGCCGGTCATTCATGTAAAGAGATCCTTACCTAAGCGAGAAGGTCAAATCGGAGGCAGTAATTACAAGCCCTGCTCCTCACTCTGCGCAAAGTCCTTCAAGCCTGAACGGAAGCGGAGGTCAGTCCGCTTCTGGGTATCGCACTTTTCAAACCCGCCATGACGAAGAACAAAAGTCCAAGGTCAACGATCGTCCCAGAGATGAGCGCACCCACCATAACGCCCAGACAACCGTTTCGCGCCGCGACACCGATATCGGCGTCGTAAGTCCGAGGGACTCCCCTCGGCAGGAGGATCGACGTCAAAAGAAACATCAGGAAGAAGAAGGTGCCGGGAACCCCGACATTAGACAACAGTGCGACAGCGAAAGATGACGTCCTTGACGTACCTAGCCCGACCCCGAAGCCATAGGAATCGAAGAAGTTAGAAATACCGTAAGCATTCCAAGCACCTCGCTCTATCGCTGACAGGGAGGTGGGCTTGCTGAGAATGGTGATGTCGATGAAATCGTAGACCAGCCTGTAGAAAGTCTGATTGAGGGCCAGGAAAAATAACACGGATATCGCGGCGATGGGAAAGACGAGAATGACTGCTGCACTGGCGCGCGTCCCCGACAGCCCGCCGGCGCGAAAGATACTTGTCAGATACAATATAGCGAGGCAGACCGGAAGACCGGCAATCCCCCCTGATGATGTTGAGCGAACAACCAGCAGGCTCGACAGCACAAACAAAAGGCCGCTCATCTTGCTATGGCGACCGCATACCCATAAAGTTCCACTAAAGCCGATTACACCCAAGCTGGCGCCTGCAAAAGCAGATGCTTCAGGCCACGATCCTATGATCCGTCGCATTCCCGCAACCATTTCATCGGCATGAAAGGTGTAGGGCGCATTCCGAATATAGGGAAATATAGAGACAAGCGGTGTACCGGGACTAATCATGTCGGCGATCCCAAAAAAGATATTCGCAGCGCCAAATGCCATGAGTCCGATCGTTACGTTTCGCAGTCCGTTCGAGGTCGATGCAACAGATAAGATCAGGCAGAACGTAATCAGGTCCGCGACTAGATAGACGGCCTGGGTAAAATTGCCGCTCACCGGTCGAAGAGGGATTGTGCCTTCACTGCCCAAACTTGCTTGTCCGCCGATTGGCACGATCTCCATCGTATTTTGTAGCAAGCGCGGCGCAAAGTAACCGCAGATAATACCGTAGGTAACAAGCAATGCGAGCCACATCGCCGGCGATGAGCGGAATATTATGCCGACTGTCGTCTGCAGGTTACCATGAAGCCATATAGTCGAGAGTAACAAGAAGGCGACAAATACGTGTCCTGGCTGTATGCCCGTGGAACCGAACATTAAAGCCGCTGCGCCACCCAAGACAGGAAAAACTGAGAAGGCAATCACAGTTGCCCCGCTACCTCGCAATAGGCAAATTACGCCTACTGCGAACGTCACGACACCGATTGGCTCGACACCCATCATCAACTCACTCTATTGGCCAGCGTCGCGACACCTAGGCATTTGGTCACCGGACTTGCCCGTTTCCTAAACCACTTCAACAGTCATGTTTGCTATCAAGGGGACTTCTGGCATGCGCGTTATACGTCACCCGCGGGCTTTTCAGCGTCTTGGACAAGCCGGACCGCTGATCCAGCAGCCAGACAGTCTGGCCGATGATTTTAGACTGGATACCGGTCAGTTTTGCCACTGCGGTACCGGCGAGATACTGTGACCCGGTGTGCGTCCAGATGACGCCGGCTTGTGCCAATTCCCTTCTTTGGCGCCAAGCATGCGGGAAATCAAAACGGAGAATAGCGCGAAAGGCATATCTGGTGAGCTTCGAGGGCATACGCTCGATCCACGGCTTGGAGAAAGACACGACGCAACCAAGATCAATCGCGCGCCCATACCCGTGAGGCGTGTGGTCATTCACGTCGACGAGTGTGCTGGCAGCCCAGCTTGCTCTCCAACGTTCCGCGTCCTTGTTTTCCGTCAGGTGTACAAAGACACGCAATAGCGCTTCAAACAGGGTTTTTTTGGCAGTAAAAAATGACATTCAGATCATAAACCGCAAAAATAACATACGCCTCAAGACTGCGAACTCAAAGCATTTCTGCCGCCAAAATCGTGTTCGTAAAACTTAGATTGAGGAGAGATTCATGCCGTCAAACCAAATAATAGCATGCCTTCAAATTCAAGAGAAGACACAACTTAGTTATTGAATAAGAACTGAAATTCTGTAATTTTAGATTTTTATGTGAAGGGATTTAGACTGTGAATTCCTCGTGCATATTTTACGTCGAAGGCGACAGCTATTTCTTTCCAACCGTAGTATCGGCCTTTCACGCAAGAAAAGCAGCGTCCGGTTCTTCGGATGTTGTCGCAATGACTATGCAAGAGTTTCGAGATAATTCCAGTGCGGTTGGGTTGTGCCGAGATGCAGACATCCCTTTGATTGATGGAATGCGATTCTTTAGCGCAAGACGCGCCCAACTTGATCGTCGAGTATGTCGTGCGCGGATAAGCGTTTCGGCGATGCGGCGCCTTCTCTGGTCTGATCTCTTGCCTGACCATTACTGGAAGATGATTTATATCGATGGCGATACCCAAATTGTCTGCGACATCATTCCATTGGATCGCCTCAATATTCCACAGGGCAAAATGTTGGCGGCACCCGTTTACATCTCTATCGCCAGACGTTGTGCCTACCAGCTGCGCTCCTTTGGGGATCGTATCGCGAGCGCCTTTTCGAGCCTCAGAGGTAACGCAAATCGAATCGAATTGCAGCGTGTCCTGAAGGATCGGAATCTTGACGAAACACTTTTCGGTCCTTCGAATGCAGCTCCTTCTGCACTGATGCCCTTCCGTGGTAGTGGCATCATGGCCCATTCCGGTTGAACTTGAGCGAGGGGGAGCTGTTAGTGATGCGTGTAACGGCAACAGGCAGTTCCGGCGGCAGACGCCTCACTTTGTTCGCGGGGCTGGTTTTCGCTCTGGCTATACCAATCCGACAACAAGCCAAGGCCGAGGAGGTTGCCGCACAGCCGACAGCTGCGTTTCTGGATAGTATCGGCGTTGTTTCAACGTTCGATGACCGAGGGCAACCTTACTCCAGAACGCTGGAAATGTTGAAGTATGGTGGGTTTCGCTGGTTGCGCGGCGGTATCGAAGGGCTGACAAAAAACGGTCCGCTTACAATCGACACATTTCTGACTCTGCACCGGGAGGCAGGTGTCAAGATAAGTTGGGGTCTCGGAAGCGGCATCAGCGATCTAGACACGCTTTTGGCAACGGGTCGCATTCTGGCAAAAGCGGGCGCCCTGCTCGCATTTGAAGGAAACAACGAACCCAATAATTGGCCTGTGTCTTATAACGGTCGCAAAGGGGGCGGGCGAAGTTCCTGGCGCGCAGTTGCCGAATTGCAAGCTGATCTCTATCGCTCGGTGAAAGAGGACCCTTTGCTGGCAGCGTATCCGGTTTGGTCTATCTCAGAACCGGGAGCTCAAACTGATGATGTCGGCCTCCAATTTCTGCAAATTCCCGCTGATGCGATTACGCTGATGCCCGCGGATACGCGTTACGCCGACTATGCCAATGTGCACAACTATCTCTATCATGCGAATTCACCGCATCCAGCCGATAACAAGAGTTGGGACGCGTCCGATCCCAGTAGCTCCTCTCCAGTAGATGGACTTTACGGAAACTTCGGGAGAACGTGGGCGCAGAAATTTAGGGGCTATTCGGAGGACGAATTGACCCATTTGCCACGGGTCACCACGGAAACGGGCGCTGCAGTCAATGGTGAAGTGGACGAAGCCTTGCAGGCAGTTCACTTGGTCAACCTCTATTTGGCCCAGTTCGCGCGGGGTTATAGCTATACATCTGTCTACATTCTGCGAGATCGCACGGATGAAGAAGGCGTGCAATCATTCGGGTTCTTTCGCCCCGACTACTCTCCGAGAACGGCTGCACACTATCTCCACAACCTGACGCGAATCCTGGCCGATGAATCGATGAAGTCTTCTCCGGCGCGATTGGATTATTCGATTGAGCCCCAACACGATACCGTTCACGATCTCTTGCTTCAGCACAGCGATGGCGCGTTTCAACTTGTGATATGGGGTGAGGCGTTGGAAGGTGAAAGTACCGTCACGATCAAACTGAAAAAGAGCGTTGCAACAGCCAGTATCTTCGACCCTACAATCGGTACTTTGCCCATAGCCAAACACACGGACACCAGTGAGATTGTCCTGACAATTGGCAATCATCCAATCATTGTTACACTTCAGTAAAAGTTGAAATTTTCTTCAAAATGTAAACAAATTGAATAGATGCAATGGCGAAACTTTATGGCATCTCGACAATTTTCATTTCACCGTTTTCGGTCTTCAACGCCAGACGTCTTGATCACTAGTCCCGCCTGCGTTGCAGCTTAAAAAGCCAGGGCTTCTGCCAAAGCACCGGCTCCTTAGAGTTGATGCGAGTGGCAAAAGCCACTGGCAATGAGGCCTGACAGTGACGGCATGCAATTTATCCAATGATGACTTATTTCAGTTTGAATGCGGCTTGGGTGCGGTTTGTAACATTCAGTTTTCTCATGATGTTGCGAATATGGACTTTAATGGTGCTCTCGCAGAGGTTCATTTCGTACGCGATAATTTTGTTCGCTTTTCCGCGACGCAATCCCTCCGCGACTTCGATCTCCCGCGGGGTGAAGCTCTCGTTTAAGTGATTGGAAACTGTAACCACAGAATTCAAAGCCTCTCTGCTGGCGAGAAGGCTGCTAACCGGGAAGAAGAGACCGCCCGCACGAGCTAGCGAAATGGCTTCCGCAGCGACGCTGATGTTCACATTGGTTGGAATATAGCCAGATGCGCCGCAGTCGATTGCCTTGAGAAGGTCACCCAGTTCGTTAGAATCTGCGATAACGATCAAAGGGATAAATTTGAAAGCCGCTGCGACGGCTTTAATTTTGTCGCAACTGCCTGTCTCGTCAGGCTTATCACTGGTAAGCACTAGCAGTATTGCCGATGGTTCGCTCTGGAATTGGCGCTTGCGCCATTCATCAATTGATCCCGAGGTGACGAACTTCATTGTCGGATCATAACTGGAGAGGCTGCGTGAAAGGCACTCGCGATCCAGCACTCGACTGTCGAGTATGAGGATGTATTCATCCGCTTTGTCTTCCAATGCCTGGCTGGACGCAAGCGAACTGATGTAATCTATATCTGCTTTTGTTACATTATTTATATTGCCTGAGATGGACATATCTGCACTCATTTTTACCCCCTCTATATTCACATATCCGATAAACGGATACACAAAACACAATAAACCCCTCACAGTTTGGCTAAGCCGAACTGCATATTCCCCTCTACTTATGGTTTGTATGAATACTTTTCACAGATTTATTTATGGCGCATTAACCCAAGTTAATTTTCCATTAAACAAGTCGTGATTGCCGAAATTTAGTCGCCAAAATGACACAATTGGAAAGTGCTCGACTTAATGCAAACGCGTTAAGTTCGTGGCTTATCGTTCGGAAGACTATAATAGATAGTAAGCTTGTGATTTTTTGTTGAAATTTATTATTGTTACTATTCCCTCGGTGCGCCGATGGCGTCGGGGGCCACATATGGGGAGATACTGCAACTGCACGAGCGTATTGATATCGCATGCAAGATAGCGATGGCGATACGGTATGAGTTTAAGGGACAGGCCTTGCGATGGGTCTTCGGGAGAACATTCGTCTAGATCGTCTCCTGCTTCGCAGCCATCTGCCGGAGATAGGCGTCGCAAGCTTCCTCAACCAGAAAGATACTGTCTGTTGTGATGTCCCGCAGCATGAATCTTGGGCGTCAGTCGCAGTAGATCCTTTTCCACCACGAGTGCGATCACTTTTTCTGTGATGACACAGGTCGTCTAACCCGCCGCCAAGGATCGTCGATAGATGATCCATCATCGAAGCCATTGGAAGGCTCCCAGAGCACATGCTTCTATTTGATAAAGGTAGAACACGCCAAGGTGAAGCCGTCGCAGGTCGCCAGAGAATATCGTCGATGAAGTGAACGTCATCAATGGATAGCGTGTAGGCAGTGAAATTGGCTGATGAAAAAACCACAAATCAGAGCAAAACAGTCCTGGTTAAACTGGCCTCCAATTCACGGACCCGTTCAATCGCGAAAGGTCACACGACGGAATGCATGATGAGCCTTCGGACGCGTATTTCAATGACCCGCAAGTTGAAGGTCTTCGGTCTCAGGGCCAGTCAAGTAGTACGGGTCGAAGTCGACCAGTTCAATTAGTCTGCGGCGGTCAAGGAACTCAACAATCCCGTTTCGAAATGACAGCAGCCCGCTGATCCTCATTTCCTTGAGAACACGGTTCACGTGCACAGTCGACAAGCCGAGCGCATCGCCGATCTCCGACTGTTTCAGCGGACACTCGAAGCCGTCGAGATCAGGGCGGGACAAGTTGCCAGCGCGTACCGCAAGTTCAAGCAGGAGGTGACCCGTGCGTCCGAACGCGTCTCTCCTTCCGATACTTGCCAGCCGTTCCACCATCCTGGCGTGACGTTTCATCATCTCGATACTCATAATAAGCGGCAATTGAGAAGCGCTTCCGCCGCTCTGCCCCGACAGTTGTCCAGTAAACTCAAAGCACGTGACAGAGGAGATGGCTTGCACCGTCTCCTGTGATAGAGCTGCAGATGCGGATGACAGTACATCGCCATGCAGCGAGAAATCGGTGACTGTCCGAGTGCCATTGAACATCGTCTTGCTAGATACTACCCAGCCGCTATCAATAAAGAAGATTCGTGAAACGTCACTTTCGCTGTCGAAAATTGTGGTGCCTGGAGAATATTGGCGCAGGTGCGCACCGGTGAGCTTCGATCCACTATTGAAGTAGTCGGAATGGACCGCTTGCCTGAGATTCCAGCTATCGCGTATTATCATCTAGCAACCTATGCGCCAAACACCATAATCGGAACACTTTTAACACAAAATACATTAGTGGATGCAAAGATTCACGTAGTTTCGGGTTAATGCGTTAATTTGACGACTTTTGTTGTTTTTTGGCAAAATCAGGTGGCGCTTGCGGCTCGACAGCGCATTGACTCTATCTCGTGATGAATTTTTCTATGAGATAGATGTTGTCTTTTTCAAAAGCATTGCCATGCAATGTCATTTCTCTTCGCATTCTATATGGATTCCATTTACTGTCACGAAATACGAATTTTCTAAGTTTTGTTGCTCAGAATTTCTCATTGTTTATGGGGAATAACATGACGCAGCTGCATCGTACGAACGGGAGTGATCCTTGCGTTTCGATCACGAAGATTGATTTCCTGCCAATGTATTGAAATTTCTTCAGTAAAACGTCGCTCTGCATAGAATTTTTCAACATCAATTTTGGATGCTTTTCAGAAGATTTGAAAAATCAGTGAAATGTAAGATGTAGAGGCCTGTCATTTTGCCTGCTGAGCGTAATATTCTATTCACTTTGCTCGCCCAGATGACCGGCACAGACTTCGCTGAAAATGCAGATTTTAGAGCCAATTTGCGGCGACCCACACCTTCAAGCCAGCTTGTCGGTGCCTCTAGACATAGCAGCATGGTCCCCCAGCGCCTGATCCCAATCGTCGAGCTTCATGCGCGTTCGCTGGCCGGTAAAAGCGACAGGGTGTCGTCACCGCTGGGCATCAGATCAGACAAAGCTCTTTTGGTTCCATGTCGCACACAGTCCGTGCTTGATCGTCGACATATGCAGTCAGCCTGGCGGCTCCAGTCATACGCAACCCGCACTTGAGGCGCGGGCAGCCTAGCCAAATGGCTTAGACGTTAGGGCGACCGGTCGGCCAATTTCACCCCAATGACCAACTTTCCATTTTATGGCGGTGTGAAACTATCGCTGTCGTGGAAAGACCGTACTTGCGGAAGCGGGCATAGAGCATCGCGATCTGTGGTCGGGCAAACGCGATGAAGCGGGGAAGCCGATGAGAGCACTCCAGGATATTAAGGGCGTGGATTTTACCCCTCGGGACGGTCGAACGGGTGGAGTCCGCTACGATAGGACGCGCAGTGTTCCGGATATCGTCAGGCAGCATGCATTTTCCGCTCCCGACACTATCGCCATCATTTCCGGCGACACACAGCTGACTTATAGAGAGCTCGATCTCCTTTCCGACGCGCTTGCCAGTTATCTGATCCAAAGTGGAGTTAAAAAGGGCGATGTCGTCTGTCTGCTGGTACCGCGCGCCTTAACCACCGTCGTCGCCAAACTTGCCATACTCAAGGCTGGAGCGGGCTACCTGCCGATGGACCCAGCTTATCCGTTGGACCACCTTCAGTATGTCCTGGACGAATGTCGTCCCAAGATAATCTTCACGGACGCCGGCCAGGACCTGGACCTGGCGGCGCTCACTCCCCCTGGCAGTCGGGTGGTCGACCTTCCAAGGCTGCTCCCGACGCTTGAGCCGGGTGACGTCAGCACGCAACCCGCGTCGACCGGGGCAGACCTTGCCTATGTCATGTACACCTCCGGCTCCACTGGCCGCCCGAAAGGAGTAGCCGTACCGCATCGTGGCATCACCAGGTTAGTGCTTGAACAAAATTACATAGATTATCGCCCGGGCGAAAAGGTTTTGCACTCCACCACAATTTCATTCGACGCCTCCACCCTGGACATATGGGGAGCGCTTTTGAACAGAAGCACGCTGGTGGTCATGCCGAAGGCGAACTATTCGCTCACGGATATCCTTGATCTAATCCGCGTCCACGACATTGCCATCATCACGTTCACAACTGCGCTGTTTAATCTGTTTGCAGATCACGCTGCTGGCGATCTGCCGAGCCTGCGCCAAGCCAATTTTGGCGGAGAGGTTGCGTCTGCGGCCCATGTGAGTCGCTTTCTGGCGGCTTATCCGAATTGCACCCTCATTAACGTCTATGGTCCAACAGAAGCCGCCTGCATCGCGACGACCTATGCGGTGCCGCCGAAGTTCTCGAGTACGGACTTACCTATCGGAAAGCCTATCGCTCATACCGATGTTTTCCTGCTCGATGACGACATGCAAATCTTACCGCCCGGCGTTGAAGGCCAGATTGTGATTGCAGGTGACGGACTGGCACTCGGCTATTTCAATCGGCCCGATCTTACGGACGAACGTTTTGTCACAATCGAGACAGATGACGGCCCCCTGCGTTGCTATCTGACCGGCGACCTTGGCATTGTTGACAGCGACGGCCTCTTTCATTTCCGGGGGCGCCGGGATCGTCAAGTCAAAATCAATGGCAAACGGATCGAGCTTGAAGAGATTGAAGCGGCGTTGCGCCGTCACCCGCGCCTCCTCGAAGCGTTGGTAGAATGCCACGAGCATAATGGAATCAAGCGGATCGTAGCCTATCTGCGGCCAAGCGATCCCCAGGACCTGTTCAACACCAATCTTGTGCCGGCCGTGATGGAACGTCTGCGCAATACGCTGCCCGCTTATATGATCCCGAGCGCGGCGATGGTTCTTGACGTGTTTCCGTTGACACAGGTGGGAAAGATCGATCGTTCGAAACTGCCTATGCCACCGGCCGAGGAGATAAAACCAGCAATTCCCGAGAGCCGTAGTGAAGAGATTTTGATCCGCCTGTGGCGCGAGGCCTTGGGACTGGATGCTATCCCGATTGATCGCAATTTCTTCGACCTGGGTGGCACTTCGCTTCAATTGATGCGGGTGCATGCTGCGCTGGAAGCCGAGTTGGGGCAGCGCTGCGAGGTTCTGGCATTTTTCAAGCATCCGACGGTTCGAGATATGGCGAGCTTCCTGGATGGAACCACACCGAGCATGCCGCGCTCAAAGACATCAGATCAGCGGCCAGCAGTCCAACGCAAGACCATGTCTCAGTTTCGCCGGAGCACTCCATGAGAGAGGAGGAAAACCTGTCGAAACTTGACTCGGTCAACGCGGGGATAGACAGCGATTATCTGCCCGATGGTATAGCCATAATAGGTATGTCGGGGCGTTTTCCGGGCGCACCAAGTGTTGATGCTTTATGGCAAATGGTGGAACGCGGCGGCAACGCCTTCCGGATATTCTCGGCAGATGAACTCGAGGACAGTTTCACGGATGAAGAGCGGGCGTCGCCCGACTACGTAGCGTGCCGGCCGCATCTTGATGATGCCGACAAGTTTGACGCGGAGTTCTTCGGCATGTTCGCCCGTGAGGCCGCACTGACGGATCCCCAGCACAGGATCTTCCTGGAATTATGCTGGGAAGCCTTGGAAATAGCGGGCTACGACCCATACCACAGCCCAGGTGCCGTTGGTGTGTTCGCCGGTTGTTCCGTTCCGACCTATCTGCTCAATAACGTTACGCCGGATCGTGCCGCAGTTGAGGAATTGACCTCACACTACCAGATCGGATGCTACAATCAGTTGATTGGCTCGATCAGCGATGTTCTGGCGACCAGGGTCGCTTATAAATTGGGCCTGCGCGGACCGGCTTTCACGCTCCTATCTGCCTGCTCCACTTCGCTACTGGCCGTTTCGCAGGCATGTCAAAACCTCCTCACCTATAGCTGCGACATGGCCTTGGCTGGCGGCGTGTCGATTACAATGCCCCAGAAGCGCGGGTACATGTATCAAGAAGGAGGAATGGTCTCCCGCGACGGCATCTGCCGTCCCTTCGACGCGGAAGCATCAGGAACGGTGTTTGGCAGCGGCGCCGGCGTCGTGCTGCTCAAGCGCCTCGAAGACGCAATCAAGGACGGCGACGTTATCTATTCGGTGATCCGGGGTTACGCCGTAAACAATGACGGTTCCGACAAGATCGGATTTACTGCCCCAAGCGCGGAGGGGCAGGCCGAAGCGATCAGCGCAGCCTTGGCCCATGCCGGCATAGATCCATCGACCATTGGCTATATCGAATGCCACGGAACGGCGACTCCTCTTGGAGATCCCATAGAGTTTTCAGGGCTAACAAATGCCTTCTCTGAAGCGAGCGAGCAACGGGACGCCTGTGCCCTGGGATCACTGAAGGGTACGGTTGGGCACCTCGATGCCGCTGCCGGGGTAGCAGGCCTTATCAAGGCGACGATGGCACTCCATCACCGCAAAATCCCGGCCATGCCCAATTACAAGACGCCAAATCGCAGGATCGAGCTGGAAGACACTCGATTCTACATTCCCAGTGAAACCAGAGATTGGCCTGAAGGCCCCTCGCTGCGACGGGCTGGTGTCAGTGCCTTCGGCGTTGGCGGCACCAATATCCATGTGGTCTTGGAGGAGTCGCCGGAAGTTAAAGAGAACACCGGATACGATTTTTTTGGGCCCCTCATCCTACCCCTTTCTGCCCGCTCGGACGCCGCGCTGTCAGAGATGCGCAACAATCTCGCAACTTATCTGGAAGAGAACGACGATGCTTCCCTGCTGAAGGTGGCTAGAACATTGCAGGGGCGCCACAATTTCAACACCCGAATGGCAATTTCGGCGACGTCAACAGCCGGTGCCGTTGAGCAGCTGCGTTCGGAAACGGTTGCAACTCACGTTGCAGAAGACCGGCCACCACCGGTCGTTTTCATGTTCCCCGGGCAAGGATCGCAATATGTTGGAATGGGTGCGGCTCTGTACAAAAGCGAACCGGAATTCGCCCGGTGGATCGATCGCGGCACCGAACTTCTGCAAATGCGCTTCAGGATAGATCTGCGGGATTACATTTGTCATAGCGGTTCCGTGAGCAGTCACATGGCTGCAGAGCAGCGAGAGACCCGGATTGCACAGCCATGCCTCTATCTGGTCGAATATGCCCTGGCCCAACTGTGGATCAGCAGAGGGCTGCAACCCGATGCGATGATCGGCCATAGCGTCGGCGAGTTCGTTGCAGCAACGTTGGCAAATGTTATTTCGTTCGAGGATGCACTCACGCTGGTGGCCACACGTGGGCAATTGATGCAGAATCAGGCACCCGGTGCCATGCTTTCCGTTCGGGCGGCCCCCGACACATTGCGCGAATACCTGAAAGGTAGCGCAGAGATCGCGGCAATCAATGCACCGAGACTCTGTGTTGCCTCCGGGCCGATTGACGATATTGAGGCACTTTCCTTGGCTCTGGAAGAAGGTGGGATCGCCTTCAGCCGTTTGCACACCTCGCATGCGTTTCATTCGGCCATGATGGAGCCCTGCATTGATGCACTGCGCGATGTGGCCGCCAAGGTCACCTACGGACGCGCCACCATCCCCTACATTTCATGCGTAACGGGCGGCTGGCAGAATGATGAATTGGGTTCTTCGCCCGATTATTGGTCGAGGCACTGCCGCGAGCCTGTGCGCTTTTCCGACGGCTTAACGACACTATGCCAAGGACAAAGCCCGATCCTGATTGAGGTCGGTCCCGGCAGGACGCTCTCGGTCTTCGCTGCGCAGACGATCGGTCGCGGTGAACTCGGCGCCATCGTCCAGTCGCTTCCAGAACACGATAACGCTCATGCCGCCGAGCGCTTCTTGGCGGAAGCTCATGGCCGGGTCTGGGCTGCCGGCTGCGTTCTGCCATGGCCTGGCCTGCCGGTGGAGCAGCAACGGATCCTGCCGCTGCCGACCTATCCATTCCAGCGTCAGCGGCATTGGATCGACGCTCCAGCATCTGTGCGTCGCGCACTGGCGGCCTCGATGGCGGAAGCAACTGCCGCGACGGACACTATCAAGAGCGAACCTCTATTTGAAAATGGGTTGGAAACGATGAACGCTATTAGCTCCATTACAATCGCAGATCGTACCGTGGCATTGGAGACTTCGCTCCTGACGCTGCTTGGCGACATGTCCGGTGAGCCGATCGATGCCAGCAACCGAAGTGACAGCTTCCTCGAACTCGGTTTCGATTCGTTGTTCATTGGTCAGTTTGCGCAGAAGATTGACAAGCAATATGGCGTCAAGATTTCGTTCAGGGAATTGTTAAGCAATATTCCTTCGATTGCTGCGCTTGCCCGGTATCTCGACACTGTTTTGCCGCCGGACCCGGCTGCTCAGGCTCCTGTCGCTCCGGTTGTCCAGCCTGTGCCTCAGACATCAATAGCCGCTGTACAGACGCCAGTTTTGCCGGCGATGGGCCTTCCCAAAACTGTTGCATCAGGGGCTTCGGTCGATGGTAGCCTTGAAGCATTGCTGCAGTCCCAGCTGGCTTTGGCTCAGAACCTGTTTTCCCAACAAATCCAATTGTTGCAGGGGGCACCCCATACATTGCCGTCAACGTCAGATCCTATTCCGGTTGCTGCGAAGACCTCGGTTGCGGTCGGCAACCCTCCGGGAAATGTCGAGATGTCTGCTTTAATATCTGCTGCCGGCGACAGTGTCGCCGAGATTGGTGGGGAGCGTTATACCCGGTATCAGCAAGGAGCAATGAAGGTAAAGACGGAACTAACGCCGCAAAAGGAAGCCTTCATCAACGATCTGATCCTCGCTTATTCAAACAGAAACAAGAATTCAAAGGACTATACGCAAAAACATCGCGCACGATTGGCCGATCCTCGAACCGCATCGGGCTTCCGGACCGAGTGGAAAGAGATGATCTTCCCCGTGGTCTCCGATCGCTCAAAGGGTTCGCGCATTTGGGATGTCGATGGCCACGAGTATATCGATCTCGTCAATGGTTTCGGCCAAACGGCATTCGGGCATGCACCCGACTTTGTTGTCGAGGCGATGAAGGAACAGATGGACGCAGGCTTTGCTATCGGTCCGCAAACGTTGCTGGCGGGCGAAGTTGCGGACCTAATCGGTGCCATGACCGGACACGAGCGTATTACCTTCTGCAACACGGGTTCCGAGGCTGTTATGGCAGCCATGCGTCTGGCCCGTGCCGTCACTGGTCGCGACCGCATCGTCGTCTTTGCCAATGACTATCACGGTCAGTTTGACGAGGTATTGGTCAAGGGTCGGGCGAGAACAAAAGAGCCCGTTGCACTGCCGATCGCTGCCGGCATTCCGTCCGGCTCCGTCGGCAACATGATCGTCCTGCCTTACGGCAGCGAGGAGAGCCTCGACTGGGTTCGTGCCAATGCACAGGATCTGGCGGCAGTTATCATCGAACCGATCCAGAGCAGACATCCGGAGCTTCGTCCCCGGGAATTCGTGGGCGCTCTGCGTAAGATAGCGACCGACGCGGAATTCGCGCTGGTCTTCGATGAAGTCGTCACCGGTTTCCGCGTCGATCCCGGCGGCATGCAAGCCATTTGGGGCATTCAGGGCGATATGGCCACCTATGGCAAGGTCGTTGGCGGTGGCATGCCAATCGGGGTCCTGGCAGGCACCAGCCGGTTCATGGACGCTCTCGACGGAGGCCGTTGGGCCTATGGTGACGACTCCGTGCCGAGCGTGGTTCCGACTTTCTTTGCCGGCACATTCGTTCGCCATCCCGTTGTACTGGCCGCAGCACGGGCCGTTCTCAATCACATCAACGGCGAGGGTGCAGCACTTTACAGCCGCGTCGCACCGCGGACTGAAGCTCTCGTCGACGAGATCAATGGTGAGCTTGCCAAGCGGGGGATCGCACCGTGCCTCAGGGGATACAAGAGCTGGTTCGTGACTGATTTCAGCAATCAGGATCCACTGGGAGGCCTGATCTACCCCTATCTCAGGATGAACGGGATCCATATTCAAGACGGCTATCCCTGCTTTCTAACGACCGCCCACAGTGAAGACGACTTCAAAACTATCGCCAGGGCATTCCGTGATGCCGTTGATGCTTTGCAGTGCGTTGGGATCCTTTCTCCGACGGGTGAGGTCCAGCTTGCCGACGTCTCCTCAGATGGCGCCCCAACGGAGTCGGTTGCTGAGGTAAGCGAGCGGCCCGAGAGTGCTTTATTGACGGAAGCGCAAATTGAAATCTGGCTGGCGGCGCAGGCCGGAGATGAAGCATCCTGCTCTTTCAACGAGTCGCTGTCGCTTGCTTTGGATGGCCCTCTCGACGAGGGGATCTTCCTGGCCTCACTGAAGACCGTCGTGGATCGCCATGATGCCTTACAAATCCGCTTTGATCGCAATGGTGAGAGGTTCCGCTTCATTCCAGATTTCGACTTGCCGGTAGAATTCGTGGATCTTGCGGCCGAACGAGATGCGCAGGCAGCCCTGGCTGATCTGATCGAACGCGACGCAATGACACCCTTCGATCTGGTCGAGGGTCCACTGGCCAGGGCGCAATTGGTCCGTATGGGCGACAACAGGCACGTGTTCGTGTTCACGGCACATCACATCATCTGCGACGGCTGGTCGCTGAACGTCATCATCAACGAACTGTCAGCGGCGTATTCCAGTGCAATGAACGGAGAGACGGCGACATTCGAGCCAGCTCTGTCATTTGCGGAGTATGCGAGCAAGTATGCACCAAGCGCTGATGTCAGTCGCGAAACTGCCCGCTTCTGGCAGGAACAATACAAGGAACTGCCGGAACTGCCCGACATGCCATTTGATCGGCCCTATCCGGACCAGCGGACCTTTGCGGGGGGGACCTGCACTGCCAATATTCCGGCAGAGGTCTACAAGCAGATCAAGAAGCGCGGTGCCCGCTCTGGTGCCACACTGTTCTCGACAATGCTGGCCGCACTCCAGGTCATGATCGCCCGTCTATCCGGCCAGGACGATGTGGTGATTGCCATCCCTTCGGCCGGCCAGAGCCTTCTCGACGACAGGATCCTGGTCGGACACTGCGTCAATCTGCTGCCGCTCCGCCAGACAGTCGATATGTCCGCACCTTTCGAGAACCATCTAAAGGCGACCCAGCAGCTGGTTCTGAAGGCCTTCGAGCATCAGGACTACACTTACGGTACCCTCGTTAAGACGCTGGGCGTCAAACGGGACCCACGGCGGCTGCCATTGACGGGCATCCAGTTCAACCTGGAGCGTATCGCCGCGAATGCCGATTTTACGGGGCTTGACGCCGTTATCGTACCAAATGCCAAGTCGTTCTCGAACTTCGATATGTTCTTCAACATGATCGAGAGCGCAAACGGTGTTCGCATCGATGTCGATTATAACGCCGATGTGCTTGACCGGTCGACAGTCGACCGTTGGATCGGCCATCTGGTCACCCTTGTCACGGCACTGGCGGAAGACATGAAGCACCCCGTGGCAGATTTTGAACTGCTGTCGCCGAGCGAGAAGATGTGGCTGACAGAGGAGCTCAACCAGAGCGCAGCCGCATATGACAGCGACAAGTTTACCTTTTCACTTTTCTCCGCAAAGGCGAGAGAGTTCCCGCAATCGATTGCCGCGCAACATTCCGGTCAATCGATCACCTATGGTGAACTTGACCAGCGCTCAAATCAGTTCGCGCGACATCTGGCCTCAATTCTGCCTGGACAGGGAGAGCGTATCGCGCTCCTGGTCGACCGCTCGCTCGACATGCTTGTCGCATTACTCGGCATCATGAAGGCCGGGCATGCCTATGTGCCGCTCGATCCGGGACATCCGGTGTCACGGCTTCGCCAGACTCTGGTCACAGCGCGGCCGGCGGCCTTGGTCTGCGACAGCGATAGCGGCGCAGCGCTGGCAGACGGCGGAATGGTGACGGTTCGTCTGGATAAGGAGGCAGCAAGCATTGCCGCTTTGCCGGAAGCCGAGCTGGAGACATTGCCCTCCGATACCGAGACGACCGCCTATGTGATATTCACTTCCGGCTCGACCGGCGCGCCGAAGGGTGTCGCAATCTCTCACCGGGCCCTGACGAATTTCCTCCAGTCGATAGCGAGGGAGCCCGGTTTTACTACCGATGACATTCTGGTCGCGGTTACGACGATCTCTTTCGATATTGCCGGGTTGGAACTCTATCTGCCCCTGATCTCCGGTGGCAGTGTCGTGATTGCGGATCGCGCCCAGGTGGAAGACGGCTTTGGGTTGGTTCGCCTGATTAAGGAGAGCGGAGCCACAATTGTGCAGGCAACGCCGACACTCTGGCAAATGCTGGTCGAGGCCGGTCTCGACGGCACGACCAACCTGAAGAAACTGTGCGGCGGGGAAGCTTTGCCAAAGGCACTCGCCGTTACGCTTGCCGGTATGCAGGGCGAGCTATGGAACATGTATGGCCCGACCGAGACCACCATCTGGTCTTCCGTCGCGCGCATTGCAGACCCTGACGCACCGATCACAATCGGCCACCCTATTGCCAATACGCAGCTGCACATCCTCGATCGCGAAGGCAGGCTCGTTCCTCCGGGCGTCACAGGGGAACTTTATATTGGTGGTGACGGCCTCGCCCAGGGTTATTTTGATCGATCGGACCTCACCGAGGCAGCCTTCGTATCGCACGATATCGGAACCGGAGCGATCCAACGGCTCTACAAAACGGGTGATCTTGGCAAGCGTCTGGACGATGGGTCGCTCAAATTGCTCGGCCGGCGCGATAATCAGGTCAAGCTGCGCGGTTTCCGCATCGAACTGGGCGATATAGAAGCCGTCATTTCCCAGGTTCCTGGAATGAGCCAATGTGCAGTGGTCGGCGCGCGCAACGGCAAGGGCGATCTGGTCCTGGTCTGCTACTTCGTTGCTGAGCCTGGAACACCGGCTGCTGACAGTATTGAACTTGCCAAGCAGGTTCGCGCGCAGTTGCCAGCCTATATGGTGCCGAGCATCTGGACCCTTGAAAACGAGCTGCCACAGACAGGAAATGGAAAACTGGATCGCAAGACATTGGAGGCACGCGACATTCGCCGCACCGTCGATGTGGGGGAAGCCGCGTCCAAGATCAAGCCGCGGACCACTATGGAAGAGACGCTTTGGACCATCTGGAAGAGCGTGCTCGATGTCGACACGCTCGGGGTTGAGGACAATCTCTATTCGCTCGGTGCGGATTCGTTGGTTATCTTCCGTATCGCCGCGCGGATGCTGGATGCGGGTCTGCCGCTTGAAGCCAAGCACCTGCTGCGTCATCCATCGATTGCCGAACTGGCCGCCTATGCGGAAGAACAGGAGGACGCTCCCGAGACTGATAATGTTGTCTACCAGATCCCGTCTTTAGCAAGTTTCCGTAATGGCGCTCGTCGCCGGATCGAGGGCGTGTAATGAGCCAGTCTGAACACACCGAATTTTCGCAGACCGATACAAAGATAATTGGCGAATTTCCCTGCACGCAGACTCAGTTACGTTTCTGGGTTTTGGACCAGTTTCAGCCCGGAAACCCCTCACTCAATGTCGCTGTCCAGTGGGAGATACGTGGCACCTTCCGGCCGGCAACGATCGAAGCCGCTTTCCGGAAAATCATCCAGCGCCACGAAATTCTGCGCACGCGCTTCGTTGAGCGGCATGGAAGCCCCTATCAACAGGTTCTAGATTCCGTCGAATTCAAAATGTCGGTCATCGACTTGCGTCACATGCCAGCTGACCAACGCGAGCAACGCATTTCGTCGATCGGTCAGGAGACGGCTTCCGCGCCTTTCGACCTCGCACGCGGCGGTCTCTTCCGCGTTACACTGCTTATGGTGGAGAGTAAGCGGGCCTTTATTCTGATCACGGCGCACCACATTTGTTTCGACGGTTGGTCGATCCGCGTGCTAGGCCGCGAATTGGGTGAAATCGCATCGGCCATCGATGAAGACCGCGCGCTTGAACTTCCGCAACTGCCTCTGCAATATGGGGATTTCGCCCTGTGGCAAAACGAATACATGTCAAGTCACGGTTTTACTGTCGAAGCGGATTTTTGGAAAGCCTGGCTCAACGGCGCTCCCTATTTTGAGTTGCCGACGGACTTCCCTCGTCCAACCGTCAGGAGTACCAACAGCAAGATCATTGCTGTTGTGAAGCCAAAGGATTTTGGCGACAGGCTCCAGAAAGCAGCACGGGATCACCGTGTTTCTCTTTATGCTTATGGCGCCAGTATCATTAGCGTCGTGCTTCATCGCTTTACAGGAATGACCGACATCATGTTCGACACCCAGATTGCGGGGCGCGCGCATTCGGATCTGGAACCTATGATTGGGGTATTCATAAACAATCTCGTGATGCGACTTCCGGTGGAGCCCCAATGTACGTTTGAGAACCACCTCAAGAGGTCTGCCGAGGCGGTGATGGCGGCGGTCAACCACCAGCAGATGCCATTCAACAAACTAGTGGAGTTGCTTAACCCGGTACGCGATCAGTCGCGCACACCACTGGTTTCGGTGAATTTCAATCAGTCAAAGGCCTTTCTTGAGGATCGCCGCTATGGGTCCTTTGAACTGATCAGTGCCCCATCCCAATCGCCTGGCGCAATATATGATATCAGTTTCAGCATGGTCGGAAGGCCATCTGGCTGGCGAATGTCGATTGAATATAACACCGATCTCTATGATGAGAAACGGATGAATCGAATGCTAGAACTTTGGCAAGAGGTTTACGATGAGGTGCTTGACGATCCGACTGGGCCACTCGTCCGCAACGCTTCGTTGATAGAGGGCAAGACGTCAACCCTACCGAGGACAACTGCTGAACCTTTTATACGCACCCAAATCAATCAGGCTCAAGAAGTATCTGAATTGACGAGGAGCGATCTGTCGCAAAACAGTGAGATGGCGAGTGAAGAGAACATCCGGCGGCGCGTCACTGAGATCTGGGCGGAGGTACTGGACCTGAGCATTGTTGCTCCGAATGAAAACTTCTTTGCACTTGGCGGCCATTCCTTGGCGGCTGTACGCATGATTTCGCGCGCGCGAGATAGTTTTGGCATGCATTTGAGCCTTTCCGATCTTTTCAAAGCGCCGACCCTCACGGGGTTTGCCCAGTCTATTATCGACACTAGTGCCACCAGAAAACTACCCCGAGCTGCCTCTGGTTCCAGCCCTTGGAGTGTTACCCCCTACAGGATCGGGACGGGTACGAGCACTGTTTATACGCTGAACCATCCATTCCACTACCATCGGCTCGCCAACGTCCTCGACAGCAAGGTATCAGTTTACAACATCAACATGTTCGGATCGTCTGCAGAAGAGACGACGGGAGCCAAATCCCTCGAAACCGTCGCCCGTCAGGTCGTCGAGGCGATGAACGTCGATGCCCACAGCGGACGCGTCTCACTCGTGGGACTTTGCGTAAACGGCGTTCTAGCCATGGAGGTTGCTCGGCAACTGCGCGCTGCCGGCGTGGATGTTGGCTTGACCGCCATGATCGATTCTTGGGCTCCAGGCTACTTCCTGCCGATACCACGGTCACGCCGGCGACTTATGCATATCGAACGGAGAGTGAGGCGAATGTCTTATTTCACTCGGAAACTGCTCGGCCGCGGCATAAAGCCGCTCCGGTTCCTGAAGGAATTCAGAATTACGAGGCAGTTTTTGACTATGCTTGGCTTTGACGCGGTGAGGGTCACTCCTGACGAAGTCACGACCACTCGAGTGATCGACTTTCTCGCGCGGGCGGCGCAATCTTATTGCCCGCAATCAAGCGGTGAACTTGCTTTGTTCCGAAGCCAAGCCAGCCCGGCTTGGGCGAAGACATCGTGTTTCGGATGGGAGGCCACCTTAGTGGGAGATGCAAAGGTCATCGACCTAGAAGGCTGGCATGAGGATTCCCTCAACATGGGGGGCGTGCATAAGTTGGCTGCGGTCATCGAAAGCCGTTTGCTCGCAGAGCGCGCCTGACATGGTCGGCCCGTCCAAGCCTGTAGGCATCAACGCTAGCCACGCGGTGGCGGCGGCTTTGCGCATCGCCGTTTTGGTTGATCGGCAAGACCGATTGGAAAATTGGCAATTGAGGATAATCGACCGCATCCTGGAAGATGACCGTTTTTGCCTGGTCTCGGTGCCTGTATGTCAGTATTCGAACGGTCGGACCAAAGCATCTTTATTGTTCAGATTTGTGAGCGCCATGGAGCGAGCAATCGTTGCTCGACAACCGAAATATGTACCAAGGCACTTTAATCTATCGGATCTTCCATTCGAGCCGTTCTGTAAGGTTTTTCGCGGCAAAGATGAACCCAAATTGGACCTCGTCCTGTGCCTAGCTGGAGGTGCGCTGGATGACACAGAAATCCGCCGGATGCGTCACGGCGAATGGCACTTCTCGTTCACACGTCATGCTGATGCCGTCGCGGACTGGTTTGGTTATGCTGGCTCGATCGAAAAAACGCCTACGACAAAGGTGCGGATTGAGGTGCGTCGGCCGGAAAGCAGCCAGCGCGAAATTCTCGCCAGTGCCGCATTCAACACAAAATTCAGCGCGATAAGAAACGGCGACTTCATCAAGGAGCGTGCGGTGACATTGGTTATGCGGGAACTGCGTCGGGTGGCCAATAACGGTAGTATGCATGCAGTCGCGAACGCACCGAATGCAGAACCCGCTGAAATGCCGCCGACGGCATGTCAGTTGGCATTATATTCTATGAACCTGTCGAGAGTCCTCTTTGTCCGTGCGGTTGAGGCTGTGAAGCTGAAGCTGGGCACTGGTCCTGCAGACTGGCGGCTTTATGTTGGAGAAGGATATGGGCATGACTTTGATCCGCACAAAGCCGTGCCGGCCGTTCCGGGAGACGACGAATTCCGCGCAGATCCGTTCCTCCTAGAATATAGCGGACAGCTCTACATATTCTATGAAGCCTTTTCTCCGGGCGAGACCAAAGCCCATATCGCGGTAAGCCGACTCGTCGGCAACAGGCTGGAGAGGTTAGGTATTGCCTTGGAGTGTGATCATCACCTGTCTTACCCCTTCATATTCCGTCACGATGATCAGTTGTTCATGATCCCGGAAGCACATCAAGCGCGTCGTCTGGAGGTCTGGCGCTGTGTGGACTTTCCGCTGGGCTGGGAGCTCTACTCGACCGGACTTGAAGGGTTCGCACCCGCAGATAGCGCGCTCACGCATTTCGATGGAAAGTGGTGGTTATTCACCAATCTGTCCGATTTCCATGCCTACGAAGACCACTGTAGCGAACTACATGTCTTTGAGGTGGACGGACCGGAACTCAAGCGGATCGTGCCACATAAGAATAATCCGGTCGTCATAGACAGCACTGTGGCGCGCAATGGCGGGCGACCGTTCGAACATGAGGGCAAGCTCTACCGACCATCCCAGCGCAACGAGCACGGAATCTATGGTTATGCCTTGAACATCATGGAGGTTGAGCACCTTGACCTTGAGACGTATCGTGAGCGTTGCGTACGCACCATCACACCGGATTTCGGCCCTGGACAGGTCGCGTGCCATCATCTTGATGCGGCGGCAGGGCGTTTCGTCATTGATGTGATGTTTGAGGGCTAAAGGGAGAAATCACGATAACGTAGCACCACGTCTTCACCAAACGTCAATGCTGCCAAGGCGCCGCAAAAACTTTTGTCGACATCAAGATTGAGCAATGCCCAATCTTCCGCGCGGCCGACCAGCGGATCAAGACGCCGGAGCAAGGTTTGGCCAGCGTTGTCCGCAAGCGAAACATCGAAACATTCAAGCGGAAGAGACAGGCCAGCACCATGCGCTTTGATAAAGGCCTCCTTGCGGGTCCAGCACCGATAAAAGGAGGAGATCTGGTCGGCCAAAGGCAGCGCCTGCAGGTCTGCATATTCAGCCGGTGAAAAGAAGTGGCCCGCGACATCTTCGGATATTGGCCGAATTTCCTCGATATCGATACCGAGATGAAACCGGCGTGAGACCGCAAGGATTGCCTGTCCAGCGCTGTGGCTCAGGTTGAAATGAAGCGCAGTCGAGCCTTCCCAGACAAGTTCAGGTTTGCCGTTTATGCCATAGGAAAATATAATTTCCGATGGCGACACACCGATATACTGTCCGAGAATATTGCGCAGTTGCACGCGGCCGGCGAGGAAGCGTTTTGCATCCCGCGGCCGGATGAAACGGGCCGCGCGCGCGCGCTCATCATCGGAGAGAATAGCCCCTGCGGTATTTTCGTCGCCCACAGGATGGTCGAGTGACCAGTTCCAAATGTCGATCATGGAGCCGTCATCCGATGCGGGATCAGTGTCCATGCTTCACCAAAGACAAAAAGGGGGTGGTAAATTGAAGCGCGGACGCAAGTCGGCTCTTGAATGTGCTTTCCTCTTGAAGGGTGTAAAGGTCTGCACAATGAGTGTGCAACTTCTGATCTTGGATATTTGAATGTTGATCGGTCACGGTGGTTGCCAAACATATACGTAGGCGGCGGGTCCATTCCCTCTGCGCCCAATGATCAGACGAGGATGAAATCCAGAATTTTTCGAACTTTAATCCGAAATGAACATTTCCGATAGGATTGGATCAGCACGGGATTAAGCAACACTATCGGGAGCTGGACCATCCTAAAGGTCTGCTGGCTTTCCAAAGCCTCAAGCTTCTGTTCTGCCCCCGTTGCATTCATATCGAAAAATCTGATATGAATGCAACGGGGGCAAAGGGCAGGTATATGACGGGTAAGGTACTGGTAATCGATCCTGTGGAGCGACAGGATCTCCTGAAGGGCCTCGCAAGCGAGGTTCGCATCGGCATCTTGAAGCTTCTGCGGACTGAGGGGGCGAGAAACGTCAACCAGATCGCTGAGGCACTGGCGCTTCCGCAATCCACCGTGTCGATCAATTTGAAGATCCTTGAGGATTGCGGGTTGATCTATACCGAAAGTCAGAGAGCGAAAAAGGGTAGCCAGAAGCTATGCCACTCCGCTTTCCAAGAGATCCTGATTTCATTTGCCGAGCCGATGGCCGATCATCTAGAGAATATGATTGAGGTCTCGATGCCGCTGGGTCTCTATACGCAGTTTGACGTAAAGGGCCCTTGCGGCCTCTGTTCCCGTGACGGCGTTATCGGCCTTCTCGATGTGCCGGACACCTTCCTCGATCCGGACCGAATGAAGGCAGGTCTGCTCTGGTTTACCAGGGGGTACGTCGAATATCAGTTTCCGAACAATACCTTGCTCAAGAAGGCCAAGCCCAGGGCGCTGGAGTTTTCGATGGAACTGAGTTCGGAGGTGCCCGGCACCGCCGCAAACTGGCCTTCCGACATTTTTCTCGAAATCAATCAAGTCGATGTCGGTACATGGACCTCCCCGGGTGACTTCGGTGACAAGCGTGGGGTCTTTACCCCCGACTGGTGGAAGCTTGCCGGTTCGCAATACGGCAAGCTGAAAAACTGGCGGATCAATGAGCAGGGTTCCTTCGTCGACGGAGTGAAAATTTCGGCGGTCACCCTCGATGATCTTGGACTCGATCGTCATCGGTCGATCCGTATGCGCGTTGGCGTCAAGGAGGATGCCGAGCATCCCGGTGGCATTAATATCTTCGGAAGCGGTTTCGGCAATTATGACCAGGATATCGTGTTGCGTATCCAGATCTGAAAAATCTTAAGAACACTTGACGCCGCCACCCATGTCAGTTCTAAATACCAAAAAGACGGATATAAACCGGATAAACGGATATTAAGATCTGTGGGAGGAACATGGACGCTCGGGTCACTGCGCATGCGCGCTATTCAATTGGAGAGATCGACAAGCGGCTTTACGGCTCATTCCTGGAACATCTGGGGCGTGCCGTTTACACGGGTATTTATGAGCCTGAGCATCCGACGGCTTTGCCGAATGGTATGCGCCGCGATGTGATCGATCTTGTGCGGGAACTCGACACGCCTGTGTGCCGCTATCCCGGCGGGAACTTCGTCTCCGCCTATAATTGGGAAGACGGGATCGGCCCCAAGGGAAATCGACCCACGCGGCTGGACCTTGCCTGGCGCACCTCGGAATCCAATCAGGTCGGCGTTCACGAATTCGCCGAATGGGCCGATGCCGCCGGCACCGATATGATGCTCGCGGTCAATCTGGGTTCCCGAGGCCTCGATGAGGCCCGCAATTTTGTCGAGTATGTCAATCATCCCGGTGGTAGCCAGTGGTCGGATCTGCGCCGCAAGAATGGCCGTGCGGATCCCTGGGATGTGAAGCTCTGGTGCCTGGGTAACGAGATGGACGGTCCTTGGCAGGTGGGACACAAGAGTGCACACGAATACGGCCATCTCGCTAACGAGACTGCCAAGGCGTTGCGCGCATTCGATGACAAGCTTGAACTCGTTGTATGCGGCTCTTCCCATTCCGAAATGGCTACCTATCCACAATGGGAAGCCACGGTTCTGGAGGAGACCTATGACCAGGTCGACTATATCTCGCTGCATATGTATTTCGAGAACTACGAGAAAAATACGGCCGAATATCTGGCGCTTCCGGAGAAATTGGACCGCTATATAGGCACGGTCGGCGGCGTCATCGACTTCGTCAAGAGTAAGAAGCGCTCGAAGCGGGACGTCAAGATTTCCTTCGACGAGTGGAACGTCTGGTATCACGAGCGCAAGAGTGATGCGAAACGGATGAAGGAGTGGGACTGGCCGCACGCGCCGGTGCTGCTGGAAGACATCTACAATTTCGAGGACGTACTGCAGGTTGGCTGCATCCTGAATACTTTCATCCGTCGTTCAGACCGCGTCCGGATCGCCTGCATAGCACAGTTGGTGAATGTCATTGCGCCGATCATGACTGAGCCGGGTGGCGCAGCCTGGCGACAGACGATCTATCATCCGTTCCACCTTGCTTCGCGTCATGGTCGCGGCACGGCACTTCAGCTGGATGTTGACTGCAAGAGCTACACATCCGGTGTCGCCGATGACGTCTCCTATCTTGACATCGCGGGCACTCACGACGCTGACGCAGGAACGCTGACCTTTTTCGCGATCAACCGCCATGGACAGGAGCATATGGACATTGCTCTAGCAGTTGAGCGCTTCGGCTCGGTCAAAAGTGTCGAGCACACGCTGATCAAGCATGATGATCTTGAAGCGCGCAACACGAAGGAAAATCCTGACAACGTCAAGCCGCATCAGACGAACGATGCTACGCTTGAAGGGAATACCGTGCGGCTATCGGTGCCGCCCTATTCCTATTCGATGATTAGAATTACACTTTAGTGAAATGTCATGCTCATGTGAATTTGTGAGCTGGCCAACGGTGGAAAAGTCAAGTTGTTGCAGCGTCTCTTGCCCAGATGAGGGGGCCGGGGCGCCGTCGGTGCAATCATCGGGTGGCTGGGAGACCACCCGTCTTCAGGGAGGAGAAAGACATGCCGAATTGGTACAGATTTACGAAAGCACTCGTCGTGGCCACGGGGTTGATGACCTCCGCAGCTCATGCTCAGGAAACGGTTGTCTGGTGGGATTTCCTCGCCGGCGGTGATGGTGTGCGGATGAAGCAGATGATTGCCGATTTTAACGCGGCACATCAAGGTGAGATCAAGATAGACGCGACCACTCTTGAATGGGGAATTCCATTCTATTCGAAAGTCCAGACCTCAGCCGCCGTTGGCGAAGGTCCTGATATCATGACGTATCATGCCAGCCGCATTCCCCTGGGTGTCAAACAGGGCATCCTGCAGGAAGTGACTGCAGACGACTGGAGTACCATGGGGTTGAAGCAGGAAGATTATGCGCCAGCCACTTGGGATGCCGTCACAGTCGATGGCAAGCAGTATGCCGTCCCGCTCGATACGCATCCGATTGTTCTTTACTACAATAAGGATTTGCTCGCCAAAGCCGGCCTGCTTGACGAGAACGGAAAGCCAAAGGGCTTGGATTCGCGGGACAATTTCACAGCCACGCTGAAAGCGCTGAAGGATGCAGGCGTGAAGTTCCCTCTGGGTTCTGTGACGGCCGACGGCAATTTCATGTTCCGGACCGTCTATTCCTTGATGGGGCAGCAGGACGGTGAACTGATGACGGACGGCGAGTTCCTCGCTGGTGACAATGCCCAAAAGCTTGAGAACGCCTTGTCGGTCCTGCAGGAGTGGACCAAAGAAGGTCTGCAATCCACCTACACAGACTACCCGGCCACGGTCGCTCTTTTTACCTCGGGAGAGGCGGCCATGATGATCAACGGCGTTTGGGAAGTGCCAACGATGACGGACCTGAACAAGGAGGGAAAGCTGTTTGAATGGGGTGCGGTAGAATTGCCAGTCATCTTCGACCATCCTTCCACCTATGCCGACAGTCACGCCTTTGCGATTCCTGACAACAAGGGCAGGGATATGACGCCCGAAAAGCGCGCTGCCGTGCTGGAAATCATAAGCTGGATTTCGAAAAATTCACTGCTATGGGCCACCGCCGGCCACATCCCCGCCTACGGCCCGATTACCAATTCCGCCGAGTACAAGGCCATGGAGCCCAATGCCACCTACTCATCGCTGACAGCGAACATGATCTTCGATCCCAAGACCCCGCTCGCTGGTATCGCGGGACCGGTCTTCGATGTCATGTCGACCTATTTTGTACCGACACTCAACGGTGAAATGGACGCCTCTGAAGCCGTCGAGGAGATCAAGATCGGCTTGGACGAGCTCTGATTTTAGGTAGTATGCCCGGGTGCGAGCAATCCTGCCCGGGCGTCCTTCTGTTCAATTGACCGCCTTATTGTCACGTTTCGGGAGGTCTCGGAAAGCATGCTCAGGAACAGAGGTAGCGAGGCCCTGTTTGCATTCGTCCTTGTCGCGCCGTTTGTCGCGATATACGGACTCGTTTTCATCTATCCGGCGATCAAGCTGTTCAGCGTCAGTCTCACCGATGCGCCGCTGATCGGGGGCGGCAGTTATGTGGGGCTCGATAACTACACGCGTCTCGTCGGAGAGCGTCGATTTTCTACCGCCTTGTGGAATACGGCCTACTTCGTGTTGCTCACGGTCGTTCCAGGCACGATGATTGCCTATGCGATCGCCCTCGGCGTCAACCGCCTCACGGGGTCTCTGAAGTCGGCAATATTGGCCGTCTTCTTCCTGCCCTATATTCTGCCGGTCTCTGTCGTCTATCTCATCTGGGACTGGACCCTGAACTTTCAGTTCGGGATTGCAATGTATGTTTTCGATCTGTTGGGTATGCAACGCATTCCTGTCTTCAAGTCCACCGTCTGGTTCATGCCGGCGGTTGGTCTCGTCACGATATGGTGGACCGCCGGCTTTTCGATTCTGCTTTTTCTGGCGGGACTAAGGGCCATCCCTGCCGAGATTTACGAGGCAGCGGAACTAGACAATGCCAGACGCTGGACGATGTTCAGGCGCATAACCTGGCCATTGATGTGGCCGATCACTGCGCTCGTCCTGACCATCCAGCTAATCTCGCAGCTCAAGATTTTTGATCAGGTCTATCTTTTTTCGCAGGGTGGGCGCCCAAACGACAACCTCGTTCTCGTCTATTACATCTTCCTCAGGGCATTTCAGTCCGACCAAGGTGGGCGGGCAGCTGCGGCTGCGGTGGTGCTTTTCCTGATTGTTATCATTGTCGCGGTGGTGAATTTCCAGCTCACGAGACTTTCGGGGGCGCGCAACAGATGAAAGTCCAAACCCTACGTCGCCTCAACCGCGCCGGTCTCGTCATCACCTTGCTGACTGTTCTAGCAGCTGTGATCTGGGCCTTTCCGCTCTACTGGGGTGTTGTGTCCTCATTGAAGCCGGAGGATGAGGTCGTCAGACCGTATATCGAATTATGGCCGGATACGTTGACGTTCTCACACTACATCTTTGCGTTGACAGAAACCGAGATCGGGCGGTGGTACCTCAATTCCATCGTGACCGCCGTCGCTGTCACCGTATTGACGGTCTCTTCCTCGCTTCTGTGTGGTTATGCCATCTCGCAACTGGATTTTCCGTTTCGCAAGGTCCTGTGGTGGCTGATCCTCGCGAGCTTCATGGTTCCAATGCAGACGCTGATCGTCAACCATTTCGAGCTGGTTGCCAATCTTGGTCTTATCAATAGCTGGGCCGGCATCGTGCTGCCCCAACTCATCCATCCGGTCATAATCATTGTCTACAAGCAGTTTTTTGATGGTGTGCCGAAGGATTTCCGCGAAGCAGCTGTCATGGACAACGCTTCGGAATGGCGGATTCTGACGCGTGTTTATATTCCGATGAATTGGGGTGTCACGACGGCGCTCGCCATTGTCTGCTTTATCTGGTCGTGGAATTCTTTCCTTTGGCCATTTCTGGCTGTCACCCGGACGGATATGATGACAATCACTGTCGGCATCACGCAGGTGAACGATGCTTTCGGCGTTTATTATGCGCGCGAACTGAGTGCCGCTGTTCTGGCTGGATTGCCGGTGGCAATTGCCTATCTGATCTTTCAAAGGCGCGTCACCGAGGCGATAACGCTCTCGGCGGGTATCAAGGGGTAGGGCCTTGTCTTGTCATCCGCCGCATCACGTCAATGGTGCTGGTATGACCTTCCGTCGGTGTCAAAGAAGTGAACGGCATTCGGATCAAGGGCGATGTGGACACGGTCGCCGGGCCGTATATCCGAGCCGCCGCTATCTTGGGCGATCAATTCCGATCCGTTATCAAGCGTACAATAGGCAAGCGTGCGTTCGCCCAAGCGCTCGACCACGCCGATCTTGGCCTCGGTGGTGTTTTGCTGCTGGCCGTCGCTCTGGGTGACAACGCGTACGGCTTCCGGTCGTATGCCCAATTCAAAGCGGCCCGGATTCGGTACGGGAGCGTCGATTTCGAGTTCGAAGCCGTTGCCAAAACGCACCGGCGTGCGCCCTCCTCCCAAAACCTCTACGGGCAGAAAATTCATACCCGGGCTCCCGATGAACCCGGCAACAAACCGCGAGGCGGGTTTCAGGTAGACATCCATGGGCGTGCCGATCTGTTCGATCCTGCACTGGTTCAGCACAACAATTCTGTCGGCCAGTGTCATCGCTTCGGTCTGGTCATGCGTGACGTAGATCATCGTGGCATTCATTCGTTGGTGAAGTTGCGCCAGCTCGACGCGTGTACGGACCCTTAGCGAGGCGTCGAGGTTCGAGAGGGGTTCGTCGAAAAGAAACGCCTTAGGTTCTTTGACGATCGCACGGCCGATCGCCACCCGTTGCCTTTGTCCGCCGGATAGCTGGGAAGGTCTACGGGCCAGCAGTTCATCCATCTCCAGCATGCGTGCCGCATCCTTGACCCGGCTCTCGATCTCGGCTTCGGCCAGACCGATATTGCGTAACCCGAATGCCATGTTCTCCCGTACGCTCATGTGGGGGTAGAGAGCGTAGTTCTGGAACACCATGGCGACGTCGCGTTGACCCGGTGCCAAGCCTTCGCTTGGTACGCCGCCAATTTTCAAAGTTCCACTGTCGATGCTCTCCAAACCGGCTATCATGCGAAGCAACGTGGATTTTCCTGAACCGGAAGGCCCGAGGAAAACCATCAGCTCGCCAGAATTTACGGTCAGTGAAATATCGCGGATGACGGAGACCGCCCCGAAACTCTTGGATACGTTGTCCAGACGGATTTCCGCCATCGTTGCCCTCCTCCATTCTTTTTCATCATCATTCCCGGTATGTATCGTAAGTCAAGATATGAAAACGGATTTGGTATCTGATGATCGTGTGTCAGGACAGGGGGAGAGTACCCTCAGAGGTAATGGCCGTGATCTCAATCAATGCGACCGTGTCACCACGTTCGGCAATATCAGCTCAGCGATGCCCCGTTCGTGGCGAGATAGACCGAGTAAAGCGATCTGGTGGCTGTAATGAAAAGCCGGTTCTTGCGGGGGCCACCGAAGGTGAGGTTGGCGACCGTTTGCGGGACGAGGATCTTGCCCAGCAATTCACCCTCCGGTGAAAAGCAATGCACGCCATCTCCGGCGCTGGTCCAGAGGTTTCCATGGACATCCATTCTGAAGCCGTCCGGAAGCCCCTTGTCCAGGTTGCAGAAAACGCGATCATTGGTCAGCGTTGTCCCGTCCACGACATCGAAGACGCGGATGTGGCTGGGCGCGTTGACATCGTGGCTCGATGACGAATCGGCGATATAGAGCTTGCTTTCATCTGGCGAGAAGGCCAGTCCGTTGGGCTGGCCGAAATCGGTGACGACCGCGCTCAGCTCTCCGGTTTTGGGATCAAGCCTGTAGACGTTACGGGTCGCCTGTTCGGGTTCAGCCCTATAGCCTTCATAGTCCGACAGAATGCCATAGGTTGGATCTGTAAACCACACGCTTCCGTCTGAACGCACCACAACGTCATTGGGGGAGTTGAGCTTCTTTCCTTCGAAGCTGTCTGCCAGAACCGTCAGCGAGCCGTCTATTTCCGTGCGCGTTACGCGACGGCTCCCATGTTCGCACGAGACCAGACGGCCCTCGCGGTCGCGCGTATTGCCATTGGCGAAGTTGGACTGCGAACGAAAGACGGAAACCTCTCCGTCCGGCACCCACCGCAACATGCGCTGATTCGGGATATCGCTGAAGATCAGGCAATTGAGATCTGCGAACCAGACCGGCCCCTCAGCCCATCGGCATCCGCAATACAGTTCCTCCAGCCCAGCACTCGCCACCGTCAACTGCCGAAAGCGGTCGTCGTGGATTTCATAGATGGAGGTTTGCTGTGGCATGATCTTGTCCATTGTCGTTGTAAGTTTCACCGTATCGCCTTGCGCCCGCCGGCCAGCAGGATCACGGCGATGATGATCAGTCCGGTCAGGATCAGGCGAACGCCGGCTCCAAACCCGTAGGTGTTGAGCATCGAGACCACCAGGAACATGAAGAGCGATGCGCCCCAGATACCGGGTATGTTGGAGTTACCGCCAGCCACTGCCGTTCCCCCGATGACGACAACGGCAATCGACATCAGCAGATATTCTGCACCCATGTTGAGCGCCGCACCACCGGAAAAGCTTGCCAGCAGATAACCGCTGATAGACGCCAGCACCGCGCAGGCGATATAGGTGACGAGCCGTGCGCCATCGACGGGAATGCCGGTCATGCGGGCGGCAAACATGCTTTGCCCGATTGCGGAGATCCAGCGGCCATAAATGCTTTTTTCCAGCATGACCCAGGCCGCGATGGACACCACAAGCGCCACCAGGGCAACATTGGGGATACCGAACAGGCTGGATGTCGTGAAGTCTGCCAGCATCTGCGGCGGCTTGATGCGTAGACCACGATTGGACCAAATCGCCGTCGATTGAATAATAAAGCTCATCGACAGCGTGGCAATGATGGGTGGTATGCGCAAAAGCTTGATCAGTGCGTAATTGCAAAGACCGACCACAAAGCCAACGCCGAGGGACGCCAGCAGACCGGCGATAATCATGCCGTCTGCACCATTCATCAGCTTCAGCGCGAGCGTGCCCGAAAGCGTCATGGTGGCTGGAACGGATAGATCGATATTGCCAGGCCCGAGCGTGATGACGAACATCTGTCCGACGCCGACGATCACTGAAAATGCAGCAAAGGTGAGCGCCGCGTGAGAAAGGCTCAAGGAACTCGCGCCGCCGGTGAAGAGCACCGTGATGATCCAGATGATCAACGTGGCGGCAAAGGACCAGATCCACGTTTTGGACGAGAGGATGCGAAGCGCGCTCATCGGCCCTTCTCCCGCTTTTCAAGTCGATTGAGGAAGAGACGCAAGGCCAGTACAAGGATCAGGATTGCGCCCTGCGCGCCGATCTGCCAGTCCGGCGAAATGCGCATGAAGGACAGGAAGGAGCCGGCCAATGTCAGCGTCAATGCGCCGATCACGGCACCGATGGGCGAGACACGTCCGCCGACAAACTCGCCTCCGCCCAGAATGACGCCCGCAATCGACAGCAATGTGTAGCGAAGTGCGATATTGGCATCTGCAGCCGTGGTCAGTCCGACCAAAGCGATACCCGACAGGATGGCAAAGAAGCCGGCCAGCGCATAGGCACCGGCACGAAGCCCGATCACGGACCAGCCGGCCCGCTCGACCGAGCGGAAGTTGCCGCCGACACCGCGGATCAGCACGCCGAAGGATGACCGCATCACAACGAAATGGGTCACCAGAGCGATCACGACACTGGCAATAATCGCCATCGGAACGAAAGGCGGTTTCGAGGTCATGAGCCAGCGCGCCCACTCAGGGGCTGCACCGCCCGGTGATGGCAGCAGCAACACAGCAAGGCCGCCCCACACAAAGCTCATACCGAGCGTGACGACAATGGACGGCAAGTCGCGGACGAAGATCACCACACCCATGATTGCGTAGATAGCAATGGCGCCGACAAGGATCAGAATACCGAGCGTCGGCGAAGACTGGAGATATGTTGCGGCCACACAGGCAGCAAAGCTGACAAAGGCACCCATAGAAAGATCGAGATCATTGACCGACATGATCAGCATCTGCGCGATGGTCGCGAGTGCAATCGGCACGGCGAGATTGAAGAGCAGATTGAGCCCGATATAACTCATGGCACGCGGCTGCATATAAAAGACGGCTGCCAGAAGAACGGCAAGCGACAGTGCCGGGATCAGAAGCCTGACGGTGCTGGAAGACAGTTTCATGCGGCATCACTCCCGCTGAAGGATGAGGCAAGAACATTGGTTTCCGAGATCTCCTCGCCAACCAGTTCGGCGGCAATAGCGCCATCGCGAAACACATAGACGCGGTCGCACAGGCAGATCTCATCCATTTCCGTCGAATACCATATGAATGTACGGCCGGCAGCGGCTTCGGCCCGCAGGATGGCATAGACCTCTTGCTTGGTGCCCACATCGACACCTCGCATCGGATCGTCCATCAGGACAATGCTCGCGGTTGTTGCCAGAGCGCGTGCAAACAGAACTTTCTGCTGGTTCCCGCCCGATAGAGAGAGAATACGGTTTCCCATATCCGGGGTACGGATCTCTATGCGTTTTTTCCAACGTTCTCCGAGTTCACCTTCCTGGCCATGATCGATCAGTCCCCGGCTTGAGAGGCCTCCGAGCGAGCCGATGCTCAAGTTCTTGAGGATGCTCCAGAGCGGAAATGTGCCGTTGAGGCTGCGATCTCCTGCCACGAAAGCAATACCATGGCCTTTGGATGGCAGCCAATTGCCGTTATAGGCGAGATAGAGATCCAGCAGAGCTTCGGTCTGTCCGTGCCCTCCCAGACCTGCAAATCCGATGATTTCACCGCGATGTGCCTCAAAGGCGAGACCGTCGCCCTGGCGCGGTGGCATGGAGAGAGCCGGCGCTCCACTTCTGTCGATATCCGCCCTTTGCCAGTCCTGCTCGTGCACAACGCTGCCCATGGTTTCAACGAGGGTGCGGCTGGTAAATTCGGAGGCGGGACGGTCGGTGACCACCTTACCGTCCTTCATCACGACAATTCGGTCAGAGGTGGTGAGTATCTCGCCAAGGATATGAGAGATCAGCAAGACTGAGCCGCCCTGGCTGACAAAGCGCCTGATATAAGCCATCAACTGTGCAGCGAGCCCCGCATCGAGCGAAGAGGTTGGTTCGTCGAGGATCACCAGCTTTGGTCGCGCGCTCGCGCCGGCAAAGCTGATGGCGATTTCCACCATCTGCCGCTCGGCAATGGACAGATCTTCAACCGTGTTTCCACAATCGATGCCGTGGCCCGGAAAGATCTCGCCCAGCTTTGTTTCAATGAGGGAAAGCGCCTTTGAGCGCCAGTTCCAGCCGGTCAGGTCGCTATGCATGACCCGTGCGTTTTCGGCGACGGAAAGATTGGGGCAGAGCGACAGTTCCTGAAAGACACACCGAATGCCGTTCGCACGTGCTGTGGCAATGTTATGCGTGCCGCTTTTGCCACCGAAGGTCACGGACCCTTCATGCGGAGCCAGACCGCCATTGATGACATTGACGATCGTTGATTTGCCGGCACCGTTGTGACCGACCAGACCAACGCATTCGCCGGCCACGATGACGAGATCGGCGCCGTCCAGTGCCTTGACTGCGCCGAAGGCCATCTTGACGCCGCGTGCGGCCACGACCTCTTGTTTTCCTGTCAGTTCACTCATGAAGGATCATCATCGACATTTCTGGTGGGGGCGAGATTGGAATCCGGGGCGCCATCCTCAAAGAGGCGTGGCGTCCCGGTCGGGAGGTGTGGGCTTATTTCGCCGCGTCGATGACCTTTTGGGTGTCTTCGAGCGTGTAATCCACATTCGCCACGCCACCCTTCTGGGTGTTGGCGAGATTTTCCTCAAGATTGTCCTGATCGATACGCAGGAATGGAACGGTGAGGTCCTTCTTCACATCCTTGCCATCGAGGATTTGCTGGGCAACCCAGAAGGCGAGCGTCGAAACGCCGGGGGCAATCGAAACCGACATGGTCTCATAGCCATTGGCGTCCTTCTGCTCTTTCCACCAACGCAGTTCGTCGTCGCGGTTGCCGAGAACGATCGTGGGGGTTGGCCGATCAGCGGCGGCAAAGGCCTGTGCTGCGCCATAACCATCACCGCCCTGGGTCACAACGCCTGCGATCTCTGGAAGGCTCGGCAGAATGCCAGCAACGGCACGCTGGGCAACATCCTGCGCCCAGTCACCATTGACCGAGCCGGCAATCTTGAACTGCGGGTACTTCTTCACACCCGCTTCGATACCCGCATGGATCTCGTCGTCAACCGAGACACCGGCAAGCCCGCGAATTTCCAGGAGATTACCGCCGTCGGGGATCTTCTTTGCGAGATAGTCAAGCTGGCTTTCACCCATGGCCTTGAAGTCCACCGCAATGCGCCAGGCGCAAGGTTCGGTGACGATGCCGTCGAAAGACACAACGATAATGCCCGCATCGCAGGCTTCCTTGACGGCACCGTTCAATGCTGTCGGCGAAGCCGCGTCGATAACGATCGCATCATAGCCCTGCAGGATCATGTTCTGGATCTGGGCAGCCTGCTCGGTCGCCTGATTTTCTGCGGTGGTGTATGGGTCGGCTGCGGCGACAACGCCGTCGGCGACTGCTTTCTTGGTAATTGTATCCCAGCTCGTCAGCATAGCCTGGCGCCAGGAATTACCAGCATAATTATTGGACAGAGCAATCTTCTTGCCGGAGGTGTCCGCAAGGGCTGTGACAGGCCCGGCGATGCACGCGACAGCAACAGATGCGATCAGCATCTTAGAAATAGTCATGATTTCCTCCCTAAAGCTCCCAAGAGATGCTTCCCCGATTCCGCTCCTCAACGGTTCATCCGGAGATGCTCATTCAACGAGCGTCTTGTGCTCGATTGCGAAAGGATGGAGAAGAAAACTGGGATTGTATAGGCGCATTCAAGCAACCGGTTTGCGGTCTTGCGCGCAAAATATGCGGGTTCCCGCAAGACAGTATCGAAAATGAAGCGCTTAATTGCGCAATGAAGGACTGGGAGGAGGTCCGCTCGTGCTCAATCCGGAACAGAATACACTTTTCGATCACTATCTCGGTATTTCGCGACTGCTGGCCGGCCAACTCGAGTTCCACTCGATCATTCAGGCCGTTGCAGCCGAGATCAGCCATATCATTCCGCATGACCACCTCGATGTTTGCATCAAGAGGGTGGATGGCAAGTACCACAATGCCTATGAAAGCGGTCCGGAAAGCGCCTGGAGCCTGCAGCCGCCTGCGCTTCTGTCGGGAAGTCCTATCCGTACGGTATTGACGGGTGAGGTCGATTATCTACTTACCGACAATGCCTGCACCGATCCAAGATTTCACTTCGACGGCGCCTTTTCGAGCCCGATCATTGAACTGGGCCTGAAAAGTCGCCTTCATGTGCCGCTGAAGGTGCAAGGCGATATCATCGGGGCCTTGAGCTGTTCCAGCTTCCAGTCCGCTCTTTATACCATGGAAGATATTTCGCGAGCGCGTTCGATTGCCGATCTGCTTGCGCCCTATTTTTTCGCGTTGCGGGCAGCCGAGCAAGCCAAGCAATCTGCCATCGTCGAAGCGCAGGCCAGGGCGCGTGAAGAGGGACTGAGACTCGGCGCGCTCAAGCTGACCGAAGCACTGGAGGCCGAACGCCAGCGGATCGGTATGGACCTTCACGATCAGACGCTTGCCGATCTTACAAGGCTTGCGCGCCGAATGGAGCGACTGGCCTCCCAGCCAGAAGTGCCCGGGGAGACATTGGAGCCGCTTTTCCGTACGTTGCAGCATTGCATGCACGATCTGAGACAAATCATCGAAGAGGCAAAGCCATCGGTCTTGCAGCTCTTCGGTCTCGCTGAAGCCATCGAAAATCATCTCGAACGCTCGATCGGGGAGAGCGGTCAGGCGATCACCTGGCGGCTCATCAACGAGAGCAGCGCTCAAATAGAAGGCCTGGATCAGCCTGTGACAATCGCGATCTTCCGCGTCGTTCAGGAAGCGGTCAATAATGCCATCCGTCACGGACAGCCGCAGACCATTACCGTAAAGTGCCGCAGTGAAAACGAACGTCTGATCTTTCAAGTAATCGACGACGGTGTCGGGATCGCCAATCCGAATGAACTCACAAGCCATGGCATCGACAATATGAAAACCAGAGCGCGTCTGATCTCTGCAAGTTTCGAGATCGGATGCCATCCGAAGGGCGGTGGCACAGTCGTGAGTATAACGCTGCCGCAAATCAAAATGAAAGTTCAGGAGATCTGATGATGGATGTATTGATCGTCGAAGACGACCCATTGCACCGCTCCTATCTCAACGAGGCAGTGCGTGCAGCCCTTCCCGAATGCTCAACAGTTCTCGAAGCTGAGAATGGTCGAGGGGGTGAAGTTCAGGCCCGCCAGTCGCGCTCCGTCAATGTCGTGATGGATCTGCAGATGAGCGAGAGAAACGGCATCGAGGCGGCGCGCACCATCTGGCGGGAGAGGCCTGACACCAAGATCCTGTTCTGGTCCAACTATGCCGACGAAGCCTATGTGCGCGGTGTGTCGCGTATCGTTCCGGAAGGCGCGACCTATGGCTATGTGCTGAAATCGACTTCGGATGAGCGGTTGCGGCTTGCGCTGAGAAGCGTCTTCATTGAATCCCAATGCGTTATCGACAGGGAAGTTCGCGGCATACAACAAAAGAGCCTGGGCAATGCCCATGGTTTAAGTGATGCCGAATACGAGATTCTCGTCGATCTGGCGCTGGGTCTCACAGACAAGGCGATAGCTCAGCGCAAGAAACTGTCGCTACGCAGTGTGCAGAACCGCCTGCAAACCCTTTATGAAAAGCTCGACGTCTATCAGCCATCAACCGAACAGACCAGCGGGTGGTACAATCTGCGCATGCGTGCGGTGACAATTGCTCTTCTGAGCAAGGTGTTGAATGCAAGTGCCCTTGAACGTGCAGAACGCGAGCTACGCGACAGTCTCAAGGATTGAGTGTCACCTTAGGGGCATCGGTGTTGACGCTGTTAGGACAGAGCGTGGATGCGCAGTGACGACAGGAGCGTCTGTTTTGACGTTGTCAGGTGATGGCGCGCGGCCTTCATCGCCGCGTCTTCACTTCGTGTCTTCAAAGCCTCTATCAAATCCAGATGCTCGCCGATGGCCGCCAGATTGCGCTCTCGCTCGTCCTTCTTGTCCCACTGGTAGTGGTAATGGAATATCAGAGTGATGACCTTCTGAAATTCGGTCACGAAGCGGTTCTTGACCACGCTTCCGATGGCGGTGTGGAACTGCTCGTCGAGCACCGAAAAGTCGTGATACCGGTCATCTATTTCTTCAGCGAGCTTTCGGTGCGCGACCTCCAGTTCAGCCAGTCGCGACCATATCTCGTGCTCATCCGGCAAAGCGAGCAAATGGGAGATCGCATTCAGCTCCATCATCATGCGAAAATCGGACAGTTCCACCGCGTAGTCACGGGTAAAGCCGACCAGCTCCCAGCCGCCTTTGGCTCGCCTGCGCACGAGCCCCATTCGACTGAGGGAGGCTAGAAATTCCTGCAGACCATAGGCCGGAACGCCAAATTTGCGGGCGAGTTCCGTGACGTTCAGCGACGTTTGCGGTGGCACGTCGAAGCGCAGGATCCAGTTGAGAAATTGATGCTCCAATTCCTCGGGTGAAATTTGCTGGAATTTGACCTCCAGCCTGTCTGTCGCTTTCGCTTCGCGCAGCAAAGATTTCGACCGCCCGTCCCAATTGAGAATGCCTTCGCTTTGTAGCCTTTCGAGCGCCGCTCGAACGACGGTACGGCTGACGTCGAGATGAGCAGCAAGCGTGAGTTCCGCAGGCAGCTGATCGCCCACACTCAGGTCATCGCAGTAATCGAGGAGCTGATTATAGGCTCCGCGAAAGCGCTCATCCGTCCTCGCCATCCCGCCTTATCTCCATGAGATTCAATATTGGTATATTTATCATATTGTCGAGAATGATTAAAAACAATTGACAAGACAAGCCCGTCATTTCACGTTGCACTTAATTATTTTGCACCGTGTGGGAGGAGCCATATGTCGGTCGCAACGGATGAGACCCACACGCACGGCGCGCTGGGCAAGTTCAACGCTGACACGTTTCATCAGATTTCGGCACTGGCCACACTGGCATTGCTGATCGGAATCTTTGCGTTTGGAAATGCAGCCTTTCTGTCGGTCAATAATGGCCTGACGATCCTTCTGCAAACCTCGGTCATCGGGCTGATCAGTATTGGTATGACCATCGTGATTATCACCGGAGGGATCGATCTGAGCGTAGGCTCAGTGCTGGCCTTGTCGGGAACGGCTGCCGGCCTACTGGTCAAACTCGGCGTACCGGTGCCCCTTGCCATGCTCGCGGCCGTCGGAGTTGGCGCGCTGTGCGGGTTGATCAATGGCGTGGTAATTACGAAAATGAGGATCACGCCTTTCGTGGCCACACTCGGCATGATGATGATCGCGCGTGGAGCGGCATTGCAATTGACTGGCGCTGCACCGATTTCCCAGCTCGGCGAAGCCTTTGGTGTACTGGGCAACGGCGCCCTGTTCCGCGAAGTTGAAAAACTGCCGAACGGGCTGTCAAAGGTCATTTTCCCGGGCATACCCTATCCGGCAATTCTTCTTCTGATCATTGCCATCGGCGCTGGCATTCTTCTGCGCCGACGGGCACTCGGCCGGCATATTTACGCGACCGGGTCGAACGAAGAGGCAGCACTCCTGTCCGGGGTGAATGTCGATCGCACCAAGATTGCCGCCTATGTCATTTCCGGTGCTCTTGCCGGCCTTGCCGGCAATGTCCTGATGTCACGTCTCGTCACGGCCCAGCCGAATGAGGGCGTGATGTATGAACTTAACGCCATCGCTTCGGCGGTCATCGGTGGCACGTCCCTCATGGGTGGTGTCGGAGCCATCTCGGGCACCATGATCGGTGCCTTTATCATCGGGGTCTTACGCAACGGGCTCAACATGTCCGGCGTATCGGCCTTCATCCAACAGATCATCATCGGCTTTGTCGTCATCTTGGCTGTCTTTATCGACCAAATGCGCAACCGGAGGTGAGGCTTAGGCCATCTGTCGTCGTGTCTTAAAGGGAGGAAACCATGAAGACCATTATTACAGCATTGCTTGCAGCAACTGCCATTTCGGCGATTCCAGTCACATCGGCCTTTGCCGGCGAGATTGCCGTTATCGTCAAGACAACCAACTCGAATTTCTGGCAGAACGTCAACAAGGGGGCAACGGCGGCTTTGGAGGGCCAGTCCGATTTCACCATGACCTTTGACGGTCCAGCCGCCGAGTCAGACATCGCTGATGAAGTGAACATGGTCGACAACGCCGTCAATCGTGGCGTTGCCGGCATCGTTCTCGCGCCCTCGGATCCGGACGCACTTGTCCCCGCCGTCAAGCGCGCCAACGAGGCGGGCATTCCCGTCACCATTATCGACTCAGCGCTGTCTGACGCGGGCAACGGCACGTATCAGGCCATGCTTTCGACGGACAATTGCGCCGCCGGCAAACTGGCCGCCGACGAAATGATCAAATTGACCGGTGGTGAAGGCAAAGTCGCGATCATGTCCTATGTGGCAGGCGTTGGGTCGGAAATCGGTCGCGTCGGCTGCTTTACCGATCAGATCAAGGCCGGTTCAAAGCTCGAAATCGTCGGGCCATATTACTCGAAGTCGCAGATGGCGATGGCGCTTGACCAGACCACCGACGTGCTCGCTGCCAATCCCGATCTCAAGGGCATTTTCGGTGCCAACGAACCGACGGCCGTGGGAATGGGGCGTGCTCTGAAGCAGGCAGGCAAGGCGGGTCAGGTTGCGGCCATCGGCTTTGACGGCAATGCCGACCTCCAAGACTTCGTCAAGGACGGTACGCTGAACGCCATTCTGGTTCAGGGATCCTTCCAGATGGGTGAAAAGGGCGTGAAGGCGATCATGGAACTGGCAGCAGGAAAGAGCGTCGACGCACAGATCGACACGGGTGTCGTCCTCGTGACCAAGGACAACATCGACACTGATGAGGCCAAGAACGTCCTCTACTAAAAACGAGCGATGGGGCGGTCGAAGGTGATCGCCCCAACTTTTTGACTTTTCAGAAACAGACCGGGACAAGACGATGAAGCCGCTGGTTGAGATGATCGATATTGAAAAGCATTTTGGCGGCATTCATGCCGTCAACGGCGTTTCCCTCACTCTTTACCCTGGCGAAGTTGTGGGTGTCCTCGGCCACAACGGTGCCGGAAAATCCTGCCTCATGCGCATGTTATCAGGCGCCATGAAACCCAGCAAAGGCAGGATCAGCGTTAGCGGAAAAGAGGCCGAATTCGCCTCGCCACAGGATGCACGCACCTTTGGCATTGAAACAATCTACCAGACGCTGGCGCTTGCCGATCACCTCGATGCGCCAGCAAACCTCTTCCTCGGTCGCGAGTTGAAGACCCGATGGGGCAATCTGGATGACAAACGTATGCTCTCCGAGGCACAAAAGGTGCTCGCGCGTCTCAATCCTAACTTTCGCAATCTTGGTGAAGCTGTGTCGCGCCTGTCTGGTGGGCAGCGCCAGGTGATTGCCATTGCGCGCGCCCTTTATTTCAATGCCAAGATCCTGATCATGGACGAACCGACAGCGGCGCTCGGCCCGTCGGAATCGGCGATGGTCGCAGATCTGATCCGTCAGCTCCGCGACGAAGGAATCGGCATCTTTCTGGTCAGCCACGACATGCATGACGTATTCGATCTTTGCGACCGGGTTGTGGTGATGAACCGCGGTCACCAGGTAGGCGCTCATCGCATAGACGAAGTCACCAAGGACGACATTCTCAGTTTGATCATCAAGGGCGAATTACCAGTGGACTGGACGCCCCGCAACGCAGGACAAGTGCAATGAACCGTCACCAGGAAGTGAGCAACCGCGGCGCAACGATGCTGTGCGGTACCTGTGTGGAACCTGGGCGTTTCGAACTGCGTGAAGCCGCCATTCCACAGGAGGCACCTGACGGCTGGGCGCTGGTCGACATCTGCGCTGTCGGCATCTGCGGTACGGATTATCATATCTTCGAGGGCAAGCATCCTTATCTCGCTTATCCCCGTGTTATCGGCCACGAACTGGGAGGCCGTCTGGTCTCTGATGCGGCGGGCATGTCAGCAGGCGATATCGTCGTGATCAATCCCTATATTTCATGCGGGACTTGCCGTGCCTGCCTGCGCGGCAAGCCGAATTGCTGCATGAAGATCGAAGTGCTTGGCGTCCACCGCGACGGCGGCATGTGCGCACGCATCGCAGTGCCTGAGACCAATCTTTATTCTGCGCAAGGCCTGACTGACGTTCAGGCGGCGATGGTCGAGTTCCTGGCGATTGGTGCGCATGCTGTGTCGCGTTCAGGCATTACAGAAGGAGACAGAGTTCTCATCACGGGTACGGGGCCGATCGGCATTGGCACCGCACTTTTCGCTCGTCTGGCTGGCGCGCAAATTCATCTTCTCGACCTGAGCAAGGAACGCCTGCAACTGGTGGCCAGCAAATTCGGCTTTGATCGGCTGCATGATGATCCAGCCAGTCTGCTTGAAGGCGATCTCGCAGACGGCTTCGATCTCATCTTTGATGCCACTGGCACAGCGCGCGCCATAGAGGCAGGTTTTCCGCTTCTGGCACACGGGGCAACTTACGTCCTCGTCTCGGTGGTCAAGGACGACATCAGCTTCAACGATGCCGAGTTTCACAAGCGCGAGGCTCGCATCATCGGCAGTAGAAACGCGCTCAAGGGTGACTTCGAACACGTAATGGCAGCGATCCGCAGCGGCCAGATCGACACTGACAAGCTTTTGTCAACCGAACTTCCAATCTCTGATCTGCCTGATCGCTTCTCGGCGCTCGCCTCCGACCGCAGCGGGCTTATCAAAGCGATCGTCCGGCCATAGCGTCGGATATAGTTGGGATCTCAGGTTAAGATCACCGTGACATCTATAAGCAGACAAGGATCTGCTGTTGATGACACATAGGTTGCGAACTCGGCGCAATATTCCGGTCGAGAAGATGAGATCGGGTGGTTACAGACCTTAAAGTTGAACAGTTGATACGCCTTTTTGAGTAACTCTCGCCAAATGCGACAACTATCAAGAACGCCGACAAGTCCATAGTGTTCAAATTGAAATTGAGATTGGCTGGCCTGCAGCCGATGGGGCGTAGCCACGTATAAATATGCGGTGAATTCGCTTTGTCGGGCTGTGACATTGCCGAATGCTTCCAAGGAGATTTTTAGGTCATAGACGGACTTCGGATCACAGATTGTAGCGGAGAGCGTCACGCATGATCGAGCTGGGTTCATATTCGCAATTATGAAAGGCAGGCCGATGATATGAATTTGCTTTTTGTGGTCAATGGTCGCTACGTCACGCAAAACATAACGCGTGTTCAACGGTATGCGCGCAACATCGTCAATGCGATTGACCAGTTTGACGACGCAATTGGATCAACGGTTCTACTTCCAAAATCGGTCGGCGACGCTGGTTTTCGGCGACTTAGAATAAATGAAACCGGAGTGCTCAACGGCTACGCTGGGGAGTTGATCGAACTCCCGTTTGCGACAAAGGGGCAGAGACTCTTGAATCTTTGCAACGTGGTGCCGACTCGCAAAAGTGAGCGGGTTGTCTGCATCCACGACGCCAATGTCTTGTCGGCGCCCGAGAGCTATCGTCGCGGTTTTCCTACTGTATATGATAGCCTTCATCCGTCGTTGGTTCGTCGGGCCACCGAGGTTGCAACGAGTTCCCGAGCCGCTCGCAAGCTTGCGCGATATCTGCCGATTTCCTTCTGCCAGATCGCCGTTTTGCGAAACGGTTATGAGCATGCGCTGTATTGGAACCCGACAAATCCGTCATTGACTGAGGAATTTGGACGACCAGTTGTAAAGGTAACGGCGCGGGGCTGCCCTGTCATATCCTCAGACTGTATAGGCATGCCCGAAATTTGCGGCGATGCCGCACTGATGGCGGTACCATTCGCTCCCCCAGCAATCGGTCAATCACGTCCGGGCGATGGCGCAATCAGGGGAGATGCGTGCCGAACTGATCAAGAGCAGTTCGCATTCGATGAATGAAGGACAATGGGGTTCCACAGCCCGACTGCATTTAAAAAGTGTGGCTGGCAGTGGAGCCGGTAATTTTATCAATGCGCATCATGATGGGGAGATCGCGATGACGGGACTGAATAGGGATGGCGGCGCTTGCGATATGCCGCGCCGCGTCGTCGTGATCAGCGACCTCTCAGAGGCGCGGGACGGCCCTTCTGTCATCGCTCTCAAGAACGCAAAGGCCTTGGCTGAAAGTGGTGTCGCAGTCGCCTATTTCTGCGGTGACTCCGGTCAAAACCAAGACTTGATCGATATGGGAATTGAAATCCACCCTATTGGCGATAGCGACCTACGCAGCACTTCCATCGCCAATGCCGCTGTCAGAGGGCTTTACAATGCGGCGGCGGCCCGAAAACTCAAATCGCTCATCAAGAACCACGACACACCAGAGACGCTCTACCACGTCCACAACTGGTCCAAGATTCTATCCCCTTCGATCTTTTCGGTTTTACGGCTTGTGATGGAACGGGTGATCTTGAGCGCTCACGATTATTTTCTCGCTTGTCCCAATGGCGGTTACTTTAATTTTCGGAAAGGTGTGCCCTGCACATTGGTTCCTCATTCCGCTTCGTGCATCTTCTCTGACTGTGATCGCCGCTCCCGCGCCGAGAAAGTCTGGCGGATTTTCAGGGATCTCGAGCGACGATTGTTTATGGACTTGTCCCGATCACCGGGCACCGTTCTGGCCGTACATGAAGGAATGGTTGGTCTGCTTACGCGTGGTGGCATTTCGAAGGATTCGATCAAGGTTTTGAGGAATGTCGTAGAGCCTTGGTCGGATGAACGGGTTGAGGCTGAAACAAACAGCGAGTTCGTGTTCGTTGGCCGGCTCGAGCATGACAAGGGGGTGCTCCTGCTTGCCGAGGCAGCAAGGAACGCCAATGTTCCCGTGACATTCGTTGGCGACGGTGCACTGGCAGGCGAGATTTCTGCAATCTATCCCGGTGCCAGGCTGGTCGGTTTTAAAGATCGTCAGGGATTGAAACAGGTGGCCAGCAAGGCGCGATGCCTTGTCGTTCCAACCCGCTCGCGCGAAACCTTTTCCCTGGTTGCCTATGAGGCCATTACTTCCGGTATCCCAGTGGTGATCAGCGATTTTGCGGCGACGCGGGATGATATTCTGGCCGAAGAGGTTGGTATTGCCTGCAATCCCTATGATACCGCTGCATTGACGCAAGCCCTAACCAATCTGGCCGTCGACGATGCTAAAATAGCGAAAATGAGCTTGAGCGGCTTTCAAGGGCGCGACGGAATGTTTCTGTCTCAGGAGAAGTGGCGACAACAGCTGTTCGATCTGTATCGGGTGCAGATGCGGGAAGCGAATGCGGGCGGGCACCCGCTTGCACGATGAGTCCAAAAAGTACTTTCAAAGATATGAGTATCCAGCCGAAGGCTCGAAGGTACGGCAACAACGGGTTGGGGCGCTAGCTGCGAGTGTTCAGAAGATTGTTCATTTGGCAAGACGGCGTTCCCATAGGAAACTGACCGTGTTTCTAAAGGCGTATGTTCTTTTTGACCATTTTCAAAGCAAGAGCTTCGCTTCCGTCCGGAGAGCCCGCAAGTTTCCATAGGGCAAGATCCGAGGCGGTGAATATGAGAATGGCGACACCGCAGGTCCAGCAGAGATGGACAAATGTGTACAGGGCACTGTCGTGGATGCCGAATAAATTTGATGCGGCGTAGAGGAAGATAGCCATCGGTATCATGGCAACCATTGGACGCAACAGGTTTTGCAGTTGAGCCAGTATGGTGAGTCGCGTCAGCTCTTTCACCAGTATTAATGTGATGAAAAACCCCAATACTGCCGAGATTGCGTGGCCGATCAACATACCCTGCAATTGCATCGTCATGGTCAGAGCGATAATCAGTGGCACCTTCACGCAGAATTCAATCGCGAGCTTTGCGAAGGCTATCCTCGTACGGTTCAGGGCCATAGCAAGGGCCGGTAGCAGAACTGTCGGCGCATAGCCGATGAAGGCGGCGAAGGCCAACCAGGTGAGCAGGGGGGCACTTTCATTCCAATTGGGACCGAGAACAAGATGAATAATCGGGTGTGCCAGCATTGCCATCAATAAAAAGATAGTGCCCACGACCGAGAATACGCCACTTGAGGCCTTCAGATAGACCTTGCCAAGGTTTCCCCCTTGACGTGCAACGATGAACGCCGAAAACAGCGGCGGTGTAATCGGTTGAATGATGGCTTGGGCGGGAACGGAGATCAAGTTGTCAGCCCATGTGAATTGACCGAATGTGGCGGTATCGACGAAATGCGGTAGCACTACCTTGTCAGCTTGCCAATTGATCGCCGCGAAGATCTGCCGTGCTGCATACCAGCCCAACATATCAGCGAACAGGTGCCATTGGGAGAGAGTGAAGCGAATGCGTTGCGGCGCGACAACATAAGACGCAAGCATGGCAATGGCCGTGGTTGAAATCTTGCCAACGGCAATAGCCCAGTAACTTCCGGTAGCAATAGCCAGTGCCGAAGCGATCACCAAAGAACCAATCTTGGCCATAACTTCAAGAGCCACATCGCGCCGGAAGTCCAAAGCGCGCGCATATTCCGTCAGCCTTTGACTAACCAGGCCACGCATCGCCGGAGCCAATGACAGCGCACACTGAAGCGCAATCAGTCGTGGTTCATCATACAGCAGTGACAGAGGCCAAGATAAAGCGCAAAGCGTAGCGACAATTGCGACAGCGCGCAGCAACCCAATTGAGAAGGCCGTATCGTACATAGCCTCGGAGGGCACGGGGTAATTCAGCAGTGCCGCCGACAGGGGCATTTCGGAAAATGTTTCAACGATCAGAACCGCTGTCATCGCCATAGCAACGACCCCGAACTCTTCCGGACCCAGAAAACGCGCAAGGATAAGAAGCGAGATTAAGTCCAACCCCTTCGTGAAGAACCTTCCTCCCGTCGTCCACATCGCTGCTCTGACAGTCCGTTCCGAGAGTGTTGGAGTTCTGTCACTGCTCACAAAAATACCTGACATCCCTGCTGACAGCAGATTTTTTATACTCGTTTCATTACATATACCTCGCTTATTGACTTAAGCTCAGTTCAAAATTCGGGAACTATTGGAAGGGTAAGCGTCGGCCCGCAACCTTGGCATGAATCCGCTCCGCAACGCTAGCGGGCCAGCGATCGGAGTTTGCAGAATGATGCAAAGTGCTTGTTGTCTGCCTCTCTAGAATTGGTACCTACGGTCCCTCACAAATCGGTGCGCGGTCTGTCCGGGATTGTCCCACTTCGACGCCATAGGCGCGGAAGCCTTGGTCATCGATCTGGATGATTCGGTAGCAAGGGTGGCCGCCTGTCCACCAGGGGGCAGGTTCCTCCAGATCGGTTACAAATCGGTGTCCTGTTGCCTGGCCGGAGCTGTAGGCGATGCCTTCTGCAGTGGTGCCTGTGAGCGGGACATGGATGTGACCGAAGACGATATGCCTGACGCCGCCTTGGTGCTTGATCAGGCGTTCCATGATTGCACCTTCGTCGTGCATTCCTATGCGGTCGAAATGGGCGATACCCGGATCGATCGGCGGATGGTGGATGAAGATGGTCACAGGCTTTTTGCCAGCGCCTTCAAGTGCAGCATCCAACCATTCCAGGCGGTCGGCACCGTAGATGCCACCAATGACATTTTCCTCGTGACTGTCGAGAAACAGGAGCCTGCCAAACTCGGTGTCGAGGAAGGACTGGATATAGCCCTTGTCGTCGCGGGGATGCTGCGGAAATGCGGCGATAAATTGCGGTCTCTTGTCGTGATTGCCCAAAATCAAACGGATTTCAAAAGCAATCGGAGTCAGAATATCCGCCAAAAGCTGATAGGCCTCGGGATCCCCGTAATTGCACAAGTCGCCGGTTACAACGAGCAGGTCGGCATCGGCATGTTTTTCGAGAATGTCAGTCACTGCCGCACGCAGTTGCATCTCTGGGTCGACGCCGTTCACCACGATACCGGGCGGCATAAGGTGCGTGTCTGTCAGCTGGATAATCTTCATTTACAGTCTCTCTCAGCATAAGGCAGCTGCGGAGCCGAAGCACCGCAGCTGTTGTCTGCACAAGCGCCGATTATTTCATCAGAGCGTTGGTCTGCTCGACCATCTGCTTGAGCCCTTCTTCAGGCGTCACTTCGCCGCGCATGACGGTCCCGATGATGTCGCGCTGGGTGCGCCAGATGCGGACGCTGTCGCCACCTGGATATCCAGCCCAAGGAAGCGAGCGATCGGCCTGGAGGGAGGCCGTCTTCACATTCGGATGGTCGACATAATAGGCCTCAAGATAGTCGGGGCCGGTCGCAAGCTTGTTGGTCGGCAGGTAGCCGGTAATGCGAACGATCACATTCTGTGCTTCTGGTCCTGTGATCCACTTCAGGTACTTCCAGGCAGCATCCTGCTTGGCCTTGTCCTGGGTCAGGATGACAGCCGAGTTTCCACCTGTCGGTACGCCACCCTTTTCCGCATTGTCGAGCGGGAAGGTTGCTGTCTTCAGCGTGAAGCGGTCACCCACCAGACCTTCTATGGTTTGAACGTGAGCAGGCGTCGAGAAAATAAAGCCGGTCAGACCAGCGCCGAATTGCTGGCGTGACTGATCCCAGTCGAGCAGGGTCTGGCCACCGTCGGTTACAAATTGACGGGTAAGCTTCAAAGCATTCAAGCCGATTTCGTTATCAAAGGCGACGGTCTTGGTGGCATCGTCCACGAGCTTGCCGCCCTGTTCGAATACCAGCGCCTGCCACAGCCAGTCGTCAGGCCAGCCATTGATGTCATAGCCCATGCCGGCGATCTTCGGATCGAGCGCATGGATCTTGCTCGCGAGTTCAATCAGGCCAGCAAAGGTCTTGGGCATGTTGTCCGGATCGCCGCCAGCCTTCGTCACCAGATCAGCATTGACATACATGATAGGGGAAGACGCGTTGACCGGCAGGCCGTATTGCTTGCCGTCGATCTGGCCAAGGGCGGCCATCTTCGGGCTGTAGTTCTTGTCGATAAAGGCCTGTCCACCTTCCGCTTCGATGAAGGGCGCGAGGTCGGTAATCTGTTGACGGGGTTGCAGAGTGTGAACCAGTTCGGCCGTCAGATTATAGCCAGAGAAATAGACGTCCGGTAGATTGCCGGTAACGGCGGAGCGCAGAACCTGCTGCTGGCCTTCGTTATAGCCGGCTGCCGGTGCCAGGAAGTTGATCTTCACATCAGGATTGTTCTTCATGAACTCATCGGCGAGAGGTTGATGAAATTTCGTGAAGCCCGGAAGGTTGTAAAGGACGTTGAGCGTCACTTCGTCCTGCGCAAAGGCGGGTCGAACGAGGCCGGCGAAGGCAAGACCAATGGCCAGACCGCTCACGGCAGTCCGTCTTGTGATATTCATGTTAGTCTCCAGCAAGGTTTCAGTCAGGGGGAGGAGCGACCGGCGTCATTTGACCCCGGTCATGGTGATGCCCGCGATGAAGTGACGTCGGGCAAAGAGGAAACAGGCCACCATGGGGGTTGTGATAATCGCCGCACCGGCCATCAGTGCGCCGTAATTCGCGCCGGATTCGACATCCGAGAAATACAGCATGCCGAGTGGCGGCGGTGCGAGATTGGTGTCAGATACGACGATCATCGGCCAGTATAGATCGTTCCAGTGAGCGACCAGTGAGAACACGGCAAAGGCTGCGACCGACGGAAGCGATCCGCGCAGCACAAGGCCCCAGCAGATCTCAAGCTCGGAAAACCCGTCCATCCGCGCCGCCTCGATCACTTCGTCGGGATAGCTACGGAAGGACTGGTGGAAAAGGAAGATCGCAAACACCGACAGGAAGAAGGGGGCGATCATGGCGAAATAGGTGTTGAGTAACCCCAGCTTTGCCAGGCCCACAAACAGGGGGAGTGCGAGAGCCTGCATGGGAATGCAAAGTGCTGCGATTACCAGCGTCAGCAGTAGCCGGCGGCCCGGAAACTTCAGCTTCGCCAAGGCATAGGCTGCGGGCACCGCCGTCAATATCTGCACCAAGAGAATGCCCAGGCACACGATGACGCCGTTCAGCATGAACCGACCCATCGGAGCCTGGCTGACCGAATGTCCATAGTTTTCGGCGGCGTCGAATTTCTCCGGAATTGGCCAGAGCGAAACATCGAAGATCTCGGCAGGAGAGCGGATCGACGTCAGCGCCATCCAATAGAATGGCAAGAGCATCACGACAGCGCCGAGCGCCAGTACAAGATGCGGCAGGTATCTGCGAAGTGCTTTCATCAGTAATGCACCTTTCGGTCCATATGCAGTGTTTGCCCGATGGAGAGCACCAGCACGAAAGCCAGGAAAACCAGTGTCAGCGCTGCGGCATAACCGGTGTTGGAATATTCAAAGCCCTCCAGGTATAGGTCGAACAGCAGGGTTTCCGAACCTGAGCGGCCCTTGGTCAGAACGGCCACCGTTTCGAACACCTTGAAGGCGGAGATGGAGGTTGTCACAACCACGAACATCGTCGTTGGTCCGAGCATCGGCCATGTCACGGTGAAAAAGCGGTCTATCGGATTTTTTGCGCCATCAAGCCGGGCTGCCTCCTGCAGGTCCTTTGGGATTGCAGTGAGACCTGCCAGGAAGAGCACCATATTGAAGCCCAGAATCTGCCAGATCCCGATCATCGCCATGGTTGGAATAAGGAGCGTGGGATTAGACAGGAATGCCACAGGTTCAAAGCCGAAAGCCTTGATCGCCGCATTCACAGGTCCCAGCGAAGGATGAAGCAGGAACTGCCAGACCGTGGCCATGGCGACCAAGGTGGCTGTCACCGGCAGGAAGTAGGCCACTTCCCAAAAGGCACGGCTGCGTTTGCGGTTATAAACCAGAAGCGCCACACCGAGCGCCAGAAATACCCCGAACGGTATGACGATGATGGCATAGAGAATGGTGTTTGCAAGCGCGCGCCGAAATACCGGGTCGTTGAAAGCCTTGATGAAATTATCCAGTCCGACGAAGTGGGTCGACAATGCGCCTAGCTGGTAATCTGTCACCGAGAAGCAGGCGAGCACAATCATCGGTATGATGTAGATCGCCAGCAACAGAAGGGTTGCGGGGGCTATGAAAAGAAGCGCACGCCGCATCATACGATGCTCTTTGCCGGCTGAGCTTGACTTCGCTTTCAGGTTTGCACCTGTTTGAAAATCGATCGCAGTCATGCCGCCAGCCACTCACGGATGGAGACATCAAGACGACGTTCATCGGCTGCGAACAAATGCACCCGCTCATGCTTGAAGCCGATGCGTATAATGCCGTCGGCATCGGCGCCGATTGCCTCGTCAGCCGGCTGCCGCATTGTCATGCGCACCGTTTCGTCTTCCAGAAGGTGGCATGTGACGAAGCGGTCAGAGCCATGCGTTTCTGCGTGCAGTATCCGCGCGGCGAGGCCCTTCGCCTGCGGCCCCACATCTTCGGCTCTCAGCCCCAGCGTTGCGGGGCCCGCATTCTGCGCATCCGTCTCAAGTCCGAGATCCTGACCGAAGGCCGAGATCCGTCCCTGTGCGTTGATTTCGACTGGCAACAAATTGATTGAGGGCGTGCCGATAAAGCGTGCAACGGTCAGTGTGGCCGGGCGTTTGTAGAGTTCATCCGGCGTGCCAAGCTGCTCGATGCGCCCGTTCGACATGAGCGCGACCCGGTCGGACATTGTCATCGCTTCGATCTGATCGTGGGTCACGTAGATGAAGGTTGCACCGAGCCGGCGGTGCAGCGCGGTCAGTTCCTCACGCATATGGGCTCGCAGCTTGGCGTCCAGGTTCGAGAGCGGTTCGTCCATCAGGAAGGCTGCAGGCTCACGCACCAGAGCGCGGGCAAGAGCGACGCGTTGACGTTGCCCGCCGGAAAGCTGCGCGGGCTTGCGGTCCAGAAGATGACTGATGTGAAGGGTTTCCGCAGCCTGTTGAACCGCGGCATCAATGGCGTTCAAGGTGTTGCGGGAGGCCAGCAGTCGCCCGAAAAGCGGCAATCTCGCCCAAAACGACAGGCGTCGCATCCTGAGCGGTGTTGCAATATTCTGCCTGACATTCATATGCGGATAAAGCGCATAGGACTGGAACACCATGGCGAGGTTACGATCGCTCGGATCCGTATCGGTCACGTTCTCGTCACCGATCGACACTGTACCGCGGTCTGGCTTCTCGAGTCCGGCTATGATCCGCAACAAGGTGGACTTGCCACAACCCGACATGCCGACCAGGGACAGGAATTCACCTGGCTTTATAAGAAGGTCTATCTCCGTAAGGACCGTTTCGGCGCCGAAGCTCTTTCCAATTCCTGACAGTTCAAGCGATTGACGTGACATAGCGTACTCCTTTGTCGGGGCGCATATGCGGCTTCCACATGACAGGAGAACGACAGTTTAAATACAGTTTGGTGATGGTGTTGTGGTGGGAATGAGATTGGCCACCGGTCGCGCGCTGAGGGCGATGAAAGCTGCCTCTGGTAGCCCTTTAGTGATCAATGGACGGCAACATACGGACCACCGGTTTCATGTCATCGAGTTGAATGGAAGAATGCGAGCGTTTGACATGAAGAGATCCGAACTTCGAGTTTACGATACGCGAAAAAACGATCATAGCTCATCTCGCATTTTTGGGCTTGGTCTTCGCCTTCACATCGCTGAAACATCGCGAGATGCTACACAATGTTGATGCAGGCTTGCCGTGCTTTCTTGCTGGCAGGAATTTGAGCAAGGTATCCTTATGAATGAGATGGTGAGCGCGCGCATGGGGCAAAGCAGCGATGCGGTCGGACCGGACCGAAATCCGATCATCATGACTTTGCTGCTGCCGTCTGTGTTCTACAACGGCGTGCTGGCGATCATCAACAATATGATCATGCCTCTCGGCTTCTCGCATGTTGCCATTGTGGAAATGCTCATTCTGTTGATGTGCGTGATTTATATCATGACACGTGGCATCTTCAGCCAGGATCTTCCGGTCTTGATTTTTCTGGGCTTCAATGTCCTTGTCGCCGCCTATGTCATGGTCGCCAATGGAGCCGTTTTCGTCGAGTATCTCAGAAGCATGGTGATCATTTCCATCTTCTCGATGATGGGAACGTGGGCCAACCGACGTACGATCATCCTGACTTTCAGGGTTGCCTGCATTGTCGTTCTCGCGGTCTTGTTGATCGAGATCGTCGATACCAAACTTTATGAAAATATCTTCAATCCCGCATCCTATTTCGAGAATACGAGAGGCCTCGAGCAGATTTCGTTTGGCGGGTCCAAGCTGTTCCAGAATGCCCAGAAAATACCGGGCCGGTTCACATTCGGTATCAGCGATCACCGGACGTCTTCGGTATTCCTGGAGCAGGTCTCGCTCGCCAATTTTTCCGGCGTCCTGATCGTATACCTCATGGCGATGTTCACCGAACTCAGGAAGTGGGAGCGTTTCCTTTTCATCTTCGCGATTGTCGCGATCGTCACTACCAATGATTCCAGAACCATGCTGATATTCTCGGCGCTCTGCTTGCTTGGCTACTTCATTTTCCCGAAACTGAATACCTCGTTGACCGCCCTGATCATGCCGGCGATTATTATCGCCGGGATACTGGTGTTCTTTCTATTCCCGGATGCATCCGGTGACACGATCAACGGCCGCGTCGTCTTGACGATCAAGACACTCGAAAAAATCAGTTTCAACTCGCTGATGGGGCTCGATGTCGCCATCGTCGCTGGACTGGCCGATAGCGGCTACGCCTATGTGGTGAACGCTGGCACGATCTTCGGACTTATCGTTCTCTGGCTATTCATATCCTTCTATCCCGCTGGCAGAACTGCCCCGCAAAGACGCGCTGCATATTCACTTTCTATTTTCTTTTTTATGAACATGATGATTGGCGGAAACGCGGTGTTTTCCATCAAGGTCGCCGCATTGATGTGGTTCTTGATAGGCTACATGAAAGTTTCCGAGGTGGGGAAATTTGGTGAGTTCCAGCCCGACAACGGCTATATCACCGACCCTGTTGGCCAGCGGAAATCCCGGATAGCGGTGCAATCTCGATAAGCGCACGTTGCTGGAGCAATTGGGACAGGAGACCCGCAGTCGTGCTCGTTCAGCTTCAATATTTACGGGCGATTGCCGCACTGTTGGTCGTTTACTTCCATGCGATACTTCAGCTTCGTGTCATGGATCCTTCGGCGCCTTTGGGCGCAGCCTTGTTTGGCCAAAGTGGCGTTGACGTCTTCTTTGTACTGAGCGGGTTCGTCATGTGGATTACGACCCATGGCAAGCCGGTCACCACGCTTGAGTTTTACGGCAAGCGTATCAGGCGAATTGTGCCGCTCTATTGGGCCGTGACCATTGCTGCTGCATTGGTGGCATTAGCACTTCCGCAGATCCTGAAGTCGACGGTCTTTGATCTTCCGCACATCGCTGCGTCACTCGCTTTCCTCCCTTGGGTCAATCCTGCAGATCCTGAAGGCAAAATGATCATGCCGCTGATTGTGCCGGGCTGGACGCTGAATTATGAAATGTATTTCTATTTCCTGTTTGGAGCGCTTTTGCTCTTCAAGCAGTCGTTACGGCTCGTTCTGCTCGTAGCCCTGCTTGCAGCGATTGTTACGCTATGTTTGCTGTCGCCCGTGCAAAACACAGCGACAATCTTTTACGGTAACCTGATTGTTTTCGAATTTGCGGCAGGGGCGGTCATCGGACATTTCTACTTGGCGCGGTATCGCATCGGCACGGGTACGGCAGTTGCGCTGACCATTGTCTCGACAGCCGCGCTGTTGCTATTTGATTTTCTGGAACTGTCTTATGATCGCCTTTTGACCATTGGTGTGCCGGCCATCATTATCGTCTTTGCCATGACGTCGATCGATTTCGCGAAATATCGTGAGCTTAGGGTGCTGCGTTTTCTGGGAGATGCGTCCTACAGTATTTATCTGACCCACATCTTCGTGCTGGCCGGTTGCCGGATGGCCTATAGCCACCTACCCGGCGGTCTTTTCCATGACGAATATTTCCTGGTGATCTCAATGATCCTCCTCTCCTGCGTCATTGGAGAGCTGGTTCATCTGTTCTTCGAACTGCCAGTCGAGCGATACTTGAGCGGTCGGACACCAAAGAGATCAGCACGCCTCACTGTTCCCAGTAACAGCGCCAAGCTTGACCATCCGACCGGCTCTTGAGGAAAGACGAATGAAAACACCCATATTCATCATTCTGGCATGTTACCTGAGCATTCAAGGGGCTGCTCTGGCCGCAGGGGACGACGATCGGCTTTGCTTTCGCGGCGTCAATCTCTCAGGCGCCGAATATGGTGATGTGAATGGAATTGAAGGTACCAATTTTTTCTATCCGACGCCGGCGACGACAACCTATTTTGCCAAAAAGGGTTTCGATACGATCAGGCTTCCGTTCAGATGGGAGCGCCTGCAGCCGACGCTCGGAAGTGATCTTGATGTCCTGGAACTGCAAAGACTGACATCCTCCGTCAAGGGTCTCCGGGCGCAAGGTTTCAGGGTCATCCTGGATCCGCACAATTTCGGCTATTACGGAGATCTCCGTATTGGCTCAAAAGAACTGCCCGCGCGTCAGTTGGCCGATTTCTGGATCAGACTTGCGGTCAATTTTGCTGACGACCACGGCGTGATCTTTGGTCTCATGAACGAACCTTATGATATCGGTGCAAAAGATTGGCTGGATGCAGCAAACGGAGCCATCCAGGGCATCCGGCGGGTCAATGCTCATAACCTTATTCTGGTGCCTGGGACACATTGGAGCGGTGCTTCGAGTTGGACCGAAGATTTTGGTCAGGGATCCAATAGCGACGTCATCAAAGGTGTCTTGGACCCGGACAACAATTTCGCAATTGAATTTCATCAATATCTCGATGTCGATTCATCCGGGACCCATGAAGAGTGTTCAAACAGCGAAGGTGCTGAACAGGCCATCAAGAATGCGACGGTCTGGCTCAAAGAGAACGGCTTCAGAGGCATGATTGGCGAAATTGGCGTTTCGTCCGCACCGGAATGCACACAGGCATTGTCGCGCATCGTTGACCACCTTCGCGCAAATGCCGACACATGGCTCGGTTTTACCTATTGGGCTGCGGGCGATTGGTGGCCGCCAAGCGAACCGCTGAATATTCAACCACAAGGCGATGGCGACAAACCGCAGTTGACAGCACTGGTTGATTCGATGGGCAAACACCGCCCGGATGGGCCGGATTGCCCAGGGCATTGATCCCAGCCTGCGACCGTGAATGCATAGTTTATTAACCATAAGATTATAGCGTCATCGCTAATGTTTGAATTTCTTAGCCAAAGATGTGGCGTGTTATGCAATCCGAAGACATGAAGAAGCCAATGGCTGCGAGATGGCTCGCCGAACGGGGTGTTGCCCCGCAACGGCGGCCACAGTCCAGGGCTATGTCTCGCGCAGAGCCCCGCGAAGCCGTGGACGCGCTGCCCGAGGACGGCGCGCCAGTTGCAGCCGAAACGAGGTCCACCCTCGACGCGCCACAGGGGGCGAATTCAGCACAGGACGCATTGCCTTCGGATAATCACACGACAGTACATTCCCCGAGCCACCTGAGCGCAAATGTGCCAATTATCGATCTGGCCACCATACTGCGAATTGTCTGGGATCATCGCAAGATGGTGGCGATAGCCGTTGTTGTCTGCGCGATCGCGCTTGGTGCTGCAACTCTGCTTCTTGGCAAGAAATACGGTGCGACAGCTGTCATCTATTTTGACCCAACTCAGATCCGGGTCACCGACGAAAACGACAAGAACTCTTCACCCTCCCCACAGGTCATATCCGCCATTATCGACAGTCAGAGCATGATCATCATGTCCGATAATGTCCTGTTGACGGTTGTCGATCAGCTGCATCTCGATAAAGACCCGGAATTTGCGCCTTCCAAGAGTGTTGAAGGCATGGATGACCGGCATCTTGCGGCCAGGACATTGCAATCCGCAATACTGGTGAAACGCGAGGACAACACCTATGTGACGAGCGTTAAAGTCATCTCATCCGATGCCGTTAAGGCGTCTACGATCGCCAACGCAGTGGTGTCGGCGTTCAAGGATGAGATGAATGCGATGGCTCTGGAGAAATACACGACTGCTAACTCCGCGCTTAGCTCGCGTTTGACAGAACTTGGCCAGGCGGCGCAACAGGTCGAGCGCGAGGTTGAGGACTACCGTTCTCAAAACGACCTCGTCGAGGCGGGCGGCGATCTGATCTCCGACAAACGTTTGACTTCATTGAACGAGCTTCTCGTTCAAGCTCAAAAAACCACGATCTCTGCCAAGGCAAAATATGACGCGGCCACGAGGGTCGACGTCAACGATATCGTTTCGGGTGCCATGGTCGATGACGTCGGCTCAAGAACACTGGGCGACCTGCGTAGTGAGTATTCCAAGCAATCCTCGATCGTTGAGAGCCTTGCAAGCAATCTGGGGGCGCGCCATCCTTCGCTGCTTGCTGCTCAAGCATCCCTCGATGCCATCAAGGGGCAGATCCGAAATGAATTGGGCCGTGTTGGCGCCAGTGCGAAGGATCAGTACCAACAGGCTTTGAACGCCGAAAATGCCATCAAGAAAGAACTGACGGTTCAAAAAGCGCTGCAGTCCACCAGTTCTCCGGAAACCGTCAAACTCAAGGAACTGGAGCGAAAAGCGACCGTCACCAGTGAAATCTATAGTACCGCCTTGAAGCGTGCGACGGAAATTCACGAAGAACAAAACCTGCTGCAAAGCAATATCAGAATTATCTCCGCAGCCGTTCCACCTCTCAAGGCCGACGGCCCCGGCAGGGTGGTGTTGATGATTGCCGGGCTTTTTGGCGGAAGCATTCTTGGATTGGGAATTGGAGCTTTGCTCGCCCTGTTCATCGAGTTTAGCGGGCTGATCGGTAAGCCGTTCAGCCGCACACAGCGCGCTGATCTGGATGGAACCGCATAAGCTGCTCCTCGTAACGCCTGCTGAAATATAAGAAGCGAGTTCGCTGTCATAATTTAACATTGACAGCGCTCGCCTACCCCACGATCATTTGTGTACGAACAAAGGGCGCAAAGACCCGGGGGACGACATGAATATATGGGCTCGGTCTGGCTGTCGGTCGGTCCATCCGATTGCGATTGCGCGGGGATGGTCTGTGATGCAAATGCGAATGCGGATATCGCTCGCGGACCTCGCATGAGCAATCATCAGATAGCGCTCACGGTGAATGGCAGACAATGCCCGCTTTCGGTCGCGCCGGAGACGCCGCTCCTGTTCGTTCTGCGCAACGATCTGGCGCTTAACGGACCCAAATACGGCTGTGGGCTTGGTGAATGCGGGGCCTGTTCGGTGCTCGTCAACGGCCGGGCTGTGCGCTCCTGTTCCGTCACCGTCGGTGCTTGTGAAAACCGCGATATCGTCACCCTTGAGGGACTTGCAAATGGAGATGTGCTTCACCCGGTGCAGCAGGCATTCGTTGAGAAGCAGGCTGCACAATGTGGATACTGTCTCAACGGGATGATCATGGCAATTGCCGGTCTATTGAACCGTATTCAGGCACCCGATGAGGCAGATATCAGGTCGGCGTTGAAGAATCATCTTTGCCGTTGCGGCACGCATATGGAAATTCTGGCGGCAGCCCGCCGCGCGGTCGAACTGTCCTGTCAAAGCGAAACGGGGGCGGCATGACGGCTCCACGTGAATTGCCGCTTGAGGCCTATCTGAATGCATCGGATACCCTTCTGGTCACGCGTTCTGGCCCAAATGGCAGCGAACTGTTTCTGGCCTTCCAAAGCGACGGTAACGTGATCGCTTTCAATGGCCATGTGGATCTTGGAACGGGAATTCGAACAGCGCTGGCTCAGATCGTCGCTGAAGAACTGGACGTGCCTTTTGAGCACGTCACCATGGTGCTTGGTACCACGACCGTGACCCCTGATCAGGGGCCGACGATTGCCAGCGAGACGATCCAGGTGGCAGCCATTCCTCTGCGTCAGGCGGCGGCGACTGCGCGACATTATCTTTTGCAATTGGCGGCGGGTCAGCACGGTGTTGATGTCTCTCAACTCTCCATAGTCAATGGCGTGATCAAGCCAATATCCCCGTCGAACTGGGCTCTCTCCTATGGCGAACTGGTTGCCGGATACCACAGGCGTATTGAGATCGATCCGGGAGCGCCGCTGAAAGCGGTTCAGTCCTACAGGCTGGTCGGGGCTGCGCAGCCACGAACCGATATTGCGGCAAAGGCCACGGGCCAATGGACCTATGTGCATGACGTGCGCGTGGCGGGCATGCTGCATGGTCGGGTCGTTCGGCCCCCTTATACCGGTTTCGACAGTGGGGACTTTGTCGGCACCAGCCTGATCGAGGTCGATCGCGAATCCGTGGACCACGTGCCCGGCATTGTGTCGATTGTGGTCGACGGTGATTTCATAGGGATTGTTGCCACTCGCGAGGAATTCGCAGCGCAGGCAGCGCGGGAATTGAAGGTCACATGGCGCGCCCTGCCCGTATTTGCCGATTTGAATGCACCTGAGGAGCCGCTTCGGTCCAATGCGTCGACACCACGTGTGCTGCGCGATCAAGGAGACGTAGATCGCGCATTGCAAGCGGCTTCTCCGTTGATGGAGCGAACCTATGTCTGGCCCTATCAGATGCATGGCTCCATCGGCCCATCCTGTGCGGTGGCGGAGTGGCGGCCGGATCAGCTCACTGTGTGGTCGGGCACGCAAAATCCATTCTGGATCAGGCGGGATCTTGCCTTGCTGCTAGGCATGCCGGAGGCGGCGATCCATGTCGAGCGCATGGAGGCGGCCGGCTGTTACGGTCGAAATTGTGCCGATGATGTGACTGCCGATGCAGCACTCCTGTCGCGTGCTGTTGGCAAGCCGGTGCGTGTTCAACTCACGCGTGAGCAGGAGCATGCCTGGGAGCCCAAGGGAGCTGCACAGGTGGTCGATGTCCGCGGTGGGCTGGATCTGGAAGGTGGACCGGCAGGCTATGATTTCGACACGCGCTATCCATCCAATCTGGCGCCAACGCTTGCTCTTCTTCTGACCGGGCGCGTGCCCAACACGCCGGACACGATGCAAATGGGTGATCGCACGGCGATCCCGCCTTACGGCTTTGGCGATATGCGCGTGACTGTGCATGACATGCCGCCGATTGCGCGGGCATCGTGGTTTCGTGGCGTTTCGGCGATGCCAAATTCCTTTGCCCATGAGAGCTTCATTGATGAATTGGCGGCGGCGGCGGGCGTAGACCCCGTGGAATACAGGCTGCGATACCTGACCGATACGCGCGCCGCTGAACTGGTACGGGCCGTCACTGAAAAAGCGGGGTGGAAACCGCGCACACGCACAGGAACCGAGGGCTCAGAAGGCGACCTGCTCTATGGTCGGGGCTTTGCTTATGCTGTCTATATTCATGGCCCATTTCCGGGAGTGCCCGCTGCATGGTCCGCCTGGGTGGCCGATGTCGCAGTCAACAGGAAGACTGGCGAGATTGCGGTCACGAAGATTACGGTCGGTCAGGATTCCGGCCTGATGATCAATCCCGATGGCGTGAAACATCAGATCCACGGCAATGTCATCCAGTCGCTCAGCCGCGTATTGAAGGAAAAAGTCGGTTTCGACGGCGCCAAGGTGGAGAGCGTCGAGTGGGGCGGATATCCCATCATGACTTTCCCGGAAGTGCCGGACATCGACGTGCTTATGGTGCCACGCCCGAATGATGACCCTCTGGGCGTTGGCGAGTCTGCCTCCGTGCCGAGTGCTGCGGCTATTGCCAATGCGGTCTATGATGCGACCGGCATCCGTTTTCGCGAACTGCCTTTGACGCCAGACCGCATTCTTGCGGCCCTTCGCGAACAGCGGGGCGAGTTGCTGGACGCTCCACACGAGCCGTCGCGTCGCAAAAAGGCCAAATGGTGGAAGTTGCCGGCGGCCTTGGCCGGCATCGCTGGCGCCATTGCTGGCGGCATTACCATCGCTTCACCCGTTCGCAGCGCCTTTGCACCCATATCTCGCCCGGATCCTGGTGTCTTCAGTGCTACTACCATCGAAAAAGGTCGGCTCGTTGCCGCTGCCGGTGCCTGTAATGTTTGCCATGTCAGTGCTGATGGTGAAGCGTTTGCCGGCGGACGGGCTTTCGATACAGAGTTTGGCACGGTGTATGCGACCAATATTACGCCGGACTCGACCCATGGCATCGGCGGTTGGTCCTATCCGGCATTCGAACGCGCCATGCGTCAAGGTGTATCCCGCGACGGGCATCACCTTTATCCCGTCCATCCCTACACCGCATTTGCAGGCGCCGAAGAGGCCGATCTGCAGGCGCTCTATGCCTTTCTGATGACGCAGGCACCGGCAGCTGGGCCGATTGCGAAGACGCAGCTGCGAGCGCCGTTTAACCTGCGTGGCCTTATGGCCGGCTGGAACAGCCTCTATCTCGATCCTCAGCCCTTTACCGTTCAATCGGACAAGACTGCCTCCTGGAACCGCGGGGCCTATCTGGTGGAGACACTGGGCCATTGTTCCGCCTGCCATAGCGATCGCAACGCTTTAGGCGCGGAAAAACGCGGTGCCTCGCACCTTGCTGGCGGTTACGCGGATGGCTGGACCGTACCATCGATCAACGGTGCCGGCGGCGGACCGATCGGGTGGACCCAAACCGCGTTGTTTGACTATCTTCGCACCGGTCACTCTGCCGACCATGGCAGTGCCGGCGGTCCGATGGCGGCGGTGGTCAAGTCCATGTCGGCTTTGCCGGATGAAGATATAGCAGCGATTGCCGCATATCTGACAAGCCGTGGCGACGTTCTAACTGTTGGCGATGTGACAGAGCAGAAAGAACGACTCCAGAGTGCGGTGACTGCGGCAAAGGCTAACGCGCTCGATCTGTCACCCAGTGGTGCACGTATGTTCGATGGCGCCTGTGCGTCATGTCACGAGGGCGGGTCGCCGCTTGCGAACTTTGCCTTCAATTCCAATGTTTCGAGTCCCAGGCCCGACAATGTCATCCAGGCGATTCTTCACGGAATGAATGCGCCGGCCGGGCTGACAGAACATGCGAGTGCAGAGGATCTGGAGATCATGTCGATGCCGGGCTTTTCCGGCAGTCTCAGCAACCGGCAGATCGCAGATCTTCTGATCTATATCAGGGCCCGGTTCGCTCCAGGTGCGCCGGCCTGGAGCGATCTTGCCGCCAACGTGCAGCGGATAAGGGAAGTGGCGCCTTAACGTACAGTGCGCAGATCAACGATGTCCGCGATATCATTTGTATGCAAGCGAACCTGTCGCCGGTGCCTGTGACCGCGATGGCCAACCTTACCCCACAGTTGGCGTTGAAAGCAGCCACAGCCCGAAGACGGTATAGAACACCATGACCATGGCCAGGAAAATCTGGCTCACGGTTGCGCGATGCGAATCACCGAAGTGGCGAAGCGCAATCATGTGCGCCAGCAAAATGCCGACACAGTGACCCGAAACGATGATCAGCGTTTGTACGATCCAGATGATCTGCACGCTGTCGATACTGGTGAGGAAGGATGCGGTTACATGCCAGTGAGCAGTGCCGAACAGGTCCCAGCCGAGGGCGAAGGGATCAGAGATAACGGCATAGAGATACTGGCTATTGATGAGTATCAGGGTGAGATAATGCGCAGCGTGAAATGCGATCGAAATCGGAACGATTGAATAGACCAGATGGCAGGACAGACGAAGGACAGCGGAAGGAGATCGCTCGCCTGCGGCCCATCCGCCGGCCATGACAGCTGCAAGATATAGAGACGCCAGAACCAATGGAGCCGCAATCAGACCAAAGCTGTTGGATAACGTGACGGCACTTCGACCCGGAAATTCCAGCGGGTTTACACCGACGGTAGCCAACCATGTGAAAGTCTCCGAGAAGCCGTCGAAGGAGGCTGTGCCGAGGGTCAGCAACAGAAATAATGCCCCGGAGATTGGTGGGCCCGCAACATCGAGGCATCGCTGGCCGGGCCATGAAAGATAAACCGTGTTGCCTTTTTTTTCCTCGTTCGCGGGCGCTGCCGAAAGCGGCGCGAGCATGCCGATCATGTGGAAATAGACAGAGAAGGGTTCTGCCCGCTTCGACCATTGCTTTTCGCCAAATATGACCATCGCGCAAAGTGTGAACAGCCAGTAGACGGAGACGACATAGGCGAGTTGCGATGGATCTTCCGGTGCGAGCGAGATCAATTCATACCAGGCAAAGAGCAGGAACAGGATGATCGCTGGTGCGTATCCGAGGCGCGCAGGCATGGTGATAATAGGCGTGATGCCGAGCGGACGTCCTGTCAATTTTCGCAATACTGCCAGCGGGCCTGTCCATGGGTTGAACCAAGGCCAGAGATTGCCGAAGACGGCCTGAAGCAGTGTGAAGCCCACCCAGAAGAACGTCCACACAAAGAGCGGAAGTGGGTTTTCCAGAGGGTCCGATGTCGAGACAATGCCGGTGGCTAGCAGCAGAAACAAAAGACCGGTGCTGACAATGCTGGTTGCCGCGGGCGGCGGGAAACGAAGGTCGGAGAATACGATTACCGCGTTCGTTGCACATTCAAACACGCGAGCCGGTATCAAGAGAAGAATAGCGAAAGATGCTGCAACGGCGATCGCCCCTCCTATCAGATAGTAATCTGTTGGAAGGAGCATGACGATCCCGCGCTCTGTGCCGTGGGCAAAGGCCTCACCGGATGTGAAGACGAAGTCGGCAAAGGCAAGTGTCGCGAGCAAGCCGAACGGGAGACGGCAGCGGCGATCTTTCATGACATGGTTCAATGATTTTCTGGTCAAGTGAATATCCGAAAAGCCGAATTGAAGATCTGTTGGACGCACATTTCTGGCGGCTCAATCGCTCAACATCGAGACGCCCGATGGCGCAAATGCTACACTGAAATAGAGTTCATTCGTATGCAAACATGATGCGTTTTTCTTCTCTGGCGGAAGTCGCAATTTCAGGCTGTCGAGGCTGGCTTCTTGTCAAGCTTCAAACATCGTGATTTGTTAGTAGACGAACGATCCGCCGCAACAGAATGTCGGACGTCATTTCCACTAAGAGGGGAAATTCAATGGCCAATAATATCATCAAGCCGAAATCCAGTCTCACCCGCCGCTCCACACTGCTTGGAATGGGAGCGGCAGCGGGTGCCGGTCTCGTATCCTCGGCTGCGCCCGGTTTCGTGCGCTATGCCCAGGCACAGACATCCGAGCCCATCAAGCTCGGTCTCGAACTGCATCGCACAGGTATCGGCGCATCTTACGGTCGCTGGTACGAACGTGTTGCGAATGCGGCGGTCAAGATTATCAACGACGAGGGTGGCATCAACGGGCGCCCGGTCGAGCTTATCGTCGAGGACGACGGCACCGATCCCAAGCGGGCCGCCGAAGTTGTCGAAAAGTTTGCGACCCAGCACAAGGTCGACCTTGTGTTCGGTACGCTGTTCTCGCATGTGGTCGTTGGCGCCGCGCCGCGCGCCGGCGAACTGAAAATGCCTTATCTTGTGGTTTCCGAAGGCACGCACGTCTCGTCCGGGAGCCTCAATCGTTACTGCTTTCAGCCAGGCATCTGCGACGTGCGCAGCCAGGTCATCTCCATGGCGCCTTGGATTACCCAGAACCTCGGCAAGAAGGTGACGATGATCTTCCCGGACTATGCGTTCGGTTACGATCACCGTGACAATCTCAGCTCTGCCATCAAGGCGCAGGGCGGTGAGATGCTGGAACTGATCGCCGTGCCGCCGACGGAGACGTCGTTCACCCGCTATCTGCCGCGCATCCCTTCGGACACGGACGTGCTTTACCATGTGATGGTCGGTCCGGCAGTTCTGACATTCGTCACCGAACTCGGACAGTTCTACGGATCGCAGCGTCCGGAAATCTTCGGATTCATCGATAGCATCGAAGCTGTGGATCTGGCGACCCCGCAGTTGAGCTTCCTTGAAGGCACGTATTTCTGGGAAGGTATGCCGCGCTACGCCCAGAAAGATCAGACCCAGTGGGACAAGATCTACCGCGAAGCCGTTGGTGTTGACGAAAACGGTGCCAGCGCCGCCGATCCGAAGGATATTTCCACTTACGCCCATATGTTTGGGGTGTGGGAGACGCTGTTCACGATCAAGCAGGCCATGGAGATGGCCGGCTATGCCGGTCCCGACGACAAGGCCAAGTTTATCGAGGCTCTGGAATCGATCGAAAAATTCGACGAGGGCCGCGATCATCCGCAGGGCGACAAGGTGTTCAATGGCAAGAACCACCAGTGCTACGGCCATCAGAACATCTCCAAGGTCGAAGACAGCAGGTTGAATGTTGTCCATCGCACGTCAATTGAAGACGGCATGTATGATGTGACGGCCGACTACACCAAGATGTCACTCTGATTGCTCGGCGTTACGGGGGCGTGCTCGCCCCCGTTTTCCATTGTGGCGGCTTTTTTGCTTCCAGATTCAACAGGTAACCTTCGGGCGCCGGGTCTTGCTTCCCGCGCTTCAGGAGCAAGGCTTTGGCATTCGGACCGTTTTTTTTGCTCGCGACACTGGAGGGCTTGCTTCAGGCAGCTGTCCTAACGCTTACAGCACTCGGCCTTTCACTGGTGTTCGGCGTTATGCGCATCGTCAATGTCGCCCATGGGGAGTTTTACATGCTGGGTGCAGTCGTCGCCTGGTGGGTCGCCTCAATGGTCGGATTGCATCCTGCGGTCGGCTTCTTTGCCGCCCTGATCATCAGTCCACTGATTGTCGGTGCGGTTGCATTTGCCAGTGAGCGACTGATCCTGAAGCGACTGGATTACAATCCGGAATCGACGATCGTTGCTACCATCGGTCTACTTTACATCATCCAGCAGACGGTCTTGTTGACGTATGGGCCTGATGCTCGTCCGGTTCCCGCCCCGTTCTATTACCGCATCCAGTTTCCGTGGTTTGGCTATTCTGGCTATAATCTATTTGTGATCGCTGCCGCCATCGCCTTGCTGTTGGTGGTCTGGTTCGTGCTTAGCCGCACCCGACTTGGTCTGATCATGCGGGCAACACAGTTTGACCGTGAAACGGCGCAAGCCTTCGGGATACCGATCGAGCGTGTTTACGCCTTCGTCTTCGCCGCTGGCGCAATGCTTGCGGCAATCGCTGCAGTGTTGATCGTGCCAATCCGTCAGGCACACTATCTGATGGGCCTCGATCCGCTGCTGCTTTCCTTCATCGTCGTCATCATTGGAGGGCTTGGCAGTCTGCGCGGTACGGTGGTCGCTGCTCTCTTGATTGGCTTGAGCGACGGCATCATTTCGGTATTCTTTTCCCCCACGCTTGCCAAGATGATTTCTACGCTGCTGGTGGCCTTGGTGCTGGTGTTCAAGCCGGAAGGTCTGTTTGGAGCAAAGGCACGATGAAGATGTCACTCTTCGGTCGCGTTCTGGCACTTCATGTCGGCGTCATTGCACTGCTTTTCGTGCTGCAATTCGTGCTGCCTGATTATCATCACCTGGCCATGACCCGTGTCATGCTGCTCGCGATCTATGCCATGGGCTACAATATGCTGTTCGGCTATACGGGGCTTTTGAGCCTTGGCCATGCCATGCTGTTTTCTGCGGGACTTTATGGTGCCGGCCTGACCGCCTACTACACCGACTGGGGTGTGCCCGTGGCGTTTCTGGTAGGGATTGGCTGTGGCTTTAGCCTGTCTTTGGTGATCGGTCTGGTGTCTCTCAGAACCACAGGCGTTGCCTTCATGATCGTGACCATGATGTTTTCCCAGGTAGCCTATCTGACAATCACCTATTTCACCGACTATACCCGCGGTGAAGAGGGGCTCACCATGCCGCAGGCGGCGCGCAGTTTCGATCTGGTCGGGTTGCATATCGATCTGACCGATGCCACGCAGCGCTATAATCTGGCGCTCATTCTTCTCTCTATTACGATGATCGTGATCTTCTCGGTCGTCAAAGGACCAATCGGGCGCGTGCTGATTGCAATCCGCGAAAATGAACCACGAACGGTGATGCTCGGCTACAATACATTCCGGCTGAAGCTGATCGCCCTTGTGATTTCAGGCACCATCTCTGCGATGGCTGGTGCCGCCTATGCGCTGTTGTTTGCCTATATCGGCGCGACCTTCGCCACTATCCAATATTCGATCGAGCCCTTGTTGTTCACGCTTCTGGGCGGGGCTGGCACTATTCTCGGACCGCTGCTCGGCACCGTCGCCATGTTCTACATGATCGATATCGCCAGCGAATATACGACAGCCTATCTGTTGGTGACCGGTGTTGCGCTGGTGCTGCTGGTTATCTACTTCCCCAAGGGCATCCTCGGAACCATCCGGGAAAGGTGGTTGCCATGGCTGCCATGACATTGCTCAGCACAAAAGGTCTCAGCCGCCACTTTGGTGGACTGAAGGCGGTGGAAAACGTCGATTTCGAAATCCGTGAGGGTGAGATCCGTGCGTTGATCGGACCCAATGGCGCTGGAAAGACGACGTTCGTTTCGCTGCTATCGGGGCGTATAGAGCCCACCGCCGGCAAGATCCAGTTTCAGGGCCGCGACATTACTGCTGATCCGGCCCACAAGCGTGTTCGCGAGGGCATTGCCTACACATTCCAGATCACCAGCATCTATCCGACGCTGTCAGTTTTTGAAAACGTGGCGTTATCTGTTCAAAGCGCGATGCGACGGGTGACAGAGGCTGGTCCAACTGACCGTCTAAACCTGCATGACAAGACGCTAGAAGCGCTAAGGCGCGTCGGACTTTCAGATCGTGTTGATGAGCTTGCAGGCACTATGGCCTATGGTCACCAACGCCTGCTGGAGGTGGCAATGGGACTGGCTCTTGAGCCGAAACTTCTCATTCTCGATGAACCGACGCAGGGTCTTTCCGATGGAGAAATCGAGAACTTCTGTGCTCTGGTGAGGGAGATTGCACACTCTGCGACGGTGCTTCTGATCGAGCATAACATGCCTGTTGTCATGCAGCTTGCACATACCATTACCGTTCTCAATCACGGTGAGATCCTGGCCAGCGGTTCGCCGGAGGATATCCGTGGCGACAAGGCTGTTCAGGCAGCTTATCTTGGAGCTGGCTGACATGCTGCAGATTTCCGATCTCGACGTTTATCACGGCAACAGTCAGACGCTCAAAGGCATGTCGCTTTCGGTTCACCCTGGGGAAGTCTTGTGTCTTCTTGGGCGTAATGGTGCCGGAAAGACGACGACACTTCGGGCCATCATGGGGCTTATTCCGGCGAGGGCCGGCAGCATCATGCTCGACGACAAGGAACTGACCGCACTTTCCCCACATGAGGTGCCAAGGCGCGGCATCGGTTATGTGCCACAGGGGCGTCGCCTGTTTTCAGAACTGACTGTCCGCGAGAACCTGGAAATAGGTCTGATGACGCGCAACAGTCCGCGTACGGTACTGGATGAGGCGCTTGTACTCTTTCCACGCCTGCAGGAGCGGATGCCCCAGGTTTCGGGAACGCTTTCCGGTGGCGAGCAGCAGATGCTGGCAACGGCGCGTGCCATGTGCGTCGATCCGTCCGTCATTCTGCTGGATGAACCGACAGAAGGACTGATGCCATCCATGATTGCGACAATACGCGAAGTGATCGTGGCCCTTAGAAGCCGCGGCAAGGCGATCCTTTTGGTAGAGCAACGCGTGGAGGCGGTTCTGTCGGTTGCTGATCGCGTGTGCTTCATGGAAAACGGTAAGGCGCAGGCCGTCGTGCCCGTTCAAGCGCTACGTGATGATCCGTCTTTGCTCGGACGCTATGTGGGAGTTGGCTAGCCTATCTCAGGTGATCTTGCGGATCAGTTCGATCAGCATCATGCGTTCGCCGGAGGTCAGTGGTTCGAGCGTTTTATCGGTTGCCTCGACTGCAGCAGGCAAGTGCTGATCGATGGCGGCGAGGCCATCTTCGGTCAGCGACAGGATCAACCGGCGTCCGTCCTTCGGATCTGGCTCGGTGCGGACAAAGCCGCGCTTGACCATACGGTCGATCACACCTTTGATGGTAGCGACGTCCATTGCCGTTTCGCGGCCGAGCTGATTTTGCGAGCAAGGCTGGATTTGTCGTAGCTTGGTGATGGCCGCCCATTGGGTCGTCGTCAATCTGTCTCCAATGAGGGACGTGAAGATGGAGACGTGGCGCTGGTTGGCCTGGCGGAGGAAAAAGCCGATCTGCTGATCGACCTCGTATTCATTCGCCTGGGATCGTTTGCTGTCGATCTTTTTATCGTTTTGCCGGTTTACGGCCATGGCGTTTTCCGATCGGCCGTTGAGGGCGTTATATTGGGTTTAGCTGTGCTGCGGCGATTGTCAACGCTGTGCGGAGATGCTGCGAGGATGCGGGAGATTGGTGGCTACTTACCGCGTAGCTCCTTTTCCGAGACTGGCAGGATTTCCCGGCGTCTCCTGCACTCTCGCCGCGCTTGACAGTCCACAGAGAGCGGACAATACTCATTTGTACACAAATGAAATTTGGTGCGAATTTCAGGAGGCATGCGTGGTCAAACAACAGGTCGAAAGTACCTTGAATGGCAAGATCCGCTGCGATGCCTGTCCGGTAATGTGCTACATTGCCGATGGTCGCTCCGGCGCTTGCGACCGCTACGCCAACGAGGCGGGTGAGTTGATCCGCGTCGATCCTTTAACTGTCATCGAGGCGACCGAAGCAGAGGGCGGAAAGCTCGTGCCTTTCCTGCCTGCAGGCGGATCGGCGGATTGGGACGGCGACATCGTTCAGTCGCGCAATGCCTTTGTCACGGCGGTTGGTGCCGGAACCACCTATCCAGACTACAAGCCTGCTCCGTTCATCGTGTCGCGCAAGGAAAACGGCGTCGACATGGTCACGGTCGTGACGGAAGGCATTTTCAGCTATTGCGGCGCGAAGGTGAAAATAGACACCGACCGCTATCTGGGGCCTGAAGCAGCGGCCGTGCGTGTTGACGGCGAACAGATCGGTCATGTGATGACCAGCGAATACGGATCACAGATGCTGTCGCTTGGCGGCGTGCATCATCTGACGGGCGGATCCAAGAAGGAAGGCCGGGTCACCTGTGACGCTCTGTTGAAGCTTTGCAATCGCGACTCTGTCGCGATGGAAATAGATGGTGGGTCGACGCTTGTTGTGGCGGCCGGCAAAGCGCCGATCATCAACGGCGAAGAGGAAGTCCGCATGCGGGTCGGCTGTGGGTCCGCGACTGTTGGCATGTTTGCGCGCCAGTGGCTAGGCCATGTCGATGAAGTGGTTGTGGTCGATGACCACATCACCGGCGTTCTTTCGGAACATCAAGCCGGCAAGCTTCTGGATATCCCCCCGAGCGGCATCAAGATCAAGGGCAGACGCTCCACGCCCGGTCGCTATTTTCAGGTGGCGGAGCCTGGCACTGGCTGGGGCGGTACCAATATCACCGATCCGCTTTCCATCCTCGGCGATTTCGATGGCAAGACTGCCTATCCGGGACTGCGGCTGTTGATGGTGTCCACCACCGGCGAGCAATTCGGATATTATATTCTCGACGAGAACCTGCTGCCCGTCTTGCAGACGACACTGCCGCAGTCGTTGCAGCAGTCGGTCGATATCATCGAGGAAAATTGCGAGCCAGCGCTTGCTTCTGTTCTCTTCATGGGCGGTGCCGGTGGCAGCCTTCGCGCAGGCGTTACCAGCAATCCGGTGCGACTGACACGGTCCGTGAAAGACGCATTGACCCATGTGTCGTGTGGCGGTGCGCCAGCCTATGTCTGGCCGGGCGGGGGTATTACGGTCATGGCCGATGTGACGCAGATGCCGAGCAATTCCTTTGGCTATGTGCCGACACCGGCGCTGGTTGCACCGATCGAATTCACCATGCGCCTTTCAGATTATGAAGCCTTGGGCGGACACATGGACGCCGTGGTTCCGCTTGAGGAAGCGGTATTGCTTGCCGAGCGCAAGATCGCGACTGTGTCGTCCGGGGCCTGGCCGACGGACAGTCGTAATTTTCGCTGGGGTGCGTAGTGGGGCGAGGAGTGACGACGGTGGCTGGAGCGTCGGCCTTTTATATCGATGGACATGCAGAGGGGCGGCTGCATTTGCAGCATGGTCCCATTGATTTGGTCATCGGTGTCGACCTCGCCTCTGCGAGCATGCCTGGTTGCCGTAGACTTGCCTTTGAGGCTGCGCATGCCCGCTTTTCTACGATCCTGGACGAGTTGGTCTCGGAACTGCCGTATCTAAAGACGCGTGCTCGGCAAAACAGTGCGTTGCCCATTGGTGCGGTCGCGCGTCGTATGGTGGCGGCTGTCACGCCTTTCGCAAATGATCATTTCATTACGCCGATGGCAGCGGTGGCGGGATCGGTAGCCGACGAAATACTGGCGGCTATTCTCGCTGCATTTCCAACCCCGGCACGTCCGGCCCGGATCTATGTCAACAATGGCGGCGACATTGCGCTGCATCTTGAGGCTCGTCAGGAGTTCCGTATCCGCATGGCGCGCGAGGATGGAGCCGCTTACGGCGATCTGGCGATCCGTCACGAGGATGTCAGTCGCGGGATCGCCACCAGTGGCCGTCGTGGACGCAGTCTATCAATGGGCATCGCCGATTCTGTGACCGTTGCCGCTGGAAGTGCTGCGGCTGCCGATGCTGCTGCGACACTGATCGCCAATGCGGTCGACGTGCCTGGCCATGCTGCGATCGAAAGAGCTCGTGCGATCGATGTCGTCGATGATAGCGACCTTGGTGAACGATTGGTAGTCACTGCTTGCGGGATACTCCCAGCGCAGGACGTTGATCGGGCGCTTGAAGCCGGATTATGTAGAGCCGATCACTTTATCGCCGAGGGGCTCATTCAGCGTGCCGGACTGTTTTTGCAGGGGGAGGGGCGCCTTGCCGATTTGACCTCCTCGCGTCAACCTTCACCCAAAATTACGCCAAAGCCAATGGAGCATCGTCACCATGCCTGAACCCAAAGTGCGCAAGTTCGCCATTACCATCGAGGATATCTATCACGAGGGCGGAAAGCCGGTGACGGAGCCTTTGAAGAAGGGGACGATCCTGGCCGTGATCGAGAATCCTTTTGCCGGAAGCTATCACGAAGAAATTTCCGGTTTCATGAAGGACTTGGAACCATTGGGCGTAGATATGGCAAGACGGCTCTCCGAAGCGCTCGGTGGCAAGGCCGCGATTGAAGGCTATGGAAAGGGCGCCATTGTCGGTCAAGCTGGCGAACTGGAGCACGGCGCGCTCTGGCATGTGCCCGGTGGCTATGCCATGCGCGAAATCCTCGGTGACGCCAAGGCAATCGTTCCATCCACCAAGAAGGTTGGCGGCCCCGGTACACGGCTTGATATTCCGGTTACCCATATCAATGCGTCCTATGTCCGCAGCCATTTCGATGCGATGGAGGTCGGGTTGACGGATGCGCCGCGTGCCAACGAAATCGTGCTGGCCTTGGTCATGACCACTGGCGCGCGTATCCACGCCCGTGTTGGTGGCCTAAAAGCCGGTGAGATCAAGGGTGAGGATGGGTTGCGATGAGTGCCGAGATCCGCAAGATCACGGTGTTTGTGGAAGAGGTGTTGAGCGAGGCCGGACAGTCGATCTCGCCGGCTACCCGGCGTGCTGCTGCCGTTGCGGTCATCCGCAACCCGTTTGCGGGCCGATACGTCGAGGATCTTGCTCCGCTGATCGCGCTCGGGAGTGAACTTGGAGCCATTCTGGCGCAGCGCTGTGTTGATGCTCTGGGCGTCGATGCCTCGCAGATCGAAAGCTATGGCAAGGCGGCACTTGTCGGTGAGGATGGCGAACTGGAACATGCAGCAGCCCTTCTGCACCCCGCTATGGGGAAGCCGGTTCGAGATGCCGTTGGCGGCGGTGCTGCCCTTATAGCGTCATCAAAGATGCGCGCAGGGATGGGCGCCGTGCTGGATGTTCCGCTGGGGCATAAGGATGCAGCTTTTGTTCGCTCCCATTTCGACGGCATGCAGGTGCGCGTCAGCGATGCACCGCGCGCCAACGAGATATTGGTGGCGGTTGCCTTGACAGATAGCGGTCGGCCGCTGGCGCGTGTTGGCGGTCTCACCAGGGACCAGATCATAGGCAAGGACGGGCTGCGCTGAGCAACCAGCCTGCATTGCAGCAGTCGACGCAAAAATTCAATTCAACGAAAATAATAATTGGGAACGACCGTGCAGGAAAAAACAACAACTGGTGTTCCGCGCCAGTCCCAGGTGGCTGGCATCGATGTGGGTGGTACCTTCACCGATCTGGTGCTCTTCGATTCAGAACATGGAACGGTTCGGCTGGCAAAGACGCCGACAACTCTGGATAATCAGGCGACCGGCGTTCTCAATGCGCTGGATGCTGCAAATGCGGACATCGCAGCCCTCGACCTGATCGTGCATGGCACGACAACCACGACAAATGCGGTGCTTGAGCGCAATCTCTGCAAAACCGGTCTCGTGACCACCATGGGCTTTCGAGACGTGCTGGAACTCGGTCGCCGGACCCGTCCGCAGGCCTATGGCATGAAGGGGCATTTCGTCCCGATCATTCCACGCGATCTTCGCTATGAAATTCCGGAACGTATGGATGCGCGCGGCAATGTTCTGGTTCCGCTTGATGAGGACGCATTACGGTCGGCCATGGAGGAACTTCTCGCTAGAGGTTGCGAGGCTCTGGTCATTCACTTTCTCCATTCCTACGCCAATCCAGCGCATGAATTGCGCGCGGGTGAAATTGCCCGCGAGATCTGGCCGAATGGCAATTTCACCATTGGTCATACCCTGCTGTCCGAAAGCCGCGAATTCGAGCGTGGCGTGACGGCGGCGGTGAATGCTTCTGTTCAGCCGCTTTTGCGGCGCTATGTCGAACGCCTCGCAGACCAGCTTGCAGGGCGTGGCTATCGTCATGATGTTCTGGTGATGAACGGCAATGGTGGTATGGTTTCGGCGCGCCATGTAGCCAATGAGGCCGCAAAAACTGTCATGTCTGGTCCCGCATCCGGGGTCATGGCGGCTGCCTATACGGGGCGGCGTGCAGGCATCCCCAACCTTATTACCTACGACATGGGCGGCACATCAACAGATGTCGCGCTGATCCGCGACGCGGAGCCTGCGGTCTCGAACGAGATCGAGATCGAATATGCGATGCCGATCCATCTCCCTATGGTGGATGTACGCACAGTAGGCGCTGGCGGCGGCTCGATAGCCCGCATCACGCCGGCCGGTCTCTTGCAGGTTGGGCCTGAAAGTGCCGGTGCGACGCCTGGACCAATCTGCTATGGTCGGGGTGGTACTCAACCGACGATCTCGGATGCCAACATGCTTCTCGGTCGCCTCAATCCGGCTCGGCTCAATTCCGTTCCGGGTGGCCCGACAATCGAAAATATAGCGACGATTTTCGAGGAGACGCTTGGAAGGCCATTGGGCGTGAATGCGATAGAGGCGGCGGCTGCGGTGATCCGGATTGCCAATGCGCGTATGGCCGATGCCGTCCGCATGGTATCGGTGAGCCTTGGGGAGGACCCAAGAGATTTTGCGCTGTTTGCGTTTGGCGGCGCCGGTCCGCTGCATTCGACAGCGATTGCGCGAGAGCTTGGTATTCCCAAGGTGCTGACGCCATCGCGGCCCGGGATTACCAATGCGCTTGGATGCGTGGTGGCAGATCTGAGGCATGATTTCGTCAATACCGTTAACCGCCCCGTCCATTCGGTGGATATTTCCGCCGTGCACGAGATTTTCTCGAAGCAATCCGCAGAAGGCCGTGCCCTGATTGCCAAGGAAGCGGTGGCGATCCGAGATATTCGCGAGATCTGGTCCGTGGACATGCAGTTTGTCGGACAGACACATCTGCTGCGCGTACCGCTTTCGTCGCCGACGCCTTCCATCGAGGAATTGCAGGCTCGATTCGAGGAGGTCTACTTCCAGCGGTTCAGGGTCGATCTGGCAGATATCCGGGCGAGCCTGGTGAATATCAATACCTCGGTCATCGGGCGCCGGGCTGAAATCGATTTGTCCCTTTTGATCGATGCTGATGGACGAAAGGCAAGTCTTACGTATGCACAGACGGGCAGCCGTCCGGTCTGGTTCGGTGAATGGACGGAGACGCCTGTCTATTGGCGCGATCATTTGCCCGCTAACGCCGCGATTTCCGGCCCGGCCATTATCGAGCAGATGGATACGACCATCATCATCGAGCCCGGCGATATCGGTGGGCAGGATGCCGACGGCAATATCATCATCACGCTTGGAGTTGCTGCATGAGTATCGATCCAATCACCCTCAGCGTCATCCAGTCGGGGCTTCAACAGGTCTGTGACGAAATGGACCTGACCTTTTCGCGCGCGGCATTCTCTCCGGTGATTGCCGAGGCCAATGACCGCTCTGACGGCATCTATTCTGCCGAGGATGGGTCTCTCATTGCGCAAGGGGCAGGCGGTCTCCCGGTCTTCGTTGGTACGATGCAATATTCGACCCGGACCCTGATCGAGATGATCAAGGCTGGAACGGTGGCTGCGCCGAGGCCCGGCGACATTTATATCGTCAACGATCCTTATCTCGGTGGCACGCATTTGATGGATGTGCGCTTTGCGATGCCGGTCTATCGCGGCGGCGAGATATATTGCTGGCTGTCCAATACCGGTCACTGGCCGGATACAGGTGGTGCTGTGCCCGGTGGTTTTTCGGCATCGGCGACCTCGGTTGAGCAGGAGGGGCTTCGTCTTCCTCCGGTCAGGTTGTTCAAGGAAGGCAAGCTTGACCAGGAAATTTATTCGATCATCTGCTCGAATATTCGCGTGTCGGAACAGCGGATTGGGGATGTCAAAGCGCAAGCAGCAGCGCTGCTGGTCGGCGAACAGCGATTGTGCCGCATTCTTGATCGCTATGGCGACGATACAGTGCGGGAGGCTATCGCTGAATTGCGAACGCGCGCAGCGGACCAGATGCGGGCCTATGGACGGCAAATCCCTGACGGCATCTACCGGTCGGTTGCCTATGTCGATAGCGACGGGGTGGTGAATGAACCGCTTGAGATCCGTCTGGCAATCACGGCAGCCGATGGCGAGCTCGAGTTTGACTTTGCCGGCTCATCGAGACCCTGCATGGGGCCGATGAATTCGGTTCTGGCGACGACGCTTTCGTCGGTTTACCTCGCCATGCGCCATATCTTCCCCGACGTGCCTATCTCTGCTGGCGCCTTTGAGCCTTTGCACGTCAAGCGACCCGAGGGGACTTTTCTCGATGCACAATATCCGCGGCCCGTTTCAGGTTGTGCGGCCGAAGTCTCTCAGCGCATTGCGGAAGCAGTCTTCAGCGCGCTCGTGGAGGCTTTGCCGGATCGCGTGACCGCTGCTCCTGCAGGCACCTCCGGCAATTTTGCGCTTGGCGGCTTTGACCCGGAACGCAATCGCGGTTTCGTCATGTACCAGATATCCGGTGGCGGCTATGGCGGGAATGCCGATACAGATGGTTTGTCCAACGGTTGCTCAACCATTGGCATTTCCAAGGCACCTCCGGTCGAGATCATGGAGCAACAGTTCCCTGTTCTCTACCATCGCTATGCTTTGCGAGAGGGATCGGGCGGTGCGGGACAGCATCGCGGCGGCTTCGGTCTGGACTATGAGGTTGAATTGCTGCGCGGGCACGCGACGGCAAGCTTCGTCATGGATCACGGTCGTTTCGGACCGCCCGGCGCGCTGGGTGGCGGAGATGGATTGGCGAACTCCGTTACGGTCTGGCGCGATGGTCAGCCCATGGTGCCGGAGCATTTGTCGAAGGCGCAGGATATTCCGCTCAAACCCGGCGACCGCGTGCGTGTTGGCACACCCGGCGGCGGCGGCTATGGCAATCCCATGCAACGGGCAACTGCCGCAGTAGCTGAGGATGTTCGGCTTGGTCGCTACACTATCGATCAGGCTCGGGAGCTTTTCGGTGTTACGATTGACGAGGGTGGTCACGGCGTGCGGATATAGACGTGGAGGGCATGCCGGTCGTCCCGGCATGCCGTAATTACATCAGGCGGCGAGCTGGCTCTTCAGCGGGATCTCGACGTCGATTTCGAGCATCGATACATTTTCGTCGCGGTCCATCTTCACGTGAACCTTCTCCCCATCGACCTGCACGTGGCGGGCGATGACGGCGAGAATTTCTTCACGCAGGATCGCTACGAGGTCGGAGTCAGCCGAGGCACGCTCATGCGAGAGCAGAACTTGTAGTCGCTCTCGCGCCGTGGGCGCAGAACGCGTCTTGCGAAACAGGTTGAAAATGCTCATGCAGCCCTCCGTGCGAAGATCTTGCCAAACAGGCCGCGCTTCTCATCGGGGATGGAGACGGGCAGATCTTCTCCGCAAAGTCGACGTACGGCTTCGAAATAGGCCAGTGCCGGTGCGCTGCGCGCATCTGCGAGTGTGACCGGTGCACCGAGATTGGATGCCTTCAGAACGTCCATGCTTTCGGGGATAATGCCGAGCAGCGGAATGGACAGGATTTCCAGGATGTCGTCGACCTTGAGCATATCTCCGCGTTGGGCGCGAGCGGCGTCATAGCGTGTCAACAGCAAGTGCTTTTCAATCCGCTCGCCACGTTCGGCCTTTGCAGTCTTGGAATCCAGTAGTCCGATGATGCGGTCGGAGTCGCGAACCGAAGAGACTTCCGGATTGGTGACGACAACAGCCATGTCCGCATGGCGCATGGCAAGCGTTGCACCGCGTTCGATACCGGCCGGACTGTCGCAGATAACCCAATCGAAATGACGCTTGAGGTCGTTGATGACGATCTCGACACCTTCGGCCGTCAGGTTGTCCTTGTCGCGTGTTTGCGAGGCAGGCAGCAGGAAGAGCGTTTCGAGCCTCTTGTCGCGGATCAGCGCCTGCGGCAGCTTTGCATCGCCCTGAATGACGTTGATCAAATCGTAGACGACGCGACGTTCTGCACCCATGACGAGATCAAGGTTACGCAGTCCAACATCGAAATCGACGACGACGACCTTATCACCCCTTTGCGCGAGTGCCGCGCCAAGGGCGGCAGTCGAAGTCGTCTTGCCGACGCCGCCCTTGCCTGACGTTACAACGATTACCTTGCCCATGTGTGTCTCCTGTTCCTGACGGATCGGGTTCATTTCAGTCTTTCTGCCATTATCACTTCATTTTCCAGCCAGAGCTGCACCGGCTTGCCGCGCAGCTCCGGATCCATGTCTTCCGCCATCTTGTAGATGCCGTCGATGGCGACGAGTTCGGGTTCGAACTTGCGACAGAAGATCCGGGCGGTGGAGTTGCCGATGGATCCTGCCATCGCCCGGCCTCTCAGAGCGCCATAAATGTGGATCGATCCGCCGGCGATTACCTCTGCGCCAGAGGAGACGGATCCGACGACCGTGATATCGCCTTCGATATGCATGATGGACTGACCGGAGCGAACCGGCTCGCCGATCACCAGCGACGGAACCGCAGGCCGGGGTTCGGCGACTGCTGCAGGCGCGTTGTCCTGAGGAGCAGTCGCTTCTGTCTGCGATGCATCCTTTTCCACCACCTCGATATCGGCTGCCGGCTTTCCGCCCTTAAGGGCTGGCGGCATGCCGGGTTCGACGAGCGAGGCGCGCCCGCCCTCAATGCCCATAATGCTGACATTGCGGGATGAAAGTTCAGCAATCAGCCGCTTTAGTTCCGGGCGATCAATTTCCAGTTCGGACACATCGAGAACAACGGGGCGCCCCAGGAAAAAGCCAGCGGAGCGCGCTGCAAGATCGTCGAGGCGAACCAGCCATTCATCCAGCGGCATGTCCGGCGTCAGAACGACTGCCAGAAAAGAGCGACCTTTGATTCGGATGGATCGGGAATCAGTTAGCACTTTGGTCATCTTGGTAAAGAATTCGTTGACTTTAGGTACTCCCGCCATGGTTAACAAATCGTTAACAGCGGTGTCTCGAGGTGGGGTGAGCGGTAATAAATGCGCTGCTGCTTGCGTAAGCCTTGTGATGGCCGGAACAAATGTGTCCGGGGGCTACTTATGGCTCTACGCTGGCACCTGCGGTGATCTTTGACGCCGTTAAAATGTTCAATAGGTCGGGTTGCCAAATATGTCGCGGGGGCCATCTAAAGATGGATCGATCCGGTTGGTTGAGGAATTGATTTGCCCATTAAAGCCGAAGCGCTTCTCAGCCCCCGTGAAGCAGGACTTTATTGCCCCGCCGGCGATTTTTTCATCGACCCGGTTCGCCCTGTCGCACGGGCGCTGATTACACATGGTCATGCTGATCATGCCCGTTCCGGTCATCAGGCGGTGATGGCAACACGGCAAACGCTGGACATCATGCGGTTGCGCTATGGCGAGGATTTCTGTGTCAGCGAACAGGCTGTTGAGCTAGGCGACACCATTGAGGTCAATGGCGTCGCCGTTCGTTTCCATCCTGCCGGCCATGTGTTGGGATCAGCCCAGATTGCGGTCGAGAAGGACGGTATGCGAATCGTTGCCTCGGGCGATTACAAGCGCAGCGCTGATCCAACCTGCACGCCATTTGAACCGGTGGCCTGCGATGTGTTCATTACCGAGGCGACATTCGGACTGCCGGTTTTCCATCACCCGGATCCGGTCGTCGAGATCGGGAAAATACTGCAATCGCTGCTGACATTCCCTGACCGTAGTCACCTGGTTGGGGCCTATGCGCTTGGCAAGGCACAGCGGGTCATCTCTCTTTTGAGACAACAGGGATATACCGATCCGATTTATATCCACGGGGCGCTGGTCAAGCTATGCGACTACTATCAAAGTGAGGGTATCGACCTTGGCGAACTGCTGCCCGCAACAGATGACAAAGCCAAAAAGGAGAGTTTTCGCGGTGCAATCATTGTCGGGCCTCCGTCATCCTTCTCGGATCGTTGGGCACGTCGCTTCGCTGATCCGCTGGTCAGTTTCGCTTCTGGATGGATGATGGTTAGGCAAAGGGCACGCCAACGCGGTGTCGAACTGCCTCTTGTCATTTCGGATCATTGCGACTGGCCGGAGCTCACCGCGACGATCAGGGAAATTAAACCGCAGGAAGTCTGGGTGACCCACGGACGGGAGGAGGCGCTGGTCCGCTGGTGCGAGCTTGAAGGTATCAAGGCACGGCCGCTTCATCTCGTTGGCTATGAAGACGAGGGTGACTGAATGAAGGCGTTTGCGGAACTTCTTGATCGCCTCGTGCTGACACCTCAGCGCAATGCGAAACTGCGTCTTCTGGCTGATTATTTTGCCCGTACCCCTGATCCGGACAGAGGTTATGCCCTTGCGGCCTTGACATCGACGTTGGACATAAAACTGGTAAAGCCAGCTCTGTTACGCGAATTGGTAATGGAGCGCATGGATGATGTCCTGTTCCGGTATTCCTACGATTATGTGGGCGACCTTGCAGAAACCATTTCGCTTGTCTGGGGGCCCCCGGCCGAAGAGGCAGGAGTGGTCTTGCATTCCCCGCCGCGTCTTTCAGCCGTGGTTGAAGAGCTGAATGGGATCGGTCGCAGCGAAATGCCGGCGCATGTGCGGGGTCTTCTGGATCGGCTTGACACTTCAGGGCGCTACGCCTTCATCAAGCTTGCAACGGGTGGGCTGCGCATCGGTGTGTCGGCGCGGCTGGCAAAGCAGGCGCTGGCATTGATGGGCGATGTGGGCGTCGATGAGATCGAGACGCTCTGGCACGGCCTTGAGCCACCGTATGGGACACTCTTCGCCTGGCTTGAGGGACATGCGCCGAAGCCTGAGCTTTCTACGCCCGCAATTTTTCATTCGGTCATGTTGGCTCATCCCGTTGCCGATGGCGATCTGGAAAAGCTCGATCCGCAAGACTATCTGGCCGAATGGAAATGGGACGGAATCCGTGTGCAGTTGTCTGCCATTGGCGGCACACGACGGCTCTATTCTCGCAGCGGTGACGATATTTCGAAGAGCTTTCCGGATGTTCTGGAGGCTGTGGACTTCGAAGGAATCATTGATGGTGAGCTTCTGATCGGCGGGACTTCGCGCAGCAATGCGGCCACGCTCACCTTTTCCGATCTCCAGCAACGTCTGAACCGCAAGTCGGTCACGCAAAAGCAGATGCAGGATTATCCGGCTTTTGTTCGCGCCTACGATCTTCTGTTTTTGAAGGATCGCGATATCCGCGATCAGTCCTTTGAATTCCGTCGGGACAAGCTGACGGGCTTTATCGATGGCGCGTCGGCGACACGGTTCGATCTATCGCCGCTCGTTCCCTTCAAAAGCTGGGAAGACCTCGACCGTATCCGGCGGGATCCGCCCGATCCGGTGATCGAAGGCGTGATGATCAAGCGTCGCGACAGCGTCTATCAGTCCGGACGTGTCAAAGGACCCTGGTTCAAATGGAAACGCGATCCTTTTATCATCGACGCGGTAATGATGTATGCGCAACGTGGACACGGCAAACGCTCGAGTTACTATTCCGATTTTACCTTCGGAGTGTGGACAGGTGATCCCGGAGCCGAAACGCTTGTCCCTGTCGGCAAGGCCTATTTCGGCTTCACGGATGCGGAGCTGGAAGTGCTGGACAAGTTCGTTCGTAACAATACAGTCGAGCGCTTCGGCCCGGTTCGTGCGGTGAGGGCTGAGCCGGATTTCGGGTTTGTGCTCGAGGTGGCCTTTGAGGGTATTGCCCGCTCTACGCGCCACAAATCAGGCGTTGCGATGCGCTTTCCCCGTATCTCGCGTCTCCGGACAGACAAGCCACCGATCGAGGCTGATCGCTTGTCGACGCTAAACGACATGATCGCGTAACGACATTGCCCAGACGCGTCGCCGGTTGACCTTGGAGCTCATGATTGCGACAAAGGCCATATGAATGAACCGATCGATATCGACCCAAATTACCTCACCGATCAACTTAAAGCCTTGCTGGCCATACCAAGCCCTACAGGCTTCACGGACGAGGCTGTACGCCACACTGCCAAGGAACTCGAGCGCCTGGGGCTTGAAGTCAAGCTGACACGGCGTGGCGCAATTCGAGCATTGCGGCCCGGTGCCGCAGAGAGGCCCGCCAGAGGGATCGTTTCTCATCTCGATACGCTCGGCGCTCAGGTCAAGGCACTGAAAGATAATGGGCGACTGGAGCTTGTCTCTATCGGCCACTGGTCGGCGCGGTTTGCCGAAGGCGCACGTGCGTCCATCTTGTCATCGAAGGGCACGTATCGCGGATCGATCCTGCCGCTCAAGGCTTCCGGGCATACGTTCAACGAGGAAATCGACACACAACCGACGGGGTGGCCCTATGTCGAAATGCGTGTGGATGCGCTGGCGCGCGACAAGAAAGACCTGGTGCAGCTCGGCATTGAGGTCGGCGATATCGTCGCGGTCGATCCCCAGCCAGAATTCATCGGGAATGGCTTCATCGTCTCCCGCCATCTCGACAACAAGGCCGGCGTAGCTGTGATGCTGGCAACGCTTGAAGCGATGCAGCGACAGGAAATCGAGGCGCCGGTCGACAGCTATTGGCTGTTTACCATTGGCGAAGAAGTTGGCGTCGGAGCGTCAGCGGCACTGGTGCCGGAGATCGCCTCCCTCGTCGCCATCGACAACGGCACAACGGCGCCGGGGCAGAACTCTCAGGAATTCGGCGTGACGCTGGCCATGGCGGACCAGACCGGGCCGTTCGATTATCATCTTTCCAAGAAGCTTTACGAGCTTTGTACGGAGCATGGTATTCGCGTCCAGAAGGATGTTTTCCGTTTCTATCGCTCGGATGCGGCATCTGCTGTTGAAGCGGGCCACGATGTCCGGACGGCACTTTTGACCTTTGGTGTCGATGCGTCACATGGCTATGAGCGCATTCATCTCCACGCCCTGATTTCTCTCGCCAAGCTCACGGCGCAATATGTCGCCAGTGAAGTACAGATCGAGCGCGATGCAGAGGAAGTGTCCGGCCTGCGCGGCTTTACCCGCCAGAAGGTTCGCAAGGCAGAGCAAGGTCTCAATCCGGATGAGCCAGACGCACAATAGAGCGGATTGCTCTTTATTTGTGGTAATCCGACTCGTTGTGTCAATTTACTGAATTGTCGAAATTATTAGCCTTCACTTAATGTTGGGTGTGGCCCTCTCTTGTAATTTTATTATGATTAATTATTGAGTTTCACTGATCAATCCGTATAAATGGTCCTTCACGAACTGAGCCAAATCGAAAGGATCTTCCCCATGAAGAGGCTATTTCGGAGCGCCCTTGCGGTCGCTGCCCTTGCACTTGCATCCGCTGCCGCCCTGCCGGCCGCGGCCCAGACCCCTCCAAATGTGCTCGTCGTCGGGCAGATTGCTGAACCGCAATCCCTTGATCCGCATACGGTGACGGCGACCAATGATTTTCGCATTCTGGTCAATATCTATGACGGACTCGTGCGCTACAAAGACGGCACGCTCGAAGTCGAACCGGCACTTGCCGAAAGCTGGGATATTTCCGAGGACGGAAAAACCTATACGTTCAAGCTGCGGGAAGGCGTGAAGTTTCATGACGGGGCCGACTTCAACGCAGAAGCGGTCAAGTTCAACTTCGACCGCATGCTCGACGAAAACCACCCCTTCTACGATACCGGACCGTTCCCGTTGTCCTTCAATTTTTCGTCCGTCGACGCGGTGAATGTGATCGACGACCACACCGTCGAGTTCAAATTGTCGGAAGCTTTCGCGCCGTTCCTGTCAAATCTTGCGTATCCGACAGGCCTTATCGTCTCGCCCGAGGCAGTGAAGACGTATGGCAAGGAATATGGACGCCATCCGTCAGGTACTGGTCCGTTCAAGTTCGTCGAATGGGAATCCAATCAGCGCGTCGTGGTCGAAAGCAATCCCGACTACTGGGACAGCGCGCCCGCCCTCGAGGCTGTCGTATTTCGCCCAATCACCGATGCCAATACGCGCGTTGCCGAAATGATGGCGGGTGGCATTGATGTGATGGTGGAAGTTCCGCCGGACAATCTTGCGACGTTCAAGCAGGACGCCAATTTTTCTGTGACCGAACAGGCCGGACCCCATGTCTGGTTCGGTATTCTGAATACCAAGGAAGGCCCGTTCGCCGACAAGCGCGTACGCCAGGCGGCCAATTATGCGGTCAACAAGGAAACTCTGGTCAACGATGTCCTGCAGGGCACGGCGACCGTTGCTGCTGGACCCATTCCGCCAGCCTTCAACTGGGTTGAAAGCTCGGTTAAGCCTTATCCCTACGATGTCGAAAAGGCCAAGGCACTTCTTGCAGAAGCGGGTGTCGAAAAGCCAGCCTTGACCTTTTATGTCACCGAAGGCGGCTCCGGCATGCTTGATCCGATCACCATGGGTGCTGCAATCCAGGCCGATCTGAAGGCCGTTGGTTTTGACGTGAAGATCGAGACCTATGAATGGAATACATTCCTGGGTCAGGTTAATCCCGGCCTTGAAGGCAAGGCCGATATGGCCGAAATGGCCTGGATGACCAATGATCCCGATACGGTGCCCTATCTGACGCTGCGCACGGATGCCATGCCCGACAAGGGTGGTTTCAACTCGGGTTACTATTCCAACCCAACGGTTGATGACCTTCTGGAGAAAGCACGTCAGTCGACCGATCAGGTCGAGCGTGGCAAGCTTTACGGAGAAGTGCAGTCTATCGTGCATGACGATGCTCCCTGGCTCTTCGTTGCCAACTGGAAGCAGAATGCTGTGACCACGGCAGCGGTGCAGGGCTTCAAGCTTCAGCCGTCCTTCTTGCTTCAGCTTCATAACGTGACGAAGCAGTAAGCCGCGTCACCTCTCTCTCGTCACCGGTGGGTCTTTGCTGCCGGTGACGTTTGCAACGGATGATCCGGGGGAATTCCATGTCCACCTATATCCTGAAGCGCCTCATTGCTGTTGTGCCCGTGTTGTTCGGACTGTCCATCATCGTCTTCCTGGTGATGGCGCTTATTCCGGGCGATACGGCGACGGCGATCCTCGGTGCCTATGCAACGCCTGAGAACGTCGAGCGCATCAACCGTGATCTCGGTCTCGACAAGCCGCTCGTGCAGCAATACCTGATCTGGATCACCAATCTGCTTCAGGGTGATTTCGGGCGTTCCTATGCGCTTAACCGTCCTGTGCTGGATGAGGTGCTTGAGCGTTTTCAGGCGACATTGGTGCTGGCCGGCGTCTCTTTGGTTCTGTGTTCGGTCATTGGCCTTCTTGCCGGCATTGTTTCAGCCGTGCGTCAGTTCGGCTGGGTGGACCGCGCAATCACATTCGTGGTGCTTGCCGGGATCTCTCTGCCATCCTTTTGGCTGGGGCTTCTCCTGATTTATCTCTTTGCTGTTCATTGGCGTATTTTGCCGGCTTCCGGCATGTATGCGGTCTATGGCGGTGGGGACCTGAAGGATCTGCTGTTCCATCTTGTCCTGCCGGCTTTCACGCTTTCGGTTGTGGCGGCGGGTGTGATCGCGCGGCTGACCCGCGGTGCCATGTTGGAAGTCTTGCGACAGGATTATGTGCGCACGGCACGCGCCAAAGGTTTGTCCGAACGGCGCGTGATTTATGGTCACGCCTTTCGAGCAGCCCTTGTCAGTGTCATTCCCGTGATCGGTATTCAGGCCGGCTTTGTGCTCGGTGGCGCTGTTTACATCGAGACCGTCTTCCAGTGGCCGGGAATAGGCGCGATGCTGGTGAAGGCCATCTCCCAGAGAGACATTCTTCTCGTGCAGGGCGGCGTGATTGTCGTGGCGGCAAGCTACGTGCTCTTCAACCTGCTCGCCGATGTCCTGCAATCCATGCTCGATCCGAGGATACGCTCATGAGCGCGCTTGCCGAAATGACCGCTCCGGCGTCGACGAGGCTCACCTCCTGGCGTCTGCTTCTCACCAATCGGCTCGCGACGGTCGGCTTCGTGCTCCTGATCCTGATCACTCTGCTGATCATTGTGGTGCCGGTGCTGCCCTTGCCCGATCCCGACGCAACGGCGCCGGTGGACCGCTTGAAACCCGTGTTCAGTGCCGGGCATCTGCTCGGCACGGATCAGCTGGGGCGCGACATCCTGAGCCGGCTACTGTGGGGCACGCGCGTTTCCATAGCGGTCGGATTTGCCGCGACGGTGATTGCCGCTGTTCTCGGTTCGGCAATCGGTATCGTTGCGGGTTATGCGGGGGGACGGACCGACAATCTGATGATGCGCGGCATCGATATGCTGATGGCATTTCCGTATATCCTGCTGGCACTCGCCATCGTGGCGGCGCTCGGGCCGGGACTGATGAATGCGCTCTATGCCATCGCCATCGTCAATATCCCGTTTTTTGCCCGTAATGTGCGCGGCGTGACGCTTGGCTATTCGCGTCGTGAATTTGTCGATGCGGCCCGATTGTCGGGGCGCGGACATGTGTCTGTCATTCTGGCAGAGATCCTTCCCAATGTGCTGCCGGTCATCGTGATTACAATGTCGACCACCGCAGGCTGGATGATCCTTGAAACAGCCGGCTTGAGCTTCCTCGGCCTTGGCGCGCAGCCGCCGCAGGCGGATCTCGGCTCGATGCTGGGGGAGGGGCGTGCGCAGTTGTTCACGGCACCTCATGTCTCAATTGTGCCGGGCGTGATGATATTCCTCATCGTCATCAGCTTGAATGTGCTGGGCGATGGCATTCGCGATGTGCTGGATCCGCGCCTCAGATCCGGCGCTTTGGCAAGGCCCGGGCCTTCAACAGAGGTTGCTCGTGATCGCGACGTCCCAGCCAACAGCGCGCCTGAGGCAAGCCTTTCGATCGAGGGTTTGGAGACCGGATTTCGAAGAGGTGAGAATATTGTTTCCGCCGTGCGCGGCGTATCGCTGCATCTGAAACCGGGCGAATGCCTCGGTCTTATCGGGGAAAGTGGCTCCGGCAAGAGTGTGACTGCCCTTTCCGTGATGGGCCTTGTCGCTTCCCCACCCGGCATTGTCAGCAATGGCGCCATCTATCTGGGCCCGGACGATGTGCTGGCAATGCCGCAGACGCAGCTGATCTCGGCACGGGGTCGGCGGGTGTCTTATGTATTCCAGGACCCGCTGACGACATTGCATCCGATGTATCCGATCGGAAGGCAGGTTGAGGAGGCGATATCTGCGCATCAACGGGTTGGTGGATCAGAATGCCGTGAGAGGGCGATAGCGCTTCTCGACAAGGTCGGGATTCCGGATGCGCGCGAAAGAGCCGATCACTACCCGCATCAGCTTTCCGGCGGGCAGCGTCAGCGTGTTGGCATTGCCATGGCGCTTGCCAATGATCCGGAGATCATTATTGCCGACGAGCCGACCACGGCACTGGATGTGACGGTTCAGGCGCGCATTCTGGAACTCTTGCGCGCGCTTCAGCGCGAACGCGGTATGGCGCTTTTGTTCATTACCCATGACTTCGGTGTCGTTTCGGAGATCTGTGATCGTGTCGCGGTCATGAAGGACGGCGAAATCGTTGAAACCGGTGCGACCAAGGAAGTGCTGGCCCATCCGCAGCATGATTACACCAAACGTTTGATTGCCTGTGTGCCGGAACTCGGCACTGGCGCGAGCTTTCTGGAACGTGTGGCCAAGCTATTTGGGGCGCAACACCGGGGGGCAACAACATGAGTGCTGCAGCGGTTCAGATCAGAGAACTGACAAAGACCTTTGGCGGCGGGCGTCGTCTTTTCGGTGCGCCGCATCACGAGGTGAAAGCGGTCAAGTCTGTCTCACTTGATCTTGCCAAGGGTGAGACGCTGGCAATTGTTGGCGAAAGCGGTTCGGGCAAAAGCACGCTCGCGCGAATGCTGGTCGGTCTTGAGGAGCCGACCTCGGGCAGTATGTTAATAGCGGGGCAGGACTCCACCGCCCTTCGCCGCTCGGGACCCAAGGCTTTCGGCAAGCGGATTCAATATGTGTTCCAGGACCCCGTCGCTTCGCTCAATCCGCGCAAGACAATCCGCGATATACTTGCCACGCCCATGGCGCTTTTGTGCGGCTATGAGGAACCTCGTCGACGCCTGCGCATGAAAGAACTTCTGGATGCTGTGCAGATGCCGGAAGATACGCTGGATCGGTATCCGCATGAGTTCTCAGGTGGGCAGGCGCAGCGTATTGCGATCGCGAGAGCATTGGCGGCAGAGGCGGAAATACTCGTTCTCGACGAGCCGGTGAGTGCGCTCGATGTTTCGGTGCAGGCACAGGTGCTTCTGTTGCTGCGAGATCTCAAGACACGGTTCGACCTTTCCTATTTGTTCATCAGTCACGACCTTGCTGTCGTGGAAGCGATTTCCGATCGGGTTGCGGTGATGTATTTCGGCGAATTCGTCGAGACTGCGCCCGCCAGCAGGCTCTTCGCCAATCCGGAACATGCCTATACCCAACGGCTTGTCGCCAGCGCGCCACGCATCAGGAAAGCCTAAGGGTTCATGCCAGCGGAAAAGACCATGAAGAAGGAACAGCAAAAAAGCGACAAACGCTTGTTCGTACCGGCGGTGCGGACGAAGCGCCGGCCGGAGGCGATTGCTGCGCGGATCAAGGATTACATTCGCGCAGAGCGCTTGGGCCCCGGTGATCGCCTTCCTCAGGAACGAGATCTGATCGACGGCTTCAAGGCGGCAAAGGGAACCGTACGCGAGGCAATGAAAGCTTTGGAAACGCAAGGGCTGGTGTTCACACGCAGCGGCCCGGGCGGCGGTGCCTTCGTGGACCAACCTTCTGCGCAGCACGCAATGGAGCTGCTATCGACGCATTTCTTCTTCGATCAACCGAGCATTGCCGACATCTATTCGATTCGAAAGTCGCTCGAGCCGGAGATCGCCGCAGCGCTTGCCGGAAAGGTAACGGCTGAACAGCTGTCCAGTCTGGAAGACACCATTCGTATCTACGACCATCCACCGTCCGATCTGGACGAACAATACCGACAGCGCGTTGCCGAGCTCGATTTCCATTCCATGCTCGCCCAGATTTGTCCCAATCCCTTGCTGGGTTTCATCTGTGGGTTAATGCACAATCTGTTGCGAGAGCATCCGGATGCGCGTGCAGTTTATGCAGATACAAGTCCGTCCTCGCGCGAGGAAGGTCTATCCTTTCAGTATCGCCTGATGGCGGCATTGAAGGACGGACGCGCCGAGGATGCACGCCGAATCTCTTCCGAGCATATGAAATTTGCCGAGGCCTTCATGCAGCGACGGCTGTTGGCGGTTCGTAGCGAGAGCGCCGCGTGAGGCATTCGACGGAACAATCGTGTGATGCTCGGCATTGAGAAATTAAAGGACGTCAGGGCCGTGGGAGAACCGCGACCCTGACGTCGTTGTAATGTCCCTACAATGGAGGTTTTGACCCAGTTTATGTGTGGTATTTGCGGAGAAGTCAGGTTTGATGGCGGGTCACCGTCGGTGTCGGCAGTGTCGACGATGGCAGATGTAATCGCGCCTCGCGGTCCGGATGCGTCCGGGGTGGTGGTTCGGGGAAATGTTGGCCTTGGTCACCGCCGATTGCGGATCCTCGACCTTTCCGACAAGTCGCAGCAGCCGATGGTCGATTCCGATCTCGGTCTGGGCATGGTCTTCAATGGCTGTATCTACAATTTCCGCGAATTGCGAGCTGAACTAGAGGGCATGGGGTATCGCTTTTTTTCCGATGGCGACACCGAAGTGATCCTGAAATCCTGGCATGCGTGGGGCGAAGACTGCGTGTCTCGCTTCCATGGTATGTTCGCTTTTGTCATTCATGAACGGGATAGTGGCCGTGTTGTGATGGCGCGCGACCGTTTTGGCATCAAGCCGCTCTATCTTGCGCAAGTGGATGGCGCGGTGCGATTTGCGTCTGCACTTCCGGCTCTCGTCAAGGTTGGCGGGGTGGATACATCCATCGACCGGGTGGCGCTGCACCATTATATGAGTTTCCATGCAGTCGTTCCGCCGCCGCGCACCATTTTGAACGGTGTGAAGAAGCTGCCGCCAGCGACAATCCGGGTTTACGAGCGTGATGGTACCTTCAAGGATCGTCGTTACTGGGATCCTGCCTACAGCCGACAGGCTGGCGACGCTGCAATCAGCCGAGAAGACTGGCAGGACATGCTTCTCGATGCCCTTCGCCTTGCAGTGAAACGGCGCATGATTGCCGATGTTCCTGTTGGTGTGTTGCTCTCCGGCGGTGTGGATTCGAGCCTCATTGTCGGTCTGCTGGCCGAGGCCGGCCAAAGTGGGCTCATGAGCTTTTCCGTCGGTTTCGAAGAAGCCAATGGCGAGAAGGGAGACGAGTTCGTCTATTCCGATCTGATTGCCAATCATTACGGCACCGACCACCATCAGATTTTTGTGCCCTCCTCCGAGTTGATGGATGCGCTCCCAGGCACAATCGCTGCCATGTCTGAGCCGATGGTGTCCTATGACAATGTCGGCTTCTACCTTCTGTCCAAGGAGGTCTCAAAGCACATCAAGGTGGTGCAGTCGGGCCAGGGTGCAGATGAGGTCTTCGGGGGCTATCATTGGTACCCGCCGCTTCTGAACTCCAATGATGTTGTTGGAGATTACAGCAAGGCATTCAGAGACCGTTCGCATACGGTTCTGGCGTCGCAGCTTTCGGGCAAGTGGATCGGCGATGAAGATTATAGCGGCGAACTCCTGAACGACCATCTGTTGAGAGGTGGCGCGGATACTGCTGTCGATCAGGCGCTTCGTCTCGACAGCAATGTCATGCTGGTCGACGACCCGGTCAAGCGGGTGGACAACATGACAATGGCGTGGGGTCTTGAGGCGCGGGTGCCGTTCCTTGATCACGAACTCGTCGAACTTGCAGCCCGTATTCCGCCCGAAGAAAAGCTGCGTGATGGAGGCAAGGGTATCTTGAAAGATGTGGCGCGTAAGGTCATTCCAAGCGAGGTCATCGATCGGAAGAAGGGATATTTCCCGGTTCCGCAGCTCAAATATATCGAGGGACCCTATCTTGAGATGATCAAGGATACGCTGGGTGCGCAGAAGGCACGCGAACGCGGCCTGTTCCAGGATGGCTATCTGAGGACACTTTACGACAAACCGTCAGACCACATCACACCGCTTCGTGGTTCAGAACTCTGGCAGGTCGGACTGCTGGAGATGTGGCTTCAGGCGCAAGGGGTCTGATATGAAGAAGGCACGGGACGGGGCGGTGTCTCAAAGGCGCAGTAAAGGGACACAAGCCCTGACACATCGCCTCGAACGGCTTCGCACAGGGGCGAAGCCACAACGACATGCGAATAAGCCGGACCGTGATGACGAGCAGCAGCCGAATGTTTCTCTCGATTGCGGCTGGGGTCGTCTTCTCTTTGCACAGACCTATTCTGACGAGGCCCTGCTGTCAGACCTGAGCAAGGAAGCACCCTCAAGCCGGGATATTGCCTTCTATGTGCGCGATCCGCATGTCCTGTTGTCCAAGGCGCCTCAGGAGATCTTTCTCGATCCGTCCCATACCTTTCGTCTCGATCTGTCCACATACCGGGCGTCCAGCCGCCGGACGAGCGGGATTACCATCCGCCGCCTGGCCACCGAAGCGGATGGCGAGGGTATCAACAAAGTGTATGCGGCTTGCGGCATGGTTCAGGTTCGACCGCATTTCTTCGCGTCGGACCGCGACAATCGTTCGATGACCTATTTTCTGGCGCAGGACGAGGCCACAGGCGAAATCGTTGGAACCGTCACGGGCATAGACCATCAGCGGCTGTTCAATGATCCGGAGCGCGGTGCGTCCCTGTGGTGCCTCGCCGTCCATCCGCAGGCGCGGCAGCCCGGGATCGGAGAGAAGCTTGTTCGCAAGCTGGCCGAGCACTTCCAGGCGCGTGGCCTTGCCTATGTCGACCTTTCCGTCATGCATGACAACGAACAGGCTATCCGGCTTTACGAAAAGCTGAACTTCCGCCGTATGCAGCTTTTCGCGATCAAGCGGAAGAATGCCATCAATGAAAAGTTCTTCGCCATGCCGCATCAGTCCTATGAGGCTTTGAACCCCTATGCCCGGCTGATCGTCGATGAGGCGACCCGGCGCGGAATCCATGTGGAAATCACCGATGCCGAGGGTGGCTTTTTCCGGCTCTCCCACGGAGGACGCTCGGTGCATTGCCGTGAAAGCCTGTCTGAACTGACCTCTGCTGTGGCGATGTCGATCTGCGACGACAAGGCGATCACGCGGCGGGTTGTAACTGCCGAGGGTCTGATCGTGCCAGAGCAGATGGAGGCGCGCGACGATCAGGATGCATTAAAGGCGTTCCTGAATGAGCACAAGAAACTCGTGGTGAAGCCTGCGCGCGGGGAACAGGGCAGAGGCATCTCGGTTGGTATCACCACCATTGAAGCGCTGAATGATGCTATTGCTGCGGCGCGTAAGGTGTGTGACCGCGTGCTTCTCGAAGCCTGTTTCGATGGCGAGGATCTGAGACTGGTGGTGATCGATTACAAGCTTGTGGCTGCTGCGGTCCGGCGTCCACCGCGTGTTGTTGGAGACGGCAAAAGCACGATTTCTGCCCTGATCGAAAAGCAGTCCCGTCGACGTGAGGCAGCGACGGGTGGCGAAAGCCGGATACCGATGGATGCCGAGACCGAACGCTGCCTCGCCGAACAGGATCTCAAGCTCGATACTGTGTTGGAAGAGGGAAGAGAAATCGTCGTTCGCAAGGCGGCCAACCTGCATACCGGCGGTTCGATCCATGACGTGACCGCGAGCGTTCATCCTATTCTTGCCGAGGCGGCTTGCAAGGCGGCGAAGGCGATCAACATTCCAGTCGTCGGTATCGATCTGATGGTACACGATCCGTCAGATCCGGACTATGTTTTCATTGAGGCCAATGAACGGCCGGGGCTTGCCAATCACGAGCCTCAGCCGACGGCCGAGAGCTTTATCGAGTTGCTGTTTCCAGGAAGCAGAACGGCGGCATGATATTCAGATTAGAAGACAGACTTCGGGGCAATTGAGCCCCGATCCATAGCTTCTCATATTCAGGGCCGTTTTTCATACTTTGCCATCGCCGGCTTTGCCGTAGCCGCCGCCGGTGGGGGTGATGATTGTGATCGTCTCGCCGGCTTCCAGTATGGTCTGGGCACAGCCGGGCAGAGTTTCGGTTTCTCCGCTCATTCGGCCAACGATATTCTGGCCGCATTGACCGGGCTCGCCATCCTTCAGTCCGAACGGAGCGACCTTTCTGTGACCTGACAGGACGGAGCAATCCATCTTTTCAAGGAAGCGGATCGTGCGACGTGTGCCGCTCCCGGCTGACCATTCGCCCTTTCCGCCCGATCCTGTGCGGATATGGAAATCATCGAGAACAACCGGATAGCGAAGTTCCAGAATTTCCGGATCCGTGAGGCGTGAATTTGTCATGTGGGTGTGAACTGCATCGGCTCCGCTGAAACCGGGACCGGCTGGAGCGCCGGAGCAGATGGTTTCATAATACTGATAGACATCATTGCCGAAGGTCAGATTGTTCATCGTACCTTGCGCGGACGACAGAGCCTCCAGCGCACCGAACAGGCAATTGGTCACTGCCTGGCTGACCTCGACATTGCCGGCAACAACAGCTGCGGGGTAGTGGGGCGACAACATGCTCTTTTCCGGCACAACAATCTCGATAGGTCTGAGGCAGCCGGCATTCATCGGGATCTTGCCGTCCACGATCATGCGAAACACGTAAAGCACGGCGGCGCGCGTGACGGGTTCCGGAGCATTGAAATTGTCATCGCGCTGACCGGAGGTCCCTGTGAAATCTACCTTTGCCGAACGTGCCTTACGGTTGACGGTGATCTTCACCTTGATGGCGCAGCCTTGATCCATCGGGTATTCGAAGGTGCAATCCTCGAGATTTTCAATCGCACGCCGGACGCTTTCCTCGGCATTATCCTGCACATGGCCCATATAGGCTCTGACAACATCCAGGCCAAAATCGGCGATTGCCTTGTTCATCTCTGATACGCCGCGATTGTTTGCAGCGATCTGCGCCTTCAAGTCCGCCACGTTCTGCGTGACATTGCGTACCGGATATCGCGCGCCGAGCAGCAGTTCCTTCAAGGATTTTTCCTGGAACGTCCCGCGGTCGACGAGCTTGAAATTGTCAATGTATACGCCTTCCTCCTCGATTGTGCGGGCATCCGGGGACATGGATCCTGGCGCAATGCCGCCGATATCGGCATGATGGCCACGGGATGCGATCCAGAACAGAACGTTTGCGCCATCCTCGTCAAACACAGGAGTGCAGACTGTAATGTCGGGAAGGTGCGTGCCGCCATTATAAGGCGCGTTGATGGCGAACACGTCACCTTGATGGAAGTGGTCATTATTGCGGATGATCGATTGTACGGAGCGATCCATCGAACCCAGATGCACCGGCATGTGCGGCGCATTGGCCACGAGCGATCCATCGGCGTCAAACACGGCGCAGGAGAAATCCAGCCTCTCCTTGATGTTGACCGAATATGCCGTGTTTTGCAGCGTGAGGCCCATTTGCTCGGCGATCGACATAAAGAGATTGTTGAAAATTTCCAGCATGACGGGATCTGCTTCAGTCCCGGCAGCCCGCCTGTCTGGTAGCGCGACGACTCGCTCTAGGACCAGATTGTCCTGCGCGGTCAGTTGTCCCTGCCAGCCGGGCTCGATGACAATGGTCTGGTTTGCTTCGATGAGAAGTGCCGGGCCGTCGATGCGACTGCCGGTCTGTACATCGGCGCGGCGATAGACTGCGGCATCCTGCCAGGCTCCTTCGGAGAAGAAACGCATCCGCCCGCTTTCGGTGGCGCCGGCATCAATGATCTCTCCCAGGTCAATTTTATCTGCCGGAGTCGCGCCACCAACAGCTTCAATGGAAATGGCCTCGACAACGAGATCCTTGGACTGGTCAATAAAGCCGAAACGCGATTTATGAGCCGTCTCAAATGCCGTCTTCATCGGACCGGGATCAGATTTAGCGATCTCGGTCTTATAGTCTGCTTCGGCGGCCAGCGTAGCAACAGGAACTTCGAGTGTTGTGTCGGTGCCAGCATAACGCACCAGAGCTGTCACTCTGACATCGATCTGGTGAGCCGCGATGCCTTGCGTTTTCAACTCATCGACTGCTTCCGCACACAGCGGTGCAGAGGTGCCAGCAATTCCGGCAATTGACTTTTCGAGGTTCTGCTCAATAGCGCCCTGCCGTAGCGAACGAACGTCGGCGAGGCCCATGCCATAGGCGGAAAGCAATCCGGAGAATGGATGGATCAGCACTTTCTTCATACCAAGTGCATCCGCGACAAGACATGCGTGCTGACCGCTTGCGCCACCAAAAGCATTGAGCGCATAGCGTGTCACATCGTAGCCGCGGGCAACTGAGATCTTTTTCACGGCTTCCGCCATATTGGCGACAGCGATCTGCAGGAAGCCTTCGGCCACGGCCTCCGGTGTTCGACCGTCGCCGATTTCTTTCGCCATATCGGCAAATGCCGACCGCACGGTTTCCATATCCAGGGGTTGATCCTGGTTGGGACCAAAGATCGCCGGAAAGAGATCCGGGTTTAGCTTGCCCGTCATCACATTAGCGTCTGTGACGGTCAGCGGGCCGCCGCGACGATAGCATTTGGGTCCAGGATTGGCGCCGGCGGAATCGGGGCCGACCGAGAAGCGGGCACCGTCAAAATGCAGGATCGATCCGCCACCGGCGGCAACAGTATGGATCTGCATCATGGGAGCACGGATACGAACACCTGCAACTTCCGTTTCAAACGCACGTTCGTATTCGCCAGCAAAATGGGCGACATCGGTAGATGTGCCGCCCATGTCAAATCCGATGACATGTGGGAAACCCGCCGCAATGCCGGTCTGGGCCAGTGCCACGACACCACCGGCAGGGCCAGACAGGATCGCATCCTTGCCCTGAAACAGGTCAGCAGATGTCAAACCGCCGGACGACATCATGAAGAGTAGCCGTGTGCCTGTTCTCTCCAGATCCAGCTCTTCGGCGACCTGACCCACATAGCGTCTGAGGACGGGAGAGAGATAGGCGTCTACGACCGTCGTGTCGCCGCGCCCGACAAATTTCACGAGGGGTGATATTTCGTGGCTGACGGAGACCTGTTCGAAGCGGAGATCGCGCGCAATCACAGCGGTTTTCTGCTCGTGTTCGGGATAGCGGTAGGCATGCATGAAGACGATGGATAGTGCGTCGTATCCCTCGGCCTTCAATGTCTTCAATTCAGCGAGCGTTGAATCGGAATCGAGCGCGATCTCGACTGTGCCATCGGCACGCACGCGTTCTTCCACCTCAACGACGCGGTCATAGAGCAGTTCGGGTTTTATAATGTTGCGGGCAAAGATATCGGCGCGGGCCTGGTAGCCGATGGCCAGAGCATCGCGAAAGCCCTTTGTCGTTACCAGCGCAACCTTGACGCCCTTGCGTTCCAGAAGGGCATTGGTGGCAACGGTTGTGCCCATGCGGACTTCGTTGATGAGACCTGAGGGGATGGGATCAGCATTGGCTAGTCCAAGAAGGGCGCGAATGCCGGCAACGGCGGCGTCCCGATAGGCTTCCGGGTTTTCCGAAAGCATCTTCTTCGCATGCAATCTGCCTTCGGGATCGCGGCCGATCACATCGGTGAATGTGCCGCCACGGTCGACCCAGAAATCCCAGTGATTGGCCATGTTCCGCCCCTTTTTCAGTTTGCTCGGCAAAGGAGCACGACACATATTCCGAGTGCAAGGACTTCCTCACGACCTCCATCGAAGGACGGTCGTGATATCGGTCAACATCGCAACGCAGCGACTGAACTGCGTTGCGGGTGGGTGTGTCCGGTTTAGCCAGCGCTGAAGTCGTAACCGGAAATGGCCTTGGATTCGAGAAATTCCTCGATACCCCAGATGCCACCCTCGCGTGCACGACCGGACTGCTTCACACCGCCAAAGAAGGCGCCAGCGCCGCGTGACTTACCGTTCATTTCGACCATGCCAGACTTCAGCTTGAGAGCCATACGATTGGCGCGGGCCGGATCGCTGGTCTGGACGTAATTGGTCAGGCCGTAAGGCGTGTCGTTGGCAATTTCGACCGCATGTTCTTCTGTATCGAACGGGATCATGGCCATGACAGGTCCAAAGATTTCTTCCTGTTCAATCGTCATTCCTGGTGTCACGTCAGCGAAGATCGTCGGCTTTACGTAGAAGCCACGGTTGAAGCCCTCCGGCAAACCGGTGCCACCGCAGGCAACACGGGCACCTTCGTCGATACCCTTCTGGATCAGACCCTGGATCTTCTCCCACTGCGACTTGTTGACGACCGGGCCGATATGATCACCCTTTTCGTGGGCGGGGCCAACCTTGATCGATTCCGCTACAGCCACGGCCTTCTCGACCGTCTGTTCATAGATGCTGCGCTCGACCAGCATGCGTGACGGCGCGTTGCAAGACTGCCCTGTGTTTTCCATCATGCGCTGGACCGAGCGTTCCACGGCGTTGTCGTCGGCATCTGCAAAGAGAACATTGGCACCCTTGCCACCGAGTTCCAGCATCACGCGCTTCAGCGTTTCGGCTGCGGCCTTGGAGATGGCCTTGCCAGCACGGGTGGAGCCGGTGAAGGAAATCATTTCGACGTCCTGATGTGTTGTCAGCTGCGAGCCGACGCCGACCCCATCACCATTCACCAGGTTGAAGACGCCTGCCGGCACGCCTGCGTCATGGCAGAATTCGGCAAACAGCATGGCGTTGAGAGGGGATTCCTCTGACGGCTTGAGCACACAAGTGCAGCCGGCCAACATAGCCGGGATCGCCTTTAGTGCGATCTGGTTGACGGGCCAGTTCCACGGCGTAATCAATCCAACAACACCGATTGGCTCCATGGCGATTGCCGCACCGGGAGCATGATCGCCGAGCGGACGAATCCATTCGATCTGCTCGAACGCAGTCAGGAAGTTTTCTGTATGCCAAGGAAGGCAAGGTGCCTGTTCAGCGAGGGAGAAGTCGATTGGCGCGCCCATCTCCATGGAAATGGCTTCGGCATATTCCTGCTTACGCTTTTCGTACTGTTCGAGAATGCCCTTGACGACGCGCGCACGCTCCTTGGGCGGCGTTGCTGCCCATGCGGGAAAAGCAGCCTTTGCGGCGGCAACTGCGGCATCTGTATCGGCCTGGTCACCCAGCGAAATGATCGCACATGGTTCCTCGTTCGATGGGTTGATGACTTCGCAATCGCGAGGTGCTGCTGGCGCAACCCATGCGCCGTTAATGTAGAAATCACGCTTGATGATCATTGGAATTCCCTGGTCAGCTTTCATTGTCAGGCTGGAGCGATGGCCTCTTTGCACATGTTATTCGGGCTTCGATCCAATCGATATTGCCGTTGCGACAATAGGCCGGAGGCAGTGTCGCAATCAACCGCATGCGCATGCCAGAGTGGCGTGATCTTCATGTGGTGACTAGTTGGGACTCTGCCAGAGGCCGTATGCGTCTTTTTCCAGGATCGGAGTGGAAAAACAGCCTTCGACCCGGTCTTCCCACCCAGCATAAGGATCTGTCTTATGCTCGCGCCAGCGACTGGATTGCAGCATCGCAGCGCCGATGACGATGGGCCTGATGGCAAGGGTATCGAGAAGCGCCAGGGCGGCCATGATCGACCTGCCACTCGAAATGACATCGTCGATCAACGCCACCCGACGACCTTCGATTAGCGGCAGCATACGTGGGTCGATATAGAGGCGCTTGAGTTGTTCGGGCGTTGTCACCGAAGACAGCGGGACCGAGAGGTTCTCGTCATACCAGAATTTGCGCGAGGTCCCGAGCGGCACATAACGCAGATGACCCAGCTTGCGGGCGACCTCCGATGCCAGAGTAAGCCCAAGAGTGGGCAGACCGATAACGATATCAGGGCAGTGCTTAGACAGACGTTCCGCCAGATCACCAGCAAGGGCATCGACTACTGAAAAACTGGCCTGATTGATGATCAGAGATGCGAAGGCATGCTGGCCATCGGCAAGCGGTCGAATGGGCAGCCTGATCTGTCGGCCGTCCCCGAGCGTTGCCGGAAAAAACTGTTCATGGCCCTGATCCACCCGAAATGAGTTTGGCGGATAGACTTCCTGCCAGACGTCCTGGGGCTGCATTGGCAATTCCTTTTCCTCAGACGTCTGCTGCAAGTTCGCGTTCGACCAGGCGGGTCCAGAAGCGGACGCCGAAACCGATTGCGTCGTCGTTGAAATCATAGGCAGTGTTGTGGTGGAGTGCGCCGTCACGGGCAGGGCCGTTGCCGAGCCACACGTAGCAGCCAGGGGCCTTGTCGGCAAAGAAAGCGAAATCATCTCCCGCTGTGGAGGGCGGGAAGGAGGTTCTGACTTTATCGCCGAAAACGTCGCGGGCGACCGCAAGGGCGCGCGCCGTCGCATCCGGATCGTTGATCACAGGCGGAATTCGGCGGATGTATTTATAATCCGCTTGAATGCCGAACATTGCGGCTGTGCCTTCAGCAACTCGGCCAATTTCCTTTTCGAGCTGGTCTCGAACGTCCTTTGAATAGGCGCGCGCCGTTCCACCGATTTCCACGATGTCAGGGATCACGTTCAGGGCTTTCGAGTCGCCAGCCTGCACGGAACAGGCACTGACGACGGCTGGCTGTAGCGGATCGACAACACGGCCAACGATGCTTTGTAGCGACGACAGGAATGTGCCGGCGGCGGTAATCGGATCTCGACCGAGATGGGGCTTGGCGCCGTGGGTTCCTGTACCCCGCAGGGTGACGAGCCAACTGTCCGATGAGGCCAGTTGTGGTCCTTCAACGACTGCGATTTCATCCGTATCGAGGCCGGGCATGTTATGCAGGCCATAGACCGCATCGCAGGCGAAGCGATCGAACAGGCCGTCTTCCACCATGCGCTTGGCGCCGCCTCGGCCCTCTTCTGCCGGCTGGAAGATGAAGTGAACCGTGCCCGAAAAATTGCGGCTCTTGGCCAATGCGCGCGCAGCCCCCAGAAGCAATGTCGTATGCCCGTCATGACCACAGGCGTGCATTTTTCCGGGTACTGTCGACTTGTAGGGCCGGTCCACCGTCTCGGGCATGGCCAGGGCATCCATATCTGCGCGCAGGCCGATGGTTCGCGTGCCGTTGCCAACCTGCAAGGTGCCGACGACGCCAGTTTCACCGAATCCGCGATGGACTGCAATGCCTGCCTCTTCCAACAGGCGGGCAACGATACCGCTCGTGCGCGTTTCCTCAAATCCGAGTTCGGGGTGCGCGTGAAGGTCACGGCGCAATTCGGTCAGGAACGGGATGTCGTCTTCAAGTGGATCGGTCATGGGTCCTTCGTATGGATCGTCAGGTAATAATTTCCAGAACGGGTGACGCAAGCAGTTTGCCGGCGGAGACATCGGCAATGCCGAGGTCGGTTTGATGCGGTCCTGCGTTGCAGGCCAGCGTTGCACCGAAGCAGGCCTTGAAGACGAGATAAGGTGGTTGCCATTCTACCACCTTATCCATGGCATCGCGCAACGCGGAAAAGTCGCTTGCAACATTGCTGAGGGGGCGTTCGGACACGAGCCCCGAAACTGGCAAGGCGACGACCGCCAGTACTTTTCCACCGGATGCCACCGCCATGCCGCCGCCCGCTGCTATTACGGCATTTGCCGCAGCAGCCATATCTTCGGGATTGCCACCGAAGATGGTAAGGTTGTGGCTGTCATGAGACACACTGGTTGCAAAGGCACCGGTCCAACTGCCCCACTCCCGCAAAAAACCAACTCGGGGAGTTGCATCGGTTAATCCATGTCGGTGTGCGACTGCGATCAGCGTGGCCCCTTCTGGCGGATTGATGAAACCATCTGTGACATCTGTCTCGGCTTCACCCCATCGGGTAAAGCGCGGCCTGTCAATCGTGGCGACGCGTACGCGTTTGGCATCGGACCGCAGCCGAAAGTCGTCGGGAGCGAGTGTTCGCAGTTTCATGGAGGCTTTGAAGGCATCGGCAGTCGATGGTATTGACGGTCTCTGCATTTGGCCGTTTACGCTGGCCGTTTCGCCATTTGCGATAACCAGTTGCGCTCGAAAGTCAGTCAAGTCCTCGAAAACCACGATATCGGCGCGTCGGCCGGCAGCGAGCAATCCGATATCGTTTCGGCCCAGTCTGCGGGCTCCGTTCAGCGTAGCTGCCTGCAGCGCCCATTCGGGCTTCAAGCCGTAGCGGACGAGACGGCGTACCACGTCGTCCAGTCCACCGCCTTTTAGCAGGTCATCGGGAAATACGTCGTCCGTGCATAGCGTGACCGATTGCGGGAGATGCCCCAACGCGCTCAACGCTTCAACGAAATCTGGCAGCAGGTGATCATGCGAGCCGCGCAGCTCGATGGTCAGGCCGGCGCGCAGTTTTTCCATCAGGTCAGCGGCAGATGTCAGTTCGTGATCGGAGGATATGCCAGCCGCCATGAAGGCTTGAAGATCAGCGCCGGTCAGACCGCGCGCATGGCCGCAGACCATTTTTTCGGCACGCAATCCGGCATTGACAATGCCGCTCATGCGCGGTTTTCCGTCAATGACGTCGCGCATGTTCATGACTTCGGCAATGCCTCCGACCTCAGGTCTTGCCAGCAGCGACGCAACGGTTCTGGCCTCGAAATCAGCGCCTGCCTGTTCCAGACCCGGTGCCGAGGGCACGCAGGATGGGGCAAGAATGACGAAGCGGAGCGGCAAGTCGCGCGTTGCGTCTATGGCAAATTCCACGCCGTCTATGCCATGGACGTTGCCGAATTCATGGGGATCCCAGACGACAGTCGTGACGCCTCTGGGCACGACCGCATCTGCATAGGTCGCAGGCGTTACCATCGAGCTTTCGACATGCATATGGGTGTCAATGAAACCGGGGCATAGATAGCCGCCTTTGACATCCAATATCTCACGCGCATCATTTCGGCTGGCGGGTGCATGAACGGAAGCAATCAGGGCGCCAACGATGCCGATGTCTGCAGCCCGGATTTCACCCGTCACCATGTCAACCAGCCTGCCATTGACAAGCAGGCGATCAAAGGGAGCTGCGCCGCGCGCAGCCGCCACGGCGCGTAACCGCAAAGCCGGATCGGCAAGGTCGAGGGGCTGGTCGGTCTGTGTGCTCATCGTTTGCTGGCCTCCCACAGCAAAGCGTCCATGACGACGTTCTTCACGCCAACCGCTTCGCAGTCGGCAGCGAATTCGGCATTGAAGGTACCGTGGGTTTGCCGCGTCTCGACAACGGTTCTTCCGCGGGTGAGGCCGCCTGCGCATTCCATATCGATACGCGCGGATTGGAATGTGACAAGGTCCTGCCTGACGAAGGCTGCAGCCGCTGCCGGATCGTAGAGCGCCATCGCTGAACGCCCGCGACTGGTTGCAATCGCGATGAAGCCTGCGAGCATATCGGCGATCAGGCCGGCATTAGTGCCACCTGCATCGCGGATGGGTAACACCTCCGAGGGGCCTGCCAGTACCCTGCGGCAAAAATCGAGATCGACCATGCGCAGAGGCAGGTTGTGAGACAGGACGATTGCCACGGCTTCTGGGTCTGCAAAGGCATTGAACTCTGCAGAGGCGGTATGATTTCCGCGGGTGAGCCCTCCGCCCATCCAGGTCAGATCATCGATGCGCGCAGCCAGATCGGGGCGTGCCAGGACAACGGCCGCCAGATTTGTCAACGGGCCCAATGCCAGGATGCGGCGCGGTGCAGGGGCGGTTTCCAACCAATGACACATGGCCGTGAATGCATCGCTAGGGGGATGTTCGTCTGCATCGGGTAATGTCAGTCCGGCGGTCGGAATGCCGCTATCTCCGAGGATCATCTGTGCCGTTTCGATCTGTCCCATAACGGGCATCTCTCTCCCGCCATGGATTGGGACTGTCCAGCCGAAGGCTTTTGCCGCGCCAGCTGCATTGCGACGGACCTGATCGAGGGGTGTATTTCCAAATACAAGCGATATGCCGTCTATGGGCAGGTCCGCATGCATCACCACCAGAATGGCGGCGATGTCATCGAAGCCCATATCAGTATCAATCCAGACTCCCATCACAGATCACCCGAACCGGTTCAGGGGTGCTGCGTGATCGACCGGCAGATCGAATCCAACGGATGCTCCAAGCTGATATGCAGGCTGAGCGGCATCTGTCTCTGCCTTGACCAGTCCAACCGGGGTCTCAAGCACATATTCCCGGGTGCTGCCAGCGAAGGAAACGCCGCGCACGATACCCGTAAAAGGACCTGAACCCAACGGAATCGCACGCGGCCGCCAGGCAAGGCCCGCCGCCGCCGGCAGCCTGGCGGAATTCGTTATCTCGCCTTTATCTGTCACGAGTTTGCCGTTGTGGATGGCGAAGATATTTTCAAAACCGACGAAATCGGCAACAAAGCTGGAGGCCGGTTGATTGTAGATCTCCTCCGGCGTGCCAATCTGCTCGATTGCTCCATCGCGCATGACGACAATCCTGTCTGCGAGTGCCAGGGCCTCGACCTGATCGTGGGTGACGAAAATCATTGTCACACCGCTTTCCTTTTGCACTCGCTGCAGCTCGGTGCGCATTTCCAGACGCAGGCGCGCGTCGAGGTTGGACAGTGGCTCGTCCAGCATCAACACCTTGGGTTCCATGACCATGGAGCGGGCAAGGGCGACGCGCTGTTGTTGTCCACCGGATAGTTCGGGCGTCTTGCGGCTGGAGAATTTCGACAGGCCGACCGATTTCAATGCGGCGTCGACCTTTCTATTCAACGCGTCCCCGCTCATGCCCTTCAGCTTCAGGCCAAAGGCGACATTTTCGAAGACGCTCAAATGGGGGAAGAGTGCGTAGGACTGGAAAACCAGACCAACTTCCCGGCGGTTGGCAGGTATGCGCGTGATATCCTTGCCATCAAGCGTGATGCGACCGCTTCGCACCGGCATGAGACCGGCGATGGAACGCATCGTTGTCGTCTTGCCGCAGCCTGACGGACCGAGCAAAGCCAGCAGTTCACCCTTGCGGATATTGAGATCGAGATCCTTGACGGCTGTCGTTTTGCCATAGGCCAGCGTGAGCTTGTCGAGGGAAAGGAAAATTGCATCAGACATAGCGGGAGAACCCCAGAAAACGTTCGGCGGCAAAGACAATGCCGATGGAAAGGAAAGCGAGCAAAGATGACAGTGCGGCGATGGACGGATCGAATACGATCTCCATGTAACCGAGCATGTCGATCGGCAGTGTACGGACACCTGGACCGGACAAGAACAGCGACACAGGCACCTGATTGAAGCTGGTGACAAAGCCAAGGATGAAGGCCGACAGGATGCCGCCGCGGATATTGGGCAGCACGACGCGGAAGAATGCACCAAGGCGGGATGAGCCGAGCAAGACAGCCGCTTCTTCCATATCAGAGCGCAGATTGCCAAGGCTTGCAGAGACTACGCGCACCGCATAGGGCAGCACCAGTGCGGTATGGGCAAGAAACAGCGCGAGCGTAATGGACAGCCCGACCGGGATCACAAAGTAGCGCAGCAGCGCCAGACCGACGATGATGCCGGGAACGATAATCGGCATCGATACCATGAAGCGCACGGTCTCTGCACCCGGCAGCTTGTAGCGTGACATTGCGTAAGATGCCGGGATGCCCATCAGGAGGGCCGTGAAGGTGCCCCCAATGGCCAGAAACATGGATACGGCGAAACTCTGTCGGAAACTCTCGACCGTGAAGACTTTCACGATCCACTTGAAGGAGAAACCCTGCGGCGGAAAGGCCAGCGTGTCGCCCGCCGAAAAGGACGCAGCCACAATAATGAGGAAGGGGCCAATCAGAAATATCAGCACGAGAAACAGGGTGAGGGGGGCGAACAGTCTTTGCATCATGTCTTGTTCCTCGCCGTTGCAATGCGTCGCAGCAGAATGTTTGCGGCAAAGCTCATGACGATCAGAATGAAGGCGATTACGCTGGCAGCGACGAAATTGTTGGTCACGGTGACCTGCTGGTAAAGCAGGGTTTCGAGCATGAGAACCTTGGAGCCGCCCAGAATGGCGGGCGTGATATAGGCTGTCATCGATCCGGTGAAGACGAGCGTGCCGCCGACCACGAGCCCCTCACGGGTGAGCGGCAGAATGACCTTCCAGAACACCTGGAACCAATTGGCACCCAGCACACGGGCTGCTGGAACAGCATCCTTTGGCAGGTTTTCAAGCGCACTGATCAGGGAAATGACCATCAATGGGAGGAAGAGTTGCAGGAGGCCGATGAAGACTGCAGTTTCAGTAAACAGGATTCTGACCGGCTCATCCGTCAATCCGATTGCCATCATTGCCTGATTGATGATCCCCGTGCGTCCCAGGATCACGATCCAGGCATAGGTTCGGGCAACGGGGGATATCATCAGAGGAAGAACGACAAGGCCGATCATCTTACCCTTGCTGCCCGGAGGCAGCGAAACGATCGCATAGGCCGTTGCATAACCGATAATGGCGGCTGCCAGGGTGACCAAAAAGCCCAGCTTGAGCGTACGCAGGAAGACGGTTCGGTTGAGCGGTTGCGAAAAAAAGTCGACATAGGCAGAAATGGTCCAGCTATCGGCCGTGCGGAAGCCTTCCGAGAGAAGGAGCGCAACAGGCACGAGAAAGACGATGGCTGCGAAGACCGCGGCTGGTAGGGCGAGCGCCATCGCTTCTGCCCGGTTCTGAAACATGTCGTCTCATCCTCTTGGAAAACTGTTGATCAGGGTGCGGCAGAAGACCGAAGTCTTGCCGCCGCACCCTTGAGCCTTGGGAGGCATTGGTGTCAGGTTTGTTTCAGCCGTTGATCACTGACCGACTTTGGCGTTCCACTCCGCCAGCCAAGCGTCGCGATTGTCGAGCGCAATGGCTGAGGGAATGAGCTTGAGGCTCTTTGCCGTTTCCTCGCCATAGGTGATGTTGTTGGCCACCTCATCGGAGACTTTCACTTCTGCATTGGCCGGGCTGTCGACCAGTTTTTCAGCGAGTTTGGTCTGGATCTCCGTGGACAGCCAAAAGTCCATGAACTCAAGTGCCAGGTCGCGGTTCTTGGAATTCTTGGTCACGACCATCACGTTCATGCCGCCAGTCTGGCCTTCCTTCGGAGTGGCCCACTTGATCGGCAGGTCGAGTTTGGTGAAGGGCGCCCAGGAAAAGCGGCCAACGGGGGCTGCCCAGATTTCTTCCTGCTGCATCAGTTGAACCAGCTGCGACGACTTGACGTAGAAGGTCACGATTTCGTCCTTCTTCTTGCCGACGGCTTCTATGGGGGTCTTAAGGTCTGCTGCGTCCGAGCCGAGAGCCTTGCCGAGCATGTAGAGCGACGGCGGCCCCTGGTTGGTGGTGACGTTCGGGAAAGCAATATGAGAAACCACGTCGTCCTTGAGAAGGTCGGCCCAGGAGTCGACCGTCATCTTGTCGGAGCGGTAAGCGATGGATGTTGCGTAGAATGTGTAGCCAACGCTCATGCCGTCGCCGTTGGGATCCTTCGCGATGTCATAGAGCTTGTCGTAGCTGGACAGCTTGGAGGTATCGATCTTGTCGATCAGGCCCATGCGGGATGCTGACAGCGCATCTGCCATCGAGACGACGGCCATGTCGATGACAGGCGCGTCCTTGTTGGCTTCCATTTTTGCGATACGTTCGACGCTGTTGCCGGTTTCGACAACAAGTTTACAGTCGCACTTGGCTTCGAACGGGTCGTAGACGATCTCCTTGAACTCATCCTGTCCGAACGCATAGACCGAAATCGTCAGGGTCTTTTCCTGCGCCTGGGCAGAGCCCATGGTGAGCATCAAAGCGGTGGCCGAAGCCAGGATTGTTTTGTTAATCATCGGGTTCTCCTTCTGGGGTACAATTTCTAATGCGGAAACGTCTGAGGTGGACCGGAGGTCTGGCGGACGATCAGGCTCATCGGCACCTGTTGCCTGGTTGCCGATGCTGAATTCGGCGGCTGCTCGGTGCCCGCTTCACTGTCGCCCGAGTCCCTCTCGATCACGGACACCAGAGCATCGATTGCGATCTCTGCGATCAAAGGCATATCCATGTGAATGGTGGTCAGTGCCGGGGTCACAACGGTTGACCAGATCAGATCATCGAAACCTGTCACGCTGACCTGTTCGGGAACACGAATTCCGGCGCGCTGAAGTTCAGTCAGTGCGCGCAATGCGTGGAGATCAGAAACAGCTGCAAAGGCTGTGAAGCCTTCCTCGACCTTTTGCTGCAAACCCAGTGCGCAGCCTGTTCCGTGACAGCGTTCCTGCTTTTCGATCCAGAGGACCTCGCAATGAACATCAGCGGGAAGGCGTGACTTCAAGCCACCGATCCGGTCGTTCTGCACATTCGAATCTGGATTGTTGCCGAGGATAAGTAGTTTCCGGTGGCCCAGCGCAATCAGGTGATCGGCGATCAGTTGGCCGCCCTGCCAGTGATCTGCAGACACCGTATTCCCGGGTGTTGAGGGGCTGTCGATGACGGCGACCGGGCTGCCGATATCGGCGATGCGCGTGCCTCGGCGGGGCACGATGACAATGCCGTCCACGCCGCGTTCCAGCAGGCGGCTGATTGCCTCTGTCTGCATGGAAACATCGCCCCTGGAGTCGGCAATCAGTATTCCGTATCCTGCTTTGGAAGCGGCATTTTCAATTGCCTGTGCGATCTGCGGGAAGAGGGGATTTGCGATATCCGGTAGGACGAGCCCGAGAACCCTGCTGCGTCCGGTTCTCAGGGCTCGCCCGGCAGTGCTTGGCATATAGCCCAGGTCTGCAGCCATCCCTCGGATCTTGTCGGCCAGTTCAGATGAGACGCGACCTTTGCCAGACAGCGCGTTGGACACGGTCGCGGTCGATACACCGAGCAGCCCGGCGATCTGACTAAGGTTTGGACGTGTTCGGTTCGAATTCAACGGTTTGGCCGCGATAGATGATTAATCGATTAATCGCACGGATACACCATCAAACTCATGGAGTCGATTCATTTCGGTCACGGCCGCGACTGGCGTTTCACTTAGCTCGGCACTAGGTGAAGGGGAGCCCGTTTCAGGGGAGGCAGGTAATGAAAGTTTTAGGAGGATAGGAATTATGGATAATCTCAATCTTTATATCGATGGTCAGCATGTTCCCGCGAAGGACGATCGGCGCTTCAATCGCAAGAGTCCGATGACCGGAGACATCGTGACTGAAGCCGCAGCCGCATCGGTGGATGATGCACGTGCGGCGGTTGATGCTGCTCAGCGCGCATTTTCTGTCTGGTCGCAGACGTCACCTGGAGAGCGTCGCGGAAAATTGCTGGCAGCCGCGCAATCCTTGCAGGCGCGTGGCGACGATATCGTGCAGGCGATGAAGGACGAGATTGGCGCCACGGAGGGCTGGGCGAGATTCAACCTCATGCTGGCCGCCAACATGCTTGTGGAAGCTGCAGCTTTGACCACGCAAATCAAGGGCGAGATCATTCCATCCAACCGCCCCGGCTCGACGGCATATGCGGTGCGCCAACCTGCCGGCGTTGTGCTCGCCATGGCGCCATGGAACGCCCCCGTCATTCTCGGCGTTCGCGCCATTGCCACGCCGCTTGCCTGCGGAAATACAGTGGTCATGAAGACGTCAGAGCTTTGCCCGAGAACGCATTCGCTGATTATTGAAGCTGTTGCCGAGGCAGGCTTTCCCGCGGGCGTCTTGAATGCCATCTCCAATGCGCCGGATGATGCGGCCGAGATCGTGGAGACAATCATTGCGCATCCTGCCGTACGGCGTGTGAACTTCACGGGATCGACGCGTGTTGGCCGGGTAATTGGTGAACTTGCAGGACGCCATCTGAAGCCCGCTCTTCTTGAGCTTGGTGGCAAGGCGCCGATGATCGTTCTTGATGATGCCGATATTGATGCAGCAGTCGCTGCGGCCGGCTTTGGCGCCTATATGAACCAGGGCCAGATCTGCATGTCGACGGAGCGGATTATCACTGTCGGCGACATTGGCGATGCGTTCGTCGAGGCGTTTGCCAAAAAGGTCAAAAATTTGGTTGCGGGGGACCCGGGCGATGGACAAGCGCCGCTTGGATCGCTGGTGTCACAGGCGGCTGCAGACAGGGTGCGTGAACTGACCGCAGATGCTGTGGACAAGGGTGCCACGTTGATTGCTGGCGGCGGAGACAAGACCATTCTCAATGCGGCGGCACTGGACCATGTCACATCTGACATGCGGCTTTACTCCGAAGAGAGTTTTGGCCCGGTTGTCGCCATCATCCGGGCCAAAACGATCGATGAGGCCGTTACAATTGCCAATGACAGTGAGTTCGGTCTCTCGGCTGCCGTTTTCGGTCGCGATAGCACGCGGGCAATGGCTGTGGCGCGGCGGATCGAAAGCGGTATCTGCCACGTGAATGGGCCGACAGTGCATGATGAGGCACAAATGCCATTCGGCGGGGTCAAGTCTTCCGGCTACGGGCGTTTCGGTGGTATCTGGGGCGTAGCTGAGTTTACCGATCTGCGCTGGATCACAGTCCAGGACGGTCCTCTTCACTACCCGATCTGACATCGAACACAACAAATGAGAACGGCGGCGTTATTGCACGCCGCCGTTTTCAAAAAATTCGAGATTAGAAAACTCGATTGTTGACTGGCCCGATCAGGGAACCTGCATGACCGAGAAAAACAGCCCCAGCTGGCGAATGGCATTGGCAAAGCCGTCGTAGTCGACTGGTTTTGTAATGTAGACATTCGCGCCCAAATCATAGCAACGCTGAATTTCTGTTTCGTCATCTGTCGTGGTCAGAATGACGACCGGCAGGCGCTTGGTGTGGGGATTGGCCTTGACCTTTTCGAGGATCTCCGTTCCCGACATGTCGGGGAGATTGAGATCAAGAAGAATCAGAAGATATCGATCTTCGGACACCTTGCCGGTACGGTCCTTGCCGAGGATGAAGTCGAGAGCTGAGGTGCCGTCGGTGAATGGAAGCACTTCATTGCTGACACCGGCCCGGCGGATGTTCTTTTCGATCAGTCGAGCATGACCTTCATCGTCCTCGACCATGACGATGGTAACTTCCTTGCCGATTGCCTTCATACTCATACTCTCCTCAGGATCTGCCCCAGATCGGCAGGAATCCTCAAAACAAATGTCGAGCCCTCACCGAGGGTCGATCTAACTGATATGTCACCGCCGAGATTTCTTGCCAAGGACCTGACATGCGCAAGTCCTATGCCTTCTCCGGTCTGGTCCTGCGTGCCCGCTCTTCGAAAGAGTTCGAACACGCGCTCCAGATCGTCCGGTCCGATCCCGCGACCATTGTCGGAAATTTCTGCTTCCAACATCGTTCCCTTGCGGGCCGCAGTAACAACAACCTTTAGTGGCCGCTCTCTGTTCCTGTATTTTATGGCATTGTCCATAAGATTCGTAAAAATTTGTTCAATGGACAGGCGGTCCGAGTTGACGCTGATCCTGGGCATTTTGATCTCAACAGTTCCGTCGGCTCCGTCAATCAGGTGCTGGAGGCTGGATGAGCTGTTTTCAACAACGGCTCTGATGTCGACCCGCTCTGGTTTGAGCTGGCGGCGACCATCACGCGAGATTTTCAAGATGGCATTGATCAGGCCGTCCATCTTTGAGGTCGATGAACGGATGAAGTTCAAAGCTTCGGGAACCTCCTCCGTTGCCGCCGTGCGCGCATCCTGGATATCCTGCGTGCTCAATTGCTCGCCATCGGCCAACACATAGGCCTTCATCTGTTCAAGGGACATTTCCAGTTCGCTGGTAAAGCCCATGATGTTGACGAGGGGTGCTCGTAGGTCATGGGTTACGATGTAAGCATAACGTTGGATTTCCTGGTTGGCACGTACAAGGTCTTCAGTGCGCTCCAACACCCTGTCTTCAAGCTCCTCATTCAACCGCATCATTTCCCGTCTGGCGGAAGTGATTGACTGGACATGGCGCATGATGACGTAAATCGCGCCACCAAGAACAATAACGATGGCAATTCCAGCGCCGAGGATCGTCCATTTCAATTGAGCGGAGCTTCTGATCTGGGTTCCGATGTTCGACTGTATGTTGACGTCGGAAATATCCAGGATCGTCTGCATGCCCTGGCGAATGCTAGTCATGAGTTTTCGACCGAGACCGTCTTGTATGATCTTCAGTGCACTTTCCAGATTGCCTGCCTTTGCAAGCAGGATTGTCCTCGCCATTTCGTCCAGTTTGGTATCGATCATTGAGATCAGCGGAGCGACCTGGCCTTCGTAACCCTTTCGATCAGAGGCACTCGCCAGCAAGTCACTTTTCGCCTTCTTGATTTCCTCCAGGGCCTCATCATAGGGTTCCAGAAAGAGGGTGTTTCCTGTCAGCAGATAACCGCGTTGGCCCGTCTCGGCATCCTGCACCAGACTGAACAGGTCAGCTGTGGAGCGCCGTATTGCCAGTTCTTCGACCAGCCTGTCGAATGATGCGCTGGTGCGTTCAACGAACAGGAGAGCAGACGCAATAATGGCCAGCAACATGGCAAGGCCTACCAGGACCATTATGAGAGAAGCACGGACGAATTTGCGGTTATAGGTCATGCGGGCGAGCATATCCTTTTTAGGTGGCGCCCTCGCGCCGACTGGGTACATTATCGGATATCGACGATTTTGCACGTCGAGGTCAACCGGCCTCATGCAAACACGAAAAAGCCGCACCCTCACGGGTACGGCTTTCGTTGAGTTAGCGCTCAGCTATCGAGCACTCGTTCAGCCAAGTCAGTGCTTGCCGAGCCAGTTATCGATTTCCGTCTCGGCTTCTTCCTCGGACTTGCCATAAGCTACCTGAATACGGCCAGCCAATTCGCGACGGTTGCCAGCGATGACGTCGAGATCGTCATTCGTGAGCTTGCCCCACTGCTGCTGAGCCTTACCCTTGAGCTGCTCCCAGTTACCTTCGACCTGATTCCAGTTCATGACTTTCTCCTTCCGTGTAAAGTTATTGTTCGGGGATTAAACGTGCGGTGAGGCAATGGGTTCCACTCCCGAGCAAAACTTCAGGGACGAAAGCAGAGCGGATGGTTGAATGCCATGCGTGTATTCTTAAGAATCCTGATGCTCCAGAATCCTCATGCGCGAGGGCCTGTGTCACATGCTGGCGGACATGTCATGAACTTAGCTTCGTCCGTCCCGCGGCAATACTTCTCCGGTCCATTCTGACAGCTTCTTTGCCAATCAATCGAATCGTTTGCGGAACAAAGTGACCCCGACGTGCGTTTGCCAACCAGATAAATTTGATCGGACAAAGAACCGAATAAAGGAGCTTGGACAATGGCTACATCAACAGCACAGAAAGCTGGACCGAAGACTGAGGCAGCGACTGCCGAAGACATTGCGGCACAGATCGACAATCTGCGCGCTGATATTGCGGTGCTGACGCAGACCGTTTCAGATTTTGGTGCGGGCAAGGCAGATCAAGCTGTTCGCCAGGCCGGTGCCTTCAAGGATACGCTGGCTGAAAATGCTGCCGCCGTTGCCAATGACGCAAAAGATAGATTTGTCAGCGCAGAAAGCGACTTTGAAGATCGCATCCGTGCAAATCCGCTCGCCTCTGTTGGTATCGCCGCAGGCGTCGGTTTTCTCTTCGCAATCTTCACGCGGCGATAAGACCTTGAGCGGATTGGCTGGACAAATAGCGATGATGCTTTTCGGCAGTTATCTTCCTTCTCCAGCGCGTATCAAGCGATCGGCGGTGGGGGGGGTGCTGATCGCATTGTTTTCGGTAACCGCCTATGTCGCGCTGGTCGTCTCTTTGTGGTTTGTGGTCGATGATGTTTACGGTCCCAAGCTTGCCAGTCTGTCAATTGCAGCTGGCAGCATTTTGGCCGCGCTGCTTGTTTGGGCCGTGGTTTCCTTCATGAACCATCGCGCCCGCCGCAGAGCGCTGATCGCCCGTCAGCTGCGCGCTGCGTCCCTTGAGCAAAGCATGGCGCAAGCAGCAATGTTATCGGTTCCGGGACTGGTTCAAAAGAGTCCGATCGCCACTTTGGTGGCCGTCGCTGGTATCAGTTACGCCCTGATGAAGGCCGCCAAGGGGCCGCCTCGGTAGAAGTCGCGGACGTAGTTTTCACCTTCGAGAAAGGAATAATTTCATGGCAAACACTGCCGAAGTCCTTCAAGTTCATACCCACGAAGAAGACATTGATACCGGCCTGACCAAGGCCTATCGGAAAGAGATGGCCAAGCATCTCACGGACATTCTTGGGGGCACTTATCGATTGACGATCAAGAGCCATATCTACCACTGGAATGTTGTGGGTCCTCTGTTCAAATCGATCCATGAATTGACTGAGGAGCATTACGAGACGCTGTTCGCTGCGGCGGACGTCATTGCGGAGCGTATTCGCGCGATTGGTCATCTGGCACCAGTGGAAATGGGTGCAACTTCGAGCTTTACGCCCAAGGCTGGCGCCACCAATCATGAAACGGCTCGCGAAATGGTTGCTGATCTGATTGCGGATCACGAGGCGGCTGTCAAGTTGATGCGCAAGGCTGGTGAAAAGGCCGGCGACGCAGGCGACCTGGTGACCGAGGACATGCTGACGGATCGACTGACGTTCCACGAAAAGGCGCTGTGGATGTTGCGCGCGATCGTCAGTGAATAAAGCTTTAAGTCCGAGGGGAGGCGACGTCGATGCTGTCGCCTCTTCAATCGTTGCTTTCAGATTGCTTCTTGGATTTTGCGGCGTTTTCTGCAGCATCCAGACGATCAAGCAGGTTTAACAAAAAGTCCGGCGTTCCTTCATCGGTAACGCTGTCGTAGAAATTTCGAAGTTTAGATGCAATTAAATCAACCGGTTTGTTGGGATCGGAATTTTTCTTTCCATCCGATTTATTCGATTTTTCTTTACTTCCGTTATTTTCGACGACCATTTAGCTTTCCCTGCCCGAAATCATTGCCACCTAGGCAGACTTCCACTATTTCACGTGTGCATTCGGTGTTAAATCCTGAGCGTGAAAAAAGTTCCCCTCTTCCCGGAACTTTTTTCAAGGGCGTTCGTTATGCCCCAGATTGAATGCCTTCTCGATAACTGGAGAGATCTCTTATGTCCCTGACTGCACGCGTCGCAACTCATCTGCCGTATTTGAGGCGCTTCGCCCGGGCCGTCACCGGTTCCCAACGTTCCGGTGACTCCTACGTAGCCGCAATGCTTGAAGCGTTGATTGAGGATATTTCCCTCTTTCCGCAAACTGGTGACGACCGTGTCGGTATCTACAAGCTTTTTGTGAATGTGTTTGACAGGCTGGATGTGGATATCGATCCGACGCCATCCCCTTTTGCATGGGAAAACAGGGCTTCCGAGAACCTCTCGAACCTTCCCAAGAAAGAGCGCGTCGCATTCTTGCTTGTATCTGTTGAAGGTTTCAGCGCTTCTGAAGCAGCCGAAATTCTCGCAGTGGATGACGCGGAATTCTCGCGCCTGATCGATCAGGCGTCGCATGAAATTTCTGCGCAGGTCGCAACGGAGATCATGATTATCGAAGACGAGCCGCTGATTGCGCTTGATATCGAGCAGATGGTCGAAGATCTGGGGCATCGCGTCACCGGCGTCGCGCGTACCCATTCCGAAGCGGTTGCGCTGTTCAAAACCACGTCTCCCAAGATGATCCTTGCCGACATCCAGCTTGCTGATGGTAGCTCAGGTATCGATGCGGTAAATGATATTCTGAAGGTTGACACTATTCCCGTCATTTTCATCACGGCGTTTCCTGAGCGTCTGTTGACAGGTGAGCGGCCGGAACCTGCATTTCTTGTCACCAAGCCGTTCAACCCAGACATGGTGAAGGCGCTGATCAGTCAGGCATTGTTCTTCAACGAGAGGCAGAAAGAAGGCGCCTGAATGAAGAGCGCGGGTAGCTAGCCGATGTGTGCGAGGAGATATACTTGTCCGAGCATCGGCGTCTGCCGGTTGCCAACTGAGGTTTGAGTTCGTGAACAGATTAACGTGGGTAGAGCCTGGAGGAATTGACGCGCTAGCGGGCGATTTCTTTATCCATGCGCTGATTGATATGGGGGCTTGCTACATCCTCTACGACCAGCAGGAGCGGTGCATCTGTATCACAAGGCTGCCGGCACGTTGGAGCAAGCACTTCGATCATGAACCGTCGGACGATATCATCTTTGGCGATGATATCGCCGGCAAGCTTCACGCCCTCCGTTCAGGCCTGCAGCAGGTTGGGGACCAATCAAAGATCGAACTGAGCGACGATGGTGAAAACACCTTCGAGTTCCGGTGTCGAAAAGTCGACATACCGGACGGGGGGCTTCATTACATATTGTCAGTGACGGATAAATCCGAAGAGCGTCAGCGCGAAAAAGTGTTGCGCGCACTGCTTCTGGAAGTCAGCCACAGGTCGAAGAACCTCCTGGCGGTTGTGCAGGGTATCGCATCGCAAACGGCGCGTTTTTCCGGTTCGCTTGAGAGCTTTTTGCAAAAGTTCAGAGGGCGCCTCTACGCGCTTTCACAGTCGCAAGATCTGGTCACAGATTCCAGTTGGCGTGGTGCGGCGTTCCGCGATTTACTCGACAGTCAGCTTTCCAGATTTTTGTCTGACAATCCGTCTGCGATTGTTGTGACGGGTGAAAATCTTCTCCTGTCTCCCAATGCGTCCATGCATGTGGGGCTTGCCCTGCATGAGTTGATCGTCAATGCGATCAGCCATGGCGATATCATAAAGGCGTCGGGCCTCGTACAGGTCAGTTGTGAGACGGTGGACACTGAAGAAGGCAAGAATATCCGGATCATCTGGAACGAGACGTCTTCTCGCAAAGATGGCTCCGATTTCGAGGCCGGAAACGGGCGCTTTGGCAGCACGGTTCTCGAACGGGTGGTGCCCGCTTCTGTCAATGGAAGCGCCGTTCATCGATGCGATGACAAGGGCGTCTATTACGAACTGGTTTTTCCAGCAGATTTGCGCGCTTAAACCGGGTGGCGCGGGAACATTAACGACCGGCTTGCATTTCCAAAGCGAGTACGCCTGTGGCTATCATGAAAAGGGCCGGTTCCATTCCCAAGAGGATCGATTTTAGCGAACTGATTAGCGTTATGGCGCGCCTGTCGGTCATTCTGGTTGCGCTTCTGGCGATTATCGCTGCCATGGACTATGGCGAAATCATTATCGCACCTGTCAGCCTCGGCGTGGTCGTCGGATTGATGGTAGCGCCACTTGCCAGAATACTCGAGCGGAGAGGTCTTTCTTCCTGGCTCTCATCTGGTGTCGTGGTCTTGCTGCTTCTCTTTATCATCATGTCAGCAATCATCGGCTTTTCCGTACCGATTTCAGGGTGGGTGCAGAAAGCGCCCGAGATCTGGAAGTCACTGCAATTGCAGATATCAGACTGGCGCTCGACACTTTCGTCTCTAAACGACATTCGCGATCGCCTGGGACAGGCTGCCGGCGAAGTTGGTCATATGAAGGTGACTGTGGATGAAGGAGGCGGTGTCGGCTCAGTGATCACGCTTGCGCCGGTCTATGTCGCGCAAGTTTTGTTGTTCCTCGCAAGCCTCTATTTCTTTGTAGCAACACGTGATGATTTCCGGGCTGCAGTGCTCAAGCTGTGCATTACCCGCAACCTGCGCTGGCGCATGGCCCATATATTCCGTGACGTCGAAACCATGATGTCGCGTTACCTGTTCACGATCACCATCATCAACATTGGATTGGGCCTTTCGGTCGGCTTTGCTCTTTGGATGATCGGCACGCCTTCTGCATTGGTGTGGGGGCTTCTCGCGGCTGTCCTCAATTATGTGGTCTATGTCGGACCGGTCCTGATGGCCATCATTCTCATGGCCATCGGCCTTGCGACCTATGACAGCGGGTTCGCCATCATGTTGCCGGCGATGATTTATCTTTCTCTCAATCTGATGGAGTCGCAGTTTGTGACGCCACGCGCACTTGGGTCCTCAATGACGATCAATCCATTTCTGATCTTCCTGGCGCTCACGTTCTGGCTGTGGCTTTGGGGTCCGATCGGGGGCTTTATTGCGGTGCCATCATTGCTGGTGTTCTCGGCAATCTTGAAAAATATCTTGCCTACGGTTTCGGTCGGTATGGCTAACCGTGCAGGCAACCAATTCGAGGCTAAAACAGTATGAAGCGGTTTGAATGCAATGAATGCAGCACCATCGTCAATTTTGACAACACGGAATGTCTGACCTGTGGCGCTCATCTAGGCTTTGATCCCGACAGCCTGAGCATGCTCTGCTATCGGGATGTCGCACCGAATGGGTTTCACATCTGTGCCAATGCTGATCTCGGTGGCTGCAACTGGCTGGTGAAGGAGGGCGAGGGCGACTTTTGCAAAGCCTGTCGCCTGAACAGCATTGTGCCAGACCTTTCCAATGACGAGTTCGTCGAGCGCTGGCGCGCTTTGGAGGCGGCCAAGAGGTTCTTTCTTTACGGTCTCATTCGTCTCGGTCTTCCCATCGTGTCGCGGGAAGAGGATCCCGAAGAGGGGCTCGCGTTCGAGCTTCTTGCGGACGATCCAGGCAGTCCGGACGGCGGCCATGTCCTGACCGGGCACGACAATGGTGTTATCACCATCAATATCGCCGAAGCGAGCTCTCCCGAGCGCGAGGCTAGGCGCGAGGCGTTGGGTGAACCGATGAGAACGTTGGTCGGACATTTTCGCCATGAGTCCGGGCATTATTACTGGAATCGCCTTGTGCGCGATGGCGGCAAGCTCGAAGCGGCGAGAGCCGTGTTCGGCGATGAGCGGGATGAGTACTCACAGGCACTCGAGCGCTATTACGCCGACGGTGCTCCACTCGATTGGCAGTCAAACTTCATCAGCGCTTACGCATCGAGCCATCCCTGGGAAGATTTCGCGGAGAGTTGGGCGCACTATCTGCACATGATTGATGGCCTTGATACCGCATTCGATCATGGGGTCATGCCCGCTGGCATGCAGTTCTCATTCGATCCCTATCAAGGGGAAGACATTGAAAAGATGACGTCGGCCTGGGCGGCGTTGTCGGTGGCTGTCAACGCGATCAATCGCAGTATCGGTCAGCCAGACCTTTACCCCTTTGTCTTTTCTGCCTCGATCGTGCAGAAATTGGGGTTCATTCAAGGCATCATTCACCGAACCATCTGATCCTGCGGAACAAAGTCGCCTGCTCTTCATTAACCTTTGTGACAAGAGGAATTGATGATGGCAGGTTTGGCAGCTGTTTTGGTATTGGTCGCTTGCCCCACCGGGGCTGGAGAGTGCCTTCAGGAGCCGGTGCGTGTGCTTTCCTATACCAGTCCGAGACTATGTGAGCGTCAGCTTCCGGTTGAGATTCGCAAGGCACGGCTCGAGGGCGTGGAAGTTTACGGTGCCTGCAATACCGTTGGCGCTAATCTTCTAGCTGGCCGCAAGCGGATTGATATCAAGGCTGGTCCGGAGGTCTATAGAACGGCGAGCGCGTCGGTTGCACCCGATGGTGAGGTCGCAAGCTTCACTGACATGCACAGATCCCTGCCCAGCCAATAGGCAGAGGAGATATCCGAATGGAACACGAAAACAGAGACGATCAGATCAGAAAAATGGCGCAGGACGCCCATCTCGATCAGGACACGGAATCAATGGTTCCTCCTACATGGCGCGGATCAACCTCATTGATTGTGTCTGTGCTGTTTTGCGTTGTCGCTCTTGGATTGATTGCCATTCTGGTGATGGCGATCGGCTGACGTATTCTGCGTAGAGAGGGTTTCAGGCCGTGGTGGCTGTTGAAACCGATAATTGCCTTATTATCTTATGTTCAAATGCGTTGCGCCGCTGACATTGTAACTTTCAATAGAAAATGCCCGGCTTTTGACCGGGCACTTTTTGGATTTTGCATTTGCAGCGGGTTCAAGTTCTTCTGCGAAGACCGCCGGCAACCAGTGATACAATGAAAAGTACCAGGAAGATGAAGAACAGGATCTTGGCGATGCCTACGGACGCGCCTGCGATGCCACCAAAGCCGAGAGCGCCCGCAATGAGGGCCACGACCAGAAATACCAATGCGTAGTATAGCATTTTCACTCTCCTTTTTTGCTGTGTCGATAACGCAAGAGTTGCATTCTGGTTCCGCCTGGATCCCACGAAATATTTCCGCGGTATGAGATTTTTGGTTCGTAAGATAAAAAACACGCGGTCTATGGAACTTACCCGCGTGAGCGCCGTTAAGCGGTGAACAGGAAAAGCGATAGTGGACATGCAGCAAATGGATAATAGGTCGAGCAAAGGTTTAGGATCAGATCCTGGGCCTTATTCCGATGTGATACAGGACGGCGTCGCGCTCAAGCTGAAGGAGCTTTACAGCAGCTTGGAAGGCGAAGCGGTGCCTGACCAGTTGCTTCAGTTGCTCGACAAACTTGAGGCAGCAGAGAAAGCCAGCTTGAATTCTGTAACATCCAAGGATGCCGTTGATGAGTGAAGTGGTTGAGCCGCAAAACGAATTCAAAAGGCAATTGCTTGCTACGATACCAAGCTTGCGCGCTTTTGCAGCCTCCTTGTGCGGTCAGTATGATCGTGCTGATGACCTTGTTCAGGAAACTGTGGTCAAAGCCTGGACGAAGCAGGAATCTTTTGAACTCGGTACAAACATCAAAGCCTGGTTATTCACCATCCTTCGTAACGAGTTTTACTCGCAGATGCGTAAGAAGGGTCGGGAAGTATCTGACCCCGATGGTCACTACACCTCGCAACTTTCAATTCATCCCAACCAATATGGTTCGATGGATATGAAGGATTTCATGAAGGCACTTGATCAGATTGGTGAAGAGCAGCGTGAAGCCATTGTTCTTGTGTGCGCTTCAGGCTTTTCCTACGAAGAAGCTGCGGAAATTTGCGGCTGCGCGGTCGGTACAATCAAGAGTCGTATCAATCGCGCGCGTGGCAGACTTCAGGAATTGCTGGGCATAGACAACGAGGACGAATTTGGCCCTGACGCGAATAGTTCTGCCGTTGTGAGGCAGTCCTTCGCGGTTTGACATGACATAAATGCAATCAGCCTGTCTGTAACGGGCTGATTGCCTTTTCAATAAAGCGAATTACAGCGTTTTCGGTAAAGGGCTTTTCCAATACAGCTAAGCCCAGTGCTCGGTCGATCTCAGCCGAGAGCTGCGTATCTGCGCACAGGAATGCTACCTTCGCGCCCTTGGCGATGATCATGCGTGCTTCGTCTTCGCATTCCGACACGGTGGCTTCCGCGTCGACCAGAACAAGATCATATCGCCGCGCTTCCAGTTCCTGATCAATTTCGTTTCGCCTGCAGATAGTCACATCGCAGCCTGCAATTTTTTGCAAAATCTGCTCAACTTCCATCGCGATAAAGTATTGGTGCTCAGCAACGAGTACGCATATTTTGCGCGCATTCATGTTATTCTCCAAAACTCGCTGGGTCGACAGCGCCCGATGGGCTGAAGCAGTTGTATTACGAGGCGGGGGCAGCGGTCGGAACGACTGCGCGATGTCTTATTTTCAGACAGATACGCTTTGCTGGCATCATTCGTCATTTAAATAAGACATAGTCCAACGGCGAGGGAACACACTCTGCGCACTCTGCGTTGATCCTCAAAATCAATTGAGGGTAAATTCATTGGACGCCAAGGTAGATACCTCGCCCAAGTCCGTTGCCAGATGCAGTTTGAGAAAGCTTTCGGGCGTTCGAACCCTTAGCGCGTCGGAACTGAGCTTTATATCCACGCTTAAATCGGGCGAACTCAAGTGCAATGCTGGCGCTACGGTGGTCGCCGAGAGTTCATATACTCCGCACATCTTTACCGTCGTGGAAGGTTGGGGCTTCCGCTACAAGACGATGGAGGATGGCCGCCGTCAGGTGCTCAACTATCTCTTGCCTGGTGACATGATCGGTCTGCAGGGTGCGGTGCTCAAGGAGATGGATCACAGCGTTGAAGCCTTGACGCCCATGCGTCTTTGCATGTTTGAACGTAGCCGGTTTTTCACCCTGTTCGAGAAACAACCAAGCCTTGCTTATGATGTGACCTGGCTTGCGGCGCGGGAAGAGCGTATTCTGGACGAACACCTGCTCAGCATCGGCCGTCGTACAGCAATTGAGCGTGCCGCCTATTTGATCGCTTTCCTGCATCATCGCGGAACTCGGTCTGGTCAGTTGAATGATGAAGACGCCCGTCTTCCCATCACACAAAACCTCGTTGCCGATACACTTGGTCTGTCAATCGTGCATACGAACAAGACGTTGCGCAAACTCGCCACACGAAAGTTGTTGAGCTGGAAGGATAAGGGCTGTGATGTCCTGGATCCCGCCGGTCTCGCGGCAGTTGCACAGTGGGAGCCTCCAAACTTGAAAGAACGAGGAGCCGAGTGACAGAAACCCTTCAAGCGGGCTGTACGGCGACAGCGTTACGTCTTGGGGTGGACAAGTGACACGATCACCTCTGCCTTCGTGCCGCGCTCCGTCTCGGGATAAGAGATTCCCGAGCCGATGGTATCTGACATCGTCTTGACGATCTTGGTTCCGAGGCCTGTGGACTTTGGGCTTGGTTTGGATGCGCTAAGGCCTATTCCGTCATCCTCAACCGAAAGACGGGCGCTGGCCTCGTCAATCTGCTTGAAGCAAACGCGGATCTCGCCCTCTTCACCTTCCCTGTAGGCGTACTTGAGGGCGTTGGTCACAAGTTCGGTGACGATCATGCCCGCAGAGACGCCCTTGTCGGCGGGCAGGTTGATCGGATCGGCGTCCACCGTGACCAGCGAGGGGGAATGTCGTGTGCCCACTGTCATCGCGATGTCATTCACCAAGGTAGATAGATAGGGCTGCATGTCCACGCTTCGTACGTCATCGGCTGAATACAGGCTTCTATGCATGCCGGCGATGGCGGTGATGCGGCTTTGCGTTTCTTCGAGCGCTTCGCGGACCTCTTGATTGTCTGTGTGAGCGCTTTGAAGCCGAAGCAGGCCGGCAACCAGCGACAGGCTGTTGGCGACCCGGTGATTCATCTCTGCAAGCAAGGCTTCGGCGCGCTCCTTGGCGAGACGCGTTTCTTCGTCTGCGCGCTCCTTTTCCGTCTTCAGACGCGCATTGGCGACCGTTTGATGGACTGTGTCTGCCAGAAGCGGGAAGAAATCGTCACTGACGCTCTTGATCACATAATCCGAGGCACCTGATTTCAACGCCTCGATGGCAATACGCGCCTCATTCGAACCCGTAATATAGACAACCGGAACATTGATACCGAGATCGCGGAAACGTCGCAGTATCTCGTGACCCGTCATATTGTTCAGGTAGTGATCGAGAACGATCACGTCGAAATGTTCATCGCGCAGGTGATCGATCGCGACCTCAGGGTCGTGGGTGTGAATGACTTCCTGATTGCGGCGACCAAGATTCCTTTTGACGAGGTGCGCTAAAGCCAGATCATCATCGATGTAGAGAATTCTAATGTCCATTGAGCTGACGGCAACCTCAGAAATAGACGGGCCGAGCTCCGTCTGGCAATTTTTATCGCGACATTTTTACATTGCTACAACCCGGATTGGTAGTGCCAATGTGACGAAAACTCTCATCTGTTGCGTCGCGGTAAGTGCATGAAATTGTACATTTCCGTAGGCTTAAGATGACTTTTCTGTATGTCACGCGACTACGATCAATTTCTGGATATGAGAACTGGGGAAGGTGACATCAACCTGTGGCGACAAAAGAAATAGGCGGCTGAAATAACAGCCGCCTATCGGGTTTGTCTGTGACGCCAAATGATGACTTTAGTCGCCCGGCGCTGTTTCTTCCCGAATGGCTGCAGGCTGAGCCGGTCTGCGGAACAGACGCCCAAGCACGATCGGCAATACAAATCCACCGATTGCGAAGCACCAAAGGCCGATCGAGAGCGGAGAAGCCAGCAGGGCAGACCAGTCGCCGTCCGAAATCGTCATTGCCCGTCGCAGGTTCACTTCCATCTGGTTGCCCAGCATGACACCCATGATGACAGGGACGAGTGGAACGTCGAACTTGCGCAAGACCCAGCCAAGAACACCGAAGATGATCATGACGAGCAGATCGAAGGTCGATCCGGAAATGCCGTAGATGCCAACAAAGGAAATCATCGCGACTGCCGGCATCAGATATTTTGTCGGGACAAGCAGCACGCGGACAAACATGCCGACCATCGGAATGTTGAGAAGCAGCAGCATGACATTGCCGATGAACAGTGCCGCGATCAGGCCCCATACGACATCCGGATTATTTGTGAACAGAAGCGGTCCCGGCGTCACGTTCAGCGCCAGAAGCATGGCCAGCAAAACGGCTGTCGTACCCGAACCCGGAACGCCAAGCGCCAGCATAGGTACAAGCGCACCGCCGGCGGCTGCGTTGTTGCCGGCCTCCGGCGCTGCCACCCCGCGAGGATCGCCCTTGCCAAAGGTGCCGTCCTTGTCACAGAGCTTCTTCTCAAAAGCATAGGCGAGGAAAGAGCCGAGCGATGCGCCAGCGCCCGGCAGAATGCCGGCAACGAAGCCAATCACAGTACCACGTGCCATGCTGCCACTGGTTTTCTTCAGCATGGCGCCGCTTGGCATCAAACGACCTAAACGCACCTTTGTGGCATCGCCTCCGTTCTCGCCCTCTCCACGATGCTCAATGAAAATGAAGACTTCAGAAAGAGCGAAGAGACCGACAATAGCGACGAGGAAATCGATGCCGTCGTAGAGATGTATTTGTCCGAAGGAGAGGCGCGGAACGCCCGTTTGTCCATCCACTCCGATCATGGCGATTGCCAGACCCAGTGCTGCTGCAAATGCGGACTTCGCCTGATTGCGGCTGGTGATGCCGCCAAGTGTTGCGAATGCAAGCGCAAAGAGTGCGAAATATTCGGCTGGACCGAATAGCAGCGCCACTTTCACAAGCTGCGGCGCCAGAATGGCGAGGCCCCAGGTGGCGGCGAAAGCGCCGACGAATGACGCTATGCCAGACAGGGCCAACGCTTCACCAGCCTGACCGTTTCTGGCCATAGGGTAGCCGTCGAGTGTCGTCATGACCGCAGGCTCGTCGCCCGGGATATTCAGCAGGATAGCGGAGATACGGCCGCCATACATGGCACCATAATAGACGCTCGTCAGAAGAATGAGCGCCGGGGTGACCGGCAGGCCGAGGGTGAAGGCAAGCGGTATGAGGATCGCTACGCCGTTCGAGGGGCCGAGACCCGGAAGAGCACCGATAATAGTGCCGAGAAAACAGCCGATAAGCGCCAGGCCTAGGTTCTGCCATGTGAGCGCGACCGCGAAGCCGTCGGCAAGTGAGGAAAAAGTATCCATGGGATCAATCCTTTGAGCCGGGGTTAGAAGCCGAACGGACCCTTGGCCAGTGTCAGGCCAAGCGCGAGATGGAAGATGGCGTATATCCCGACCGAGATCAGGACGCCGGCGATGACGGAGTGGACCGGCTTGGCTCCAAGACGCCATGCCAGAAATGACGAGGCCAATACGGTTGAGAAAACAAACCCAATCGCCGGGAGCAAATAGGTATAGGCGACCAGAACTGCGACCGAGATGAAGATCTCAATCAGCCGTGACAGCGCCGGCCATTTTGGCTCTTCGTCCGGCATAAGAAGAATAAACAGACTTGCGACACCCAGCAGGGTGGCAATGACGATCGGGAAAGTCTTGGGCCCTACCGGATCACTGATGAAGCTTTCTTCGATCAGGGTCGCTTGCCAGATATAAAAAGCGGCAAGCAAAATCCCAATCGTGCCGAACACACGATCACTCATGAATGTTTCCCCTGCTCTATTGTTTTTAGGGATCTTACGGTTCCGCCGGGAGAAGCGCAAAGGCTTTTCCCGGCGGGCGTCCTAGCCTTGGGAGGCTGTTACTTGATGAGGCCAATATTGCGCGACAGATCCTGGATCTCGGCAATCGACTCCTTGACGAAGGCATCGAAGTCCGCGCCGCGTTTATCGAGCGGTGCAAGGCCATTCTGCTTCATCGTTTCTTTCCACTCGGCAGAATCATAGACCTTGCCGATTGTATCGACCCAGTAGGCATAGGCATCGTCGGACATGCCGCCGGGCGCGTAAAATCCGCGCCAGTTGGCGCCGACTGCGTCGATCCCTTGTTCCTTGGCTGTCGGGAACTTGGCGAAGTCGCCTTCCATGCGCTCAGGTGCGAGGACTGCAATGACCTTGATGTCTCCGGAGTCAACAAAGCCCTTGGCTTCCGAGGCATCACCGGTGAAGGCCTGAACGGAGCCCGCCAGAAGCTGGGTTACAGCTTCACCGCCCCCATCGAAGGCAACGTATTTGATTGTGCGGACATCTTCCACACCAGCACGCTTGGCTGCGATGAGTACTTTGAGGTGGTCCCAGCCACCAACAGCGGATCCGCCTGCGACCGCTACGCTCTTTGGATCGGCCTTGATCTTGTCCATCAGCTCAGGGAGGGTGTTGATGGGCGAGTCCTTGGCCACTGCGATGATGCCGTAATCAGCGCCAACGCTTGCGATCCAGCGCATCTGGTCGACTGTGTTGCCCGGATATGCGCCTTGGGCAAGACGGGTCGAAGTCGAGGATGATGCCGCAACAATCAGGTTGTTATCTTCATTGCGCTTCGATGCGACTTCCGAATAGGCAACGCCACCACCGCCGCCGGCGAGGTTTGTTACTTGCATCGTGCCGGGAATGAGCTTCAGGTCTTGCAGTGTCTTGCCGATCTGACGGCAAGTGAAGTCCCAGCCACCACCAGCATTTGCTGGCGCAATGCACTCTGTCGCCTCCGGTTCGAATGCGTGGACAGGGGCAGACAGAGACAAAGCAGCGATAACCGCAAGAGCGGTGCGAGATATGATATGTTTCATGGGTGTCCTCCAAAATGTCAGTACAGGCCTCCACCTGCACATCGAAGTCATGCTAGGAGGGAAAACTGTCATTGACCTGTCATTCTGGAGCCCCGCGGGCCGAAATCATGCGTTTCCTTCTCGTTGAAGATACATTGGACGTGGCGGAGGCCATAAGAGACCGGTTCGAGCGGGCAGGGCATGTGCTTGAATTGGCCCAACGCATCGAAGATGCCGAACAACTCGCATCCTTCAATACCTATGATCTCATCATTCTGGATGTGAACTTGCCCGATGGCTCAGGCCTCGATTTCCTGCGCCAACTGAGACAGGGACAAAACCCGGTGCCCGTGCTGGTGCTGACGGCCCGGTTGGCCGTCGACGACAAGATCAGCGCGCTCGATTTCGGTGCCGATGACTATATGGTCAAGCCGTTCGATCTCGGTGAACTTGAGGCACGGGTGCGCGCCATCATTCGCCGTCGTGCAGGCGGGGCGAGACCTCTTTTGCAGGCCGGAAACCTGCAATTCGACATGGCGGAACGTACGGTAAAGGTCGATGATGAGCTGCGTGAACTGACACGCCGTGAGCAGATTCTGCTTGAGATTTTTCTGACCAACACAGGCCGCGTGCTGGAGAAGGAAGAGCTTTTGACGCGGCTTTTCGGGCTCAATGGTGAGAGCAATCCCAACGCAGTGGAACTATATGTCGGACGGTTGCGGCGCAAGATCGAGGGTGCGGATCTGGAAATACGTACATTACGCGGTCTTGGTTATCAGGCCCGGCTTATCGAGCGGGACGCTCTTTAATGGCAATCAGTCAGGGGAGGCGCTCATCCCTTGCCATGCGTTTGACGCTGGTGCTGACGCTGGTCTTTGCCGTCGCAGCTGTGGCCGCTGTCATAGCCACATATCGTTATGGACGCGCAGCCGCTGACGTTGCCTTCGATCGACTGCTCACAGGAGCAGCCTTGCAGATCTCGGAGAGGGTATTCGCGACGGATGGAAAACTGCAGGTCGATCTGCCGCTATCGGCCTTTGAGCTGCTGTCCTTTGCTGCCGATGACAGGGTTTTCTATCGAATTGTCAGTGCCGATGGCGTGACGATTACGGGTTACGATGATCTGCCGCTGCCTGATGCTGTTCGAGGCCAGGCGCAACAACCCTTGGTCTACAATATTGAATATGCCGGAGCGCCCGTGCGAGCGGTGATGTTGCAACGACGACTTGCCGAAAAACAATTGCGTGGACCCGTTAGTATCATCGTTGCACAAACCACGGAGGCACGGGCAGCTCTTGCCACTGATATCGCGACGCGTGCCATGGCCGGCACGGCCCTGGCGGGACTGGCCATCATTGCGATCGCCTTTATCGCAATGCGTTTTGCCATGCGGCCGCTTGGCCGTATAGAAACCGCCATGCTTGCCCGTGATCCACTGGATCTGTCTCCCATCACGGAAGAGGTACCGCAGGAGGTTGATGCGCTCGTCTCGGCGATCAATCGGTTCATGGCGCGTCTGGATCGGCGGGTGCGCGACATGCAGGAATTCGTGGCCGATACCGCACATCAGATGCGTACACCGATTACCGCGCTTCGGGCCCAGACGGAGATCGCCATCGATGAGACGGATGCGGCGCGTCTCAAGCTTGTGCTTCACCGGATCCGAAGCCGGGCAATCGGCGTCAGCAGACTGATGGAGCAACTCCTGAGCGAGGCTCTGGTGATTCATCGCTCCGATGCACAACCGCTTGTCGCAACCGATCTGCGTCGCGTGGCACTTGAAGCCGAGCGAGAATACCGCACCACGGTGCGTCTTTCAGGCGATCTGCTTGAGCTGGACCTGTGTGCGGATGAGGCCATGGTAGCGGCCGATTCCTTCAGCCTTCGAGAGGCCATCAAGAACCTGATCGCCAATTCTTTCGTCCATGGGAAGCCACCTGTTTGCGTGCGTGTGACAGCGGAAAATGATGGTACGTGCCTGGTTCAGGTTGAGGACAAGGGAAACGGGTTGGATCCGGAAAAGCTTCAAGGATTGGGCAAGCGCTTTTCACGGCGGGATGATCAGCCCGGAAGTGCAGGCCTTGGTCTTTCGATTGCCAGAAAAGTCGCCCTGTTCCACAAGGGCGAGCTTGTTTCCGGGCAATCGGATAGGGGCGTTTTCTGGATCGGGATACGCTTGCCTATGCTGCCGGAGGTTCAATCGTCATGATCGAAAAGATATTTCGCTTTGGTCTGGTCGCCAGTCTACTTATCGCATTCAGTCCACGTGGCTATGCTGTTGCAGCCGACATGGATTTTTCGGCTGTGGCGACAAATGCTGACGAAACATTGACGATTGCAAGCGTTACGGATCTGGAGGCTATCAGGCCGATGATCGAGGGTTTTCAGCGTCATTATCCCGGCATCGCGGTTCATTACCGCGAAAGTGAGAGTTCGTCATTGGATGTCGCGACATCCCAGGCTTGCAAGGAGGACCGCTTCCTTGCGGACCTGATTATCTCGTCTTCGGTTCCGCAACAGGTAGCGCTTGTCAATAATGGCTGTGCGCAGAAGGTCGATGCCGCCAGTGCCAGTCTGCTGCCGGCATGGGCGCGTTGGCGGTCCGAACTGGTCGGTCTGACGGCAGAGCCTGCTGTGATCGTTTATAACAAGAAAGCATTCGAAGAACTGCCCGTTCCTGATGATCGCTTCGAACTGATCGATCTGTTGCGAAAATCGGACCGGTTTGTCGGCAAGATCGGCAGCTACAATATAGCCACTTCCGGCGTTGGTTATTTCTTCGCATTCGAGGATGCCGCTCAGGCGAGCACCTGGGGTCGTATCATCGAGGCGTTCGGGCGCAACCGCGTGCAGTTTTATTGCTGCACATCGGATATCCTTGATCGCGTTGCAGATGGCCGTCTGTCGATTGGCTATAATGTGCTCGGCTCCTACACTCTGTCGCGTGTCGAGACCGACAACCGGATTGGTGTGATCTTTCCGTCCGACTATACTCTGGTCATGACCAGAGCAGCACTGATCTCGCGCCAGGCCGTGGCACCTGGCGCTGCCAACAAGTTTCTGGCGTTTGCGCTTTCGCCGGAGGGAAAGTCCATTCTGGAAAAGAAAATGCATTTCTTCTCGGCTGTCGATGGCGTCGACAAGCTGAGCGAGCTTGCCCCCGGAGAGGGCAATTCCATACGCCCCATCGCCCTGACGCCGACACTGATCATCGCGCTCGACAAAGAGAAACGCCGTGTCTTCCTGGAGCAGTGGCGCAAGTCCGTTCTGGTGTCCGGTCCGTGAGACAGGCCAGTGAGTTGAGTTGCTACGATATGTCAGATCGAGAACTTGCTAAGCCGCGCCGGTAACTTAGAAATCGTCTGCACATCGGCATTGGCGAAGGCGAAGCGCAGATAGTTTTCGTGTCTCGCTCCGAAGTAGGCGCCCGGAATGGCCAGAACGCCGACCTGTTTTGCCAGCTTCTCGGCAACCTCAGCAGAAGCGAGGCTTTCAAACGGGTGTCGCACGAATGCGAAATAGGCACCGAGCGAATCCATTGACCAGCCCGGAAGCGCCTTGAATGCTTCTTTCAGCGCCTCGGTGCGCCTGAAAATTTCTAGCCTGTTTTCATCTCGCCATTCGCTGAGTGCTGAAATGGCTTTGGCGACTGCTGCTTGCGGCGCACGTGGTGCGCAGATCTGCATATTGTCCATGACCTTGGCAATTTGCGCGATCATGTTTGGCCCAGCGGTGACCGCGCCTAGTCGATGGCCCGGTATGCAGAAGGATTTCGAAAATGAATAAAGAAGAACGAGATTGTCTTCCCAATTTCCAGGCGAGAGCAAGTCATGCGGTTGTTGGCCGGAGGGGAGAAAATCGCGATACGTCTCATCCAGGATCAGCCAAACGCCGGCATCACGGCAGGCATCGAAAATCTCGCGCAGGAGCGCCGCTGGATAAACGGTGCCCGTTGGATTGTTTGGAGACACAAGGGCAAGTGCCTTTATGCCCCGTGACAGCATGTCGTTGACAGAGGCCATATCCGGCAGGAAGCTGTTTTCGGGATCGAGTTGCAGTAGTTCATGGCGAATGCCGAGCATGGCAAGTGTTGATTCATGGTTGAAGTAGAAGGGGTCCGTCAACGCAATCGTGTCACCGGCGCCCGCGACAGCCATTAAGGCGCACATGAAGGCCTGGTTGCAGCCGGATGTGATGTGAATATTGGCGCGTGTGACATTTGCCTCATAGAGCGCGGCGATGTCTTCCGCATAGGCGTCGCGTAACGCGGGATCGCCCTCAATTGGACCATAGCCTGCGCAGTCGGCCGACTGCGCGGCTTCCCCCAACCACTGCAAGAGTTGCGGATGGGGCGCATAACCCGGAACAGCCTGGGAGAGATCGATCAGAGGACCCAGGTCTCCCTGATAGGCTTTGGCCCATGCAAAGACCGATGGAACAGGTGGCGGCGACAGTGTTTCGACAATCGGATTGAAGGCGGCACTCATTGCGAGCATGATCCTGAACGGCTGGGAGCGGTCGGTTTGCGTTGTCGTGACCGCAGAGTTGAAGATCCAACCGCTAGATCATCGCAGATCCAATTTCCAGCCCTTATGGAAACAACGACGTTGAGGAGAGGAGTTGTTGCGTTATCGCTGATGTCCCAGAGTCACATAACCGCTCCGATCTGCCAGGGGACGAATTCTGCGCCACCGAAGCCTAGACCCTCGCTCTTGGTTTTCTCGCCCGAGGCGACGGCAATAAAGAGCTCGAAAATCTCACGCCCTTTATCTTCGATCGAAACACCGTCGATGATGTCGCCGCAGTTGATATCCATATCTTCCTGCAGGTGCGCATACATCTCGTTATTGGTCGCAAGTTTTATACCCGGAGTGGGCTTGTAGCCGGAAACAGAGCCACGACCGGTGGTGAAGGCAATGAGAGTGGCACCCGATGCAATCTGGCCCGTCACCGAGCAGGGATCGTAACCGGGGCTGTCCATGAAGACGAAGCCGTGGGTGTCGATAGGCTCGGCGAACTTGTAGACGCCTGACAGTGGTGCTGTGCCACCTTTGGCAACGGCGCCCAAGGATTTCTCGAGGATTGTCGTCAATCCGCCGCGCTTGTTGCCGGGCGAAGGATTGTTATTCATCTCACCCTTGTTGCGTTCGGTGTAGTCCTTCCACCAGTCGATCCGCTCCACAAGCTTTTCGCCGATCTCGACCGTGGCTGCACGCCGCGTCAGCAGATGCTCGGCACCATAGATTTCCGGTGTTTCGGAAAGGATAGTCGTGCCGCCGTGCTGGACGAGCAGATCGGATGCAAAGCCCAAAGCCGGGTTCGCAGTGATGCCGGAATAGCTGTCCGAACCGCCGCATTGAAGGCCAATGGTAATTTCGGAGATCGGCGCTGGTTCGCGGCGAACTTCATTGGCCTTGATGGCGACCTCGTGCAGCATTGCCAGACCAGCTTCCACAGTCTTGCGCGTGCCGCCGGTTGCTTGAATGGTCATGTAACGGAAGTTCCCGTCAGGGCGCAGGCGTTCCTTACCGACCAGTTCGGGGATCTGCATGACTTCGCAGCCCAGACCCACGAGGAGGATGCCGCCGATATTGGGGTTTCTGGCATAGCCTGAAAGGGTTCTGTAAAGCGTGGCATAACCTTCGTCGCTGCCGGACATGCCGCAACCGGTGCCGTGAACGATCGGTACGATGCCATCGACATTGGAAAGGCCTGCAAGCCAATCACTTTTTTCCGCTGCTTCGGCAATGAAGCGAGCGACGCTGCCGGAACAGTTCACAGAGGTCAGGATGGCCACATAGTTGCGCGTGCCGAAACGGCCATCGGAACGGCGATAGCCCTGGAAAGTGCGCGCCTCATTGGCGGTCGGCAAGCGCTTGGCTTCGCTACCAAAGGCATAGTCCAGCGCCAGATCGGCCATGGCCAGATTGTGAACGTGAATATGTTCACCGGCAGCAATATCGGCCGTTGCCTGACCGATTACTTGTCCGTAGCGCAGGACGAGTTCTCCTGATGAGATATCGGATGATGCGACTTTATGGCCGCGCGGAACTGGCTGCTTAACGGCAATATCGCTGACCGCGAGACAGTCTCCCTCCTTGAGATCCCTCAGTGCAATTTCAAGATTGTCCGATGCGTTGAGACGAATGCTGGTGCCGGTCATGCTGTCTTGCCTGTGCTGCTTACTCGGGGTGTCCGACATCATGTTACGGACAAATATTCGTATCTGTCATTCTAGTATGTCAGATTTATCGGCTTGCACTTTATCCAACTCGCAAGAGTTTGCAATCGCGCGATGAGCTCCAATTGGCGATCGGAGCCCGTGACGAACCGAAGGCCAACCTTCCCTTTGATCTGCAGAAAAATTGCCGTTTCAGGAGATCGTCCGGTCTTCAATGTTGCTCGGCGCTTCGGAGAGCCCGCTTGCCTCCAACAGGGATGCAAACCGGCCACCTTTCTCCCTGAGCTCCTTGTGTGTGCCAATTTCGGCAACGCTTCCGTGATCAAGGAACATGACAAGGTCAGCTTCGCGAACCGTGGAGAGACGGTGAGCGATAATGAAGGTCGTGCGGTCCTTGCGCAGACTATCAATCGCTTCCTTGACGCGGGCCTCGGTTTCGACGTCCAGCGCGCTGGTCGCTTCGTCGAGAACGAGGATCGGCGCATTTTTCAAGATGGCTCTGGCAATGGCAATTCTTTGTCGTTCTCCGCCGGATAGCCGGTTTCCTCGCTCTCCGACGAGGGTTTCGAAACCGTTGAGGCGGGTCTCGATGAATTCAGCGGCTGCAGCTGCCTCGGCGGCTGCCAGCATTTCCTCCTCGCTTGCTTCCTCGCGGCCGAGGCGAATATTGTCGCCAATCGAGCGATTGAGAAGGCCCGCATCCTGAAAAACGGTTGCGATGGAATGGCGCAATGATTTGCGTGTTACTTTCGAGATATCGGTGCCATCGATGAGGATAGAGCCACTTTTCGGTTCGTAGACTCTTTGCAACAGATTGATAAGCGTGGTTTTACCCGCGCCTGTCGGACCAACAATGGCTATGGTTTGTCCGGCTTTTACCGAAAATGATACGTTACTTACGCCTTGTGTGGCGTTGGCGAAATCAAAGGAGACATTGCGAAATTCAACATTGCCTTTGACTGCTGGCAGTTCGAGCGCGCCCGATGGTTCTTCCCGCTCCTGCACCGATTCTTCAAGCTTGTAGAACTCTTCGAGCTTGGCTCTTGCCTCGAAAGTCTGCGTCGCAAAGGCGCGCATTTGGTCGAGTCTACCGATCAGAAGGTTGGCGAAGCCCGTGAAGGCTATAATTTCTCCAACCTTGAGGTCACCACTGGCGACCAGCGCTGTGCCGACAATCAGGATGATCAGCATGGAAATGGTGGACGCAATTCGGTTCAGACCGCTTGCGATCGCCCACCAGTCGAGCACCGGATATTGGGCTGCAAGCAGGTCTTCGGTGAAACGCTTCAATGCCCGGGTTTCGGCTTCGATGCGGTTGTAGCTATGCAATACCGACACATTGCTGATGGAGTCACTCACATGGGAAAAAACCGTGTGATAGTGGTTTTCAACTGACGCTTGGCCTTCTTTCGTTTTCGCCATCACGACCTTGCCGATCAACAGGTAAAGAACGCCCAAGACCAGCAGTACGATGCTAAGGCGCACATCCATGGACAAAGCAGTCGGCACCAGCAGCACCAGCGCCACCACTGTGGCCAAATGCGAGCGCATGAACTCGAGCCAGAGACCGAAGAGCGTTTCGCTTGCTCTGAGCAGAGTGTGGAGGGCGTTGGAGGTTCCGCGCTGATGATGCCATGCCAGCGGCATGGAAATGATGCGGCCAAAGGCTTCGGTCAAAAGCGTGGCGCGGCGTCCATGAGCCAATCTGTCGGCTTCGCGCGCCACCAGTACATAAGCGACGGTATTGAACACGCCAAACCCCGCCCAGGCCATGATAATGCCGCTTGTACTTTGTTTTTCGGATATAGCGTCAATAATCCGGCCGAACAGAATAGGCTCCGCGATCGTTATGACGGCGAGCACAACGTTGGCAATGACGATCATGGTGGTCTTGCCGCGGTAGGCGGAAAGGTAGCTTAGCGCTTTCAGATAGACTTGCAGGAGAGACAAGAGGCAACTGGCGTCCTTGGCGCAGCTTTATCGAAACGATCCATTCGGCGACGAAACCTCACCGGGTTCGCGAGCAGATATGGCCCGAAGTAGTAACGCTTTCAAATATTAGACGCATGCGGCATTATCTCTGGAGACCTGACTAGGCTTTTGATATCACTGCGTTCCGGTACCGTTTGCCGTAAACCGGAATTGTCTAGAATGCAAGATTTCGGAATCAGCCTTAACATTTTGATAACCGAACATAGGCGCTCCTACCTGATATTATGACAAGGCATTTTTAAGATCGCATGCGTCATTTAGCTTGGAGAATGTTTTGGATCTGAATCCCATATTTAAATTTTTGATCCTTGCTGAAGAATGCGAGTCTGTAAGCGAGTTGGCTGATGCTTTGGAAAAGCTGATCAGGCATTACAGGTTTGACTATTATGGCCTTATCAAGCAGCCGAAACCCGATGAAAATCCCATGAATTTGTCAATGATGGGTCGCTGGCCGAAAGATTGGCCTGAAACCTACATCGCCAAGAAATACGTTTTGATTGATCCCACCATCCGCTATCTCGGTAAGGCGCAGACGTCTTTCCGCTGGAGCGACGTCATGGCTGAATTCAAAGCCGACCCCTACAAAAAGCGGATGGAACGTATGATGGCCGACGCCGAACGTTTCGGCCTGGTCGATGGTTATATGTTCCCCGTTCATGGCAGGACTGGATTGCTCGGCAATCTGACGCTTGGCGGTCGCCCCGTCGAACTTTCGTCCGTTGAAATGACCATGTTCGATGCGGCTGCCAAAAAAGCCTTCTGGCGCCATATGGAATTGACCGGGGTCGCAGGTTCTCTTCGGGCTCAGGCCAATCTCGAAACGCGGCTGACACGACGGGAAATGGAGATTTTGAGCTATCTGGCGGATGGGCTGACATCGAACGAAATCAGCAAGGTTCTGTCGATCTCAAGCCATACTGTCGATTGGTACATGAATGGCATGCAGGACAAGCTGAATGCAAAAAACCGGCAGCAGGTCGTGGCAATCGCCTTCAGGCTTGGGCTCATCACCTGAATACATTATTCTTTTAAGTAGTATACAACTGCAAAACGGCTTTTTGTCCAGAGGGCAGCTGTCTCATAAAATCGACTGGTTCTGCATCCTGAAATTGAACTTGACTGTTCAACAGGTTATTAGAATATTTCGCAGTGCAACATTTGCGAGCCAGGCGAATGAGGAGAAAGCCTTTGTCCATATCCAAGATACTTGTCGCAAACCGATCCGAGATTGCTATTCGCGTGTTTCGCGCCGCAAACGAACTTGGCATCAAGACGGTTGCCATATGGGCCGAGGAAGACAAGCTGGCTCTGCATAGGTTCAAGGCAGATGAGAGCTATCAGATCGGTCGAGGACCGCATCTGAGCCGGGACCTTGGGCCGATCGAGGCCTATCTTTCAATCGATGAGATCATTCGGGTGGCCAAGCAATCCGGTGCGGATGCTATTCATCCAGGTTACGGATTGTTGTCTGAAAGCCCGGAATTTGTGGATGCCTGTAATGAGGCGGGTATTACATTTATCGGTCCGACCGCAGACACAATGCGCCAGTTGGGTAACAAGGTTGCAGCGCGTACTCTCGCACTCTCAGTTGACGTGCCTGTCGTGCCGGCAACCCAACCTTTGCCGGACGATATGACGGAAGTAGCACGGATGGCCGAAGAAATCGGCTATCCTGTCATGCTCAAGGCATCATGGGGTGGTGGTGGCCGCGGTATGCGTGCGATCCGCAAGGCAGAAGATCTGCAGCGCGAAGTGACCGAGGCAAAGCGTGAGGCTATGGCTGCGTTCGGGAAGGACGAAGTCTATCTCGAGAAATTGGTCGAGCGGGCTCGCCACGTGGAGAGCCAGATTCTGGGCGATACCCATGGCAACGTCGTTCATCTGTTCGAGCGTGATTGTTCCATCCAGCGACGCAATCAGAAGGTTGTCGAGCGGGCGCCTGCACCGTATCTCAGCGAGGAACAGCGCCAGGAACTGGCGACATATTCGCTCAAAATCGCCAGAGCTACAAAATATGTCGGTGCCGGTACTGTCGAATATCTGATGGATGCCGATACCGGCAAGTTCTACTTCATTGAGGTGAACCCGCGCATCCAGGTTGAACATACCGTGACCGAAGTTGTCACCGGTATCGATATCGTCAAAGCGCAGATTCATATTCTCGATGGCGAGGCGATCGGCACGCCTGAGTCCGGGGTGCCAAGTCAGGACAAAATCTGGCTCAACGGCCATGCGCTTCAGTGCCGGATCACGACCGAAGATCCTGAGCAGAACTTTATTCCGGACTATGGTCGCATCACAGGTTATCGTTCAGCCTCCGGTTTCGGTATTCGGCTTGACGGCGGTACCGCCTATCCGGGTGCTGTCATTACGCGGTTTTACGATCCCTTGCTGGTCAAGGTAACAGCCTGGGCGCCAAGCCCGGTCGAGGCTATTACGCGCATGGACCGTGCGTTACGCGAATTCCGTATTCGCGGCGTGGCGACCAATCTCACATTCCTCGAGGCGATCATAAGTCATCCGAAATTCAAGGATAACAGCTACACGACGCGCTTTATCGATACGACACCAGAGCTGTTCCAGCAGGTCAAACGGCAGGATCGTGCGACGAAGCTGCTCACTTATCTTGCGGATGTCACGGTCAACGGACATCCGGAAACGAAGGGGCGTCCTTCGCCCTCTGGAGATATTGCCAAGCCGGCACTCCCTTTCATCGATCGCGATATTCCCGACGGGACCAAGCAGAAGCTTGACGAACTCGGACCGAAGAAATTTGCCGAGTGGGTTCGTGGTCAGCATCAAATATTGATGACTGACACTACCATGCGCGATGGCCATCAGTCACTTTTGGCAACACGCATGCGCACGCATGATATCGCAAATATATCGGGCGCCTATGCTCGCGCACTTCCGCAGCTGTTTTCGCTAGAATGTTGGGGCGGTGCGACATTCGACGTTTCCATGCGCTTCCTTACGGAAGACCCTTGGGAACGGCTGGCGCGTATCCGTGAGGGCGCGCCCAACCTGCTGCTGCAGATGTTGCTTCGGGGTGCGAACGGAGTTGGCTATAAGAATTATCCCGACAATGTCGTAAAGTACTTCGTTCGTCAGGCGGCAAAGGGCGGCATCGACGTCTTCCGTGTCTTCGACTGCCTGAACTGGGTCGAGAATATGCGGGTCTCGATGGATGCGGTGGTCGAGGAAAACAAGATCTGTGAAGCGGCGATCTGCTACACCGGCGATCTTCTGAATTCCGCCCGGCCTAAATACGATCTGAAATACTATACTGCGCTGGCGACCGAGCTGGAAAAAGCCGGCGCGCATATGATTGCCGTCAAGGATATGGCCGGTTTGCTGAAGCCGGCTGCGGCCCGCATACTCTTCAAGGCGCTGCGTGAGGCGACCGATCTTCCGATCCACTTCCACACCCATGATACCTCCGGGATCGCTGCCGCGACCGTTCTTGCGGCCGTCGAAAGCGGTGTCGACGTGGTGGATGCAGCCATGGACGCGTTGTCCGGCAACACATCGCAGCCGTGCCTTGGTTCGATTGTCGAAGCCCTCAAGGGGACTGAGCGTGATCCGGGACTCGATCCGGAGTGGATACGTCGCATCTCCTTCTATTGGGAAGCTGTTCGCCACCAGTATGTTGCCTTCGAAAGTGATCTGAAGGGGCCGGCTTCCGAGGTTTATCTCCATGAAATGCCCGGTGGCCAGTTTACTAACCTCAAGGAACAGGCGCGTTCGCTGGGACTGGAAACCCGTTGGCACCAGGTGGCTCAGGCCTATGCCGATGCAAACCAGATGTTTGGTGATATCGTAAAGGTTACACCATCCTCCAAGGTCGTGGGCGACATGGCTCTGATGATGGTCTCGCAGGACCTGTCGGTGAAGGACGTCGAAAATCCGGAAAAGGATATCGCCTTTCCAGAGTCGGTCATTTCGATGCTGAAAGGCGATCTTGGCCAGCCTCCGGGCGGTTGGCCAGAGGGACTGCAGAAGAAAGCACTGAAGGGCGATCAACCTTTTACGGATCGCCCAGGCTCTCTTTTGCCGGATGCGGATCTCGACGAAGAGCGCAAGGCGATCGAGGAAAAGCTCGAGCGTCCTGTTTCGGATTTCGAATTTGCCTCCTATCTCATGTATCCGAAGGTCTTCACCGACTATGCGCTGGCGTCTGACATGTACGGTCCAGTCAGCGTTCTGCCGACACATGCCTATTTCTATGGATTGACGGCAGGGGAGGAGCTTTATCCCGAGATCGAGAAGGGCAAGTCTCTCGTGATCCTGCATCAGGCCAAGAGCGAGCCCGATGACAAGGGCATGGTGAAGGTGTTCTTCGAGATCAACGGACAGCCGCGCTTGATCAAGGTTCCAGACCGTAACAGGACGGCCGCATCGGTTGCACGTCGCAAGGTTGATATCGGCAATGCGGCCCATGTCGGGGCGCCGATGCCGGGTGTCATCTCGACCGTCGCAGTTGCCCCAGGTCAGTCGGTCAAGGCTGGTGACGTGTTGTTGTCGATCGAAGCCATGAAGATGGAAACAGCCCTCCACGCAGAGCGGGACGGCAAGGTATCCGAGGTTCTGGTGAAAGTCGGGGACCAGATCGACGCGAAAGACCTGCTGATCGCCTTTGAAGGCTGATTGATCCCACTTGTGAATTTGGAAAAGGGCGGCGCCTGCTTTATGCGGGCGCCGCCTTCTTTGTCGTGTCTCTTCGGTTAATCGGAAGATGGATTATTCTCTCACGACGTTAGTGCGAGACCGTCTTCAGGAACGGCAACCTCTTCCCCGTTTACATGGATCATATATCCTTGCTGATCCGATTTCCGGCTGACCGAAATATTTATGGCTTTGCCTGACACGGTCAGTGTCGCCTCAAACCCTGGCCAGTCCGGAGGAAGGACGGGATTGATGAGGATCTTCTCGCCATTCTTTTGAATGCCAAGGATCTCATTGACTGCAAACTGATAGAGCCAGCCGGCAGATCCCGTATACCATGTCCAACCACCTCGGCCCGGATAAGCCTCGGCGCCATAGATGTCGGCTGCGACGACATAAGGTTCGACGCGGTAGCGATCAGCTGCCTCAGGGGTAAGGGTGTGATTGATCGGATTGATCAGTGAGAAGCATTGCCACGCCTTGTCGGCCAGACCGAGCTTCGCCAAGGCAATGCCGAGCCAGATGGCGGCATGAGTATATTGTCCGCCATTCTCCCTGACGCCTGGCGGATAGGAAGCGATATAGCCGGGATCCGGATCACCTTTGACGAAGGGTGGCGTGAACAAACGCACGATACCTGCCTCTTCATCAACGAGTTGATCGTAGGCGGCCAGCACGGATTGCTTGGCCTTCTTGCTAGTCTCGCCGGCAATGACGCTCCACGATTGTGCGATGGAATCGATTCGGCACTCCTCTGACTGAAGGGACCCGAGCGCGGTTCCGTCATCGAAATAGCCGCGTCGGTAGTAGCTTCCATCCCAACCGGATGTGTCCAGTGCCTTGGCCAGGGCCTTCAAATGTGCATTCCAACGCTTCGCGTGGGCTGTCTCTCCGCGTTCTTCAGCGACAGGTACGAAAGCTTTGAGTGCGCCTTGCAGGAACCACCCAAGCCAGACGCTCTCGCCTTCACCTGCCTCGCCCACTCGGTTCATTCCGTCATTCCAGTCTCCGCCGAGAATGAGCGGAAGACCATGAGGTCCGGTTCGTTTGACGGCGAGGTCAAGTGCGCGTGCAATGTGCTCGTAAAGACTTTCTGCTTCTTCTGCCTGTTCAGGCTGGAAGAAGGAATCGTGCTGTTCGGGGCGAAGAGCAGGTCCGCTCAGGAATGACACTTGTTCGTCCAGAAGACCTTTGTCTCCTGTCACGTCCATATACCGACGGGTGGCATAGGCAAGCCAGACCACATCATCTGAAATTGTCGATCGAACGCCGGCACCTGACTTCGGCAGCCACCAGTGTTGGACGTCGCCTTCGACAAATTGACGAGCCGTAGCAGTCAGGATCTGCTTCCGCGCGAGCTTCGGCTCCTGCATGAGGAAGGCAAGCGAATCCTGCAACTGATCGCGGAAGCCGAAGGCGCCGCTGGCCTGATAAAAGCCGGCCCGCGCTGTTAGTCGGCAGGCGAGGGTCTGGTATGGAAGCCATGAATTCACCAGATGGTTAAAACCACGATCTGGTGTCTTGACCTGCAATTGTCCCGTCTCGGCATGCCAACTGGATTTGACCGTTTCACAAACAGCTGTGAAATCGGAATTGCGCTTCTCGGCTATAAGTGCTTGCGCGGCCTCAAGGCTTTCGCAGTCGCCGAGCAGGAAAGTCACGTCGCGGGACTTGCCCGCGGCGACTTCGATATCAATCGCGATCGTTGCGCATGGATCGCCTTCCGAATCCGTGGTGTTCGACAAGGACAATCCCCCGGCGACTGCACGAGGCATATGGATTCCGCCGTTGCGGCCAAGGAACTCACGCCGATTGACGGTGACGCTTTCCACGTCTCCCTTTGCCGCGAAGAAGGCATGTCTGCCCGAGTAATCGAGGCTATACGGGTTCGTTGCTATTAAAGCCGACCGCTCATTGTCGAATATGCTCTGGATGAACGGCGCTGTTTTGCGTCCACTGTTTCCGAGAACCCATTCGACATGGGCGTAGATTCGGTATGTCCGCTTTGAGGATGAGGTGTTGCGGACGACCAGACGTGAGAGCTTGACGGGCGATACGGGGTCGACCGTTTGCGTCAGTTCTGTCTCAAGGCCGATATGGCGAGCGGTGAAGGTTGAATAGCCGAGGCCGTGCCTTGCCTCAAAAGTGCTCTCTGCACGTATATTCGTTGCAGCAACCGGGGCGTAGACTTCCTGGTTTGCGGTATCTATGACATAAAATGTCTCGCCGGTTCGGTTGGTGACCGGATCGTTGGACCAGTTCGTCAGCTGGTAGTCTCGCGAGTTGGAGCTCCAGGTGAAGCCTGCGCCTTCAGCTGAAACGTGAAAACCAAAGTCGTCATTGGCGATAACGTTGATCCATGGCTGCGGCGTCGTATCGCCACCATTGAGCCTGACCACATATTCGGTGCCGTCCTTCGAGAATCCACCGTATCCGTTCCAGAAGTCGAGATCGTCCGCTGTGGCCAGACTGTTGCCTTCGGCAGGCTTTGGTAGTCCGGGACTGTCTTGCCACTCAGGCCGTCCGTCCGCTGCTCGGGGTGATGCGTAAAGTGAAACGGCATGGTTGATCTGGTCGACGATCTTGCCATTTCGAGCATGAAGCACAACTCGGGCCGTTGCCAGCAGTGCCGACCATGTTTCTTCCTCCATCAGGTCGCGGCGAACCGCAAAGACGTGTTGAGGCGTACCATCGCCCTGACGGTGGCGAAGGTTTTCGCACAGTGCATCGAGCGCGTGCTGCATGTCCTGAACGTAGGACGAAGCGCGTTCATTGACGATCACGAGATCGGAGACGATGCCGCGTCGGCGCATATATTCCTGGCAACGAAGCGCTTCACGGGCGATTTCAACGTCCATATCGTCGTTGATGCGCAGCATGAAGATCGGGTAATCGCCTGAGATGGCGAGTGGCCACAAGGACCGCTGGGACGAAAGCCCGCTGCGAACGGTGGCCGGATCGGCCCGCAGATGTGCCTCCGGATAGACAAGGAAGCGAGCAAGGTGCTGGAAGGCAGCAGCTTGTTGTGACGTAATGCCAACATGGCGCATTTCGACCTGCGCGCGCGTCCAGGCATGGATCATTTCGTGATTGAAGGCGTCGGGATGGCGGTAGCGTTCAATTGCCTGATCCACTTCTTCACGGCTTGGTGCTGCCATGGTCCAGAATATGACGCTCACCTTCTTGCCTGAGGGCACGCGAACAACGCGGCGAAGGCTCAATACCGGATCAAGGGTGAAGCCTTCTGTTCCCGAGAGTGTTGCACCGACATCGAAAGCGGCAGCATTTTCAATGCCGCGGCCACGACCGAGGAACTTCATGCGATCCGTTTCAAATTCGGTCGGACGGCCCGGGCCGGCATTATCGACCACGAGATGGGCAAGGCACATGTCCGGCTCGCTGGCACTTCGCTTGCTGCGCTCAGCGCGGATCACATCCTTGCGCTTACCGAACTCCGTGCGGATGAACATCTTCGAGAACGCAGGGTGTGCTGCATCGGCATCATCGGTCGCAATCACTGGTTCGAGATAGGATGTCACCTCGATAAAACGATCCTCACTTCCAGTGTTGAGAAGCGTGACGCGTCGGCCTTCGGCATCGTGTTCGGTTGCAACGATACACTCGAGATGGCTGGTGATGTCGCCGACGGATTTGTAGAATTCTGCCTTGTCATCGCCGAAGATGACCTTGCAACGTTCTTCGTCTCCGCGCCGTGGTGCACTTGTCGTCGACCACCATTCGTTGGTGGAGGTATCGCGCAGGAAAACGAAGGTGCCTGAACGGTCTTCGGTCGGATCCGCTTTCCAACGGGAAACGGCCTGCCCGTTCCAACGGGAAAAGCCGGTGCCGGTTGCCGACAGCATGGTCGAGTAATGACCGTTTGACAGGAACACCAGTTCGCGATCTTTGGTTGTCGGATCGAGCACGGTGCGGATTTCCGGGCGCAACAGGTCGGCTTGCCCTTTGCCCGGCATTTCCGGTTCATGTTTGGCGCTCATGACCGGAATTTCGCGCGGTGCCTTTTCCTGTAGCAGGAGCTCGGCTGCCTCGATTACAGGATCGGAGTGGAACAGCTCTCTCAGGTGTCCGTTGAAGGCGACGTTGGCGACAGCTGCAATCGACATCCCATGGTGGTGGGCATAGTAGTTATAGACGACGGCGCATTTCTTGCCTTCCGGAACGCGGGTCGGTGTGAAATCCACGGCATCGTGGAAACCATAAATGCCGAGTGCTCCGAGCTTGCGCAGGCGGTTAAGATTGTCGAGCGACGCCTTCGGAAAATACTGGCTCGCCAGAATGGAAGCATAGGGAGCGATCACCGCATTCTGCCCAAGCCCTCGTTTCAGGCCCAGCGTTGGCACGCCGAAATTGGTGTACTGGTAGGTCAGTTCGTGGTCGCGTGCATTGAAAGCAGCTTCCGAAATCCCCCATGGAATTCCGCCCAACCGCTTGGCGTGGTTCATCTGTTCCTCGACGACCAGACTGTTGGTCTGGTTGAGAATGCCGCCCTGACGTTCCTGCATGACAAGCGGCGGCATCAGATATTCGAACATAGAGCCCGACCACGATATCAATGCGGCGCGGGAGCCGATCGGCACGACCTGACGCCCAAGGCGATACCAGTGCTCTGTTGGGAGATCGCCCTTGGCGATGGCAAACAGGCTGGTCAAACGGCATTCCGATGCGAGCAAGTCGTAGCAGGCCTCATCCAGTTCCCGTGTGTCGGCCCGGTAGCCGATGGACAGCAGGCGCCGTTCCGGGCGGAAAAGGAAGGTGAAGTTCATTGAAAACGCGATGTCGCGGCTGCGGTCTCGCAGCAAGGAGAGACGCTGACGGATTGGCTCGATTGTGGACAGGTCGAATGCACTATCGGCGATATGCGCTTCACAGGTGGCGACCAGCGCCTCTGTCCAGCGAATGACTTCGCCGCTCTGCTCCGAGCTGATCTCATGATGGAGGTTGGAGGCCAGTTTCTGGATGTCGCGCGCCAGGACCGCGAGATTGATAATGCGGATTGAGGCAAACTCATGCTCGCGCTTGACGGCTGCAAGCGCGCTGTTGAAGCCTCTCACCCGTTCCTCCAGGCGTCGGCGCAGAGGCCTCACGATCTTGCGGTCATCCGGCAGATCCTGGAGCACTTCGTGCAGAACGCCGCCAACATCGCCGATTCCGTCCAGATTGCCTTGAAGATGGGCTGATGGTGCTTCTGCCCATTCACGACAGGCGGAGGAAATGGCTATCAGATGGCCAGCGAGATTTCCGCTATCGACCGCAGAGATATAGCGTGGGCCCAGCGTCTTCAGGGTGTCAGTGTAATACCAGTTGAACAGGTGTCCGCGGTATTTCTCCATCCGTTCGATAGTAGAAATGGTCTGTTCCAGCTTCTCGATCGTTTGCTCGAAGCTGATCCAGCCGAATTGCCGGGCGGAAACCACAGACAGCAGATAAACGCCAATATTCGTTGGCGATGTGCGATGCGCGACGATCTGCTCGGGCACTTCCTGAACGTTGTCCGGTGGCAGATAATTGTCGCCGGCTGTTACGAAAGTCTCGAAATATCGCCAGGTCCTGCGCGCGATCTTCCGGAGTTCCGATGCTGCTTCTTCTGGTACTTCCAGTCGATCTTCGGTTTCAGCAGACTGGCTGACATACCAGGCGACCATTGGTGACAGCACCCAGAGTGTCACGAATGGGAGACCAACGACGACACCGTAAAGCCCGTTCATGCTCGACACAGCAAGTGCGATCAACGCCAGCACCGGCGCATGGCGCATGGTGCGATAGTAGGAACTGATATCGCCCTGTGCCACCGACTGAATACTGGCTGCCGTCTTCCACTCGAGCATGAAACGTCGGCTGTAGAACAGACGATAGATGGAACGCAAAATTGCATCTGCCATCACACAGGCGTTATCGGCGATGAAGACGATACGGAGTGCTACCTGAGCGTTTGACGCGCTGATTTCAGACCACACTGAATGGAAGTGGGCGCTTTGCACAAAGTCGCTTGAGCGCGGCACTAGGCCAGATAACAGGGACAAAGTGGGGGCAACGAACAGGCAAAAAATTAGCAGAAGCTGCCAGATAACGGCGCCAAAAGGCGACATGGCACACCAGCCGAGAACCGAGGCGCCGAACCAGGCAATCGGTGTCAGAGACCGACGAAGATTGTCGATCATTTTCCAGCGACCAAGGGCGGTAATGCCACGAAGAGGGTCGAGAATATAGGGGATGAGTTGCCAGTCACCACGTGCCCACCTGTGCTGGCGCGAGATTTCCACCTCGTAGCGCGTGGGAAAGTCTTCGACCAGCTCGACATCGGTTACGAGTGCGCAGCGTGCAAAGGACCCCTCCAGCAAATCGTGGCTGAGTACCGTGTTTTCGTCGATGCGGCCCTTGATGGCCGTTTCGAAGGCGTCAACCTGATACAGACCCTTGCCGGTAAATGTGCCTTCGCCGGTCAAGTCCTGATAGACGTCCGACACCGTAAACACATAAGGGTCTACGCCTCGGTTCATCGAGAAGACGCGCTGGAAAACGGAGGCGTCTTTGCCCGTGGTCAGAGACGGCGTGACGCGGGGCTGGAGAATACCGTAGCCGCTGATCACCCGACCCGTCTTAGGATCGTGAACGGGTCGGTTGATGGGGTGATGCAGTTTGCCGACAAGCTTGGTCACCGCTTCGCGCATCAGTCGCGTGTCGGCATCGAGGGTCATCACATATTGAATGTTTTCAGGGGCGGTATTGGCGCCTGGAATGTAGGATGTGTCCCGGTCCCCGCGCAACAGCAGGTTCAGTTCGTGCAGCTTGCCACGCTTGCGCTCCCAGCCCATCCAGACGCCTTCATTTTCATTGAAGAGGCGGCGGCGATGAAGAAGGAAGAAGCGCTGGTTGCCATCAGCGGCATAGCGGTTGCTTAGATTGGCCACTTCCTTCTTGGCATATTCCAGGATTTCCAGATCGGCGGGTGTTTCCTCCACCGGTCCGTCACGCCAGTCACTCAGCAAAGCGAAATAAATTTCACCACGCGGGTTCGTTAGATAATGAACTTCCAGATTGCGGATCAGCTCGTCGACGTCATCTCGATTGGTGATCATGCAGGGGACGGCAACGAGGGTTCGTGCTTCCTCAGGCAGTCCTTCCTTGAACTCATAGCCAGCCAGTCGCGACGGTTTGACGACGAACGTGACGACCGTGTTGTAAAGACCGGTCGCACCCTCTGAAGCTGGCAAAGCGAACATCAACAGCATCAATATGGTCAGCGGGGTCGACAGACCGGCCTGCAGAAGGAACCAGCCGACCACTGCCAGCACGGCGAGGGTGAGACCCATAACCGGGAGCGCGATCGCCAGCCAGTTCATCCGTCGAACGAGGCGGCCAAAGCGCTGGGTAAATGGTGGTTGATATCCAATTGCCTTTTCGAGATCTCGACAATTGTCCCCAACAAGAAAATTACCGACGTCTGCGTGGTTTTGATCGGTGTCCCTGACCGCTGCCGCCGCCATATCGATGGCCGTCTGGGCAATGTCTGCCTCTGGCACACCGGAATGACGTGACAGTTGCTCGATGGTGTTGCGGTAGGCGTTGCGGGAGCCGAAGTCCAACTCCTGGTAATCGGTGTGCTGGCCAAGGATGCGGTCAACTTCCGAGACGTCCTCCACCCAGACGGACCATTCGGCGTCATCGATCTCGCGAAGACTTTTGACAATGTTACCCATCGTCACATTGCCGGATGAAAGGCGGGTGTGCTCGGCGTTCATCGCCTCTTCGGCGTCTTGGCCGAGGTTTTCCAGGCGCTCTTCCAGCCAGGTGACGGCAAAGCTTGTGTTCTGGGAGCCGTTTCTCAGGCGATAAAGAAACTGGGTGGAAAACGTATTGTCGGATACCAGTGGTGCGGTGCGCTCCAGCAGGTCGTTACACAGTTCAGGCTCGCCCAGGCGGATAATCTCGTCCGCAGTCTCATTGGCACGACGACGCATGCGTCGCGATTGTTCCACCCGGGTGGAAATCCGGCGGAGGTTTTCCACCAGGACGTAGCGGACCATAGAGGGCAGGGCCCACAGTTCGCCGATTTCCAGAATCTGATGGGTTTGATAGCCGTTGACCAGTGAGGTCAGGCTTTCCTGCGAGGCAGTGCTGTGCGTGTGGGCGACATATATCCATGCCAGGACCAGAGTGCGCGGGATTTCCGCACCGTGAATGCGCATCGTTGGAAGCTGGCGATAGAATTTCAGCGGGAAATCACGCCGGACTTCCTGAATGGCTTCCTCGATTACATAGTGATTGTCGAGCAGCCACTCTGCCGCCGGCGTGATGTCCGAGCCGGCCTCCACATCCAGGGCGGTGGTTCTGTAAACCCGAAGGATTTCCCGTTCATTCTCCTTATGGCGTTCGAAGAAGTCGAAAGGTTTCAGGCCTGCCAGATCGCCTGAGCCATCGAGCGCCAGACGCGCGGCTCTATCGTGGAGTTCCTCCACTGTCATGTAGGCGGCACGGATCGAATCATTGTGGTCGATCTGTTTTGTCTCATGGTCACGTGAGGCGACCGGATCGATCAAGTCATGAGGCATATTTACGGATTCTGTTTTTGGCAAAGAATTGGGTACTCGGCGTTAAACGTTGCCGCTCCATACGGGTTCCGTCAGCAGTACCTTGGACATTTCAATTAAAGGCTAGCGGCCTGAAATGTCAAAAAGTCAACTGCATTACAGCGGAACTGAAAAGATGAGCGAACTTCGCAGTCTAGGATGATGTTGGCAATTTTAAGCCATGTGCGGTTTCAGCCTTCTTGTCGGCTCGGATAACTGATGATTGTGAGGAACCGAATTGGCAATTTGACGAGAACTTCGGGACCGTGTCTGGCGTCTGCGTCAAAGAATAAACTGTCGCCTGGCCGCATTAAGTAAAGCTGCTCTCCATGCCGGTATTTCACCTCACCTTCAAGCATGTAGATGAACTCCATGCCCTGATGCTGGAATGCCGGAAAGACATCCGAATCCGCGGTCAAGGTAATGAGGTAGGGCTCGACTTGGACGCCGGGTGTGCTGCTGTTAATGTGGCCAAGCAGGTTGTATTGGTGGCCGGCGCGCGTGCCTCGACGCTCGATTTCTACGCCTTCGCCTGCCTTGACGAAAACTGCATTACGGACTTCTTCGAAGCGTTTGAAAAAGGCCGACAAGGGAACACCCAGCGCGCGCGCCAGGGACTGCAAGGTGGTCAGTGAAGGCGAGGTGTTGCCGTTTTCGATCTTGGAAAGCATTCCAAGAGAAATTCCGGTGGCGGCGGCAAGGTCAGCACCTGTAATGCCCAGCTTCTTGCGATAGGCTCTGACTTCGTGGCCGATCGCGATTTCCAGATTGTTCTCCTTGGAATCGCGCAGCGCATGCGGGTCCTGACGTAAAATGGATTTTCCGCCAGTTTCCGCTTCATCGGATTTTGCAAATGCGGGTTCGTCATCCCGACCTTCGACCATGGGCTTTCTCCATTTTCACACGCTAAGTCCGATGGCGCTGCCAATCTGGTATAGGGGAGAGGCGATACGCAGCCAAGTCGTGGCGCGCAACAGGGGCGCGCGCGAAAAAATGGCATTCTATGCCTGCCCAGCCCCTTTCTCAACGGACGGAAGAATAGATGAGAGATAAGAATTGTGATTTCGCATCTCTGTAAGATATTCCAATTGAAGCTTAATTGTGCTTTTATTGAATGAACGTTCAGCAAAATTAAAAGGTCGAGGACATGAATGAAATGCTTCGCGATACCGCCATTCCGAATGATTGGGATAGAAGCGGCTTGCCTGGATGGTGTTACCACAGCGAAGCCTTGCTGGAACTTGAGCGGACGAAGGTGTTTCTGACGCATTGGCAGATTGCGGCTCATGTCAGCGATATTCCGGAGCCTGGCAATTATCATACATTCGATGTTCTAGGCGAACGGGCATTGATCCTCCGGGATGGAGAAGGGCAGGTTCGTGCATTTCACAATGTCTGTCGTCACCGGGGCTCACGCCTTGTGGCCGATGAAACGGGAACGTGTCGCAATGCACTGGTGTGTCCCTTTCATGGCTGGGTTTACAATCTGGATGGCACTTTGCGCGGTGCAGCGCGGCCGAATACATTTCCAGAACTGGACAAGGTCGAATACGGTCTGCCGGCGATCGAGATGGAGATCTGGCAGGGGTTTGTCTTTCTGCGGTTTCGCCCGGGCCCCCAGCCTTCGGTCGCAGAATTGATGGCGCCGGTTGCGGAAGAGTTCGGGCATTACATGGCGGAAAATGTGATGCCTGCAGGCGGGATCTGGACGCAGGAATCCGACGTCAACTGGAAGTCAGTGCGCGATGTCGACAATGAAGGCTATCACGTGGCGATGGCGCATCCTGCACTTCAGGATCTTTACGGCTCCACTTATTATGACGAGCCTTTCGTCAACGGGGTGTCGCGGTCGTTTGCAACCTATAATCCGCATGCCGGTCGGCGCTGGAGTGTTCGCCAGTATGTGAATATCTGCGAGGCGCCGCCCCACTTGCCGGAGCATTTGCAGAAGGCCTGGGTCTATTACGGTGTCTTTCCCAACGGGGTTTTTGCCTTCACGCCCGAGACCGTGCAATTTTACCAGGAGTTTCCGGTTTCCACGGGCAAGACCTTGCTGCGCGGAGCGATCTACAAGCTGAAAAATGAAACCAGACGGCAGAAGCTCGGTCGTTACCTCGCCTATCGTATCGATCGCGACACAATGGAGGAAGATGTTCAACTGACGGTCTGGTCCAACGAGGCCATGCTTTCAGAGAATTTTTCCGGCTTCTTCCTGTCAGATCTCGAATATGGTGTTCGCAGCCATCATGATCATCTGCGCAAGATTCTGCCTGTGGTGAATCTGGCGGAGAGGCCATCCGAAAAGGAAATGGCGTCCGTGAATCAAAAGATGCTGGCGCAAGGCTGACATCGTACATACGGCTAGGATGCTTCAGGGCTGGCGCACGATGTTGCGCCGGCTCGTTGTCAACCCTTCCAAAGACCTTCGCGCACAAGGTCGTCGGCAGTGCGGGATATGCCCTGGCGCAAGATGTCGACCATGGTGTCAATCTGTTCTCTGGTGATGATCAATGGTGGCGACATGACGCACATGTTGATCAGCGGCCTTACAAGGAGTCCGAGTTCCTGGCAGTGATCATCGATGCGTTTGCCAACAGCGACATCGAGGGTCAGCGGGTTGTTGCTTTCGTGGTCCGCCACGCATTCCACACAGGCCATGAGGCCTTTGCCGCGTACTTCACCCACGAGCGGCAATTCCTCAAGGGTCTTCAAGCTGTTCTGGAAGTAGTCCGAGATCGCGTTGACGTGATCGAGAATGCCGCTTTCTAGAAGCTGCAGATTGGTAAGAGCGACGGCGCAGCCCACCGGGTGGCTGGAATAGGTCAGGCCATGGGCAAACATGGCATCGGGATGGTTGGAGCGCCTCAGTTCCTCAAACAGTTTTGCTGAGACCATGACGCCACCCAGGGGGAAATAACCAGATGTGACGCCCTTGGCAAAGGTGATCATGTCCGGCTGCACACCAAACACATCCTTTGAAGCGAAGACCGAGCCTAGACGCCCGAAAGCGGTGACGACTTCGTCGGCAATAAAGAGGATGTCATTGTCGCGGCACAGCTGTGCCATGCGCCCCAGATAGTTTTCAGGTGGCACGATAACGCCGCCTGATGCCTGGATCGGCTCGGCGACAAAGGCGCCAATATTTTCAGCCCCTTCTCGTTCAATCAGGTCACGGAACTCGTCGACGAGAAAGTCCTCGAAAGCCTCGAGGCTTAAGCCTTTCGGACGGCGAAATGGATTGGGGCAGCTCAGGCGGCGGAGAAGATGATCGGCGCCATCCATCCAGTCATGGTCGCGGGGGCGACCATTCAGGGATGCACTGAGATAGGTCGAGCCGTGATAGGCGCCTTCGCGCGCAACAAGCAGCTTCTTGTCTTGGCGGCCGCGAATATTGTTGGCGAACTGCATCAGTCGCAGGGCTGTTTCGACGGCTGACGATCCACCGGTGGTGAAGAAAACATGGTTCAGGTCGCCGGGCGCACGTGTGGCAAGTGCCTCAGCCAGCTCCGTCGATGGTGAACTGCTGGTGTACCAGGGGGAATTGTAAGACAGCGACATCGCCTGATCGTGCATCGTTCTGGCGAGAGGTTCGCTGCGGTGGCCAACATTGACGCACCACATGCCGGCAGGGCCATCGATCAGGCGGCGACCGTGGGCATCGTGAACATAGATGCCGTCACCATCTGATAGTGCGCCAAGGCGATCCATGCCGACAGTTCGGGCGACTGGCCAAGGTTGAATGAGGGCTGCGCTATTTGTTGCGGCCTCCGGCATTTCGGTGTTGCGGCCTTGTGCCTGAATTGCTGCCATTTCATTTCGCACGGAATGTCTCCCACGGTATTCATGTTCTGAATTAAATACATGAATTTGCCTATGAAAGAAATATTATTTTGAATGATCGTTCAATCAATATTTTGAAAAATATCTTGATTTACGTTCGTTTTTGTCATCTTCTTCTTAACCAGAAAATACCGCTATAAAGCGGAAGGGGAACCGATGGTCGATGTGATTGTAGGCCCGCAAACGCTTGTGCAGCGTAAGCGAGGTGCGTCTTGAGTGGCGTGGACGCTCAGGTGCCGGGCGCACGTTCCCGAAGTTGGTTCCGGTCCGACGAGGCGCGGGGGCTGACACTGATGTCGCCACCATTTTTCTACGCACTCGTCCTTCTTCTCGTCCCCATATTCATGGTGCTGCTCTACAGTTTCTGGAGTCAGGACTACCTGACAATAGACCGCACATTCACCCTGAAGAACTATCGGCAGGCCCTTGGTGAGCCGATCTATCAGGATCTTCTGATGCGATCCCTCTACATCTCGCTGCTTGTCAGCCTTGTGACGGTTCTGTTGTCCTATCCCGTGGCGTGGTTCATCTCGTTTCATGGCGGGAAAAACAAGAACATGTGGCTCTTCATTGTCACCATACCGTGCTGGACGAGCTATCTTTTGCGTGTCATGTCGTGGAAGGTCATACTTGGCTATCAAGGCGTTCTGAATACCGGCTTCAAGGAGTTGGGGCTGATCTCGGAGCCGCTGACGTCTCTGCTCTATAATGCCAACGCCGTGATCATCACGCTTACGCATAGCTGGGCACCATTTGCGATCCTGCCGATTTTTGTCTCTCTGGAGAAGATCGACCGGGCTTTGATCGAGGCCGCCAACGACTTGGGTGATCGGGCGATTTCACGCTTTTTCAGGATCGTGCTTCCGCTTTCCATGCCGGGCGTCATATCCGCCTTCCTGATCGTCATGATCCCGACTGTTGGTGATTACGTCACGCCGCAATTGGTTGGCGGCAAGGAGGGCGTCATGATCGCCAGTGCCATCCAGGCCAATTTCGGCAAGGCAGCAAACTGGCCTTTGGGTGCTGCACTATCGGTGACCACAATGGTCATTGTCGTCGCTCTGGCCGCTTTCATTGTGCAGGGCGCGCGCATTTTGGTCAGGTGGGGTTCACGATGAGGCGGGTGACACGGTTCCTTCCCAAGGGCTTGACGGTTTACCTGGTCCTCTATCTCGTCTTTCTTTATGGACCAATCCTGCTCATTCCACTGTTTTCATTCAATAATGCTGCGGCAACGAGCTTTCCACTCGCTGGCTTTACCACCAAATGGTACGCATCGCTGGCGTCCAATTCGGTTTTGATGGATGCGGCCTGGAACAGTCTTGTTGTCGGTATTTCTGTGTCCCTGCTCAGCACCCTATTCGGGATCGCAGCGGCGCGTTCGGTCACACGCTATGAATTCATCGGCAAGACGCCGATTTTTTCGCTCATCATGGCGCCTCTTTTCCTTCCGGAAATCATTGTCGCCATTTCGCTTTTGATGATCGTGCTTGCCACCGGCCTCGGGCTGTCGCTGTTTACGGTTGTCCTGGGACAGTCGGTATTCTGCATCCCCTATTCGGTATCGGTCCTTGTGTCCGGTTTCGAGGGGTTTGATAGGTCTCTGGAGGAAGCGTCGCATGACCTAGGAGAAACCTCGTTTGGCACGTTTCGCCGCGTAACACTGCCGGTGGTTGCGCCAGCAATCCTGTCCAGTCTCCTTGTGTCCTTCACCATTTCTCTTGATGAATTCATCCTGGCATTCTTCCTCAGCGGAACCGAGCCGACCCTTCCTGTCTATATATGGGGACAGCTTCGATTTGCCGCCAAACTGCCCGCCGTTTTAGCGCTTGGCAGTCTGATGATTTTGGCGTCTATATTCCTCGTTACTCTCGCGGAAGTCTTCCGCCGGCGCTCAGAAGCCCGCAACATGGATCAAGGTTTCATGCATGTCTGAAAATGCGATGATTTCTATAAAAGATGTTTCAAAATTCTACGGTCCCTATCCGGCCGTGAACAAGCTTTCACTTGATATTGCAGCGGGCGAGTTTTTTTCCCTGCTGGGGCCGTCCGGGTGCGGAAAGACCACGCTGTTGCGCATGATCGCAGGCTTTGTGGAGCCTAGTCATGGTGACATCCTGATCGACGGACAGGCGATGACGGATGTCCCGGCAAACCGCCGTCCGACCAATATGGTTTTTCAGAACTATGCGATCTTTCCCCACCTCAATGTTGAAGAGAATGTCGGCTATGGATTGAAGCGTCTCGGTCTCGACAAAAGCGAGATGAAGCGCCGCATTGGCGAGGCGCTTGAACAGGTTCGGCTCGGTCACCTTGGCGGTCGCCGCGCCCATGAACTATCCGGTGGACAACGGCAGCGCGTTGCCTTGGCGCGGGCGCTGGTGATGCGCCCGAAAGTGTTGCTTCTTGATGAGCCGCTTTCGGCGCTGGACAAGAAACTGCGTGAGCAGATGCAGGTCGAGTTGCGCAGCCTGCAGAAGGCTGTCGGCATTACCTTTGTACTGGTGACACATGATCAATATGAAGCTCTCGCCATGTCCGACCGCATTGCGGTGATGTTTGCAGGTGAGTTGGCTCAGGTCGCAACGCCGAAAGATATCTACCAGCGCCCGCGGACCAAGCAGGTTGCTGGTTTCTTAGGGGGTATGAACTTCCTAGATGGCCAGGTGGTGGGAAGCCAGGGCGCGCAGGTGCAAGTGCAGACGCCGGTCTTCGGAAACCTGTCATTGTCGAAGCCAGACACATGGCAGGTCAGCGGCGACAAAGTCACCCTTGGCATGCGCCCCGAGCGCTTGCGACTTCTTTGGGACGAGCGCGCCGCGCTGGAGATCCCCGGCAAGATCGTCGACCGTGAGTATTTCGGAGATACGACCCATCTGACGATCCGGGTCGATGGTTTGCAGGCTCCGCTTTCTATCATCGAGACGAATGATTACGGGGCTGATGATCTTCCCATTGGGGCCGATATTCGCATGACCTACGATCCAGATGCGCTGGTGCTGCTGGCGGAATAGTCCGCCGTTCAAAAAAGCCGGGCGATCATGATCGTCCCGGCCTTTTTAGATTGTCACTCCGGAGACAGCGATGTCTCCGGAGTATTCTTTGTCAGTAGCCTGCTTTGATCTTTTCAAATTCGGCAATCATTTTCTGCCGGATTTCCGATGGCATTGGAGACTGAAACAGGGTGTTGCCGGTGAATTTCTCGACATTGTCGTAGCCTGAACTTTTCAGCGTCGCCTCGTCGATTGCGGCCATGCCTTTGGCATTGCTGTGGCCGTAGCCCCAGGATTCGATCATGTATTTGGATACTGCGGGATCTGTGACTGCGTTGAGGAAATCATAGGCTTTTTCCTCGCTGCCTTCCGCGCCCTTCAAGCGAACATAGCCGCAGACCCAGGTTGATAGGCCTTCGTCGGTGTCTTTGTTGACGTCAACGGGAACGCCGTCGTTTTTGAGCGAGGTCGCCGTATCGTTCCAGGCCCATGCAAGATCGACCTCTCCCGCAGCCATTGCCTGATTGATCTGGGTGTTGTCTGTCCAGTAGAAGCGAACGTTCTTGTGAACCTGACGCAGAAAATCCGAGGCTTGCTTGAACTGGTCGTCGGTCATGGCTGTCCAGTCCTTTAGCCCGATCGCCAGGCTCGCCAGTGCGTAGGCATCATCGACATTGTCGCCAATCGTGACGCGATCCTTGAATTGCGGGTCGGCAAAGGCTTTCAGAGACTGAACATCCTCTGCTTTGACCTTGTCGGTGCGGTAGGTCAGCAGTGTGTTGCCCCAGTCGAATGGAATAAGCCAGGCTGTTCCATCTGCTGACGTCATCAGGTCTTTCATAGACTTCAGACCCGGTAGAATTTCTTCCCAATTTTTCAGTTTTGAGGGATCGAGGGGCTCCAGCAGACCGGCGTCCCGCCACTTTACGACGCTCTGTGAGCAGGGATGGGCCAGATCGGCCTTGAAGCCCGACCGAAGTTTTTGAAAGGCTTCTTCTTCATCGCCGAAAAATGCGAAGTCGGGTTCGCCGTATTTTTCCGTATAGGCTGGGTGCAGTTCAGGATCTTCGTAACCGGACCAGTCGAATACGGTCAGCGTGTCCGTCGCCTGCGCCACCGTGGCAGTTGATGACATCAAGCCTGCGAGCAGGAGGGAAGCCGTAAATTGAATTGTCTTCACGCGAGATGCCATGCTGTTCTCCTTTTATGTCACCGGCACTCGTTCTTTCGGTCCGGCGCTGTTGAAATGCCTTGGAAATACACTGATGAGATAGTCAATTGCGGCGCTGTGGGCTCTCTCCCGCGTCACGCCATCGCCCATCATCAACCGCAGCCACAGTCCCTCCATCATGGAGCACAGCGCCAACGCTGACAGTTCGGGGTCGAATTCATAACCACCTTGATCTTTCAACGAGATGCAGAGCGCGACGAAGGTATCCTGATAGCGCTTGTCATTTGCTCCGCAGAGGGACTGGTAAGTGGGGCGTGATTTGGCTTCTCCCCAGAACGCGCACCAGGCAGCAAGTTTGCGCTTTGTACAGATCTTGCGGTCGAAGTCTGCGGCCACGAGCGCCCAAATGCCTTTGGCGGCGTCGGGACCTGCTTTTTCAAGCGCTGTCTGCCAATGATTGGCGTATTCGTCAGCCATGTATTGCAGCGTTGCGACGAGAAGCTTTTCCTTGCTCTCGAAATGGAAATTGACGATGCCACGAGAGAGGCCTGCGCCATCCGCAACATCGGCAAGTGTCGTTTCTGAATAGCCACGTTTTGCAAGAGAATCGATCGTAGCCTCGATCAACTGAAGCTGACGGGTTTGCCGTGAGGCTTTGCGTCCGCGCTTTTCGGGGTCTTCTGCCGCTGGAACATTCATGTGAACCGCCATGTTACCGGTCTTCAGACGTAGCGGAGACTTCATCGGGAAATCTCCGGCTTTTTCGCCCGAATATGTGTGGGACAATGCTCGCCACTATCGAGCACCTTTTGCATGGCTGTCCATGTACGAATGTTCTTTTGAACAAAAGACTGGCCGACTGCGTCAATGGCGGCATTATAGAGCCCGCATTGCATGCGGTTGAGCTCTCTGCGAGCCTCATCGCGATACCACACATTGCGGTTGAAAGTCAGGATGTTTTGGAAGCCGGCACCTTCCATAGCTCTCACATATCGCGCAGGCGAAGCCATTCCAAAACTCAAGCCTTCGGCTTGGAGATAGGCCTGCATATCGGGCGAGGGCGTGTGATCATGCGCGATCATCCAGTCGGAGGCTGCAATGGTTCCACCGGGCATCAGAACGCGAAAAATCTCGCTGAACAGTGCCTCCTTGTCCGAGATGTGGACCATCGCGTCCTTTGAGAATACGAGGTCGAAACTGGCATCGGCAAAGGGCAGTCGTCCAGGATCGGCTTGCACGAATTCGACCTGGTCGCCAAGATTGGCTTCGTTTGCACGACGCCTGGCGCTTGCGATGCAGGGTTCCTCGACATCGAAGCCGGTTACTGACGCCGGGCCGAATTCTCGCGCCAGGTGGAGCGTTATGCCACCCGAACCGCAGCCGAGATCGAGTACGGATTTGCCGCGGAGGTCAATGCCCTCGAGAATACGCGCAACTTCGGGTGGTCCACCCGGAGACAGGAAGCCGTCGCCCCACACGAGTTCAAGGAAGCGCATATGCACTTCATCATATTCCGGTTCGCGATGTGCCATATCCATGCTCAACTACCCGGTCGTAGGTTCGCTTCATGCGGACCTGCCCTTGAAGAGTAGCCAAGTGTCGATGAAAATCAATGGACTTGCTGAATATTCATTCAATATGGTAGAATAACCATATGGTAAATAATGATTTTCTTTGTGTTTCACATTCATTTGAGTGATGAAGATGCCAGCGAATGACGGCGACCAAGCAACAGAGTCGAGCGACCCATGGGTCTTGATCAATACGCCGATGGGGGAAACCTGGTCAGGCCGAACACGCTACGCGGCAGCAATGAGTTTATACGCGGCAGGCGAGATGAATGCCGAGACACTTGAGGTCTATCGTATCTGTTCGCGGCTTGATGACGAGAACCCGATCGAAGTTTTGCGCCGATGGAATACAGGCGCTGACTGGATCGCTCGATTTGTAGAGCGATCCAGCAAAGGCTAAGACTGGCCAGCGTCCGGATGCACCAGTCGTTCGTGCATCTCTATGACAAAGGGGCCGGATTTGCCTGCCGCTTCCTTAAGCGCCGCGGGCAGGTCCTCGATTGATGCAAGATGCTTGCCGGGAATGCCGTAGGCGGCGGCAATCATGGCAAAGTCGGGCGCAGATGGTTTTACGCCTTCGGGTTGGATGCCGCATTCAATCATGTACTTCTCAATCTCGCCGTAACCGTCATTGTTCCATACGAGAAAGATGACGTTGGCGCCGCAATCCTTGGCGGAGCCGATCTCGGACAAGGCGAACTGGAAACCGCCGTCGCCAACCAGGCAGATGACGGGCGTATCAGGCTCGGCGATGGCCGCGCCGATTGCTGCTGGTGGCCCGTATCCAAGGGCGCCGTAGCCTGTTGCAGCATTGAACCAGCCATTTGGGCGGTCAGCTTCGTAGTACAGATTTCCAGCGTAAACGGCCTGGGTGGAGTCGCCGACGATAATCGTCCCCGGCAAGGTCTCGCGTATCAATTCGAGCAGAGCCACCTCACGTTCAACTCTCTCTCCCAGTTCGGTGCGGGCGTCTGTCCTGGCCTTTTCAGCACGTGCAGTTGCTCCGTTAATGGAGCGGGCCTCATCCAGAAGGGCCAGAAGGTCGGTCACGAAATTCTCCGAGGTCGAATGGAGACTTCGAGCAGGGAAGGGTCCGCGTGCCAGTTGTTCGGGGTCTATATCGACCCGCACAAGGTTACCAAGAGCAGGGAAGCCCTTGTCGGCAAACATGTCATAGTCCGTCTGCCCCATCTGGGTGCCAAGGGCGATGACCAGATCGGCATCGGCGATGAGACTGCGAACGGATTTCAGGCTCGGGCTTGCCGGCACCGACAGAGAATGGTTGGCCATGATGCCGCGTGCATTTGTCGTGGTCACGACAGGTGCATCCAGACGTGCAGCCAAGACCCTTATTTCCGGGGCTGCCGATACCGCACCGCCGCCGCACAGAATGACGGGCTTTCGGGCCGCCCGGCATTGCTCGGCGACTTCCATCATCTTCTCTGTTTCCGCACGTGGCCGGCCCGGTCTTGTCACTGACGTCGCGCGATGAGAAATCGGCTCGGCCATGACATCTGTCGGAATTTCGATGTGCACCGGGCCCGGACGCGATGAGCCGAGGATGGCGAATGCCCTATCCATGACGGAAGGTAGATCATTTGGGTCCAGGAGGGTGTGCGACATCAGCGCAAGCGTTGCCATCATGGCCTGCTGGTTTGGCAGCTCATGGAGTTGGCCGCGTCCGTGACCGAGGGTGGCCCGAGCATTCACGCCGGAAATGACCAGCATCGGTACGGAATCCTGATAGGCCTGCGCCATGGCCGTGATCGTGTTGGTCAGGCCTGGCCCCGTGATCACGAGGCACACGCCCGGCTTGCCGCTGACGCGGGCGTAGCCATCGGCCATGAAGCCTGCGCCTTGCTCGTGACGTGGTGTGATATGCTGGATCCGGGATGCAGCAAGGCCCCGGTAGAGTTCGACGGTATGAACGCCAGGAATGCCAAACACGACATCGACGCCATAGGCCTCAAGTATCGAGATCAGCGTTTCGCCAACAGTCTTCATTTTGTCGCCCATTTGCGTCCTTCCCTGGTTGAGGCCAATTCGCCTGCAAGCTCGATCATGCGGGTCGTTGCTTCTTGAAGCGTTTCGTCCGAGACGGTCAGTGAAACGCGGATGAAATTTTGTGCCTGATCGCCAAATGACGTTCCGGGCATCACGGCGACCAGTTTCTCGTCCAGCAGTTTCGTCGCAAACTGCTGGCCGTTCAATCCGGTTGCCGACACATCGATCAGCATGAACATGCCGGCTTCGGGCATGACGGGGTTAAGGTGAGGAAATTTGTTCAGCGCATCGCAGGCCTCTTTGGCGCGCCGCCCGTAGCGTTCACGCATTCCGGTAGAGGTATCGAATGAGCCTGATACGGCCATTGCTGTCATGTCGGCGATAAAAGGTTGGACGCCAAAGAGCATGGTTTCCGACACTGCCAGCAGCCTGTCGCAGAAATCGACAGGTCCCGCGGCCCAGCCGGATCGGAAGCCCGGTGCCGCATGGGATTTTGAAATGGACGAGACTGCGATCGTTCTGTCGGCGAGGTCGGGGCGATCGAAAGGCGACGCGAACGGCTTTCCGAAGATCAACTCTTCATAGACTTCATCGCATACGATCCATAGATCGTGTGCCTTGCACACTTCTCCGATTGCCTCAATTTCTTCGTTGCTGAGCACAGCGCCTGTCGGATTATGCGGTGTGTTGAGCAGCAGCACGCGGGATTGTGGCGTGACTGCTTTTTCGAGATCGTCTGTCTGAAGATGAAATGCGTGTTCCGGGCGAAGCGGAACAGGCACTATTCCTGCCCCGGTTGCGGCGATCACGCCTTCATATGTTGCATAATAGGGGTCGCCGACAAGCACGTCGTCGCCTGCTTCTACCAATCCCAGCATAACGGCGAAGAGTGCGGTCTGGGTCCCGGGAAAGCAGAGGATGTTACGCTCGGTAACGCCGGCGCGTCGCTTGGCGTATTTGTCCGTCAGCGCCTTGACGACAGCACTTTCGCCACGCCCATTGGAATAGCGTGTGCGGCCGGCATGCATGGCGCGGTTTGCTTCCGCCAGCAATGCGCTATCGGGGGGCACATCCGGTTCGCCAATCGTCAGCTCGATCACCTGGAGGCCGCGCGCAGCCATTTCGCGGGCCTTGATATGAACAGCCCATTTTCCGGAGCCAAGATCAGCAAGGCGATCTGTGATGGATGCATAGCGCATGAGATTGTTCTCCGCTTGTCAGGATTCGTTGTTGTCTTTGCCCAGACTGATGCCGCCGAGCAGTGCTTCGACGGATCGCAAGGCAATTTTCGGCAAGGCCGTGTCGTCGAACAAGTCGCCGGCAAGCGTTCCCTCAAGCCATAATCCATCGATCAGGCCGTTGATCGCGATTGCATATTCATGGCACTCGGCCCTGGGCGTGGGGCGACCGCTGTCGTTGAGGACTTCTTCGATCAGATCTTCGAGGGCTTTGAGGAAAGACAGATAGTTTTGCCGATGAATGTCGGCAAAGCCCGGATCCACACGCACGTGGCTGATGAAGGCTGCCCAGAGAGACAATGTCCGGGGGTCCGTCACAGGTGGACTGACATTGGCGACGATGAATTTTCTCAGTCTTGTCCGAGCATCTCCAGTGGCAGGATCGGCGGCGGCAATGACGGCCCCGTTCATGGATGCGATGGTTTCGATGTAGGCGGCTTCCACCATCTGGTTCTTGCTGGTGAAGTAGTGGCGGATGAGCCCACCCGTCACGCCTGCTCTTGCAGCAATCTGGCGCACGGTGGCACCCTGAAGACCGGTTTCGGCGATGCAATCCAATGTGGCCCGGATGAGATCTTCCCGGCGCTCGGCTTCGCTTGCTCTATGGAAAGGCCGCCTGTTCAAGACGCCCGCCGCCAGATGGGTCGGGTCAGGCAGGTCGGGCCACCTTCACAGGCGATGCAGAGAGCATCCGCTGTGAACGTCTTGATCGTGCAGCCGGCGGCTTCCATTGCCGCCTGCGTACCGGGAAAGCCTTCCAGCATGATGATTTCACGCGGCGCGGTGGCCAAAACGTTAAGGTTCAGGCCACCGCTGCGATAAAATTCGTCTGCGGGCGCGACGACCAGTTTGATGCCGCGCTCCTTGAGCAGGAAATAGAAGGCCGCGGGCAGGAGTGGTGCGTGGACCAGTGCCAGATCACGCGCCAATGGGCTGATGACGGACATCAGGTGCAGACATGCCTCTTCTCCCTGCCAAAGAGGAAGATCAAAGCCGAAGACGTCTACTCCATGCGGCGCCAGCAGCTTAGAGAGCTGTTCGATCCCTGCCTGGTTCGAGCGAACGCCACGTCCAACGACCAAAGTCTTTTCATCGACCCAAACGCAGTCTCCACCTTCGATGCTGCCGGGAGCCTCGATGCGTCCAAGGATCGGGATGCCAGCGGATTTATAGGCCGCTTCGTGGAGGTTTGGCTCTTCCATGCGCAGCGGTTTTCCCATGCGCAGAATGATCGCTCCGTGATTGCTCATCAATGACGGGTCATGGGTGAACATGGCATCGGCATAGCCGTCGCCTGTGTCTTCAATCCACTGGATGTCAGCGCCGGATTCGGCAACGAGTTTGGCGAATTGCTGGTATTGTCCGATCGCCTTTTCGGCGTCGAATGTGGGTCCATAATGCCATTTTGCAGCATCCGCTCCAAGCAGGCTTGGACCCGGCTTGCGCATCAGAACGCGCTCGAGCTTGCCTGACATTTCCTGTGACCCGAATTCCATTCCCGTGCTCCTTAAGGTGAGGGCCGGAAATGCATGCCGGCATCAATATTTGGTTATTATACGCTTGAATAATTACTGTACAAGTGCAAAACTCTGCATCAAGTCAACGGGCGCAGAGGTCAGCAGCGCACCGTACAAGGGTTAAAAAAGCTGGCGGGAACAGGTTCCGGTGCATCTCCGGTTTTCCGGACAATGGCGGTAGGTATGACAGAGTCGGCGCAAGCCATCGAAGTGCGTGATCTTCATAAGAGGTTTGGACCGCTTGAGGTTCTCAAGGGTGTTTCGCTCAATGCCCGCCAAGGCGATGTGATCGCCATTATCGGAGGCTCCGGCTCCGGAAAGTCCACCTTCCTGCGCTGCATCAACATGCTTGAATTGCCGACCGCCGGATCCGTCTCCATCCATGGTGAAGCGATCACGATGAAGAAGGACGGTCATGGCGGTTTGATGCCGACTGACCGTCGTCAGGTGCAACGTCTCCGCAGCCAGCTTGGCATGGTGTTTCAGAACTTCAATCTATGGCAGCACATGACGGTCATGCAGAATGTCATCGAGGTGCCGATTCATGTTCTGGGCCTGAAGAAGGACGAGGCGATTGAAATTGCCGAGGCACTGCTGCGCCGTGTCGGTCTTTATGAAAAGCGGGATGCCTATCCGGCATTTCTTTCCGGCGGGCAGCAGCAGCGCGTGGCGATTGCCCGTGCGCTCGCCATTCAGCCATTGGTGATGCTGTTCGATGAGCCGACATCGGCGCTGGATCCCGAACTGGTCGGAGAAGTACTTTCCGTTATCGGGGATCTCGCCCGCGAGAAGCGGACGATGATCCTGGTGACCCACGAAATGGCATTTGCACGCGATGTTTCAAACCATGTCGTGTTTTTGCATAACGGGATGATCGAAGAGCAGGGCCCACCGGAACAGCTTTTCGGGTCACCAAAATCCGAGCGGTTGAAGAAATTCATCAGCTCGATCCACTAGATCCACAAACAATAACAGGGGAATATCATGAAACATTTTGCAAAAATCGCACTGCTTGCTGCGACCGTCGCCACAGCGGGTTTTACGTCGGCTTATGCCGAGGAAGTGAAAGTCGGTGTGGCGGCTGAGCCCTATCCGCCTTTCACATCGCCGGATGCGTCGGGTAAATGGGTTGGCTGGGAAGTCGAGTTCATGGATGCGATTTGTGCCGAGGCGAAGCTTGACTGTGTCATCACGCCCGTGGCCTGGGACGGTATCATTCCAGCCCTGACGTCAGGCAAGATCGACATGATCATCGGTTCGATGTCGATCACGGAAGAGCGCCTGAAGACCATCGACTTCTCTGACAAGTACTACAACACGCCAACGGGCATTGTGGGTCCGAAGGATATGGATTTTGACGCGACGCCCGAGGGGCTGAAGGGTAAGATCCTGGGTGTTCAGGTCTCTACCGTGCACCAGGACTATGCGATGAAGCATTTCGGCGATACTGCTGCCGAGATCAAGGAATACCAGACGCAGGACGAAGCCAACCAGGATCTGGCAGCTGGTCGTCTTGATGCCGTTCAGGCCGATGCGATAGCACTTGATGCTTTCCTGAAATCGGATGCCGGTTCTTGCTGCGAACTGAAGGGCGTCGTCGCCGATGATCCGGCCATTCTGGGTGCAGGCGTTGGCGTCGGTCTTCGCAAGGGTGAGACCGAGCTGAAGGACAAGATCAACGCGGCGATCAAGGCGATCCGTGCAAACGGAACCTATGATACCTTCTCCAAGAAGTATTTCGACTTCGATATCTACGGCGGCTGATATCCGTTCAATTTGACATGCAGGCCGCGCGAGAGGATCGTGGCGGCCTGCTTTCCATTTAATGAACGGGGACAAGGCAGATGGCAGCCAGCGCTGGCGGCTTCTTCAATTTTGATCTTCTGGCATTTTCGCCGCCCGGCTGGGGCGGGGTTTTGCTGACAGGATTTCTGCATTCCATTCAGTTGGCCGTTGGCGGCTATGGCTTGGGAATACTCATCGGGATCGGTGGTGCCTTCGGTAAACTTTACGGTGGCCCGATACTGCGCGACCTGATGGAGATCTATACAACGATCATTCGGGCGGTGCCCGAACTCGTCTTGATCCTGCTTCTCTACTACGCCGGAACGGACGCTCTGAATTCGTTGCTGGTGCTTGTCGGGCTTCCTCGTGTTGATATCAGCGGACTTGTCGCTGGCATTTTCGTTATCGGCATCGTGCAAGGTGCCTATTCGGTCGAAGTCTTACGTGGCGCGATCAATGCGGTGCCGCCCGGCCAGATCGAGGCCGCGCGTGCCTATGGTATGTCTCCGCTGAAGATCATGTTGCGGATCACGCTTCCGGCCATGTTGCCCTATGCGATCCCGGGACTCGCCAATCTGTGGATGATTGCCACCAAGGACACCGCTCTTCTTGCCGTGGTCGGCTTCAGCGAATTAACGCTTGTGACGCGTCAGGCTGCGGGCAGTACGAAGGCCTATATGCTGTTTTATCTGGCCGCTGGCATTCTCTATCTTGCTTTGACATTGCTATCCAATGTCATGATCGGTGTCATCGAGCGACGTGCACGCCGCGGCATGGCGGAGACGGCTTGATCATGAGCGATACCTCCCCCGGGATGCCAGCCTATATCGCGCCGAAGAAGCGCGGCCTTTTCGAGCCGCATCGCCTGCTATTGATGGCGATTTTTGCAGCAATCGTTTTTGCTGCCATCTGGTATATGCGCTGGGATTGGATAGCTGACTATAAAGGGCAGTTGCTGGACGGCATATGGCGGACGCTTGTGTTGCTGTTTACCACTGCGTTTGTCGGCTTCGCCCTGGCTGTTCCAATCGGACTGGTGCAGGTTACCGGACCCGGACCGCTGGCCTGGGTCGCCAAGGGTTTCTGTACCGTTATCCGTGGCACCCCGTTGCTGCTCCAGCTTTGGTTGCTCTATTACGGTTTGGGATCTGTCTTCGCACAATATCCTGAAATACGAACCTCAGCACTATGGCCTTACCTCAGGCAGGCTTGGCCCTATGGCTTTGCAGCGCTTACATTGTCCTTCGCGGCCTATGAGGGCGAAGTGATGCGCGGTGCTTTTGCCGGTGTACCCAAGGGGGAGCTGGAAGCGGCCAGAGCCTTTGGCATGAGCAGGTTTACGGTGTTTCGCCGTATCTGGCTGCCAAGGGCTATTCAACGTGCGCTGCCGACCTTGAATGGCGAGGCCGTTTTGCAGCTGAAGGCCACCCCGCTTGTTGCCACCATCACTGTCATCGACGTTTACGCGGTGATTTCGAAAGTGCGTCAATCCACTTATCTGACCTATGAACCGCTCCTTCTTCTGGCGGTGATCTATATGCTCTTGACGGGCGCACTGGTGTTGGTGTTCCGCTATTTCGAGAACAAGATTCCAACCCGTGGTGCCTGACATGACCGTCCAATTTTCCAATTATATGCCCGAAGTCGTGGCTACACGCCGCTACCTTCACCAGATCCCTGAACTGGGCCTTTCCGAGTTCAGGACGTCTGATTACGTGGCCGAGCAGTTGACCGCGATGGGCTATGATATCACCCGCGGACTGGCCAAGACGGGGATCGTCGCGACCTTGAAAAATGGCACGAGCGCAAGGACGATCGGCCTTCGCGCTGATTTTGATGCGCTGCCTATTCTGGAAGAGACGGGCGTTGAATACGCCAGCACGAATGCCGGCGTCATGCATGCCTGCGGCCATGATGGGCACACAGCCATGCTGCTTGGCGCAGCCAAGATTCTGGCGGAACGGAAGAATTTCGACGGGACCGTGCATTTGATCTTTCAGCCGGCGGAAGAGAATTTCGGCGGTGCCAACCTGATGATTGAGGATGGGCTTTTCGAGCGCTTCCCCTGCGATGCCGTATTTGGTCTTCATAACGAGCCTGCTATCCCCTTCGGGCATTTTGCCTTCAGGGAAGGGCCGATCATGGCGTCCGTCGATGAATGCAGGATCACAGTCGTTGGTCGGGGTGGACATGGTGCCGAGCCTCAGGTGGCATCGGACCCGATCGTAGCTGGCGCCAGCATCATCATGGCGCTTCAGACCATCGTGTCGCGCAACATCCATCCGCTCAAATCAGCTGTCGTCACGGTGGGTGCCTTCAATGGTGGTATTGCCAGCAATGTCATCCCGGAACGGGTTGCGATGGATCTGACCATTCGCGCGCTCGACAGCGATGTTCGTGATGAATTGGAAACGCGTATATGTGCGATTGCCGAAGGGCAGGCGGCAAGCTACGGGATGTCCGTGGAGCTCAAATATGATCGTGGTTACCCGCCAACGGTGAACCACAAGGCCGAAACCGATTATGTGCGCGAACTGGCCAAGCGTTTTGCCGGTGAAGACAAGGTTTACGACATGGTGCATCCGACCATGGGTGCCGAGGACTTCGCCTATATGCTGGAAAAGGTGCCGGGCACCTATTTCTTCCTCGGGACGGCGAAGACCGAAGATGATCCACCGCTCCACCATCCCCGTTACGATTTCAACGACGATATCCTGCCGATTGGTACGGCATTCTGGGTTGAACTGGTGGAAGACCGGCTCGCCGTATCCTGATGGCCTTGGCTTTGCAGGTTTGGTTTACCGTTTGTGGCCCGCGAGATCGTCGAAATCTCCGATAAGGAGATAGTGCAATTCGCGGGTGATTTTGATGGTTGGTTTCATCGCAAAGCAGATGGAGCCGATGACGAAACACCAGGTCGCCGAATATTGGGTACTTTCACTGAAGAAGAGCACGGAGCCTATGGTGAAGAGCACGGCTGCAGCGAAGTCCACCAGTGTGTGGGCCAGCTCATAAGCGGCATAAAGCTTGCGGTTGGTGCGGGTTTTCGTGGCAGTTTCGGGTTGGAAAATCTTCATTCTTGGCCTCCAGTGGTTCTTGCCAGTTGATAACGGCAGAGGAACGGTTTGGAAACACTTAGCCCCCGCGGTTATGCGGGCGGCTGCTTCGTTCGCCAGTCGATTTTCAATCAGGTTCGCAATACGCGGTAAATCGCGGGAATGACCAGCACCGTTAGTAGTGTTGAGGACGCAAGGCCGAACAGTAGCGAGATGGCAAGGCCCTGAAAGATCGGATCGGTCAGGATGACCGCTGCACCAATCATTGCAGCCAGTGCCGTCAGGAGGATCGGTTTAAAGCGGATAGCCCCGGCTTCAATCAGAACCTCGGTCAGCGGGCGATCTGGTGATGCAGCGTGACGGATGAAATCGACCAGAAGGATAGAGTTTCGCACGATGATCCCGGCAAGCGCAATGAACCCGATCATGGATGTAGCGGTGAACGGTGCGCCAAAGATCCAATGGCCACCTAATATGCCGATGAAGGTGAGCGGGATTGGGGTGAGGATCACCAGCGGTAGCTTGAACGAACCGAATTGGGCCACCACGAGGATATAGATCCCGAGAAGAGCGATCATGAAGGCTGCTCCCATATCCCGGAATGTAACCCAAGTCACTTCCCATTCGCCATCCCACAGCAAAACCGGCTTGCTCTGATCCGACGGCTGGCCGTGCAGGGCGATCTCGGGCTTTTGCGCGCCCGTCCAATCCATCTTGTCGAGCGCGTCCCGGACTGCGAGCATGCCATATAGTGGTGCTTCGAAGTCTCCTGCGAGTTCTGCCGTCACCATTTCCGCAAAACGTCCGTTGTGTCGGAAGATTGGGTATGACGCGCGTTCTTCCTTCACCTGGACCACATCACCGAGTTCGACCACGGATCGGGATCCGGGAAGAAGATTGGCCGGGATAGGGGTCGCCAGGAAGCGTTCATCCAACACCTTTTCGGCTTTTGGTAGGCGGATCTCGATCGGAATCGGTGCTCTGCCGCCGCCGCGATGGGAATAGCCGATTACTGTCTCGCCGTTCAGGATAGACAAGGTATCAAAGACATCGCTTTCCTCAACGCCAAAGAAATCCAGATCATCGGTGGAGATGGTGGCCCGCAGCCGTCTTGCGGGTCGACCGTAGCTGTCATCGACGTCAACGATGAAGGGTACAGATTTGAATGCCTGCTTCACTTTTTCTGCCGTGGCACGTCGTGTGTCCGCGTCGGGGCCATAGACCTCTGCCAGAAGCGTTGCCATGACGGGAGGGCCGGGCGGTGGCTCCACGACCTTGATTGATGTGCCCTCAGGTGCTTTCACCTTTGCGATGATGCGATGGCGCAGGTCGAGTGCGATCGCGTGGCTGGTGCGGTCACGCTCGCCTTTTGGCGTCAGTTTGATCTGGACGTCGCCCATCTCGGGCGATGAGCGAAGATAAGCATGGCGCACGAGGCCGTTGAAGTTGAACGGGGCTGCAGATGCGACATGGGTCTGGAGGGAGATGACTTCGGGTGTCTGCAAAACGACCCGGGCAACATCTTGCGCCACGGCGTCCGTCGCCTCGACTGACGAACCTTCCGGCAGATCAATCGTCACCTGCAGCTCGGCCTTGTTATCGAAAGGCAGCAGCTTGACGGTGACATCCTTTGTATAAAACAGCGACAGAGATCCAAGTGTCGCAATCCCGACCAGAGCCAGGAAAATCCAGCTGTTGCGCTTAGACGCCAAAATGGGACGCGCAACGGCTGAATAGCCCTTGCCGAGTGTCCCTCCAGACGCATGATGCGCATCGGTGTGAAGCTTTGCCTTGCCGGCCATCTTCAGCATCAGCCACGGGGTTACGATGACCGCGACGAAGAAGGAAAATATCATCGCTGCTGAAGCGTTGGCGGGGATGGGGCTCATATAAGGGCCCATCATGCCTGAGACGAACATCATCGGCAGTAGAGCGACGACAACGGTCAGTGTTGCGACAATGGTTGGATTGCCGACTTCGGCGACGGCATCGATTGCCGCTTCGCGCCTGTCCTTGCCGTCGTCATAGCCCCAATGCCTTGCAATGTTTTCGATGACGACGATTGCATCGTCGACCAGAATGCCGATGGAAAAGATGAGAGCGAACAGGGATACACGGTTGAGCGTATAGCCCATGATATTTGCGGCAAACAGCGTCAGGAGGATCGTCATGGGGATGACAATGGCAACGACCATGGCTTCCCGACGCCCTATCGCGATCCAGACCAGCGCAATGATCGAAATGGTGGCTAGACCCAGATGGAAGAGTAGCTCGTTGGCTTTTTCATTGGCGGTTTCGCCGTAGTTACGCGTGACTTCGACTGCCATTGACCCTGGAATGAGATCGCCCTTCAGTGTCTCGACACGTTGCAGGATCTGGTCTGCCACCAAGACAGCGTTTGATCCGGCACGTTTGGCGATGGCCAGTGTCACGGCCGGCGCGCGCCTGATCTTGCCACCCTGTCCACGTGTGACCGTCGATACGCGTGCTTCAGACGTGTCGGTGGTAAACGATACATCGGCGACATCGCGAACATAGACGGGGCGATTGTCGCGGGAGGTCAGGAGCAGATTGCCGATGTCGGAGGGGGTTGACAGGGTTTCGCCGGCGACAACTTCGATCTGTTGGCCCTTATCGCGCACCAGCCCCGTCGGGAACGAGCGGTTTGCCGCCGTGACCTTGCCAGACAGTTGTTGAAGCGTGATGCCATAAAGGGCGAGTTTTTCGGTATCCGGTGCCACGCGGATGGCGGCACCCGTCTCGCCCACGAGATAGCTCAAGCCGACATTATCGATCTTGGTCAGTTCAACACGCAGTGCGCGGGCAATTCGGGTCAAGTCATTGGCCGTTACGCCGGCGCCCGTCTGATCTGACGGGGTCAGTGTCAGTGATACGATGGCGACATCGTCGATGGTGCGGCCAATGATCATCGGTTCCGGTATGCCGACGGGAATGCGTGCGATGTTGGCTGCTATCTTGTCGTGCACGCGCAGCACTGCGGTATCGGCAGAGGTGCCGACGACGAAGCGAGCGGTGACCATGACCTGATCGTCCGCCGTCTGTGAATAAACGTGCTCGACATCGTTGATGCCTTTGACGATTGTTTCCAGAGGTTCTGTGACGAGCTTGACGGCGTCCTCCGCCTTCAGCCCGTCTGCGCGCACGACGATATCGACCATCGGCACGGATATTTGTGGTTCTTCCTCTCGCGGCAATGTCATCAGCGCGACAAGCCCGAGAGCAAATGCTGCGAGCAGAAACAGTGGCGTGAGCGGCGAGGCGATGAAGAACTTCGTCAGCGAGCCCGCTATGCCAAGGTTATGTTGTTTCATGGCGTGATGACCTCGTCACCCGCCGAGAGACCGGTGAGGACCTCGACAACAAGCATATGGTCGAGCATCCACGGTTTCGATGTTACCACAGCGCGCTCGACCGTCTGGTCTCCAAGCTTTATCGATACGTAGTCGATGCCGAAGCGACTGGTAATTGCAGCTTCCGGTACCAGCAGTGTTTCGCGCTTGCCGACGGGCACGCGCACCAGCAGCCGATGGTTGACGAAGGTCGTTAGCATATCCTCGACTTCTACATCGGCAATCACGCGACCATTGTCGATCTCGGGATAGATTTTAGCCAGGCGGCCCTGTGTCGTGTGTCCGTTGCCGTCATCAATTTCGATATTCGCATCTTTTTCAAGAAGGTCTGCGTGACGTTCGGGGACAGCCAGACGCAGGAAGAAACCGCCGCCGCCGATTGTTGCCACAGTCTCGCCGGCCATGATGACGGCATTGCGTGTGACTGGTACGGTCAAGACCTTGCCGGTCGTCGGTGCCAGAACGATACCTTCCCTGGTCTGTTCTGCAACGAGTGCCCGTTGCGCCTGGGTGGCCGTGATCTGATTGCTGACAACATCCACCTGGGTGCGCAGCGAATCCAGTCTCTGCGCCGTAGTGACACCGCGGATCAGCAATTCGTCTCCGCGTTTCAATTCAGAGCGGGCATTTTCCAGTGAGGCCTTCAGTCCGGATAACTGGGCGTCGATTGCCGCGATCTGGAAGTCGATCTTGTCATCCTTAATGGTCGCAATCACGTCCCCCGTATGCACCTCATCGCCTTCGGTGACTTTGAGTTCGACAACGATGCCACCGATTCTGGCGCGCGCCGGTACGCTGTCGCGTGCTTCCACCCGGCCGTAGACAGCCTTCCATACGGGCACTGTCGTCTGTTCAAGGCGCATCGCTTGAGCATTTGCAATGCTGAAGGAAGCCAACAACACAAGGGCGGCGGTCAGGGAGCGCGCGGATCGCATGCCATGCATCAGTCTATTCCTTCAGACGGTCGTGTTTCAGAATGCGTTGCCGGTGCGGGCGCCGAGCTTCTTGAATATCATCGCGGCTGGGCAAAAGCCGGTGAATGCCGATTGCAACAGGTTTGCGCCGACGAAGACTGTCAGCCAGACGAAGAGCGGGTGTACGAAGGCGGTCAGTGCGATGGACAGCAGAACCATGAAGCCGGCAAAGGCGAGTACCATACGATCGACAGACATATTTATCTCCAGCAAAATAACTACAAATATTCGTATATACGTTATTTAAATTATTGCAAGCTTTCTGTCGGGGTCATAAATCTCGTTGTGAAGGGCGGGTTTGCGTTGCAATGGCTAAGGCGGATTTCCGCGAGAAATAAAATGTGACGGTTGTTGCATCGCCCATAGCTTGCAATTTCAATCGATTTAAATAGCTTGCGCCACCGAATGGAGAGCAAGTGAATGTCGACGAATCTGAACAGTGACCGGATCCAAGACGAACGGAGTTCGGCGATCCCCAAGAGCCGCGTTGCTGTCTCGCTGCTTTTTATGGCTAACGGTTTTTTCCTGGGTACATGGGCGCCCAAAATCCCGGAATTCGCCGCGCGACTTCAACTTTCAGATAGCGGTCTGGGTTTGATGCTGCTGATGTTTGGCCTGGGGTCACTCGCCCTTATGCCGGTCGCAGGGAGCCAGATCGCGCGCTACGGTTCGCGCCGTGTGGTGCAGGTCTCTGCTGTCCTGTTCATTCCAACGCTGCTCGGCATCACGCTTGTTGGCTCCGTTTGGGCCGGTGCCGCGGCACTATTTCTTTTCGGCGGTTTTACCGGTGCAATGGATGTCGCAATGAATGCCAATGCCGTCTCTGTGGAGCGGCGCATGCGTCGCTCGATCATGTCGTCATGCCACGCCTTCTGGAGCCTTGGCGGACTGATTGGCGCCGGAGCAGGCGGCTTCCTTATCGCTCATGTTGGTGTGCTTGCTCATGTCCTGATTGCCACGGGGTTTGCTGGCGCGCTGCTGATCATCGCCTGGCCGATGATCATGGTCGATCGGCCGCATGCGGACGATGTTGTTGCAAAGGCACGGCTTCCCTTGTCACCTCTTCCCTGGCTCATTGGCCTCATGGCGCTGCTATCCATGATCCCGGAGGGTGCCGTTCTCGACTGGGGTGCCATCTATTTGAGAGACGAACTCGGCGCTGATCTGGCTCTTTCAGGTCTCGGTTTTGCAGCATTCTCTCTGACTATGGCGGTCATGCGATTTGCGGGTGACTGGGTGCGCGATCGTTTGGGCGCCGTACTCACGATGCGGATTTGCTCCGTGCTTTCAATGAGCGGTTTGCTGGTGGCGGCGTTCGCACCTGATGTGACGATCGCCATGTGTGGCTTTGCGCTGGCCGGTGTCGGAATTTCGAATATGGTGCCTATCGCTTTTTCGGCGGCTGGCAATCTGCCGGGCCTAGCGCCGGGCATCGGACTTTCCGTGGTCACCACCATGGGCTATTCGGGAATCCTGTTTGCTCCGTCTCTCATCGGTTTCGTGGCCGAACACACCTCGCTCGCCAATGTTTATCTTGCCCTGTCGCTGGTCAATCTTGTGGTGCTTGCATTGTCGGGCCTGTCACGTCATGCGGATGCGCCTCACAACGCAGTATGAGGCGGCCAGGGGGCATCGTGGAGGCCATAGAGTTGACAAGCTGCCATGTTTGATCCACCTGACATGCAACCATGCAGCGGTTAGAGAAAATACCATGATCCAAGCGGAAGAATTTGACCCGAAGCCGCGCCGGGCATCTGTTGCGGTCGATGTCGGAGGTGTAATCGTCGGAGGCGGTGCCCCGGTTGTGGTCCAATCCATGACCAATACCGATACAGCAGATGTCGATGCGACGGTTGCACAGGTGGCAGCGCTCCATAAGTCCGGCTCAGAAATGGTGCGCATTACCGTGGATCGCGACGAAAGTGCTGCGGCTGTGCCTAAGATTCGCGAACGCTTGTTGCGTCTCGGACAGGACGTGCCCCTGATTGGCGACTTCCATTATATCGGTCACAAATTGCTGGCCGACCATCCGGCTTGCGCCGAGGCTTTGGCCAAATATCGCATCAATCCGGGCAATGTCGGTTTCAAGGACAAGAAGGACAAGCAGTTCGCCGATATCATCGAAATGGCGATCCGCCATGATAAGCCGGTTCGTATCGGCGTGAACTGGGGCTCGCTGGACCAGGAATTGCTGACCCGGCTGATGGACGACAACCAGTCGAACGGCTCCCCGCTGTCGGCGCGCCAGGTGACACGCGAGGCAATCGTTCAGTCGGCACTTTTGTCTGCAGAGCTTGCCGAGGAAATCGGCCTGCCGCGTAATCGCATTATCCTGTCGGCAAAGGTTTCGCAGGTGCAGGACCTGATCGCTGTCTATTCGATGCTGGCTCAGCGATCGGATCACGCGCTTCATCTGGGCCTGACGGAAGCCGGCATGGGATCGAAGGGGATCGTCGCGTCTTCCGCAGCCATGGGATACGTGCTTCAACATGGCATTGGCGATACGATCCGTGTCTCGCTGACACCCGAGCCCAATGGAGACCGTACCCGCGAGGTGCAGGTTGCCCAGGAATTGCTGCAGGTCATGGGATTTCGACAGTTCGTGCCGGTGGTCGCCGCATGTCCGGGCTGCGGACGGACCACGTCCACCGTCTTCCAGGAACTGGCACAGCGCATCGAGGGCGACCTGCGCAAGAACATGCCGGTGTGGCGCGAAAAATACCCGGGTGTTGAGGGTCTGAACGTCGCAGTGATGGGCTGTATCGTCAACGGTCCCGGTGAAAGCAAACACGCCGATATCGGCATTTCGCTTCCGGGGACTGGCGAAAGTCCTGCTGCGCCGATTTTCATCGACGGTGCCAAGGCGATGACACTTCGCGGTCCCAATATCGCCTCTGATTTCGAAGCGCTTGTCATTGACTATATCGAGAAGCGTTACGGACAAAAAAGTGCTGCAGAGTAGGTTGTGGTGAGCGCTTTCCTCATATTGCCGCAATTGTTATGTTGAGCGAGAGGAACATCATGGAGCGAACCTAACAATGATCAAGAAGCTGCCCATTCTCGCGCTTGCCGCGTTCTATCTCAGTGCCTGCACGACGACAGACCCCTATACAGGCGAGCAGAAGGTTTCCAACACAGCCGGCGGCGCCGTACTCGGCGCAGCACTTGGCGCGGTCGGTGGAGCTGTCGTTGGCGGCGGCGGCAAGGGAAGCCGCAATGCTGCGCTGATCGGCGCCGGTATCGGCGCGCTCGCTGGCGGTGCCATCGGCAACTACATGGATCGCCAGGAGGCCGAGCTTCGTGCGCAGCTTCAGGGCACCGGGATCTCGGTTACCCGTTCCGGCGACAGCATCATCCTAAACATGCCGTCGAATATCACATTCGCATCCGACCAGTTTGCGGTAATGCCGAACTTCTATCCGACGCTCAATTCCGTGGCGATCGTCTTGAACAAGTTCAATCAGACGCTTGTCGATATCAACGGACATACGGACTCTACCGGCAGTTTGCAGCACAATCAGGAGCTGTCGCAGAATCGTGCGCAGTCCGTTGCAAACTATCTGTTCGGGCAGGGGCTTGATCCTCGACGCGTATCGGCGGTCGGCTTTGGCCCAAGCCAGCCGATCGCGACGAACGCGACACCGGAAGGACGCGCTCAAAACCGCCGTGTCGAAGTACAGATCTCGCCGCTCAGAAAGGGATAGCCACATCCGGTTCAGAGTTTGGGAAAAGCGCTGTCTTCGGATGGCGCTTTTTCATGTGCAGAGGAGCGCAAGGCTATCGCAGGCGATCTCGGGACAAATGTTGTGGTCGGAGGTCGTCTAGTTTTTGCGATTGGCGACGAAGTGTGCGGCTGCAATCAGCGTGCTTGCCCGGTCGCCAAAGGGCCTCAGAATATCCGTCGCTTCGGCGACAAGCCTTGAAAGTTCGCTTTCGGCCCACTGCTGTCCCTTGAGCGCCAATAGCGTGCCCTTGCCGCGGGCGGCGTCCTTGCCGGTTGCCTTGCCCATGGTTGCAGCATCGGCGGTCAGGTCCAGCAGATCGTCTGCAAGCTGGAATGCTCTGCCAATCAATTCACCGAAACTTCGCATGCGCTGGCGCTCTGGCAGTGGCGCGTCTGCCAATATTGCTCCTGCCTCGCAGGCATAGCGCAACAAGGCACCTGTCTTCATCGCTTGCAGGGTTACTATGCCCGTTTCATCGGGCGCTGACTTTTCTGCTGCCAGATCGAGTGCCTGGCCTCCGGCCATTCCGCCAATGCCGGCCGCGCGGGCGAGCTCAAGTACAAGCTGTGTTTTCGCCTTGTCGGTGAGATCCGTCTCGGGGGCGGCAACGATGTCGAAGGCAAGCGTCAGCAGTCCATCACCGGCCAGGATGGCGGTCGCTTCGTCGAAGGCAATGTGAACCGTTGGCTTGCCGCGTCGCAGATCATCGTTGTCCATGGCAGGCAGATCATCATGCACCAGCGAATAACAGTGCAGACATTCAAGCGCCGCGCCAACGCGGATCGCCGCAGCCTCATCGGCGCCAAAGAGTGCGGCGCTTTCCATCAGCAGGAAGGGACGGAGCCGCTTGCCACCATTCAAAACACCATGGCGCATGGCTGCCAGCAAATGTTCAGGTCGGGCAATCTCGCCTTCAAGCGCCTTCTCGTCCAGCACAGTGGAAAGCGCGTCTTCAACGCGGGCAGCGGCTATGCGCAATCGGGTTTCGAAAGTCGTGGATTGATCGGTCATGAGCGTTGTTTTGCACGCGCGAAATTGTCTGGCAACGAGAATCTTCCGGCCTATCCATCGTCATTCAATTGTGGCCTATGGCCATGAGATTGCAGGGACGTTAAGAACAATCCAAGGCGGTGGGCCACTGAGCCTCGAAAACCTGAAGGAAGGGCGCTTTGGAAGAGATGGCATCGAGGCGAGGCTTGAAATTGGGCTATTGGTTGCGGCGCGTGTTGTTGGTTCTGCTGGCGCTTGTGGTTCTGCCCTATTTTCTGATCCTCGTTTACGCCGTGCCGACCGTTCATCCGATGTCGACGCTGATGCTGACAGACTTCGTGACATTTCAGAACTATGACCGACGCTGGACGAATTTCGATGATATTTCGCCCAATGTCGTGCAGGCGGTGATGATGTCCGAGGACGGTCAGTTCTGTAATCATGACGGTGTTGACTGGGGCGAGATGAAGGGCGTGGTGGAAGAGGCGCTCGCAGGGGAAGCGACGCGCGGTGCCAGCACGATCCCCATGCAGACGGTCAAGAACCTCTATCTCTGGAATAGCCGGTCTTTTGTGCGAAAGGCGTTTGAGATTCCACTCGCCATCACATCCGATTTCGTCTGGTCCAAGCGGCGGATAATGGAGATCTACCTGAACATCGCAGAATGGGGTCCGGGAATTTACGGCATAGAAGCTGCTGCCCAATACCATTTCAAGGTTTCCGCATCCAAACTCTCCCGGCGACAGGCGGCGCTACTGGCCGTTTCTCTGCCAAATCCGATGGAGCGCAATGCCAGCAAGCCGACGAAGGCACTCAATCGACTTGCTGCGCGCGTAGAGCGACTGGCGCGCAATTCCGGGGCATATATCACCTGCCTTTATGACTGAGTTTCATAAGTTTCATTAGTCGCAGCCGCCACTCGGAGGTAGCCTGATGGCCGGATTGTTCAAAGGGACGGCAGCATGAGCGAACTTATTCTCCATATCGGAAACAAGAACTACTCCTCATGGTCGTTCCGTCCGTGGATCGCCATGACCGGGTGCGGGATCGATTTTGAAGAGCGGCTCATTCCTTTCGATTTTCCGGGCGGAAATCAGGCAATACGAGCGGTGTCGCCAACCGGTCGGGTGCCGCTGCTCGAGCATGGCGAAATCAAGGTTTGGGAATCTCTGGCGATTATCGAATATGTCGCTGAACTGTATCCAGACGCTGGCTTGTGGCCGAGAGCATCAGACGATCGCGCCGTGGCACGGTCAATTTGTATGGAAATGTTGTCGGGCTTTTCGGCTTTACGTGGCGCATGTCCGATGAACATGCGCCGGCCACGGCGTTCCATCGATTTGCCAGACGGCGTGATGCAGGATGTGGCCCGGATAACTGCCATCTGGCGGGAAATGCGCACTCGCTCAGGCGGACCATTCCTGTTTGGTGCGTTCAGTGCGGCCGATGCCATGTTCGCCCCGGTGGTCAATCGCTTTGATATTTACGGACTGGTTGATGATGCCGATACAGTGGCGTATATGGACGCGATGAAAGCCCATCCGGCATGGCGCAAATGGCTGGCGTCGGCACTGGAAGAAAGCTGGATTGTCGAAGAAGATGAAGCTTAGACCAATGAATCGGAGCTTGCGCGCAAAAAATGCGCTTTGGGTCTGGTCAAAGCTCGGTGGGACATGTATAAGCCCGCCAAATTCCGAGATCGTGACATGATCGGTCCGGCCGAAAAACAGGCCGGGGATTATGTTTTGTCCGTCATTTGGAGTAGTTGAAATGGCTGTACCGAAAAGAAAAACGACCCCGTCCAAGCGCGGTATGCGCCGCTCTGCTGACGCACTGAAGGCTCCGACTTACGTCGAAGACAAGAACTCAGGCGAACTTCGCCGCCCGCACCATGTCGATCTGAAGACCGGCATGTATCGCGGTCGTCAGGTTTTGACGCCGAAGGAAAGCGCATAATTTTTGCGTTTGCACGAACTTAAAAAGGCTGGCGTATTGCCAGCCTTTTTTCTTTTTAGCACAGCATCATTTATTCCAAGCGCAAACTGGACTATGAAGTCGGTCATTCATCGCATCGATGTGAATTGATCCCGGAGGCTTAGAGACTAGATGGTTGCCGCATTCCCGCTCATGATCCTTCCCTTCATCCTGTACAATCTGGTGATGCTGGGGGCGCTTGGCGGAGATGGCGCATCGACATTCGCGCAGGTGATCTTGTCGCTATCGATGCTCTCTGGCGCTCTTTGGACACTGTCCCTCGGGGACCTCTTTATCCTGATCGCGCTTGCGCTTCTTTTCGTCGAGATCTTGAAAGCCACTCGCACGGGTTCCGGCTCCTTGCTCAACCACATGTTGTCGATGCTGGTCTTTGTGGCCTATCTGGTCGAGTTCCTGCTTGTCAGGGGGGCTGCCACGCAGATTTTCTTTATCCTGATGGTCATCGCGTTCATTGATGTGGTGGCAGGCTTTGCCGTCTCCATCCGAAGCGCCGGCAGAGATGTGTCGATCGGGCTCTGAGCCAGTCGCACAAAAAAGCCTCCGGCAGGTCTTGGCCTATCCGGAGGTCATGTTTCGAAATCAGCGCCTGATGTCAGAGATTGTCGAGCTTGTTTTGCAGTGAGCGCAACTGCTCCTTCAACTCGTCTATGTCCTTTGCCTCTGCCTTTTTCGATTCCTTTTGCGGCTGTGTCGCAAGGAATGGCGAAAACATCTGCATCGCCTGATGGAACATGTCAGTGTTTCGTTTGACCTGCTCTTCCATCAACTGGATTGGCATCTGGAAATTCTTCGGAAGCGGCATTTCTCCGAATGCGGATGTCATCTGTTCGCGCATCTGGGCTTGCTGTTCAGTGAAGGCCTTCATGGAGTGTTCGAGGAAGCTTGGAACAACCATTTGCATCTGGTCGCCATAATAGCCAATAAGCTGTCTCAGGAATGAGATTGGCAACAATGTATTGCCTGTCTTCGACTCCTGCTCGAAGATGATTTGCGTCAAAACCGAATGGGTAATGTCTTCACCGGACTTCGCGTCCTGCACCGTAAAGTCTTCGCCTTTTTTGACCATCTTGGCCAGGTCGTCCAGCGTCACATAGGTGCTGGTGCCGGTATTGTAGAGGCGTCGATTGGCATATTTCTTGATAACGATCTCGCCATCGTTTTTTGCCATAATTGTCTCCTGACCCCAAAAATATCTTTGTTTTTGCAACTCCCAATGCAACTGTAATCGCAAACGAAGCGACCTGACAATCTATTTGTGCGTTGCAGAAGTTCGCATCTGGAAGCCTCAAATTACCTTCAGACCAAATTATCCATCACTCGCTTGTCGTTTGACTTAACATCAAAGCTTTGTCAGGTTTCGTTCAGCAAAAAATAGTGAGGAAACATCCCATGAGCACACCCTCCATCGTTATTGCAAGTGCCGGGCGCACCGCTGTGGGCTCCTTTAACGGGGCCTTCGCCAACGTACATGCGCATGATCTGGGCGCGACCGTCTTGAAAGGCGTCCTCGAGAGAGCGGGTGTCGATGGCAAAGAAGTCGATGAGGTCATTCTCGGGCAAATTCTGACTGCAGGGGAGGGCCAGAACCCGGCCCGTCAGGCAGCCATGAAGGCGGGTATCCCGCAGGAAACGACCGCTTGGGGCATGAACCAGCTCTGTGGCTCCGGTCTGCGTGCCGTTGCCCTTGGAATGCAGCAGATCGCGACCGGTGACGCGAAGATCATCCTTGCAGGTGGTCAGGAATCCATGTCCATGGCGCCGCATTGCGCTCACCTGCGTTCAGGTACCAAGATGGGCGACATGAAAATGATCGACACCATGATTAAAGACGGCCTCACGGACGCCTTTTATGGCTATCACATGGGCATCACTGCCGAGAATGTTGCGCGCCAATGGCAGCTTTCCCGCGAAGAGCAGGATCAGTTTGCACTTGCTTCCCAAAACAAGGCTGAGGCAGCGCAGAAGGCTGGCAAGTTCAAGGACGAGATCATTCCTTTTGTAGTTTCTAACCGCAAGGGTGACGTCACCGTCGACTCCGACGAATATATCCGTCTGGGCGCCACAATGGACAACATGACCAAGTTGAAGCCGGCCTTCGACAAGGAAGGAACGGTGACCGCCGCCAACGCGTCCGGTATCAATGACGGTGCGGCTGCCGCGCTGTTGATGACGGAGAGCGAAGCATCACGTCGTGGCATAACACCGCTGGCGCGTATTGCGTCGTGGGCCACGGCAGGCGTGGATCCAAAGATCATGGGTACAGGCCCCATTCCGGCATCGCGCAAGGCCTTGGAAAAGGCCGGCTGGAAGATCGGCGATCTCGATCTGGTTGAGGCCAATGAAGCCTTTGCCGCGCAGGCTTGCGCCGTCAACAAGGATCTTGGCTGGGATACATCCATTGTGAACGTCAATGGGGGAGCCATCGCCATTGGTCATCCGGTGGGTGCCTCGGGCGCGCGCATTCTCAACACGTTGCTGTTTGAAATGCAGCGTCGTGGCGCCAAGAAGGGACTTGCAACCCTTTGCATCGGTGGCGGCATGGGCGTGGCCATGTGCCTTGAATCCATGTGACATTAGAAACAACGGCTGATCTTTGTTGAAGAGATCAGCCGTTATTTGGCGACATCGGCAGGTTCCAATAGAAGGGCCGCCATCGCCCAAACCATACCCAGAGGGAGGCTGGCTCTATGAGCAGAGTTGCATTGGTTACAGGCGGCACACGAGGAATCGGTGCTGCAATCTCGATCGCGCTGAAGGAGGCAGGCCACAAGGTCGCTGCCAACTACGCGGGTAATGACGAGAAGGCCAAGGCCTTCGAAAGCGAGACTGGCATCCCTGTCTTTAAATGGGATGTGTCGAATTATGCATCGTGTGCAGATGGTGTCGCAGCCGTCGAAGCTGCACTCGGTCCAGTCGATATTCTTGTGAACAATGCCGGGATCACGCGTGATGCGATGTTCCACAAGATGACGCCCGATCAATGGCTTGAAGTGATCAATACCAATCTGAACGGCGTCTTCAACATGACTCATCTGGTCTGGACTGGCATGCGAGATCGCAATTTTGGCCGCGTGATTACGATATCATCCATCAATGGTCAGAAGGGTCAGATGGGACAGGTCAACTATTCGGCCTCCAAGGCCGGCGATCTGGGGCTGACCAAGGCGCTCGCCCAGGAAGGCGCCGCCAAGGGAATTACGGTCAATGCAGTATGTCCCGGCTATATAGCCACCGAAATGGTGAAGGCCATTCCTGAAAAAGTGCTGAACGAGCGTATCATTCCGCAAATCCCCGTCGGTCGGCTCGGCGAGCCGGAAGAGATTGGACGCATCGTGACTTTTCTCGCCTCAGACGATGCCGGATTTATTACCGGCTCGACTATCTCGGCAAATGGCGGACAGTTCTTCGTCTGAACTAAAAAAGCCGGACCATCAGTGCGAAGCAAGCTGATGGCCCGGCTTTAATGTAGACGCTATTTCGGCTCCTCATGTCCGAAACGTAAACGCCGATACGAGATCGGCATCTACACTTTTTAGCGGCAACGGGCCTCATAGGTGCGGCCGTGGCGATCGCGATAGACGCAATAGCCCGCGCGTTCCTGGGACCGCCCGATCAGAGCGCCGGCAACACCACCAGCCACGGCACCGATTGCGGCACCGCCTACGGAATTCGATGCGATACCACCGATAACCGCGCCACCGGCTGCGCCAACCGACGCACCACGTTCCGTGGCAGTGCAGGATGCGAGAGCAGCGATGAGACCGAGTGAAAGAAGTACTTTTTTCATTTTGGAAGTCCTTTAATAGGGGGCTTTCAGATCAGATTCGGCCCATCAGGAGCAAAATCAGAATAATGACAACGACGAGACCGAGGCCGCCGGAGGGACCGTAGCCCCATGAGCGGCTGTAACCCCAGTTGGGTAGTGCGCCAATCAGCAATAAGACAAGAACAACAAGCAGAACCGTACCGAGCATAAGACCCTCTCCTTTTTGGTAGGCCGAATAGAAACTTCGACACATTAATGCTGGTGCGGCTGATTTGTTCCGAGCACCAGGTGGGGAATGCGTCGTGACACGTTAGCCAGCACTGACCAACGGCGCCGCGACTCGACCGGATTGATGCTCGCTTTCTGGGGTTGTGCATGTGCAAGTACTCTTCCTCTCGCAGAGAGAGGCGATCTCACCAGGATTGGCGCTTCGATGAAGCGCTCCAGAACCTTGTTGAATTCACTCTGTCGCTCAACCATCAACAGATGACCTGAGTTTCCAAAGAGAACTGTCTGCGCATTGGGAAGCATTCTCGATATGCGTATCTGATGTGATGGCGGAACGATTGAATCATTTGCTCCGATAATATTCAGCGCCGGAACCTGAAGTTCGGGTAATACGGGCAGTGCCGATGTCCGCTGGAACCAGGCGACAACAGACGCGATGTCCTCCGGTCTGGATCGCTGAAGCTGGATGCGCACCTCTTCCATCATCGCACGTGCCTCCTCGGTCTCCCAAGGGCAGGTCTTGTCATAGACACATTCGATGGACCCATGACGGAAATGCTGTTGGCTCGAAATCCAGCGCCGGAAGCAGGCGGCAAAAAATCTTGGGCCAAGACCAGGAATTCGAAGAATTCGAGCGGCGACCCTTTCGCGTCCCTCAAACCGCCCGCAGGCAAAGCTGCCCATCAGCACCACCGATTGAATGAGGTCAGGCCTTGCCGCAGCGAGGAGAAGGGAAACGAATCCGCCCGTCGAGTGACCAACCAGTGTGACGCGGCCAAAGGGAAAGTCCTCTTCGATAGCCTTCGCGTAGGCTTCAACGATCTGATCGGTCGTCAGTTGTGCTCCGGCTGAGGCAAGAGGCCAAGGATGATGTCCAGGGAGAGGGTAAGCGACCGCGTTACGCTCTCGAACACAACCTGGCGCATAAAGTCGCCAGAAAGTGGGGGACATGGCCAAGCCGTGTATGAATACGAAATTTCGACCCGTGTTTCGCGACAACCATTCAGCCGGGGGACGCCCAAGACTCATGTTCGTTAACCTTTGCGCTTCTCGCAAGCGAAACGGTTATCCCACGCATCGGTTCCGACTCGATCTCTGGTTGGCACCTTTTCTCGGCACGATGTCGCGAGGAGGCCCCTATTCCGGCTGAGCATCAGGGATGCGCTATAAATTTCCGCCTGGACAAAGCTGCGGACGCCCCATTGCTTTTCCGTCGCCGTCTGGTTTCCGGGTCGCACCTGAAATCTGCGATACGAGATGGCTTTGGCCGGAACAGGCGTGCGCCTCTGCCTCTCAAAGGTGATTATTTCCCTCAAATGCGGAAACATCGCTTGCCTTTGCTGTCGATGATCGCCATGTCTTGCCCGACCGCGTCGCAACATTCGGATTGCGTGGTTGCTTAATTGCGGAGCAGGGATTGACGTCGCAACCCATGATATTGAGCGGCCGCGGCGTTACAGCTGTGCTGGGGCCGACGAATACAGGCAAGACCCATTTCGCGATCGAGCGAATGATTTCCCATGGTACCGGGATCATCGGGTTGCCCTTACGGCTTCTTGCACGAGAGGTTTACACCCGCGTTGTCGAACGCGTCGGCCTGTCTCAGGTCGCTCTCATTACCGGTGAAGAACGAATTTCGCCGCCCGGTGCCCGGTTTTCGGTGTGCACGGTCGAGGCATTGCCGCGTGACACCAAGGTGGGGTTTGTCGCGATTGACGAAATCCAATTGGCAAGCGACCTGGAGCGCGGGCATATCTTTACTGACCGTCTTCTCCACCTTCGTGGGCGCGAGGAGACGCTTCTTCTCGGTTCAGGGACGATGAAGCCTATTCTCCAGCAGTTGCTGCCAGGGATCGTGGTCGTAGAACGCCCAAGGCTGTCACAACTTTTCTATGCCGGCCAAAAGAAAATCACCCGACTTCCGCAGCGGACTGCTATCGTTGCGTTTTCTGCCGACGAGGTTTACGCGATTGCCGAGCTGATCCGGCGTCAACGTGGCGGCGCAGCCGTTGTTCTTGGCGCGCTCAGCCCGCGCACACGCAATGCCCAGGTAGGTCTCTATCAGGAAGGCGATGTCGAATATCTTGTTGCTACCGATGCTATTGGCATGGGGCTTAATCTTGATGTCGATCATGTCGCTTTCGCTCAGGACCGAAAATTTGACGGCTACCAGTTCCGCAACCTCAATCCAAGCGAACTGGGCCAGATTGCGGGTCGTGCCGGCAGACATTTGAAGGACGGCACATTCGGAGTGACTGGTCGAGTCTCTCCTTTTGACAACGAGATGGTGGAAAGACTGGAAAGTCATCATTTCGATGCGGTCAAAGTCTTGCAGTGGCGGACGGCCGATTTCGATTTTTCGTCTCTCGACGCCTTGCGCCGCAGCCTGGAAGCGACACCGAAGATAGCTGGGCTGACGAAGGCTTTGCCGGCAATTGATCAGCAGGCGCTCGAAACGCTGGTGCGATATCCCGAAATCAGGGATTTGGCCACGAAGCCCGAACGTGTTCAAAAGCTTTGGGAAGCTTGCGCGTTGCCGGATTATCGGCGGATAACGCCTGCCCAGCATGCGGAACTGATATCTAGCCTCTTTTCTGATCTTGCGCGATACGGCACAGTGAACGAGAATTTTATGGCCGAACAGGTCATGCGCGCGGATCGAACGGATGGGGAAATAGACACGCTATCTGCTCGAATCGCGCAAATAAGAACTTGGACATATGTATCAAATCGGCCCGGTTGGCTTGCCGATCCGACACACTGGCAGGAAAAGACACGGGAAATCGAAGATCGATTGTCCGATGCGCTACATGATAGGTTGACGAAACGCTTTGTTGATCGCAGGACATCTGTGCTCATGAAGCGCCTGAGAGAGAATGCAATGCTTGAAGCTGAAATTAGTGTTAATGGCGATGTCTTCGTCGAAGGACATCACGTCGGACAACTAGCCGGATTCCGATTTACAATGGCCGTTGGGACAGAAGGTCCTGATGCAAAGGCTATTCAGACGGCAGCGCAAAAAGCGCTATCGCTGGAATTCGAGGCACGCGCTGCGCGTATCCATGCTTCGGGCAATAATGATCTGGCCTTGAGCTCTGATGGCCTTGTTCGTTGGATGGGCGAGCCTGTTGGCCGCTTGATCGGTGCTGATCATGTGATGCATCCGCGCGTCATCCTGCTGGCAGACGAACAGCTGACCGGAAATGCCCGCGACCATGTCGTCGCGCGTATCGAGCGCTTCGTGAATCACCATATTTCCACAGTGCTGAAGCCACTGGATGATCTTTCGCGCGCCGAAGATCTTCAAGGTCTGGCAAAGGGGCTGGCGTTTCAGCTTGTTGAGAACCTTGGTGTCCTCTTCCGTCGCGATGTTTCAGATGACGTTAAGTCGCTGGACCAGGAATCGCGTGCATCCATTCGCCGTTATGGCGTCCGCTTTGGCGCCTATCATATTTTTGTGCCCTCGCTGTTGAAGCCTGCGCCAGCGGAGTTGATTACGCTGCTTTGGGCGCTGAAGAACGACGGTATGGAGAAGCCGGGCTATGGCGATCTCATTCCGGTTCTGGCGGCAGGGCGAACATCCGTTGTGACGGATCCGACCTATGAACGCATGTTCTACAAGCTTGCCGGTTTCCGGTTTCTTGGAAAGCGGGCCGTTCGCATCGATATTCTTGAGCGGTTGGCGGATATCATTCGGCCTCTGCTGCAGTGGAAGCCGGGGCAGGCGGCGCGGCCGGAAGGTGCCTATGATGGTCGCCGCTTCACGGCGACGACCGCAATGCTGTCGATCCTCGGTGCGACCCCTGACGACATGGAAGAAATTCTCAAGGGCCTTGGCTATCGCGCAGACAGCGTGACGGAAGAAGAAGCGCAAGCCCATCTCGGACAGCAAGACGGTGCATCTGCAACTATTGCGGCAAAGGGCGAGCCCGCAACAGCAGAAACATCGAACACGGATGCCGTTGAGGGCGGTACAGATGCCCCTCCAGCGGTCGAAGAAGCGAGTACTCCTTCTGAAGCCGCGGTCGCCGCTGGCGCAGTTGCGACCGACGTCGCCTCGGAGGATAAGCCCGTCGAGACGGCTGGGACGGAACCGTCTGGTGAGCCTGCTGTTTCTCAGGACGCCGATGTGGCGGAGCCGAAGCCGGTACTCTTGTGGCGCCCGGGCGGTCGCAGCGACAACCAGCGCGGCGAACGTGCACCCAATGCCAATAAGGGTCGAGGTCGCCGCAATGATGCTGAAGCGCAAGGCGAGCGCCGCCGGGATGGTCAACCATCAAAACAGGGCGACCGTGACGATAATCGCGGCGGCCACGGGAAACGTGGAGAGCGCCCGGACCGCAAGCCGTTTGGTGATCAGCGTCCGAAGCGCAATGAAAAGGGTCAGCCCAATCGCTTCGATTCCAAGCCGGTTCGCAAGGAAAAGCCGCTTGATCCCGATTCGCCCTTTGCCAAGCTTGCCGCGCTCAAGGAGCAGATGAAGAAGTAGTCATGGGCGAACGGGAGCAGCCGGTTGGCGGCTTGCGCCAGCGCATCGACAAGTGGCTCTTTTTTGCGCGGCTTGCCAAGTCCCGGTCCCTGGCGCAAAGCAAGATTTTGTCTGGTCATGTGAAGGTCAACGGCGTGACTGCGAAGCAGCCGAGCCGTTTGGTTGGGCCAGACGACCGCATCGACATTGCGCTTGAGCGGAGAAATCTCGTTGTCATCATAAAAGCCTGCGGCGAGCGCCGTGGCCCGTTTGAGCAGGCGCGGTTGCTTTACGACGATGTTTCGCCTCCGCAGGAAGAACGCGAAGCTGTCAGTCTCTACGAACAAGCTCAGCGCGCGCCGGGTGCCGGGCGGCCCACCAAAAAAGAACGGCGCGAGGTTGATCGTGTGCTGGGTCGCGACCTCTGGGATGCGGAATAGAATAAGTTGCCTCGCAAGGGGCTATTTTCAGGATGGTTTATCCTTGCTATAGCGCGGCGAAGGCAATAGCTGAGATGTAATATCCGGATATGCTTGTGGCTCCCTATCGGTGCCACGCGAAACATCCTGCAATAGGCGATAGGCGTGCTCCCAGCGCCGAAACTGACAAAATTCTGGAGTGTTGCATGACCTATATCGTGACCGACAACTGCATTCGCTGCAAATACACCGATTGCGTCGAGGTCTGCCCCGTCGACTGCTTTTATGAAGGCGAGAATTTTCTCGTGATTCACCCGGATGAATGCATCGACTGCGGCGTGTGTGAACCGGAATGTCCAGCTGAGGCGATCAAGCCCGACACGGAGCCCGGGCTCGACAAGTGGCTGAAGCTTAATACGGACTTCGCTCAGATCTGGCCCAATATCACGGTGAAGCGTGATCCTCTGCCGGAAGCAAAAGAGATGGATGGCGTAGAAGGCAAGTTTGAAAAGTTCTTCTCCGAAAAGCCGGGAGCCGGCGACTGAGGCGTTGCGTCGCCTGTTGCGCTCCGACAGCTATTTTGCCTGAACGACCTTTCGGCGTGTCGCCGAAGGGGAGGCAGTTGCGGGCAAGCAAAACATTGATTTCTTCATATTTTTATGCTAGGGTCATGAAACTGATCCATTTAAGGCAATTCAATTGCCACAACTTCACGAAAGCAATCAGCAATTTCCGCGGTTTTTTGACATCTGCGACGACAAGTCGCCTCGTCAGCGCCGGGAAGTGTTTTCTGCTTTAATCTAATCAACTGGACCAGGATGGAATGACCCGGCGGATTTCCCCCGTCTCATCCGGGCCTGATTGACCCGGCACCGGCAAAAGCCGGAAGCATCATAGGGAGTTTTTAACGCGAATGACGACCCAGCAGAAAAAATCTTCGACGCGCCAAGGTTTCAAGACCGGCGAATCGATTGTCTATCCCGCTCACGGTGTCGGTACCATTACCGCTATCGAGGAGCAAGAAGTTGCCGGCATGAAGCTTGAGCTTTTTGTTATTGATTTCGATAAAGATAAAATGCGCCTGAAGGTGCCTGTCGCTAAAGCTCTCACGATCGGTATGCGTAAGCTTTCCGAGACGGATTTTGTCGAGCGTGCTCTCAAAGTTGTTCAGGGCAAGGCGCGCGTCAAGCGTACCATGTGGTCCCGCCGCGCACAGGAATATGATGCAAAGATCAATTCTGGCGACCTTATCCTGATCGCTGAAGTGGTTCGCGATCTTTATCGCGCTGAAAATCAGCCGGAACAGTCCTATTCCGAGCGCCAGCTCTATGAGGCTGCTCTTGATCGCATGGCGCGCGAAATCGCTGCCGTGAACAAAGTATCTGATACCGAGGCTGTTCGTCTCGTAGAGGTCAGCCTCAACAAGGGGCCGAAGCGCGGACGCACTGCAGATGAAGACGATGCGCAGGAAGAAGCGGCGTAACAGCAACTGCTGATACAGTCAGCTTTACCCTGTCTCTAATAAGGCGTGCCCAACTGTGAAGCGTGGGCGCGCTTTTTTTGTTCGGCACAGTGTTCTCTTTTCCAATGGCGATGTGTAGTTGGGTTGCGAACTGAAGGCGCGCGAATGGAGATTTTGGCTGCTGAAATGGTGGCTGTTTCTTTCGTCTGGACGTCACTCGGCGGCTAAGTTCCATTTTTCTGGGTATGCCGTTTCTAATTTACGCTATTGGGGTAGCCTCTGGAGCGATATGGTTGTCTTGTTGGCCTCAGAGCTAAAGATGCGCGTTAGGGGACGGTGGTCGTGCTTGTGTGCAGCCTAGGGGTGATAAGAATTGACGCCCTCGGCTACGTTCTCTAAGGGAATTTGAGGTGGGATAAAGAGCCGATTGGGGGCAAGCAGATCTATATGCGTGTCGTTCGGCTCTATGAATTGTGAACGAGATAAATGACTGTTGAGATTATCGGGCGTGCCTGTGTAGCCCCTGGCGCTAATTCTCCTGAGGAACTATTTGAGATTATGCGCCAACGCAAATGCGTGGTGTCGCATATTCCTTCAGATCGGTGGGATATTGCCCGTTATTGGCATCCTGAGATGGGGGTTTCGGGAAAATACTACACGTATGCTGCCGGTGTTCTTGATGACATAAATCGCTTTGATCCCGCACTATTCGGTATTTCCAAGCGCGAAGCGCTCTATATGGATCCTCAGCAGCGGATCTTGCTTGAGCTAACTTGGCGGGCTTTGGAAGATGCCAATATCCCGGCGGCAAGCCTGCACGGTGAAAAGGTTGCAGTCTATGTCGGTGCTTCGAACATCGATCATGGCAATCTCTCCGTCGAGGATCCCGCGGCGCCTGGCCCACATTTCATGACGGGCAATACGCTTTCGATCGTTTCCAATCGGATATCGCATGTTTTCGGGTTGAACGGGCCGAGTCTTACAGTCGATACCGCTTGTTCCTCGTCATTGGTTGCACTCGATCATGCCGTGCGCGCTATCAATAGCGGAGAGGTCGACACGGCTATCGTCGGTGGGATCAACATTCTTGTACACCCGCTTCCCTTCGTGGGATTTGCGCAGGCGCGTATGCTATCGAAAGACGGGCTTTGCCGTGCCTATGATGACAATGGTATCGGGTATGTCCGCGCCGAGGGTGGCGTGGTTCTGGTGCTTCGGAAGAGCGAACTTGCTCAGCAAAACGGTGATCGCAGCCATGCAACGATCGTTGCGTCTGGTATCAATGCCGCAGGCCGCACAAACGGGATTTCGCTGCCATCGCGCGAAGCGCAGGCAACACTGCTTGAATCCATCTATCATGATGGTGGCTTTGATCTCGATGATGTTGCCTTCGTCGAAGGACATGGCACTGGCACAAAGGTCGGCGATCCTGCAGAAGTCTGGTCTTTGGGCCAGGTCATCGGCATGCGTCGCGAGAAGCCGATTACTATTGGCTCTGTTAAGACCAATATCGGTCACGCAGAACCTGCATCCGGTCTTCTCGGCTTGATGAAGGCAATGATGGCTTTGGAGCATGACTATCTGCCAGCGTCGCTACATTTTGATACGCCAAATGATGACATCGATTTTGAAGGTCTGAATGTTGTCGTTGCCAGTGACGGTATGGCGCTTGAACGCAGCGACAAGCCGCGTCTTGCAGGCGTCAACTCCTTCGGTTTTGGCGGTGCGAATGCCCATGTCGTTATTGCCGATCCCAAACCGCTTACTGCGACCATTCCGGATGGCGATTCCAACTCCTTTTTCATGGCAAGTGCGCATACTGCCGATAGCCTGAAATCGCTGGTTAAAGGCTATCAGGATCGCCTTTCCAATGCTTATGATGATGCAGAGCGCGATGCGGTGATTGCTGCGGCGGGCTCCAACAGATCGGCGCTTCGGCATCGTTTTGTTGTGAAGGGCAATCGTCAGGACGTCATCGAGGCCATTGCTGCCTTTGTCTCATCGTCCAAGGGCGGCGAAGGGCAGACCGGGGAGGCGCTGTCACGTGACCCGAAGGTTGCGCTCGTCTTTTCAGGTAATGGCGCGCAGTGGGCAGGGATGGGTCTCGATGCCTTGCAGAATGCGACGTATAAAGCGAGCTACGAGCACATTGCGACCCTTTTCTCGCGTTATTCGGATATCGATCTGGTCGCGGCATTGCACGATCCGGAACTGGATAGCAAACTGGGCGATACCAAGCTCGCACAACCTTTGTTGTTTGCGGTCCAGGTTGCCCTGACCGACGCTCTGGTTGCGATGGGACTTAACGTGACGGCGACCTTCGGTCATTCTGTTGGCGAAGTCGCAGCTGCCTATGCGGCCGGTGCCCTTTCGCTTGCTGATGCCGTTGCCGTTATCGCCAAGCGCTCGCTTCATCAGGATGTGCTGGCGGGACAAGGCACAATGGCTGCAGTGAAGCTGGGTGAGCAAGCCGCATGGGATTTGATCAAAGCAGTCGAACTCGACAACCTCCAGGTTGCCGCCATCAATGCACCCAATTCTGTGACGATTTCAGGTCCTGGCGATCAGATCAAATTGCTGCGGGAGCGTGCACGCAAGCGTAAGGTGGCTGTGCAGCCGCTCGATATTGACTACCCGTTCCATCATCCACTGATCGATCAGGCTCGCGATGCTTTCCTTGGCGACATGCCGGCAATACATCCGCGCTCTTCTGAACGCGCATTTATCTCGACCGTGACAGGAACGGTTCTGACCGGCGTTTCGCTGACGCCCGACTATTGGTGGCAGAATGTTCGACAGCCTGTGAAATTTCTACACGCCGTAGAGGAGGCTTTGAAGCTTGGCTGCAACGTCTTCATAGAAATGTCTCCGCGGCCTATTCTGACAAGCTACATCAATGATGCAGCGCAGCTGCATTCGGCGACTATCAGCGTTGTTTCGACCTTGGTGAAAGAGCCGGAACCAGCCAAGCGCGATCCGATCGGACGCGCTATGGCCCGCGCCATTGCTGCGGGTGCTTCAGTAGACGCCGAGCAGATCTTCCGGCGTCGCAACGCCTTTATTCAATTGCCAGTGCTGCCGTTTGAAAAGACAGACCTGCCTGCCGAAATGACGAGCGATCGTGTCGACATCTATGGGCGAGTGCAGACCTATGGCTACACGCTTCTAGGCTGGCGCGTTGACCCGAACGGATCTACCTGGAAGAACCATATCGACGCGCATCTCTTTCCTGATCTCGCAGAGCACGTCGTTGACGACCGCGCTATTCTGCCAGGCAGTGGTTTCATAGAGATCGCTATTTGTGCGGCAGAGCAATATTTCGAGACCGATCAGGTGGAAATCTCCAATGTGGAGATCGTTCGACCTCTTGAATTGAGTCACGGTCGCCTTCTCGAACTCTCCACCACTATCTCTCCAGAAACGGGCGATCTGCAGATCCGCTCGCGAGAGCGCTTGACCGATGACGAGTGGGCCATCCACGTGGTCGCGCGTGTCCGCAAGGTCACCGCGTCCGAGGGTGGCTACGAGATTGTCGGTGAAGGCCACGGAGAGAGCAGCGAGATCGATGCCGCGAAGGCCTACCAAACCGCTCGCAACTTCGGGCTAAATTATGGTCCACGATTTCAGTTGCTGGAGCATGCCCGCAGCTTCGGTGATCGCCGCATCGAGGTTGATCTGAAGGCAGCCGCTGCGCCTGGACATCCTTTGCTTCACTACAACCTCAATCCTATGTCGGTGGATGCGGTATTCCACGGTCTGGTCGCCCTGTTTGATCGGTTCAGTGGGGATATGGGCGGCGCACCGTATATTCCTGTTCGCTTTGGCAAGATCCGTATCGCAAAACTTCAGAGGCCTTTGACCAAGGCGGTCATTGAAATCGTGCGATTAAGCCCAACCTCGATCAGGGCAAATTTTGAGCTGTTCGATGACGCCGGGGAAAAGATTGCTGTCTTCACCGACAGCCGCTTCCGCCGCACCTATCTCAAGCAACACAAGACGCTTGATGGCCTTTCTTTCCACTACGAAAGTGTACCCTTCCTTGAGAGCATCAAGATCGCGGACTATGTTCCGGCGCCATTGATGCGCAAAACCTCGTTTTTTGCAGGCGTCGAGGAAACCGGCCTCGATAATGAAACCTTCCTTTTCCAGGCTGCAGTCTTCAGCGCGGTTTTCGACATTGCCAAGTCTCTCGCCGAAGGCGGCAGCGTAATCCGGAAGGAAAACCTGCCCGCAGATGTCGGGATACGTGCCTATCTTACCAGCAATCTCAACATGTTGGTTGATGCGGGCTTCGCCCGGCACGCGGATGGACAATGGATGTTAGAAGACGATTTTTCTCTTCCGGCACCCTCTGAAATCCTCCGCGATCTCTATCAGAGCTGTCCACAACGTGTGGTCGAAGCTGTCCTCATCAATGATTGCCATCGTGAGGTCATTGCACGACTGAGCGCTGTTCGTGCCTCTTCCGAAGAGAATGAGTCTGCGAAGCCTGACGCCTTCATCAGCGAAGCCACGCTCGAACATCAGGCGACGCATTCTCCAAGCGCCAAGATGCGCGTGTCGGTTCTGTTGTCGTCGCTTCAGGCCTGCCTTGAGCAAAATGCATCCGGTGGCAAGAGAATTCGTGTTCTTGAATTCGGTAGCGTTTCGCCGCATGTCAGCCGTCAAATTGCAGATGTGGTCGCGACATTCGGTGCTAGCCTGACAGTTTGCGAACCGGACGGTGGTGCTCGGCGCAGCCTCGAGGTGTTATTTGAAAATGACACCTATGTGAGAGTGACGGACAAAGACGAGCTCACTGACGTCGGCGGCGCGGATATCATCGTCAGCGCCAGCGACGAGTTTCGCATGCATGTCGCGGACTCAGTGGTTCCAGACATTCTCAAGCGTGCAGGGGTTTTCCTTGGCGTTTTCAGCGCTCCAGGGGTCGTCAACGATTTTGTTCATGGTCTGGATCAAAACTGGTTCGACGCATCCACTGGTGGAGCGCTTTTGGGTGCAGCCGCCTGGGACAAAAGTCTTGAAGGGATGGAGTTTTCTTCCATTCAGTCCAAGCTGATGGAAATGCCCAGTGGCTCGCTCGTGACGGTTGAAGCGTTCGGACGGGTTGCGGATGTTCAACTGGTCAGCGATGCTCAAAGCGGTCAGTCCGAGACCCGTTCTGGTACGTGTCTCGTGCTTCACGATGGTACTGTCGATCAATCGTCGATAGAGGGTGCCGCCGCCGCTGCTGGTTGCGAAAGTGTCGTTTCGCTTGTCATCGGACTTGATCTTGAAAAAGACCGCGCGGCGATCATCGACGCTTTGCAGGATAATCTTGGAGTTCTGCGTTCTACTGTCTATCTATCGCCGGAACCACGGGCAGATCAGGACATCTCTCTTGTCCTTCAAAATCGTGTCATGGGACTCAATGCCTACGCTATGGCCCTGGCTGAATGCCGGGATACCGTTCTCGCGAAGGGTGAAGGTATTCGTCTCGTCGTGGTTGCGCCTGGCGGCGCATCGATCGCGAACCATGGTCATGGCAACGCGGCGAGTTCCTTGAATTCGGGCTTATGGGCATATCTTCGCGTCGTTCGTAACGAGTACGATTTCCTGGATATTCACTGCGTGGATCCGGGGCTTTCGACTCAAGAAACAGGGTTGCTGCTTGCTTGTGCAGACCGCGTTCACGGTTTGCAAAGCGGAAACAGCGAATGGGTGCTCGACGGCGAAACCGCACAGCTGCTGGAATTGCGCGCCGTGCCTGGAGCTCTTGTTCCCTCGCAGCGCGTGACGAGCGACTTCGATGCCGCCGTCATCCGTCAACTTGTTCCCTCGCAGGTATCGGCCATTCGTTGGGAAAGTTGCGAGGTTCCCGCCATTGGCGATGATGAGGTTCTGGTCAAAGTCGTCGCGACCGGCCTGAATTTCCGTGACGTTATGTGGGCCATGGGTCTGTTGCCGGAAGAGGCGCTTGAAGACGGCTTTGCCGGTGCCTCGATCGGTATGGAATTTTCGGGTGAAGTTGTTTCCGTAGGGGCGAATGTGACGGATCTCGCTCCGGGCGACCCAGTCATGGCGATCGCTGCTGCAGCGTTCTCTACTCATGTTGCAGTGAAACGCGATGGAATTGCGCGCCTACCGGCCGGGATCGATCTGACCGCTGCGGCCTCGGTGCCGGTTGTCTTCCTGACCGCCTATTACTCAATTGTCGAGCTTGGCCGCATGCGCGCCGGCGAAACGATCCTCATTCACGGAGCTGCCGGCGGCGTGGGCCTTGCCGCCATTCAGGTGGCCAAACATGTCGGCGCAACTGTTATTGCAACGGCAGGCACTCCAGAGAAACGCCGCTTCGTCGAGACTCTGGGGGCGGATCATGTGTTCGATTCGCGCTCGCTCAGCTTCGTGCAGGATGTTCGCGACGTCACCAATGGTGAGGGTGTTGATCTTGTCTTGAATTCGCTGTTCGGCGAGGCGATGGAACTCAGTTTGTCACTGGTCAAACCGTTTGGCCGTTTTCTGGAACTTGGCAAACGCGATTACTACGCTGACAGCAAAATCGGTTTGCGGCCGTTCCGTCGGAATATCAGCTATTTCGGGATCGATGCCGATCAGTTGCTGGTGTTCCATCCGGAATTGTCGCGCCGCATGTTGTCCGAGATTGGGACGCTGTTCGAAGAGGGCGTTTTTTCGGCGCTGCCTTACCGGGCTTTTGCATTCGACGAAATCGGGGACGCGTTCCGTCTGATGCAGAATGCCGGCCATATCGGCAAGATCGTCGTGCTGCCACCTGTGGCAGGCGAGGATCATGTTGCGATTAAATCGCGCCGCTCGATGGTTGTCGATCCGGAAGGTATGCATCTCGTCGTCGGCGGTATCGGTGGTTTCGGGCTGGTGACGGCAAACTGGATGGTCGAGAAAGGTGCACGCAATATCGCTCTTTGCTCGCGTCGTGGCGTGGCCGATGAACAGACGGCAGAAGCCATCAAGCGCTGGAAGAAGGATGGCGTCAGTGTCAGCCTCCACGCTTGCGATGTAACCGATGAAGCGGCGGTGACTGAATTGCTCGCCACTTTGCGTAAATCAGCCCCGATCAAGTCGGTGATCCATGCAGCGATGGTTCTGGATGATGCATTGATCGGAAACCTGACGCGGGAGCGCAACCGCCCCGTCATCGAAGTCAAGGTTAAGGGTGCTGCTCTCCTGGATCGGGCCACGCGTCAAGATGCGCTGGATCATTTTATCGCCTTCTCTTCTGTCACCACCATGGTCGGAAACCCTGGGCAGTCCAACTATGTGGCCGCAAACGGGTTCATGGAAGGACTGATGAGAATGCGACGGCAATCCGGTCTGCCCGGGCTTGCAGTCGGCTTCGGCGCGATTGCGGATGCTGGTTACCTTGCACGCAACAATGATGTCGGGCAGTTGCTGGATCGTCGCCTCGGCAAGACAGCGCTCCACGCGCGGGATGCTCTTTCCTGTGTCGACCAATATATTAATGTGGAACCGGGCACAGTCGATGCCGCAGTCGTCGTTATTTCAGAGTTTGACTGGGCAATGGCGCACAATCTTCGCGTGGTCAATGAGCGGCTATTCGAGGTTGTGATGCGCAAGGCCTCTCACAACACGAGCGGTGGCGAGAGTGGCGATATCGATCTGGTTGCCATGATTCAAGGCAAGTCAGCGGTCGAAGCTCAAGATGTGCTGTTCAAGGTTATTGCAAGCGAGATTGCAGCAATCCTTCGCGTGGCGACTGAGAGCGTTTCCAAGGACAGTGTTCTCAAGGAGATTGGTCTCGACAGCCTTATGGCCGTTGAACTCGGGCTGAATTTCGAACAGAATACCGGCTTCGACATGCCGTTGAGCAGCCTATCCGACAATGCGACTGTCGGTGACGTGACACGGCGGCTTTATGAGAAGGTGAGTGCTCGAAGCGGCGCAGATGACAGCGAACCCGAAGCAAGCGGTGATGCCAAGATCTATGACGAGTTGAGCCGACGCCATACTGCATCACCAAGTCAGACGGTTACCGGCTGATACGCCCTGGAGCGAATGCTGCATGAAAGAGAATAAGCGACAGGATCTTCTGGATCGCATGAAGAACCTGCACAAGAATGTCGAGCGTGGTCGCGAAGACCGCAATGCCGAGCCTATTGTACGCACGCTTCGCAAACAGGACAGTTTCGAAGATCTGGTTGAGTACAAGCAGGTTTTGATGCAGCAGCGCGCCAGTGCAGAAATCGGTGTGGTCAATCCATTCTACCGTGCGCATGAGTCCGGCAGCGGAGCGACAGCTCAAATCGGCGGGCGAATCTATGACAATTTCGCGTCCTACGATTATCTCGGTCTCAATCGCGATGATCGTATCGTCGGAAATGCGAAGGCAGCACTGGATCAGTATGGAGTATCGGCGTCGGCCAGCCGGCTGGTCGCGGGTGAGCGGACCGTTCATAACGATCTCGAGCGATCACTGGCAGAGGTCTATGATGCGGATGATGCCGTCGTTTTCGTGAGCGGCTATCTGACCAATGTTGCTGCCATCGGTTGTCTAATGGGACCCAAGGACCTCGTCATTCACGACGAGTTCATGCACAATAGCGGTTTGACAGGCGTCAAGCTTTCAGGCGCTGCGCGTCGCTTCTTCAAACACAATGATATGGCCGACCTTGAGCGCATCCTGCGTACGATCGGCCAGGATTATGATCGGATTCTGGTCGTTGCCGAAGGCATCTACTCCATGGATGGCGATATCGCCGACCTGCCCGGTCTCATCAAACTGAAGAAGCAGTATAATTTCTGGCTGATGATGGACGAGGCGCACTCGCTTGGTGTGCTGGGCGAGACGGGTCGCGGCGCATTTCAGCACTTTGGAGTTTCGCCAAGCGAAGTCGACATCTGGATGGGGACGATGTCGAAGACGACATCCAGTTGTGGCGGCTATATTGCCGGCAGCAAGGCCCTTATCACGCTTTTAAAGGCTCACGCTGGTGGTTTTGTCTATAGCGTTGGTCTGGCGCCCGCTCTTGCCGCCGCAGCACTGACCAGTCTTGAGATCATGAAATCAGAGCCGGAACGCGTTCATGCCTTGAGGCGCAATAGCCAATTGCTGCTCGATTGCGCGCGGGAAAAGGGTCTCGATACTGGTCTCAGTGAAGGATACTCGGTCGTTCCGGTCATCGTTGCCGATTCGCTTCGGGCCGTGCAATTGTCGAACGAATTATTCGAGGCTGGTGTCAACGTGCTGCCGATCATTCACCCGGCGGTACCAGAAGGGCTTGCGCGCCTGCGGTTCTTCATCACCTCTGCGCATAGTGAAGAACAGATCCGCCGAGCCGTGGATCTCACTGCGACGATCCTCACGCGACTTCAAAACGAGAATTTTGGTATCGCTTCCAGTAACGTGATGCAGGTCATCGCCCGGCTCGCACAGGGGTAGAGCCTGATTTTCGGGTTCAATCCCTGTTCGAGCACGCAATGGTGAGAATTGCATGGTCCATGTCATCATCACGGGCGGTTCGAGCGGAATTGGTAAGGCGCTCGCGCGCATTTACCTGAAACGAGGCGATGCCGTCACAGTCATTGGCCGCTCTGCCGAGCGCCTGCAACTGGCCCAGAAAAGTCTTCTTGGCGACGTCTCCGAAGCAACGGGGCGCGTGCGTATCGCCGCCTGCGATGTCGCCGATGAAGATGCACTGCAGACAGTTATTGCAGAAAGCGAAGCGAGTTTCGGACCTTGTGACATCCTGATCACGTCTGCCGGCGTGGTTCATCCCGCAATCTTTGAAGATCTTGATAGCGCTCTTTTTTCGTCGCAGATTTCGACCAATCTCATGGGCACAGCCAATGCTGTTCGTGCTGTCTATCGCGGCATGAAGTCGCGCCGTTGCGGCACGATTTTGCTGGTATCATCCGGGGCTGCACTCATCGGCATTCATGGCTATACCGCGTATTGCGCGTCCAAGTCCGCTGTCGCCGGCTTTGCTGAAGCGCTCCGGATGGAAGCAGCACCTTACGGCGTTGGTGTTGTCATTGCCTACCCGCCGGATACTGATACACCGCAACTGGCTGCAGAAATTCCTCAGCGCAGTCGTCAGGCTTCGCTAGTGATGCAAAGTGTTCGTCCGTGGACTCCAGAGGCTGTCGCCCGCCGGATGATCCGGGGACTCGATCGCGGGCAGCCAACGATCTATTTTGGTTTGACGCTCAATCTGCTTGGTCGATTTGGCTCGCTTGTGAAACCGCTAATCTATCAATGGTTTCTGTGGCGTGATCCAGAGCGGTGAGACTTGTTGTTTCGCGTTGCTCATGGTGCCCGTAGTTCCGCCTCATAGCGGAAGACCGATCGCTTGACCGGCGCATCCTCTGTGGCCCAAGTCTGTTGCGAAAACAGTCGTTCGCAGAGTTCTTCAGCGCCCATCTGTATTGCCTCACGACCAATGAAGCCGCCGCGAAACTGGGTTGTGGCGGCCAAGGCTTTTGCGAATGTCTCCGGCATGTCCTTCAGTGGCACGGTCGGTCTTTGCCAGAACTCTGCAAGGCTTGTTTGCGCCGTTAGGCCTTCAACGTCGTAGATTGCGGCGCCAAGCGCTATCACCGGTTTATGCGCAAGCAACGCGGTAAGCCCAACAGTCGAATTGATCGTGACGATCCCGCGCGCTCGGTGGACTAGCTTGTCCAGATCTCCACCGTCGATCAGGTCAACGCGCCCGGCCACATCGAACCGCTCTGCCATTTCCTCAATTCGGGATTTCCAGCGGCTAAGGCCATTGTCTAGTGGGTGTGTCTTGAAGAGAAGTCGTGTCTGGTCCTGCGCATGTCTGGCGAAGGAATTAATGACGCTTTCGACCAGCGGGAACAGTTTGCCAAGAGGCGCGTGAACCTTAATCTGGTAATCGCCTGGAAGCTGGAGTGGAAAAAGAAAAAACTCGGGCCCGTTGTCCGAGAGATATTTGGATTCCATTTTTTGGGCCGCCGAACGTCTTTCCTTGCGGCGAAGTGCTTTGCCGATCCAGCCCGCATATTCCAACAGAGGATGCACCGCGCCGTGCGTGCGGTAGTTGGGATGCGCCAACCAACCGAGCGCGACATTTGGTATGTGGAAAAGCAAGTCGTAGCAGGCATAGGTCATGAAGCGTGTATCAAAAAGTCGCTTTGTTGAAGGTTCGGCTATGTCTTGGGCCAGTTCTCTGATTACTTGTGGATCTGTCGGAAAGCGCGATGCGCTGGACATTCCAAAAGGCTCCAATGTGAGCCAGTCAGGCCGCAAGTAGCCATGTTCGAAAATGTGCACACGGATGCCAAGTTCCTGTGCAACCTGTATAGCTGCCGCATGCTTCGGGCGACCGTCTCCCAGCATCAGAATATCTGTGATGTGATATTGGACGATATAATTCTTCAGATATTCGGGCCACTCGTCGTCTGTGGCACGATACCAGTCGCCGCCTCGCGGCCACCAAAAAAGAAGGTCCCCGATGCAAAAATTGATCTTGTGAATAGTGGCTTTCCTGCGTTCGGCAGCCCTTGCAACCTCTCTTAGAAAAGGAGAAGCAGGACCCTGTAGCAGGAGTAGTGACAAACGGCGCATCGGTGCACTTAAAATCTTGTTCATTGGTAAGTGCCCTCATATAGTCGGAAAAACTGCTGAGGGGAAAGCGCGGGGCGTCAGACTGCAGCTCGGTTGTGTGAGAAAGTTCTTGATTTAGAATGACAAGTGCGATGTCTGCTGCAAAGAAAACCAGCATCTTGTTCCTGCAAGGCCCTCCTTCCCTGTTTTGGTGCGAGATGGCGAAAGCTTTCGAAGCGCAGGGCATGTCTACCTATCGGGTAAATTTTTCTCTGGGCGATCAACTCTATTGGCGAAAGCGTGGCGCGATCAATTATCGTCGCTCAATCAAGCATTGGCCTGCTTATGTCGAGACGCTGATCCGCAAGAACAAGATCACCGATATTCTCTATTATGCCGACCAACTGCCTTATCATCGCATTGCCTGCGAGGTCGCGCGCAAGCTTGGAGTGCGCTGTCACGCGGTGGAGCACGGATATCTGCGACCGGACTGGATAACGCTGGAGCGAGACGGAATGGGCCGGTTCTCGCATTTTCCGACCGATCCACAGCATATTGCTTCGCTCGCTGAACAAGTGTCCGAGCCGGACATGGTGGTTAAATATCCCCACACCTTCGGCCAGGAAGCCTTTAATGAGGTACTTTATAACCTCGTTGCCTATTTCGGCAGACCATTCTTCCCGTTCTTCGACGACGACAAATATTACTCTGCAGTCGTCGATTACCTGCCTTGGGTCGCGCGTGCGTTTCGAACGCCGAAGATTTTGGAAACGGAAGATCTGAAGCACACGAAAAGCGCGTTCTTCCTTCTGGCGCTACAATTGCAAAGTGACTACCAGATCCGCGCGAATTCGCCGTATCGGCATCTCGGCGACATGCTGGAAGAAGTGATTTCGTCATTCGCAGCCCATGCTGAAAAGGAGCATGTACTTCTGATCAAGCAGCACCCACTCGACAATGGTATTGAACGTTGGGACCAGCGGATCAGTCGCATTGCCAAAGCCAATGGGGTCGAGGATCGTGTTAAGTTCATTGAACAGGGCAATCTGAATGCCATTTTGGCACACGCCCACGGTGTTATCGTCGTGAACTCGACGGTCGGTCTTTATAGTTTAAGGGCGCACAAGCCGACTCTGGTTCTCGGCTGTGCGGTCTATGATATAGAGGGGCTAACACATAATTCTGGGCTGGACAGATTCTGGAGGAGCCCGATGCCGGTTGATGCGGAACTGGCGGATAAGTTGGTTTCCACACTGGCCGCGACTATCCAGGTGAAGGGTAACTTTTACCACAAAGAAGGCAAGAAGGTTGCAATCGCGGAAATCGTTAGGCGAATCGCGCAGGGCATGGTCAATGAACCCGGTGCCTTCGTCGAGCCAGCTCCAAGGCTGAGTTCGAAAAAGGGTTTTATCTATGAACAGCCAGAGGTAAGACCGATGCAAGAAAGTGACGCTGGCGTTCTCTAATTATTAGTTTCAGTCTTTTATCCTAATCACTTGGGTGGAAGTTTGCATTTTGTCCGTGATAAGGAATTGTCGGGACGCCGGAATTGGACGGGTTGGAGATTATGACTTGAAGCGCATCCTTGTTGTTGTTGTTTGCGCCGGCCTTGCTGGTTGTGAGGCTGTACCAGGGGCGGGACCTCTCGCATCGGATATTAACTCTCAGGCTGGTAAATCGGCAGCAGAAGTTCATCGAACCGATGCTGCTGTTTTCGACGTGGTCGATGTCGACTCTGAGACGGCACGCATGGTGTCCAACTTTTCGGTTGGAATGCTCAAGCGCCGATTCGGGCTTGGTGGAGCAGCCAAAAGTCCAGTGATCGGTGTCGGTGATCAACTTCAGGTGACGATCTTCGAAGCTGGTTCTGATGGACTGTTTTCGACCTCGGATTCAAAACAAGCAAAGTTGAACGTCATCGTTCAGCCCGACGGTTCAGCCGCAATACCGTATGTCGGTCTCGTCCGGTTTGCGGGGAAGACACTGGAGCAGGCCCGACAGTCAGTGTTGAAATCGCTTGTGAACAAGGCGGTCGAGCCTGACGTCATCATTAGCAGCGCGAGCGCTCCTTCACGTACGGTGACTGTATCCGGCGCTGTAAACAAACCTTCCCAGGTGCCGCTGGGGCTGATTGGCGAGCGCATGACAGAGGTCATCGCGCAAGCTGGCGGTCCGGCAACGCAGCCTTATGAAACCTATGTCACGCTGGTCCGCGGGCAAAAGACGGGAACGGTGCTGCTGCAGACGCTGATCGAAAATCCTTCGGAAAATATCTATATTGAACCGAAGGATCAGATCTTCGTGACCAAGGATCCGCGCACGTATACCGCGCTCGGTTCGGTCTGGCAGAACGCTCGCATTCCTTTCGGTTCAAACGACTTGAACCTGCTTGAAGCCATCGCCCAGGCTGGCGGCGGTAACGACCAACTGGTTGACGCGAAGGGCTATTTCGTCTTCCGCTATGAAGAGCCTGAAATCGTGGCGGATCTTCTGGCGCCCAACCGCTTTCACGAGTTGGTCTCCAAGGGCATGAAGCCGAACAAGGATGGCCGCTACCCGATCGTCTATCGCTTCAACATGGCGAATGCCGACAGCCTTATCGTGGGCCAGAGCTTCCCGATCAAAAACCGCGATGTGATCTATGCGTCGCGTCACCCAAGCGTCGATATCGTCAAGTTCCTGACTATTGTTGGAAAACCGGTGGCAATAGCACGCAGCGTGCAGGTCATAGCGGACAACTGAACAAGCCCAAATTGAATGGATGATGCAGCGGCAACGATGCTCGCTGTATCATTCCATTTTTGCTTGTCTCGCGCTGCGGGAGAGGTGGGGTGTGCCGGTAAAGTCGAGTACGACTGCTCAGGAGGCAATACAGCCTGTCGGCAAGGAATACCTGGGTGACCACCGTTGTTTGCCGGTTGGATTAGGCTTTAAAAAACATAAGGCCCGTAGCAAACTACGGGCCTTAATGGCACTGTCTCTATAATCGCGTATGCAGCGATGTCTGTCTGTTCGTTTAGTTGCGGTTTCCGAGGAAACGCAGAAGGAACAGGAACAGGTTTACGAAGTCGAGGTAAAGCTGCAGTGCGCCCATGATTGCCTTGCGGCCAGCGACTTCCGAGCCATCGGCTTCGTAGTAGGATTCCTTGATGCGCTGGGTATCCCAAGCTGTCAGACCGGCAAAGATCAAAACGCCAAGCGCCGAGATAGCGAAATCCAAAGCGGAAGACGCCAGGAACAGATTGACCACCGAGGCAATGATCAGACCGAAAAGGCCCATGACCATGAACGAACCCATCGCCGACAGGTCACGCTTTGTCGTGTAACCATAGAGCGACAGCGCACCGAAGGATGCGGCCGTGACAAAGAATGTCTGGACGATGCTCTGACCTGTATAGATCAGGAAGATCGACGAAAGTGAAAGTCCCATCAGCGCCGCATAGACCCAGAATGTGGTCTGCGCCGCAGAAACGCTCATCTTGTTAATGCGGAAGCTCAGGAAGAACACCATTGCGATCGGTGCTAAAATCACCACCCAACGCAGCGGGCTCATGTAGATAGCCTGACCGAATGCGGTCAATTGTCCGTTCGCAAACGCGAACTGGAACGAAAGGTAAGCGGCCACGCCTGTGATCGCCAAACCCAATGCCATCAGATTGTAAACCTTGAGCATATAGGCGCGAAGACCTTCATCGACCATGGTCGAAGAAGCGGCGCCACCTGCTACGCGGTTCTGATAATTACGGATATCAGACATTGTTTCCTCTTTTTAAGCTTCGAATTGAAAACGGTGTCGGGAGTAGTCCCCCAGGCGCCGCTGCGAAGCTCCAGCATGCCTGTTATCAATATGATATGCGGCGCCCGAGCAAACAAGAGCGCTTTGGTCAAAATTTCGCGAGGAAAGAAAAGGGGTTAACACCAAGCGATTGTTTTTGAGGTGCGGAACCCTTGATTTATAGCTCCCGGAGCATAGGCGCGGCCTTTTGTCCTAGTATCCTCCAAGTGCCGACCAGTCCGATGACGATAGTTGTCACGACCGCGATCAGCAAGGTTGAGACCGCTACTCCCGGCAGGAAGACTGATGGCAGTGTCATAATACGTTCGATCACGAACCAGGCTGCACTGCCGCCGGCTAGTAGTGCAAAGACCGCGGTGGCCAGGCCCAGCAATAGATATTCGTAGGTAAAGGCGCGGATGAGCATGGCGCGCGTTGCGCCGACCGTCTTGAAGATCACCGCATCATGGGCGCGTGCGCGGTTACCGGCCGCAAGAGCACCCGCAAGCACAAGGACCGACGAAATCAAGGCGACGGAAGCTGCTGCGCGAATAGCAGTGGCCAACTGTCCGACGAGCGCGTTGATGGTGTCGAGGGCGTCCTTGACGCGCACGCTTGTGATCGACGGGAAGCGGTTGGTCACGGCCCGCAAAATCCTCGCCTCGTCGGCAGCGCTGGCGTCGGGCTCCGTCAGGGTGGCAAGCCAGGCGTGAGGCGCACCGGCAAAGGTATTCGGTGAGAAGACCATGACGAAGTTGATCGATAGCGACTCCCATTCGACCTTGCGAAAGTTGGCGATCTTCGCCGTTATATTTCGACCGAGCACGTTGATCGTGACCGTGTCGCCGAGTTTGAGGCCAAGCTCCTGGGCCTCACCGTCGGAGAAAGAAACGAGATTCTCACCCGTATAATCTTCGGGCCACCAATCGCCTTCGGTCAGCGTCGCATTTTCAGGCAGGTTTTTGGAATAGGTAATGCCGCGGTCGCCGCGCAGTACCCAGCGCCCTTCCGGGGGCACCTTCATTCTCGCCACGTCCTGTCCGTTGAAGGACAGGATCCGACCCCGCAGCATGGGAACCTCGACCAGTTCCCCCCGAGGTGCAATCTCGCGAACCGTATTGCGAAAACCGTCCAGTTCATTGCCCTGAATATCGATGAAAAAGAAATTGGGGGCACGTTCCGGCAGATTTGCCGTCAGTTCTCGTCTCAGGTTTCCATCGATTAATGCAATTGTGACCAGCAATGACAGACCGAGCCCGAGCGACAGGATAACGGATGACGTCAGTGCGCCCGGGCGATGAATATTGCCGATTGCAAGGCGGAGCGTCGCGGAAGATACTCTTGGGCTGCGGCTGGCGAGATAGGTAATGACAATTGCAACGACCCGCAGAATGACGAAGACAACGGCCATCGCACCAAGGAATATCAGTGCAATCCGTCGATCTTCCGCGGTGAAGATTGCCAGGCTAGCCAAGGCGATCAAGGCAAGGGCAGCGCTGATCAAGTAAGGCCAGGAGGGGAGTTTGCGGGTTTCGAAGCCCTGTTCGCGGAAGAGTGCGGTGGCGGGCACTTCCCGCGCGTGTCCAAGCGGCAAAATTGCAAAGGCAAGTGTTGTCAGGAGTCCGAAGAGGGCTGCAATCCCGAGCGCTGCGGGATGGAGAAGGGGAGTATCTGAAATCGGGATGACGTCTTTCAGATATTGCATGGCAATCAACGGTGCCGCGGCCCCCAGCACTAGACCAAGTAAAATACCGATGATCGCAATCAGCGAAATCTGGACAAGGTAGACGAGCACAACGGATGCCGCTGGCGCACCCAGGCTTTTCAGCGTTGCGATAACGGGCCGCTTGCTGTCGAGGAAGGCGCGAACGGCATTTGCAACACCCACGCCACCGACGATGAGTGCGGTCAGGCCGACAAGCGTCAGGAACTGCGAAAACCGAATCACGTTTTCAGTGAGCGATGGCGCTGCTCGGTCGCTGGTGCGGATCGACCAGCCGGCATTTGGAAACGCCTTTTGCGCGGTATCCCGGATGCCAGCCAATTCGGCGGCAGGATCGGCGAGGCGGATTTTGTAGCTGTGCTCCACGAGGCTGCCGGTCTGAACCAGGCCCGTTGCTGCAAGTGCTTCTGGGCCCATGAGCAAGCGCGGGGCAAAGCCAAAGCCATCTGATAGGGCGTCCGGTTCGGACAAGAGGCTGGCTGAAATCTTGAGCCGGGCGTTGCCGACCAGAATTTCATCCCCTGGCTTGATGCCTAGACGATCCAGCAGGAGCGGGGCTGCGACTGCTCCGTAGACACTCCCGTCAGCCTTCAACAGAGATTGCAGCGGCACCGTCGGTTCGGTCTTCACCTCTCCATAAAGTGGATAGGCGTCGTCGACCGCCTTTATCTCGACCAGTGACTGATCGCTGCCATCGGCCAGGCGCGCCATGGAGCGCAACCCTGTCGATTTCGCGACCGTGCCCAAACCTTCGAGAAAAGACATTTCCTCACTATTGGCTTCTCGGTTATTGAGTTCGAAGCGCACATCGCCAGCGAGCAGCGATTGCCCTTGAGATGCAATCGATGCGGTAATTGTCGAAGCGACAGAGTTAACAGCGGCAATTGCGCCTGTTCCGAGTGCTATACAGGCGAGGAAAATGTAAAATCCGCTCAAGCCACCGCGCAGTTCACGCAAGGCAATCCGGATGGCGACAGGGGCAAGCGAGAAAAGACGCTTCATGCCGGCTGTACTTCCGCGGCAGTGGCCCGCGCGCCGTCGCTTGCATCCAGTTCGCCGGAATGCACGCGCACCTGCCGGGTGCAGCGGGCGGCAAGGCTTGGATCGTGGGTGACCACTACGAGCGTCATGCTACGTTCGGCCTGTTTTGCGAACAGCAGGTCAGCGATCTGCCGCCCGGTTTCAGTATCCAGATTGCCGGTTGGCTCGTCGGCAATCAGCAGAACTGGTGATGGAGCGAGCGCGCGCGCGATGGCAACACGCTGCTGCTCACCCCCCGATAGCTGGCCTGGATAATGATCAAGCCGATTACCCAATCCGACAGCTTCCAGCTCTTTGCGAGCCAGGTCGAAAGCGTTGCTTTGATTGGCGAGTTCGAGAGGAAGTGCCACATTTTCCAGCGCTGTCATGTTGGCAATCAGATGAAATGACTGGAAGACAATGCCGATATTGCGACCGCGGAATTCAGCAAGAGCGTCTTCGCTTAGCTGATGAAGCGGGTTGCCATTCACGTGGATTTCACCGGTGTCTATGCGCTCAAGCCCTGCCAGAACCATCAGAAGTGTCGATTTTCCGGAGCCGGAGGGGCCGACGATGCCCACTGCCTCGCCTTTGGCAACCTTCAGATCGATATTTTTGAGAACATGGACCTTGGCAGCTGCAGTTCCGAGGGTCAGATCAGCCTTCTTCAGTTCGATGATGGTTTCTATCACGCTCGGTCTTCCTATATCTAAGCATAGTGGCCGCAGCGCATGTCTGCGCCATCGTCTCGACCAATCTAGGAAGGCATCGATGAGATTTAAAGCAGTCGTTTCCCCCGTGCTCGCAATTGTGATCGCGATGTTCTTCGTCACGGCGTCAGCATCAGCGCAGGAAAGCAGCCTGAAGCTGGTGGGTTTTGGTGACAGCCTGATGGCTGGATACCAGTTGCCGACCGACGATGCTTTGCCCAATCAATTGGAAGCAGCATTGCGGTCAAAGGGTGTTTCGGTCTCGGTTGCCAATGCGGGTGTTTCTGGAGATACCAGTTCTGGCGGTCTTGCCCGTATTGACTGGTCCGTTCCCGACGGCACGGATGGCGTCATCCTCGAGCTTGGCGCCAATGATGCGCTTCGCGGCATCGCTCCCCAGCAAACCGAGAAAAATCTTGAAGCAATGATCGTCAAGCTGAAAGACCGCAATATTCCGGTCCTGCTGGTCGGGATGATCGCTCCACCCAATATGGGTGGAGATTATGCAGAGCGCTTCAATCCGATCTATCGGCAGCTCGCGGATAAATACGACTTGGCCTATTACCCCTTCATTCTCGAGGGCGTGGTCGGTCACCCAAATTTACAGCTCGAGGACGGCATGCATCCCAATACGGATGGTGTAGGTGTCGTCGTTCAACAGATGTTGCCGACCGTCGAGCAATTTGTATCAAAGATCTTGGGTGGAGAAAAATAAGCGCTTGCGGATGAAGCGCTTGCATGATTCGCTGTAGCATCTGCAATAGATTCGGGGAGCTCTCATGCCGAGATTGTTCACTGCCCTCGAGATCCCGCGCAATGCGGCGATGAGCCTATCATTGTTGCGGGGTGGCCTTCCTGGCGCACGTTGGATCGACGTGGAAAACTACCACATCACATTGCGTTTCATTGGAGATGTCGACGGGCGCACGGCTGACGAAATCGTTGACCGTCTGGACCGTATAGACAGGCCGGAATTTGAGCTTTCCTTAAACGGCATCGGGTCCTTCGGCTCCAAGAAGCCGCATTCGATCTGGGCCGGGGTCAATGCCTCGCCAGAGATTTATGCCCTTCAGTCCGAGATCGAGCGCATCTGCCAACGCATTGGTTTGCCTCCGGATCCCCGCAAGTTCATGCCGCATGTTACCTTGGCGCGTCTGAGGTCAGCGCGTGTGGATGATGTAGTGCATTATCTGTCTGCGCGTGGAAATTTCTTTGCGCTTCCTTTTGTCGCGCCGAGATTTGTCCTGCTGTCATCGCGTGAATCGGTCGGTGGCGGGCCTTATCTGACAGAGGAAGTCTTTCCGCTTCGCGAGCGTTATCTGGCTTCCAGCTTTGCCAGCAATGAACTGCAGCCTGAAAAGAGCATGTTGTAAACCTGCTTGAAGCCATCCTCGCCGCCGTAATAGGGATCGGGGACGTCTTTCTGTGTGCCCAAGGCGAAGTCGGCAAACAGGTGGATTTTGTTGCGGCAGTTCGTTGACGCCTGCCGGCGAAGATTTTCGAGGTTGTTGCGGTCCATCGCAAGGATCAATGCAAATCGCTCGAAGTCGTGTGATGTGACCTGGCGCGCCTTCTGGTTTTCGATATTGATACCATTCTGGCGGGCAATTGCTATTGATCGAGGATCCGGGGAGCCGCCGGCATGCCAGCTTCCTGTTCCGGCTGAATCTGCCGGATAGCGCTCAGTGAGCCCCGCCTCTTCGCTAAGGTGACGGAATATGCCTTCTGCGAGCGGCGATCTGCAGATGTTGCCGAGGCAGACGAATAGGACTGGTGCTGCTTGCATGTTATCCTTTCAGGTGTCGATGCCGGAGAACGATAATGAAGTATGAAAGGGTCGATGCTTCACAGATGAAAGCGAGATTGGCTGACATTCCGGGTTGGGCGTGCGCGGATGCTGGCGATGCCATTTCCCGAAGCATCTCGTTTTCGAGCTTTGCCGAGGCGTTTGGTTTCATGGCGGAATGCGCCCTGGTTGCCGAGAAGCTCAATCATCATCCTGATTGGTTCAACAGCTATTCAAGGGTTGATATACGCCTTACAACGCATGCAGTCAAAGCACTGACAACGTTGGATTTCGAGCTTGCCTCTGCGATCAATCGCATCGCAAATCGACGCGTCACAGATTGAATTTCCAGATGGAAAATACCATCTTTCAATACAAACTTGGGAGTTGCGAAATGGACGACGTCAAGATTGGTGAGATTCTGCTTCCCGGCGATGAGGACAAGCGGGAGAGGCAAGAACGGCAGGTCAGGGCGAAGTTCTGGCCAACCTTCAAGAAAGCCGTGCGTCTGATCCCCTTCAGCCGGGATCTCGTTGCATCCTTCTATTGTGCGACCGATCCCAACACGCCGTTGCGGGTAAGGGGTATTCTTCTCGCGGCTCTGGGTTATTTCGTGCTGCCGTTCGACGTGGTGCCGGATATGTTTGCGCTTGTCGGGTTTACAGATGACATCGCGGTGCTGAGCGCAGCACTAGCGCTCGTCCGTGGCCATATCCACGAAGGGCACTATATGGCGGCCGATCGGGCGCTTGCCGAAGAAGCCCCTGTGAACTGATGAAATCGCAGCAATTGGGCAAGGGGTCAAACTCTTGCCTGATTTCTTCTATTTGCATCGCAATTCGAACGGGTTGAGAGATGCGGCGCCGCCCCCCAGGCGGAAATCAACATCAGAAATTGGCTTTTTCCCTCATATGATACATTCACGTGCTGTTCATTGACGGTTTGGTAACCAAGCTTAAGCTAACCTGAATAAGGTTTTGATGATGAAAGGTCCGCGCATTCGCACCCCGATAACGGACGAGAAAGCAACCGGCAGGAAAACATGTTTGTAAGACGTACCGCAGCAACCGCACTCGCTATCATGCTGGCAGGCGCTGGTGTAGCGACCGCGCAATCGCCAACCAGGATTGAGCAGTTCAAGGCATGGGGCGCCTATTCCTACAAGTCGAATGGCGGCACGGTCTGCTATGTCCTTTCCGTCCCGACGGCGAAGGAACCGGCGAATGTCGACCATGGCGATATCTTCTTTATCGTATCGCAGCGCCCCGGACAGAACATCTCTTATGAGCCTCAGGCCATGATGGGGTATCCGCTCAAGACGACATCGAAAGTGAATGTGGATGTGGACGGACGAAACTTCGTCATGTTCACCAAGGACAAGGCGGCTTGGGTCGAAAATGCGGCTGAAGAGCCAGCGCTTGTGGCGGCGATGAAGTCCGGTCGTAGCATGACCGTAAAGGCTGAATCGGCACGAGGAACAAAGACCTCCTATTCTTATTCACTGTCCGGCATTTCGGCGGCTCTGAAAAAAATCGAGAGCTGCAAGTAAGCTCTTTCGCGCTTCGGGCGATTGAAAATGATGACGCTGCCGCCGGTCCAGGACTGGCGGCAGCGTTCTTTGTTTGGTCGACGGGAATGACGGGGGGATGACGGGCAGGCATTTTGATGCTAAACGGCCCGCCAAACGCATTGCCAGAGCTTGAAGCATACGGCGCGTCGCATTTTCTGTATTTTGGATCTGGTTTGACTTCGCCTTTGTGCGGAGACACCGGTTTTCGTGGAAGAGGTCAATACAATGGTATCAATCGATATCGCGATGGAGCAGGCCAGGCCTTCGGCCAAACCCCGCTCGGCTTCAGCGGAAATGCCAAACCTGATCGGTGTCGACCGTGAGGAAATGGCCGCGATGCTGCGCGGCGTTGGCGTGCCTGACCGTCAGGTCAAGATGCGCGTCAGCCAGTTGTGGAATTGGCTTTATGTTCGCGGTGTCTCCGATTTTGACGATATGGCGAATGTCTCAAAAGATCTACGCTCGACGTTGAGGGCGCATTTTACCATTGCTCGTCCGGAAATTGTCGAAGAACAGGTGTCTAACGACGGCACCCGCAAATGGTTGTTGCGGTTTCCGCCACGCGGTGCTGGTCGGCCTGTCGAGGTCGAGACCGTTTATATCCCGGAAGCGGGTCGCGGCACTTTGTGTGTCTCGAGTCAGGTCGGTTGCACGCTGACCTGCTCCTTTTGCCACACGGGTACGCAGCGCCTTGTTCGTAATCTGACAGCAGAAGAGATTCTGTCACAGTTGCTTCTCGCGCGCGATCGTCTCGGCGATTTCCCGGATCGCGATGTACCGCAGGGCTCGATGGTGCCATCCAGCGACCGCAAGATCACCAATGTGGTGATGATGGGAATGGGTGAGCCGCTCTACAATTTCGAAGAAGTGAAGAAAGCCCTGCTGATCGCATCCGATGGCGATGGGCTTTCTCTGTCCAAGCGCCGGATCACGCTGTCAACATCGGGTGTTGTACCGGAAATCTACCGTACCGGCGACGAGATCGGCGTCATGCTGGCGATTTCACTTCATGCGGTGCGTGACGATCTTCGCGATATTCTGGTGCCCATCAACAAGCGCTATCCGCTGAAGGAATTGATCGAGGCGTGCCGCAATTACCCCGGCGTATCGAATGCGCGCCGCATCACGTTCGAATATGTGATGCTGAAGGATGTCAATGACAGCCTGCAGGATGCGCGCGATTTGGTGAAACTCCTGAAGGGCGTTCCGGCGAAGATCAACCTCATTCCATTCAACCCATGGCCTGGCACCAATTATCAGTGTTCGGACTGGGAGCAGATCGAAAAATTTGCCGATTTTATCAATCAGGCTGGCTATGCGTCGCCAATCCGCACGCCACGTGGACGTGATATTCTGGCGGCCTGCGGGCAGCTCAAGTCCGAGTCTGAGCGCATGAAGAAAACCGATCGAATGGCTTTTGAAGCGATGATGATTGCGGGCCACGGCGAAGACTGAGGCCTGAAAGGTCTCAGCTTCAAGGGGCATTAAAGCGTTTCTCTATCACTTAGCCTGGGTCAGGAAGATCTTGACCGCGAAGATCGAAAACACGCTTGCGAATACGTAATCGATGGCACGCAGCACCTTGCGGTTGGCCTGTAGCCAGACCGACACTAGGTCGGCGCCAAGTACAATGGCCACGCCCAAGGGAAAGGCCAGAACGATTGACCAAAGCCCCAGAAAGATCAGCTTGCCGGTGACATGTGGATCCGATGCGCTGACGAATTGGGGAAGAAAGGTCATGAAAAAGATGATGACCTTCGGGTTGAGAAGGTTAACCCAGAGCCCGTTGATGAAAGCGTGCGTGAGCGAGGCTTCCTGCTTCCCACCAGCCTTCAAGACGAAATTGGAGCCATGGCGCACGGCCTGTACCGCCAGCCACAGCAGATAAGCGGCGCCGCCGGTCTTCAGAACGAAGAAAGCCGCTGGCGAAGCGACGATGAGGGCAGAGATGCCGAAAGCCACGAGAAGCGTGTGGACGGTTATGCCAAGTTGAGTGCCGAGCAGCGCCATCATGCCGATGGTGCGACCGTCACGCAACGAGCGGCTGATCCATAGGGTCATGTCAGGGCCGGGCGTGATGGCGAGCAGGAAAATCGCGAGGCTGAAGGTCAAAAAAGTCGCAAGGCTCGGCAGGAAGGTCATCGTCAGCTCATCTGAAAAACGTGTTGCCCTTTCCTAACCTGCTTTGCGATCGCTGCCAATCAGTTCCGCTGGCTTGCCAACCATGTCTTGAAGGTGTCTGCGTAATCCGGATGCCAGCGCGACAGGGGAGGGCGGTTCTCGACAATGTCGCCAATGGACCACTGCATTCTCAGTTCGTCAGTCCGGCGGTCGACATCGTTATCCGGGCAGAGGATGTAGAATTCTTCTCTCGCGAGACCGTTCAGCATGAATTCGATGGTCTGTTCTGGTGTCCAGGCTGCGGCTGGCTTCTCAGTCCGGCCGTTGGCCGTCAATTCCGTAAAGACAAAGCCCGGTATGAGAAGGTGTGCAGTGACCTTGCACTCCGCTGTGTTGCGCAGATCGTGCTGTAAGGCCTCGGTGAAGGCTTTGACCCCTGCCTTGGCGACATTATAGGCGGGATCGCCCGGGGGCGTGGTGATGCCCTGTTTGGAGCCGGTATTGACGATGATGGCATCCTCTCCATGGGCAATCATGCCGGGGCCAAACATACGGCTGCCGTTGACGATACCCATGAGATTGACGGCTATGATGCGATCCCAGTGCTCCTGTGCGCCGAAGAGACTGCTTCCGGGCTGGATACCGGCATTGTTCATGAGAAAATGCACGGGGCCGAAATCGGCTGCGACACTGTTGCGTAGTGTCTCCAGCGATGACAGGTCGGCAACGTCTGTTGCAATGGCGGACGCCTGTGTGCTTGTGCCTGCGGTTTGGGAAATTATTGAGATGGCCTTAGCCAACCGTTCCTCGCCGAGGTCTGCAATGACGACATTCATGCCCTTTGCAGCGCAGGCTTTTGCCGCCGCGAGGCCGATGCCGGAAGCGCCGCCGGTGATGACCGCAAGCTTGCCGGATGAGAATACGGATTGAAAAGCGGACATGAGGTTGCTCCATTCTTGTTGGTCCTCATGACATAGGGTCCTGTCTGATGCGGGTCAAATTGCGGAAGCGGTGGTTTGTTGCGGACTTGCAGACGTTTCGAATACCCCGCCTGCCCTTGCGTCGCCCGATAATCTCGCTAAAAGTGCCGCCGATCAAAAATTCAGGCGGTATGACCGCCATCAGACGCGAATGGACATCAGCATGGCTCCCATCAAAGACGTGAAGAAAGTCGTCCTCGCCTATTCCGGCGGTCTCGACACCTCGATCATCCTCAAGTGGCTGCAGACCGAACTCGGAGCGGAAGTGGTTACCTTCACCGCCGACCTCGGCCAGGGCGAAGAACTGGAGCCGGCACGCAAGAAGGCCGAGATGATGGGCATCAAGGAGATCTTCATTGAGGATGTCCGCGAAGAATTCGTCCGCGACTTTGTTTTCCCGATGTTCCGCGCCAATGCCGTCTATGAAGGCGTCTATCTGCTGGGCACGTCTATCGCGCGTCCGCTGATTTCCAAGCATCTGATCGAGATTGCCAAGAAGACGGGCGCCGATGCCATCGCGCATGGCGCGACCGGCAAGGGCAACGACCAGGTTCGTTTCGAGCTTTCTGCCTATGCGCTGAACCCAGATATCAAGATCATCGCCCCTTGGCGCGACTGGGCATTCAAGAGTCGCACGGATCTTCTGGACTTCGCGGAAAAGAACCAGATTCCTGTTGCCAAGGACAAGAAGGGCGAGGCTCCTTTCTCCGTGGATGCCAATCTTCTGCACTCCTCGTCCGAGGGCAAGGTTCTGGAAGATCCTGCGCAGGAAGCGCCAGAATACGTACACATGCGCACGATCTCCCCGGAAGCCGCTCCCGACAAGCCGACGGTCATCAAGGTTGGGTTCGAAAAGGGCGATGCCGTTTCGATCAATGGAGAGCGTTTGTCGCCAGCAACCTTGCTCGCCAAGCTCAACGATTATGGCCGCGACAACGGCATCGGCCGTCTTGACCTCGTGGAAAACCGTTTCGTCGGCATGAAATCGCGCGGTGTTTACGAAACTCCCGGCGGCACCATTCTGCTCACGGCGCACCGCGCCATCGAATCCATCACGCTTGACCGGGGTGCAGCCCATCTCAAGGACGAGTTGATGCCGCGTTATGCGGAACTCATCTATTACGGCTTCTGGTTCTCACCGGAGCGTGAAATGCTGCAGGCCGCCATCGATCTCAGCCAGAAGAATGTCGAGGGCGAGGTTACTCTCAAGCTTTACAAGGGCAATGTGATCGTGACCGGGCGTGAAAGCGCAAAGTCGCTCTATTCCGATCAGTTGGTAACGTTCGAAGACGATCAGGGCGCCTATGACCAGAAGGATGCGGCAGGCTTTATCAAGCTCAATGCACTTCGTCTTCGCACCCTTGCCAAGCGCGACCGGTAAAACCCGGAAAAAATCCTGACCAAGACAGGGCTGTCGCGCGTCAGTGCGGCGGCTTTTTTGTGGATGCGAACTGGCAGATCAGCACTGGATCGTCAGTATTTTCGCGAGTCAGGCTTCGAAGAATGCGACGGCTGCTTTGAGGCGCTCAACGCTGCTGTCGTCTCCAATGGTCTGGGCAATCGTCATCTGGCTTCGGTAATATTCGCCAAAGTCGAACGGCGTCTCGTCGGTGACGGTCGACAGATCGATCACCCGTCCTTGAACGTCGATTGCCTCGAGCGGAAGTTCGGAGGCAAGCAGTTGGTAGGTATCCTGATCGATCAGGCCAGCTTCAAAGCTGGTCAAGGCCTGATCGCGCAATTCCCTTGGCGACGGCGTCCAGGATGCGCTTTCCACTTTCGCCAAGTGCTCGGCGAATATCTCTGTCCGCGGTTTTTGCATGAACGGTGTTTGAACCGACTGGTCACGGCTTTCCCGGCTGGTATTGCCGTTGAACAGCGCACCTGCAAAGCGAATGGAGTTGATTTCCATGGAACTCACCTGAGATATCATTAATTCAAAATTAGCTAATACTCGTCCCCGAAGGGCGTCAATTCCAAAGAATGGCCATTTTCTTCTTGTGGCCTGTTATCCCCGTACTTTCGTGGGTATCGATGATTGCGGTGCGCCAGCGGTGACACTACCTTGATGCTGCGAACATATCAGGCGAAAGCCAAAGAATAAGGAAAGAGCATGTCTGCGAGGTCTTCGATTAACACTGCACTGATCGACTGGAATGGAACGGGCGGACTGCCGCGTTTCGATGCTGTCGGAGATGAGGATTTCGCGCCTGCTTTCGACGCCATGCTGGCTGAACACGCCGAAGAGATCGATGCTATTGCCGATAATGCGGAGCCTGCCAGTTTTTCCAATACCATTGAGGCGCTGGAAATGGCGGGCGATGGCCTTTCCAGAGTGTGTGCGGTGTTTTTCAATCGTGCCGGTGCACATACAAATGAGGCGATCCAGGCGCTGGAGCGCGAAATCGCGCCGAAGCTTTCACGGCATTACTCCAAGATTGGCATGAATGCCGCGCTGTTTGGGCGCATCGATGCCCTTTGGGAAGGGCGCGACAGTCTTGGTTTGACGAGTGAGCAGATGCGAGTGCTCGAGCGACATTGGAAGGGTTTTGTGAAGGCCGGTGCCAAATTGCCGCGCGAGCAGCAGGAACGCCTTGCCGGCATCAATGAGAAACTTGCCGGTCTTGGGGCGCAGTTTGGACAGAATGTGCTCACCGATGAAAAGACCTGGGCATTGCCTCTGAATGACGAGAGCGAGCTTGCGGGCCTGCCTGATTTTGTTCGTGGCGCCATGGCATCTGCGGCTCGGGAACGGGGTCTCGCTTGCGGTTATGCCGTTACCCTGTCGCGATCTGTGATTGAGCCGTTCCTCACTTTTTCCGAAAGAAGGGATCTGCGTGAGCAGGCCTTCAAGGCCTGGATTGCCCGTGGAATCAATGGCGGGAATACGGATAACCGCGAAATCGTCAAGGACACGCTGGCGCTGCGCGCGGAGAAGGCAGGCTTGCTCGGCTACGAGAACTTTGCCGCTCTCAAACTCGACAACACCATGGCGAAAACGCCAGATGCGGTGAATGATCTTCTGATGACCGTGTGGGAAAAGGCTGTTGTGCAGGCGCGATCGGAAGAAGCACAACTTGCCGAACTCATCGCGGCCGAGGGTAAGAACCATGATGTCATGCCCTGGGATTGGCGTCATTACGCGGAAAAGCTTCGGACGCAGAAATTTGACTTCTCCGAAGCCGAGTTGAAGCCCTATTTTCAGCTCGAGAAGATCATAGACGCATGTTTTGACGTCGCCGGTCGGCTGTTTGGCATCAAGGCTGTTCCTCTCGAGGACGCGCCTGCCTATCACCCCGATGTGCGGGTTTTCGAAATCAGGGATGATGATGACAAGGTGATTGCCTTGTTCATGGGAGACTATTTCGCCCGTTCCTCGAAGCGGTCCGGTGCCTGGATGAGTTCATTCCAGTCGCAACATCGTCTGACGCTGAAAAACGGGACAGTCGGTGAAATTCCCATCATCTACAACGTCTGCAATTTCGCCAAGCCTGAAAGCGGCAAACCTGCATTGCTGTCGCTTGACGATGCGCGTACGCTATTCCACGAATTCGGTCATGCGCTTCATGGCATGCTTTCGGATGTCACTTATCCGTCTGTTTCCGGAACCGGGGTTTCCCGCGACTTCGTCGAGTTGCCATCGCAGCTTTACGAGCATTGGCTGACGGTGCCGGAAATTCTCAAAAAGTATGCCGTGCATTACAAGACTGGCGAGGTCATGCCTGAAGCGCTGCTCAACAAAGTTCTGGCGTCGCGCACATTCAATGCCGGTTTTGCAACGGTCGAATTTACCTCTTCGGCACTGGTCGACATGGCCTTCCACACGCAAGGTGCTGTCGATGATCCTCTGGCTTTCCAGGGGCAGGTCCTCGAGAAGATCGGGTTGCCCAAGTCCTTGGTGATGCGCCATGCGACGCCACACTTCCAGCACGTTTTTGCCGGAGACGGCTATTCTGCGGGGTATTATTCCTACATGTGGTCTGAAGTCCTGGATGCCGACGCCTTTGCGGCATTCGAGGAAACTGGCAATGCGTTTGATCCGGCCATGGCGCAGAGACTGAAAGATAATATCTATTCGGTTGGCGGCTCGATTGATCCGGAAGAGGCTTACAAGAACTTCCGTGGCCGGCTGCCGACGCCCGATGCCATGCTGGTCAAGAAGGGACTGGCTGCCTGACCGCTTGCTGTGACCGATAAATCGAAACCACGGTCATGGTTCGCATCATGTCTATCCCCACGAGGTCGCGCCTGACCCTTTTCCAAGACGGAAGATTGCCGTCTTTCAGGCTACCCTTGTTTACCCTAAGGCCGGAAGCTTCGACGCTTCCGGCTGTTTGCCCCTTTCGCAAACGCAAAAAAACCTGTAAGAGCGCGCCAACGTAACTTGGCGCCATATTCCAGGGTGTCCCGCACCCGGCGCTACAGCATCAGAGAAATTGATCATGTCCTTACGCAATATCGCGATTATTGCACACGTCGACCATGGCAAGACCACACTCGTCGACGAGCTACTGAAACAGTCCGGCTCTTTCCGCGAAAACCAGCGCGTCGACACACGCGTCATGGATTCGAACGATCTCGAAAAAGAACGCGGCATCACCATTCTCGCCAAGGCGACTTCGGTTGAGTGGAAGGGTGTTCGCGTCAACATCGTTGACACCCCCGGTCACGCCGACTTCGGCGGCGAGGTTGAGCGCATTCTGTCGATGGTGGATGGCGCCATCGTTCTGGTCGATTCCTCGGAAGGCCCAATGCCGCAGACCAAGTTCGTGGTCGGCAAGGCCCTGAAGGTCGGTCTTCGCCCGATCGTTGCGATCAACAAGATCGACCGCCCGGATGGCCGCCACGAAGAAGTTATCAACGAAGTCTTCGACCTTTTCGCGAATCTTGACGCGACTGATGAACAGCTCGACTTTCCGATCCTGTACGGTTCCGGTCGCGATGGTTGGATGAACGTCAATCCGGAAGGCCCGAAGGAAGACGGTCTTGGTCCTTTGCTTGATCTCGTTCTCAAGCATGTTCCTGAGCCGAGCGTCGGCGACGAAGATGGCGCATTCCGCATGATCGGTACGTTGCTCGAAGCCGATCCGTTCCTCGGCCGTATCATCACGGGTCGCATTCACTCCGGATCAATCAAGTCGAACCAGGCCGTAAAGGTCCTGGGTCAGGACGGCAAGGTTGTCGAGCAGGGCCGTATTTCCAAGATCCTCGCTTTCCGTGGTATCGAGCGTACGGCGATCGACGTGGCTCATGCTGGCGACATCGTTGCTATCGCGGGCCTGTCCAAGGGTACGGTTGCCGATACGTTCTGCGACCCATCTGTGACGCAGGCGCTGACCGCTCAGCCAATCGATCCGCCGACTGTGACCATGTCCTTCCTCGTCAACGATTCGCCGCTTGCCGGCACCGAAGGCGACAAGGTCACAAGCCGCGTTATCCGCGATCGCCTGTTGAAGGAAGCTGAGGGCAATGTTGCGCTCAAGATCGAAGAATCCGAGGGCAAGGATTCCTTCTACGTATCCGGCCGCGGCGAATTGCAGCTGGCCGTTCTCATCGAGACCATGCGTCGCGAAGGCTTCGAGCTTGCCGTTTCGCGTCCTCGCGTTGTGATGCACAATGACGAGACCACTGGTCAGCTGATGGAGCCGATCGAAGAAGTGGTGATCGACGTCGATGAAGAGCATTCCGGCGTGGTCGTTCAGAAGATGTCTGAGCGCAAGGCGGAAATGACCGAACTTCGTCCGTCCGGCGGCAATCGCGTGCGTCTGGTGTTCCATGCTCCGACACGTGGTCTGATCGGTTACCAGTCGGAACTGCTGACGGATACCCGCGGTACCGCCATCATGAACCGTCTGTTCCACAGCTACCAGCCGTTCAAGGGCGAGATCGGCGGTCGTAGCAACGGCGTGCTTCTGTCCAACCAGGCGGGTGAAGCCGTGGCATACGCCATGTTCAACCTAGAAGATCGCGGCCCGATGATCATCGAGCCAGGCGACAAGGTTTACATGGGCATGATCGTGGGCATCCACTCGCGTGACAACGATCTGGAAGTGAACCTTCTCAAGGGCAAGCAGCTGACCAACATCCGCTCCGCCGGTAAGGACGAAGCAGTCAAGCTGACCCCGCCGATCCGCATGACGCTAGACCGCGCGCTGTCCTGGATTCAGGATGACGAGTTGATGGAAGTGACGCCAAAGTCGATCCGTCTGCGCAAGTTCTATCTCGACGCAAATGATCGCAAGCGTTTCGGCAAGTCCAAAGCAGCCGCACAGGCCTGATCTTTTCGCCTGCTGAATGAAAATCCGAGCCCCGGCCTAACCGTCGGGGCTTTTGCGTGTGGACGGGCCTGTCACGGGCTTGCAGCCATCATTAAAAAAGCGTTAAGTTTGCCTCGAAGTCCGATGCAATTATTCCCGAGCAAGGCGCGCCTTTGTGCCGGGGGGACAAGAGTGGCGTTATGAAGACGTTGTCGATCGATGTGCGACCGGCCGAGCCTAGTGATGCTCGTTCGATATCTGAAGCCCACCGGGCTTCCTGGCAGCACACGTATGCGGGTATCATTCCTCATAGCCCCTTGAGGAAGATGATTGAACGGCGTGGGGAAGTCTGGTGGAACAAAGCCATTCGTGGCCCCTCAACCGTTCTTGTGGCGGATGTCGCAGGAACAGTCGCAGGTTATGCAACTCTCGGGCTTAACCGCGCCAGGGCGCTGCCTCAGGAAGGCGAAATCTACGAGATTTATATGCGGCCTGAATACCAGGGTATCGGCCTTGGATACCAGTTGTTCGGTGAGGCGCGGAAGCTCCTGCACTCGTTGCGCTGCTCAGGCCTGGTTGTCTGGTGTCTGGACGACTGTGATAATTCCGCAGGTTTTTTCCGCTCCAATGGCGGAGTTGATGCGGTTGAAGGCGTCGAGGATTTCGATGATGTTCGGCTCAAGAAGCTCGGCTTCATCTGGAAGTGAATGCTTGTGTCGGTCAAACCTGCGGCTGGTTTGGCGCCTTTTCAAATCTCCGGATATTCTCATTTTATGACATTGTGCGTCTGACGGGCTCGTTGTTTTCCGGGCTGATCTGGTAACCGCAAGTGTCGGCGCTTGATGCCTATGCGTAATGCTCTGTTGCATTGCAAAAGGAAACTCAGTATCGAAACCCGACACTTTCAGCCAGCCATGGGGAGTAACATGCGCATTGATGCTATATCGATCGGCGACAATCCGCCGGAAGACGTGAACGTCATCGTCGAGGTCCCGGTCGGTGGTCACCCGATCAAGTATGAAATGGACAAGGAAGCCGGCGCGCTTGTCGTTGACCGTTTCCTCTATACGCCGATGACCTATCCGGGCAATTACGGCTTCATTCCACATACATTGTCTGAAGATGGTGACCCGACTGACGTCCTGATTTGCAACACCCGTCCATTGATTCCCGGCTGTGTGATCAAGGTTCGTCCGATCGGTGTCATGATCATGGAAGACGATGGCGGCAAGGACGAGAAGATCCTTGCGGTTCCCGTTCCAAAGCTGACTCGCCGCTATGACAAGGTCGACAACTATACGGACCTGCCCGAGATCACGCTCAAGCAGATTGAGCACTTTTTCGAGCACTACAAGGATCTGGAGCCCGGAAAATGGGTGAAGATTTCCGGCTGGCAGGACGTCAATGTGGCCAAGAAGCTGATTGTCGAAGCCATTGAGCGTTACAAGAATGAAGGCTAACTGGCTGTAAGAGCCATTAGCTTTTCAAGCAAATCCTCCGGGTCGCCATCGATCCGGAGGATTTTTTGTCTGGCGGTTTCGCCAGAAATTACCGCAATGCTGGATTTGGGGACGGCAAGACGTTTGGCCAGAAGCACAATCAGTGCCTTGTTGGCCTTACCCTTCTCCGGCACGGCTGTTACCCGTGCCTTGAGATAGGCTTCGCCTGCCGCATTCACTTCTATATTTTCCAGACTGTCGCGGCTTCCATTCGGAGTGAGCCGCACAGCCAGACGAAGATGATCGTCAAATACCTGGAAGGGGGTGCTCACGCGACCATGGGAAACAGCGTGTTCCACATGAAGGAGCGCAGGAAGAAGATGATCAGAAGCAGGATGATGGGCGAAATGTCGATGCCCCCCAGATCCGGAAGAATGCGGCGGATCGGGCGAAGTGCCGGTTCGGTCACGTTGTAAAGAAAGCTTCCGATCGAGCTGACGAAACGGTTGCTGGAATTGATGACGTTGAACGCATAGAGCCATGAAAAGATGGCGCTGGCGATCAGCAGCCATGTGTAAAGGTTCAAAGCGAGGTCAATCGTCTGAAACAGCGCTAGCATATAGATCTCCATTTCTCAGTTGACAGACATGTAGACATTGGGACCTAAACGAGCAAGTGGCGGGCGCATGACGAACACAAATCATGTTTAACGCAGTGGACCAGAGATACTGCGGCTCAATGCCCGATAGAAAGTCGCCCAATGACTGCTTTAGATTCGACAGATCGATTTGCTGCATTCCGTCATAAATCCTATCTCTATTTCTTCATCTCCCGTTTCCTCGCGGCCTTCGCCACCCAGATCGTCAGCGTCTCGGTCGGCTGGCAAATGTATGACGAGACGGGCAGCGCTCTCTATCTGGGCCTGATCGGGCTTGTTCAGTTTCTCCCCTTGCTGCTTCTGATGCTGGTCACCGGGTCAGTTGCCGACCGCTATAATCGTCGGATGATCATGGCTGTCTGCCTGGTGCTGGAAGCCATTTGCGCCGGATTGATTCTCGCCATCACACTGTTGGGCCTGTTCTCACCGCTCCCGATCTTTCTGTTGCTTCTGGCGTTCGGTGTTGCCCGTGCCTTTTTCGGTCCGGCAAGCCAGTCGCTCGCACCAAATCTCGTCCCTCAGACGGATCTTGCCAATGCCGTCGCCTGGAATTCCTCGTCCTGGCAAACCGCAGCGATCGTTGGTCCAGTCGCGGGTGGTCTCCTTTATGGTGTCGGGGCAGGCCTGGCCTATGGTATTGCGCTGGCATTGTTTTGCGGCGCCGGGCTTCTGGTCATGTTGATCGACAAACCGCATCAGCGATCTGCTGCCAAGGCAACATCCTGGGCCACGGTGCTTGCCGGTTTTCATTTCATCAAGGGCGAGAAGATTGTGCTGGGTGCGATCTCGCTGGATTTGTTCGCAGTGCTCTTGGGTGGTGCGGTTGCGCTTATGCCTGTCTATGCGCGCGACATTCTCGCACTTGGTCCATGGGGGCTTGGATTATTGCGTGCAGCGCCGGGCGTCGGGGCTATTCTGGTGGCCATCGTGCTGGCGACCTACCCGATCCGACATCATGCCGGCATCATCCTCTTTGTCGGCGTGGCACTCTTCGGCGTGGGAACCGTCCTGTTCGGACTGTCTGAGAGTCCCTGGTTATCGGTGCTGGCGCTGCTGCTGGTGGGCGGTGCCGATATGTTGTCAGTCTATGTGCGCGAGACGTTGATCATGCTGTGGACGCCGGATGAGGTGCGTGGACGCGTGAATGCCGTCAATATGGTGTTTCTCGGCGCATCGAACGAGCTGGGTGAGTTTCGTGCGGGGACAATGGCCGCCATGATTGGTGCTGTGCCTGCCGTTGTGATCGGCGGGGTGGGTGCCATTGCCGTCAGTGCGCTATGGGCATGGAACTTTCCCAAGCTGCGGCAAATCGACAGTCTGGAGGCCCCCGTCATCGAACAGGATCGCTGAGTCGCGATGCTTGGCCTCAGCCCGCTTTTTCAGGAGGTTCGGCCCGTGATGCTGCGTCCAGACGCTCCATCACATGTTCGCGGTTGGAAACACCCAGAAGCTCCGAGATCCGCCAGACGACGTGATCCTCCAACTCGCTGCGGTCTCCGTCGGCATAAACGATGTCCCACAGAATGCCGATGAGGTGCTTCTTCTGCTCTTCGTCGAGTTTCCTGTTGAGATCAGATGTGAAGCGGAAATAGTCGATCGCCTCATTCTCGGCGCGCTGTCCGGCGTCCAAAAGCGCGTTGAGTTCCTGATTGCTTAGCGTGTAGTTTTCCGTCAGCAACTGTCTGAGCTTCGCTTTCTCAGAGTCCCTCACCACGCCATCGGCTTCCATGACTTGCAAGCAGAGTGCGGTTACGGCCACACGAGGATCTCCGTGGCCGAATGGCTGTTCGTCTTTTTCCGAGGTTAGAGTCTGGAAAAAGGCTTGAAGACGATCAAACATGCGCCTTTTACTCCAATGCTAGAACAAGCCCAGGCGTGTCTTGTTGTCTTCATGTTTGCGGTTCGGGTCGCGTACCCCAGGATCATCAGGTGGACGACCGAAGAACGGTTCTGGCGCTGCCTTTTCTTCGGTTGCGCCGTCCGCAGCGTCTGCGGAAACCTTGGCCTCGACAGGGGGAGGTGAACTAGCCTCATTCGTAGCGATCTCGGCTTTCTCTGTCGGTGCCGGGCCGGGCATCGGCACCTGATCCGCAAAAGTCTCGGCTTTTGTTTCCTCGGCTGGCTGATCTTTCAAAACCGGCGGCAGCGACTGCAATGCTTGCTCGCCGTGCGATGCAGCACCTTCTTCCAGTGGTCCAGCCAACTGGCCGAATGGTACTTTCCACTCGAACGCATCAAGTCGACCGTTGACCGGTGAAAGCGGTAGCCATTTGTCGGAAACATAACCGTCAGCAACCCATGTCGCATCCCGCGGAGCGCGAAGGGCATTGGCCATCCAGTGGCGAACGCGGCCCTGATCGCCGGTTTCCGCCTCTTCAATGTCGGCAAGCAACAGGAACACCCGCTCGCTCGGCTCCATTCGCGCAACGGCTTCGGCCTTTTCACGGGCTTTGGTAAAGTCGGTGGTATCCAAAGCCGCTTCCGCGACGATCATCAGCGATTCCGGATTGTTGGGCTTATAGCCCTGCAATTTTTCAGCACGCTTCAAGCGATCGGCTGCGCTGTCGCCGCTGCGAAGACGGACATAGGCTTTAGCCACGTCTGGATGGGGAGAGAGTTTCCAAACTTGCTCGAGAACGCTGCTTGCCTTGCGCAAATTGTCTTCACGCATATAGGCCTTGGCGGCAACGAGGGCGGCCGGAACGAGATCCTTGGCATGTTTGAGTGCGCGCACGGCGTTGTCGCGCGCAGCGATCGGGTCGCCCTCGAGTTGCTCTTCTGCCTTTGCGGTCAGCAAGACAGCCTTCAGGCGCTCCGCTTCCGACTTCTTCAAGACATTCGCGACCTTCTGCTGTTCCAGAAGGCGAATGGCATCGTCCCAACGACCGGACTGGCTTCGATATTCAAGCGTCGCCTTCGCGGCCCAGGGAAGATAGGGCGCGTTCTCGGCTGCGGTTTCGGCATATTGCCGTGCCGCCTCATGGGCCCCAAGTCGGGTTGCCTCGAGATAGAGCCCACGAAGTCCCAGTTCCCTGGTCTCGGGATCGTCAGCCATCTGCTGGAACATTCGTCGGGCATCATCCTGGCGGCCTTCGATCAAGGCCGTCTGCGCCTCCAGGACAAGGATCAACGGTTCCTGATCGGCGCGCAGAAGGCCACGGGCGCGAGAACTCATCTTGTGTGCCAGAGCTGCGTTGCCTGCGCCCGCTGCAATCAAGCCGGTCGAAAGCGACTGATAGCCGCGATCACGGGTGCGGGCGCGGAAATAGCGACGCACGGAATGCGGGGAATTCCAGATGGAGCGTAGCAGCCACCAGACGATCATGACGGAGACGACGATTGCCACGATCAGGGTGACGGCTGCGGTCAGGCTCATCTCAATCAGCTGGCCTTCCCACAAAATAGACAGTTCGCCCGGACGATCTGCAAGCCAGGCGAAGCCTGCGGCGAGGCCAAGGATAATGAGAACGAAGACAAGAAGTCTGATCATGATATTCGTTCCCTCAACCGTTTCCGCGCATAGCCGTCGAAAGGGCTTCGCTTACGATTGCCTCTACCTTCACGCGCGCCTGCAATGCATCGGCAAAATCGGCCGATGCTGTTTTCCCGGCTTCTGGCAGGTTTTGCCATTCAAGCTCGGCGCCCTTGAGGTCGCCATTGCGCAATTTGTCTTCCATGCGAGCGACAATGGCTTCTGGCGATTCGCCTTCGATATTGCCAACAGGGCGCACCTTGATGACGGAGAGAGCGCTTGCCATCAACCGCTCGCCCAGTCCGCCCGATGTATCCGGCTGATGAATGGCAGATAAAATCGCATCTGCGGTGGCGGGGAACTTTCGAACGAGCTCCGCTCGCGATTCGATGCCTGTCGCCGCATAAGGTTTCAGTTGTTCGATAGACGGATCATCCGGTGCGATGCCTGCCAGAGTGTCGAGCTCGGCAAGGAATGGACCTCCGCGCTCGATGGCTGACTTGAGCGCTGTAACCGAGATGGCCCGTGCCATCTCGACGTCGGTCCGGGGCTTGTCGATCTTTTGTTCAGCTTCCGTCAGGCGTTCGTCCAAACGGGTCTCTGCGCTGTTCAGGGACGTGGTTGTCTTCGACAGTTCCGATTTGAGCGCAGCAATCGTCTCGCTGGTCTGGCTGACTTGCTGCTCAAGCGATGCGACACGGTCATTGTCGACACCCGTCGTGCTATTTTGCTTTACGGACTGAAGCTCGGTTTCCAGTGCCGCGATCCGCGCATCGAGGGCGCTAGTATCGGCTGCCTGTGCTGGCGCACTTGAAATATCGGCAACCTTTTTCTCCAGCGACGAGAGCTGACTGGCCAGTGCGCTGTCTACGGCAGGCGTGCTCCTGTCAGGGCCAAGGGCTGGCAGCACGCCCCCATATTGCAGCGCGCCTGCGCCCGCGAGCGCAATCAGACCACCAATAATCCCTGCCGCCACCATTCCAGAAGTGGAAGGTGCCTTGTGTGCTGGTGTAGCGCGCGGTGCCTCATTATCCGAGGTTGCCGGTGAAACGTCCTCTTTGGGAGGTGCCTCTTCTACCGATGTCTCCGCTTCCGCAGCGTCTGGTTCGGGAGCCGGTTGAACAGGGTCTCCCTGTGGCGACGCCATCTCGGGTTCGTCAGCGGTCATGTCTTCAGGCTTCGTGCCCTCGTCATGGGTGACCTTTTCGCTACGTTCAGCTTCCAGATCAATGGTCACTGGTTCGTTTGTCGATTTGGTGCGACGGGGCGGTTTTCCCGGAGCCATGGCAACCTCTCATTCCTTGCAGTGCAATGAAGTTAGACAGTGATCGTGGCGAAGGAAAGGGCCTGGATCAATTTTGAGTCCAACGGACTATAATGTGCCGAGCAGACTGGACTCATCCGGCACGTCGCAAATAACGGTATTTGCAGCATATTGTTCCGGCAAGGCGTCTGCAACTTTCTGGCTCAAACAGTGAAAACGGGTGGTCTTCAGCAGTCCTAAATTGTCTTTCAACAAGGGCAGAGCGAGAAGCCGCCTGACACTTTCGATCGAATACAAAAGAATGACATCTGGTGGGGTATCGGACAGGAACTTTCTTTGAATGTCTTGAGAAGGTTCAACGGGGATCATCCTGTAGCAAATGCAGGTTTCGACCGGTGCGTGCAACTCGGTCATTCGCGCCTCAAATCCCTCGGAGCGTGGCTCTCCTGCCAGATAGAGGACTGGAGCGCCGGAATTTGCGCGTCGGGCATGTATGAAGTCTGCAAGCGCCCGTCCGTTTCCGCCCGACATCAGCACCGTCTGGAAACCGGCATTTCTGGCCGCTTCAGCTGTCGCCTCTCCAACGGCAAAGACGGTGGTCTGCTTCCATGATGTCTCTGGGCTGCGGATATCCGCAACGGTGCGCATGGCTTCCGCGCTGGTGGCCGCAATCGCTGATGGAGTTGCGGATAGTGCATACTGGGCAGCCTCCGCATCGCGCACGGCTTGTGCGAGCGGCATGACCAGGGGGGAATGGCCCATATCGCGCAAGCGCGCTGCTGTTTTCGAAGCCGCCGGTTCGGCGCGGGTCACCAGCACCCGCATATGCGTCAGCCCCAGGAAGCGAAGAAACCGCTTCCTGCCTTTTCCCTCACTTGGCGACCGGCTTCTTCACCGATTGTCTTTGCGTCGACGCATTTTCCATCCATTTCAATAGCGTGCGATTGGCTACCGTCGGGGGTAAGAACCATTCCGCGGAAGTGAATATTATCGCCATCACGCGATGCATAGCCTGCAATCGGTGTGCGGCAGGAACCGTCTAGAACGCCCAGAAAACCTCTCTCGCAGGTGACTGCGTCATAGGTCTCCTTGTCGTTGACTGTCTCCAGCAGCGAATTCACCCGGTCATCGCCGATACGACTTTCAATGGCGATGGCGCCTTGGGCCGGGGCGGGGAGGAAATCGGCTGTTTCCAGCAATTCGGTGACGACGCTCTCCTTGCCGAGACGCTTCAGGCCAGCAAAGGCGAGCAATGTCGCATCGACCTGGCCTTCTCGCAGTTTGCGGAGCCTGGTATCGACCAGACCGCGAAATGTGATGACATTGATGTCGGGGCGCAGTCGCCTGATCAGCGCCTGGCGGCGCAGTGAAGACGAGCCGACGGTTGCGCCATGAGGAAGGTCCATCAGCTTTGGCGCGCTGCCGCCAATGAACGCGTCGCGCGGATCTTCCCGCGGAAGGAATGCCGATAGATAAAGTCCCTCCGGCAGAATGGTTGGCATGTCTTTCGAGGAATGCACGGCGAAATCCAGGTCACCAGAGACCAATTGTTCCTCCAGTTCCTCGGTGAACAAGCCTTTGCCGCCTATCTCGGACAGGGAGCGGTCGGTGATGCGGTCTCCCTTCGTCGACAGGACAACAATTTCGAACATCTCTGCCGGCAGGCCATTTGCCGCCATCAGCCGGTCACGGGCTTCAAGGGCCTGCGCCAGTGCCAGCGGGCTTGCGCGCGTTCCGATCCGAAAAGGTTTTGTTTGCATCCGCTTGTATCCGTTGTTACCGACAGTCGTCGTAACCATCTTTGATTTTCATCGCAATCGGCCAGCACACAACATGACCGCCTTTTCCTGCATCCTTGGCATCGAAACAAGCTGTGACGAGACAGCTGCGTCCGTCGTGCTGCGTCGTGACGATGGACGTGGCGAGATCCTGTCGGATGTTGTTTTGAGCCAGCTTGACGAGCATTCCGCCTATGGCGGCGTGGTTCCGGAAATCGCTGCTCGGGCCCATGTGGAAGCGCTGGATACGCTCGTCGAAGAAGCGCTTTTGCGCTCGAATGTAACCTTGCGTGATATTGACGCAATCGCTGCGACCGCCGGGCCAGGTTTGATCGGCGGCCTGCTGGTGGGGCTGATGACCGGTAAGGCGATTGCGCGCGCAACCGGTAAACCGCTCTATGCCATCAACCATCTTGAAGGCCACGCTCTGACCGCGCGTCTCACTGATAAGCTGACCTTTCCGTATCTGATGCTCTTGGTATCGGGTGGGCACACGCAGCTGGTGCTTGTGCGCGGAGTGGGCGACTACGAGCGCTGGGGCACGACCATCGATGACGCGCTGGGCGAGGCATTTGACAAGACAGCGAAACTTCTTGGGCTGCCGTATCCGGGCGGACCCGAGGTGGAGCGCGCGGCCGCTGGTGGTGACCCCAAGCGCTTCAACTTTCCGCGACCGCTCGTCGGTGAGGCGCGGCTGGATTTTTCGTTCTCTGGCTTGAAGACAGCCGTTCGGCAAGCAGCGGAGGGACTGGCTCCCGTTTCCAGTCAGGATATCTTCGATATTTGCGCCTCTTTCCAGCGGGCAATCGGCCGGACGCTGGAAGACCGGATCGGTCGCGGGCTGCAAAGGTTCAAACATGAGTTTCCAGAGACGGAGGATCTTCCGGCACTGGTGGTTGCCGGAGGTGTCGCAGCCAACCAACATATTCGCGCTGTGCTTACAGCCTTGTGTGAAAAAAACGGCTTTCGCTTTGTGGCGCCGCCCCACCGGCTATGCACCGATAATGCTGTCATGATCGCCTGGGCAGGGCTGGAGCGCATGGCGCTCGACCTCCCGGTCGACGATCTTGATGTATCGCCGCGTTCGCGATGGCCGCTTGATAATCAAGCCAAGGCCTTGATCGGCTTTGGCAGGCGTGGAGCTAAGGCATGAGTGCGCGCGAACGGGTTGTTGTTGTTGGAGCCGGTGCCTTCGGAACGGCACTTGCCGCGGTCATGGCGCTGGAGGGCAAGGCAGACATTACCCTGCTCGGTCGTGATCCTGCCTTGATGAATGACCTTCGCAACGATGGACTGCACGATGCGGCCTTGCCTGGCATTCGCCTTCCCGACGGCTTGAAGTATGCGTTTGAGCCGGACGTCTTGCGCGATGCCGGTATCGTGCTCTTTGCCATGCCGTCGCAAGCACAGTTCGATGCAGCACAGAGCTTTGGGCCCTATCTCGCCGAAGAGGCGAGCGTGGTAACCTGCGCCAAGGGTATCGACCGGGCCACTTCGCGACTGCTGACCGATGTGCTGGAAGATGCCTTGCCGCAACATTCGATCGCCGTGTTGTCCGGTCCGGGGTTTGCCAATGATATTGCGCGGGGATTGCCGACGGCCATGGCCGTGGCAGCTGCCGATATCTCGGTCGCCGAGCGGCTTGCACACATCATTTCCGGGCGCACCTTTCGTCTCTACGCTTCCGATGATCGAACCGGCGTTCAGCTGGGTGGTGCCTTGAAGAATGTTCTGGCGATTGCTTGCGGCATTGTTGAAGGCATGGCTCTTGGCGATTCGGCCAGAGCCGCCCTAATTTCACGCGGCCTGGCAGAGATGTCCCGACTGGTTACGTCCATGGGTGGCAAGGCGGATACGGTTCGCGGCTTGTCCGGGCTGGGTGACCTTGTTTTGACGGCAACCAGCCACCAATCGCGCAACCTTCGCTTCGGCATTGCCATTGGGCGGGGTGAGCCGATGGATTTTTCGACCGGGGCGCTGGTGGAGGGTGCCTTTACGGCATCCGTTGCTGCTCGTCTTGCCGATGGAAATGGCGTTGATATGCCGATTACTGCTGCTGTGGCAGCCATCATCGATGGGCGTCTGGAGATAGGCGCTGCGATCGAACAGCTGATGACGCGACCCATTACCACCGAATGATCTGAATTCTGATAGGAGATAGTGCCAATGCTTTTCGCTGTGATTTGCGCCGATAAACCGGGCCATTTAGACCTGCGCATGGAGACACGACCGCCGCATGTGGAGTGGTTGAACGGGCTGAACTCCGAAGGTACGCTCAAGATTGCCGGTCCATTTCTGGACACCGACGGCAAGCCGAACGGCAGCCTCCTGATCCTCAAGGCCGACAATGCAGAGGATGCTGCAGCAATCGCCGCTCAGGACCCTTATGCCAAGGCAGGATTGTTCGCGAGCGTCGAGATCAAGCCCTATAACTGGGTCTTCAACAATCCGGAGGCTTGAACGGCAATGGCATATTGGTTGTTCAAGTCCGAGCCTTTCAAATTCTCATGGGAGATGCTGAAGGCCACGAAAGATAGCGGCGAGCAGTGGGATGGCGTGCGTAACTACCAGGCGCGCAACAACATGCGGGCCATGAAGATCGGCGACAAGGGTTTCTTTTATCATTCAAATGAAGGGCTGGAGGTTGTCGGTATCTGCGAGGTCTGCGCGCTCGCGCATCATGATACGACCACTGACGATCCGCGATGGGAATGCGTGGATATTCGCGCCGTGACGGAAATGCCAAAACCTGTGACGTTGAAGGATGTGAAGGCAAATCCTGCTCTGTCGGAAATGTCTCTGGTCACCTCCATGCGCTTGTCCGTTCAGCCGGTGACGGAAGAGGAGTATCTCGAAGTCTGCCGTATGGGTGGGCTCGACAATCCTCCGCGATGAGTGACCCGTGAAAACGGATCCAGAGCGTTTCATTCTTGAGAATACGTCGCTGATGGCGCCACCGCATGTGCCAGAAATCCGTCTTTGGCTTGCGAGCGAGGTTCATGACCTGTGGCTTAAAACCGAAGACGAGCTTGAGGCGCTGGGTTTGCCGCCGCCGTTCTGGGCGTTTGCCTGGGCAGGCGGGCAGGGACTTGCGCGCTATGTTCTGGATCAGCACGACATTGTTAGAGGAAAGCGTGTGCTCGATTTTGCCAGTGGTTCTGGTCTGGTTGCCATTGCTGCGGCAATGGCCGGTGCCGTGCATGTGGCAGCAGTCGATATCGATCCATGGGCAGCCGTTGCGATCACGTTAAACGCGGCACAGAACAATGTCGCCCTGGAATGCATGCAGGGGGACATTATCGGGACGATACCGGATGCGGACGTGATTCTCGCAGGCGACGTTTTCTATGATCGTGCCTTTGCGGATCTGCTCGGTCCGTGGTTCGAAGCAGCTGCGGCTGCCGGCATCACGATTCTTGTGGGAGACCCCGGTCGGGCTTACTGCCCTAAGGACCGTCTGGAATTCGTCGCGGCTTATGAAGTGCCTGTCACCCGTGTGCTCGAAGATAGCGAGATCAAGAAGACGACGGTGTGGCGCTTCGCTTGAGAGTACCCTTTGGGCTAGGGACGAATCACACAGACTCCCGCTTCGTAGGTGCAGGCCTCATTTCCCTGCTCCGAGACCACAATAATGCGGGCTTTCGGTGCTATCGTCGATTTAACGATCCTGGGCTCGCCGCGATCCACACCAAAATAGGTTCCATTGCCCGGCACCCGGTAGGCTGAGATCGATCCGGAATAGGTTCCGATCCCGGGCAGAACGGTAATCGATCCACCGCCGACAATGATACCGGGATTCGGGCGCGGTCCGGAATGCCAGCCACCACGGTCGTGATGTCCGTGCCGCTGATTGCGGCCATTGTGATCGCTATGACTGCGTTCAAAACGATAGCTATTGCCCGCATATGCAGTGCTTGCAGCCGAAGCCATCAGCAGACCTGCCAATATTGCCGTGAGCGATGTGGTGATACGCGATACCATGACCTCATCCTTGCGTTAAATTCTTGGTTAGCGAATTCTTAACGCAAAACTGCTCTAGTTTCCACTGTCGGTCATTTTCGCCAGATGCAATCTTTGCGGCGCTGGAGCTTGTGACTTACAATCCAGTCCTGGCCGGCAACGGCATTCATCCGAATCGATTAAATTGAAAAATGGGGTGCAATAGTGCTTGTGGTTCGGTAATTCGACTATTAAAGCATGCCCTATGATGCAATGCATCCTATCTATAAGCGTTGCATTGTCTGGGATTCCTTTCTCGGAATGCACTTGAACGCCGTGAGGTAGCGATGGCGAACGTGACGAACAAACGGCCTTTGTCGCCGCATCTTCAAATATACAAGCCGATACCAACGATGGTGATGTCCATCATGCACCGCATTACCGGCGGCGCATTGTATTTCGGCACAATTCTCGTGGCTTGGTGGCTGATTGCCGCATCAACCGGTGCAACCTATTTCGACTGGGTGAGCTGGTTCATGGGCACGATCATCGGCCGTTTGATCCTGTTCGGCTACACCTGGGCGTTGGTCCATCACATGATTGGCGGTCTTCGCCACTTCATGTGGGATCTGGGTTATGGCTTCGACAAGGGATTTTCCACCAAGCTCGCCAAGGCGATGCCCGTCGCCTCGATTGCACTCACCCTTGTTATCTGGGTGATCGCATATCTGGTTCGGTACTGAGGGGGTTAAGATCATGGATATGCGCACCCCTCTGGGTAGAGTTCGCGGTCTCGGTTCGGCCAAGGAAGGCACGGATCACTTCTGGCGTCAGCGTTTGACGGCCGTTGCCAATGTGCCGCTTCTGATTTTCTTCGTGATTTTCCTGATCTGTTACGCAGGCGCTCCATATGGCGAAGTCGTGACGGCGCTGGCAAACCCCTTTGTTGCCGTGGTCATGGCACTGGTCATCGTATCGGGCCTGATCCATATGAAGCTGGGCATGCAGGTCATCATCGAAGATTATGTGCATGCAGAGGGCCTGAAGATCGTTCTCCTCATGTTCAACACGTTCTTCGTGATTCTCGTTGGCGGGCTCTGTCTTTTCGCCATCTTGAAAATCGCATTCGTAGGATAATTCAATATGGCAGCGACATCCTCCACCGCACCGAACGGCAAGCCCTATACCTATGTCGACCATTCTTATGATGTGGTCGTCGTCGGTGCTGGCGGCGCCGGTTTGCGCGCGACGCTTGGAATGGCCGAGCAAGGCTTCAAGACAGCCTGTATTACCAAGGTCTTCCCAACCCGTTCTCACACCGTCGCAGCGCAGGGCGGCATTGCTGCTTCGCTGCAAAACATGACGCCGGACAGCTGGCAGTGGCATCTCTATGACACGGTCAAGGGTTCTGACTGGCTGGGCGATGTCGACGCCATGCAGTATCTCGCCATGGAGGCGCCTAAGGCCGTCTATGAGCTCGAGCATTACGGTGTGCCCTTCTCGCGAAACGAGGAAGGCAAAATCTATCAGCGTCCGTTCGGCGGTCACATGCAGAACTATGGTGAAGGCCCGCCGGTTCAACGCACGTGTGCAGCTGCCGACCGTACCGGACACGCGATCCTGCACACGCTTTATGGCCAGTCGCTGAAGCACAATGCGGAATTCTTCATTGAATATTTCGCGCTCGACCTGATCATGTCGGACGATGGTCGTTGCACCGGTGTCGTGGCCTGGAACCTCGATGATGGCACAATCCATCGCTTTTCTGCCAAGATGGTCGTTCTGGCGACGGGCGGCTATGGCCGTGCCTATTTTTCGGCAACGTCCGCTCACACCTGCACCGGTGACGGCGGCGGTATGATTGCGCGTGCCGGTCTTCCTCTGCAGGACATGGAATTCGTTCAGTTCCATCCCACCGGCATTTACGGCGCTGGTTGTTTGATCACGGAAGGCGCGCGCGGCGAAGGCGGTTATCTCGTTAACTCCGAAGGCGAGCGTTTCATGGAGCGTTATGCCCCGTCGGCCAAGGACCTGGCGTCTCGCGACGTTGTTTCGCGTTGCATGACCATGGAAATCCGTGAAGGTCGTGGCGTTGGCAAGAACAAGGACCACATCTTCCTGCATCTCGATCACCTTGATCCGGCTGTTTTGCACGAGCGTCTTCCCGGTATTTCCGAGAGCGCCAAGATCTTTGCCGGTGTCGACGTGACGCGCGAGCCGATCCCGGTTCTTCCGACTGTTCACTATAATATGGGCGGTATTCCGACCAATTACTGGGGCGAAGTGTTGAATGCCGATGCCGATAATCCGGAGCGCATTGCGCCTGGTCTGATGGCTGTTGGCGAAGCCGGTTGCGCCTCCGTACACGGGGCTAACCGTCTGGGTTCAAACTCACTGATCGACCTTGTGGTCTTTGGCCGTGCCGCTGCAATCCGTGCCGGCCAGATCATCGACAAGTCTGAGCCGGTGCCTGCGCTCAATATCGCAGCCTGTGACAAGATCATGGAACGCTTCGACACAATCCGCAATGCCAGCGGGTCGACCCCGACTGCGGTGCTGCGCGACAAGATGCAGCGCGCCATGCAGGAGGACGCAGCTGTGTTCCGCACACAGGAAGCGCTGGAATCAGGTTGCCGCCGTATTTCCGCGATCTGGAAGGAATTGCCAGACATCAAGGTCACCGACCGTTCGATGATCTGGAACTCCGATCTCGTGGAAACGCTTGAGCTTTACAATCTGATGGCCAATGCAATCACAACGGTTTACGGCGCCGAAGCGCGCAAGGAAAGCCGTGGATCGCATGCGCGTGAAGACTATACAGATGGTCCGTTTGGCGGGCGCGATGACGTGAATTGGCGCAAGCATACACTCGCATGGCTGAACGAAGCCGGTGACGTCAAGCTCGACTACCGCCCTGTTCATACCGAACTCCTCGCTGATGGCATCGATCCCAAAAAGATCGAGCCAAAAGCTCGCGTCTACTGATCTTGAGAGGAATAAACCATGGTTGAACTCACTCTCCCAAAGAATTCTCAGGTCAGCGAAGGCAAGGTCTGGCCAAAACCAGACAGTGCCAAGAACGTTCGGGAATACCGCGTCTATCGGTGGAGCCCTGATGATGGCGAAAATCCACGTATCGATACCTACTACATCGATATCGACGATTGTGGCCCGATGGTTCTGGATGGCCTGCTTTACATCAAGAACAATATCGATCCGACGCTGACGCTGCGCCGCTCCTGCCGTGAAGGTATCTGCGGCTCTTGCGCCATGAATATCGATGGCACCAACACGCTGGCCTGCACCAAGGGTATGGAAGAGATTGGCGGAACCGTTAAGGTCTATCCGCTGCCACATATGCCCGTGGTCAAGGATCTGGTTCCGGATCTCAGCCAATTTTACGCCCAGCATCGCTCGATCGAGCCTTGGCTGAAGACGGTTTCTCCACCTCCTGCAAAGGAATGGAAGCAGAGCCATGACGATCGTCAGAAGCTCGACGGTCTTTATGAGTGCATTCTTTGCGCGTGCTGCTCGACGTCCTGTCCGAGCTATTGGTGGAATGGTGACCGCTATCTGGGGCCAGCTGTTCTGTTGCAGGCCTATCGTTGGCTGATCGACAGTCGCGACGAATCGACCGGTGAGCGTCTGGATAATCTGGAAGATCCATTCAGGCTCTATCGCTGCCACACAATCATGAACTGTACGCAGGCTTGCCCCAAGGGTTTGAACCCGGCCAAGGCGATTGCCGAAATCAAAAAGATGATGGTCGAGCGGCGGGTTTAGTCGCCCGCGGTAAGGCTTAATCGAGAAAATAGGAGGAACTGGCAGGGTTGATACAAGTTTTGGAACTTCTCTGCCAGTTTCGAGTTGTAAAATCAGTAAGGGGTGTAATCCACATTCTTTGTTGTTTTGCATCGTTAATTGACGATAATTTCGCCGTGTTTGTTCGAAACAGTCCGGCTAGAAGCGGTAACCCGGGAGTGTGACGATGGAAATGAAATACGCAGCGGCAGGCCTTATGATCGGACTGTCGTTGGCCGGGTGTCAGCGTACATCTTACAGCGGCTACAACAATTCCGAGCAGGCTTTGCCTCCACTGCAGGCCCAGCCTGTTCCAACAGTTGAATCCGGGCAATTGCCGGATCCGACTATGGCTAACCCGACGCAATTCCCTCAGGCACCGGCTGATGCAGCGGGCGCCATTCCGGCGACTGCCCAGGATGTGACCAAGGAACAGATGGTTGGCAACTGGCGCGTGGCTAATGGTGCTGCCAATTGTGACATGTTCCTGACGCTCACAAATCTCGGATCTGGCTCGCGCGGCGGAACCCGTGGCTGCGTTGGGCCGCTCACGACCATGGGCTCATGGGAAGTTGCCGGCAAGCAAGTCGTGCTCAAGGATCGCAACGGCAATGTCATCGGACGCGTCTACAAGACCGCGGATGCACGCTTTGACGGTACCACCAACACCGGTCAGCCGATCAGCCTGAGCCGGTAATCACCCTCCAAGCAGCCTAGGTGACCGCGCCGGGGAGCTATTGCATGCAGCCAATGCCTGATTACGCGCTAAGCGTCAGCGAGCAGCTTACCTCGCAGACCAGCGTCGGCAATCTGCGCGCTGACCCGGAGCAAATGAGCGTCGCGAAACAGCTCGACCGCATTTTGGCACAGCTCAAAGAGGAGCGACCTGCCACGAAGGCGAGTGCGCTCGGCTGGATGTTTGCCAAGCGGCGACCGAAACAGGCATCGATACGTGGACTATATGTCCACGGGAGCGTCGGTCGCGGCAAGACCATGTTGATGGACCTTTTCTTCAAGCTCGCTCCGATCGAGAAAAAGAGGCGGGCGCATTTTCACGAATTCATGGCGGATGTGCATGCGCGGGTTCATGCTCATCGACAGAAGCTGAAGAACGGTGAGACGAAGCAGTCGGACCCTGTGCCGCCAGTCGCAGAAGCGCTGATGGCCGAGGCCCGTCTCTTATGTTTCGACGAATTTTCGGTAACGGACATCACAGATGCGATGATCCTGTCGCGCCTTTTTTCCGAGCTTTTCGACCGTGGATGCATTCTTGTTGCGACGTCTAATGTGGAGCCTCGCAATCTTTATCGCGATGGATTGAATCGCGGTCTTTTCCTGCCTTTCATCGACATCCTGGAAAAGTACGTGGATGTGGTCTCGCTCGACTCACCCACCGACTACCGGATGGAAAAAATCAGCCGTCTGCCCGTCTATATGGCGCCACTCAGCGAAGAGACCGAGCGGGGCATGGATGATGCCTGGGCTGAGCTTTCCAGTGGCAAGCACGTATCTTCTGACGAGATCCAGATGAAAGGACGCACCGTCCATGTCCCGCGTGCGGCTGGCGATGTTGCCCGGTTCAATTTCTCCGATCTCTGCGAAAAGCCGCTGGGCGCCAGTGATTTCCTGGCAGTTGCAGAGCGATATGATACCGTTTTCGTCGATAACATCCCCCATCTCGGCCCGGAACGACGGAACGAGACCAAACGGTTTATCACTTTGATCGATACGTTTTACGACAAAGGCGTGCGTCTCTATGCTTCTGCCGTCAGTGCACCTGAGGCTCTGTTGACAGAGAAGAAGGGCGTCGAAGGATTTGAGTTCGACCGCACAGTTTCGCGGCTGTTTGAGATGCGTAGTAAAGAATATTTGTCCAAACACACGGCGACGCAGTCAGAAATGTGAAAATTCTGTGAATGAAAATATTACGTTTACGTAAGAATTTATCGACTTAACCGATTGAAATTGCTCATCCGAAAATTATCGGTTGCCATTTTTTGCTATCAGGTCTATGCGATCTAACCCAATGGAGGACCTCTGTGTTGGGAGGGCCGCCTTGGTTTTGGATCTAAAAGGAAGCACTTCAATGGCGCGCAATAAGATCGCACTTATCGGCTCTGGAATGATCGGTGGTACGCTGGCCCATCTGGCTGGCCTCAAGGAACTTGGCGATATCGTTCTCTTCGACATCGCTGACGGCATTCCACAGGGTAAGGGCCTCGATATTGCCCAGTCCTCTCCCGTTGAAGGTTTTAACGCCAATCTTACCGGAGCAAGCGATTACGCAGCCATCGAAGGCGCGGATGTTTGCATCGTCACTGCCGGTGTGGCCCGCAAGCCCGGCATGAGCCGTGACGATCTGCTCGGTATCAACCTCAAGGTCATGGAGCAGGTTGGCGCCGGCATCAAGAAATACGCACCAAACGCATTCGTGATCTGCATCACCAATCCGCTTGATGCAATGGTCTGGGCTTTGCAGAAGTTTTCGGGCTTGCCTAAGAACAAGGTTGTCGGCATGGCCGGCGTTCTGGATTCTTCGCGTTTCCGCCTGTTTCTTTCCCAGGAATTCAACGTTTCCGTACAGGACGTCACGGCCTTTGTGCTTGGTGGCCACGGTGACACCATGGTGCCTCTCGCTCGCTATTCGACCGTTGGCGGCATTCCGCTCACAGACCTCGTCAAGATGGGCTGGGTCACCAAGGAGCGGCTTGAAGAGATCATTCAGCGTACCCGCGACGGCGGCGCTGAAATTGTCGGTCTGCTGAAGACAGGTTCTGCCTATTACGCGCCTGCTGCCTCTGCCATCGAGATGGCGGATGCCTACCTCAAGGACAAGAAGCGTGTTCTGCCTTGCGCAGCTTACCTCTCCGGTCAGTACGGCGTTAAGGACATGTATGTCGGCGTTCCGGTCGTGCTGGGTGCCGGTGGCGTCGAGCGGATCATCGAAGTCGAATTCAACAAGGCTGAAGAAGAAGCCTTCCAGAAGTCCGTTGGCGCTGTTGCCGGCCTTTGCGAGGCCTGCATCAACATTGCTCCGGCATTGAAGTAACCGCCTTACGGCCCAAGACAGGGACAAGACGATGAATATTCATGAATATCAGGCCAAGGCTCTGCTGAAGAGCTTTGGTGCACCGGTCGCGGAAGGTGTCGCGATCCACAAGGTCGAAGAGGCCGAAGCTGCAGCGAAAAAGCTTCCGGGCCCGCTCTATGTGGTCAAGAGCCAGATCCACGCTGGTGGCCGCGGCAAGGGCAAGTTCAAGGAACTTGGTCCCGATGCCAAAGGTGGCGTTCGTCTGGCGAAGTCGATCGAGGAAGTTGTTTCTCACGCCAAGGACATGCTCGGCAATACGCTTGTAACTGCGCAGACCGGCGATGCCGGCAAGCAGGTCAACCGTCTTTACATTGAAGACGGTGCAGACATTTCGCGCGAACTTTACTGCTCGCTGCTGGTCGATCGTTCTGTTGGTCGCGTTGCTTTCGTCGTATCGACGGAAGGTGGCATGGACATTGAGGCTGTTGCCCACGATACGCCTGAGAAGATCCACACGATTGCCATCGATCCGGAAACGGGTGTGACGGCTGACGATATCGCTGCGATCTCCCAGGCTCTCGAACTCGACGGCGCCGCTGCCGAGGACGCAAAGTCGCTCTTCCCAATCCTCTACAAGGCGTTCAGCGAGAAGGATATGGCTCTTCTCGAGATCAACCCGCTGATCGTTATGGAAAATGGCCATCTGCGTGTTCTCGATGCCAAGGTCTCTTTCGATGGCAACGCGATTTTCCGTCACGATGACGTCAAGGAATTGCGCGACGAGACCGAAGAAGACGCCAAGGAAATCGAGGCTTCCAAGTGGGATCTCGCTTACGTGGCTCTTGATGGCAATATTGGCTGCATGGTCAATGGTGCCGGTCTCGCCATGGCGACGATGGACATCATCAAGCTTTACGGCAAAGAACCTGCAAACTTCTGCGACGTTGGCGGTGGTGCCGGCAAGGAAAAGGTTGCAGCTGCATTCAAGATCATCACGGCTGACCCGAAGGTTGAAGGCATCCTCGTCAACATCTTCGGCGGCATCATGAAGTGCGACGTTATCGCTGAAGGGGTTGTGGCTGCCGTGCAGGAAGTTGGCCTGAAGGTTCCGCTGGTCGTTCGCCTTGAAGGTACGAATGTCGAACTTGGTAAGAAGATCCTGAACGAATCGGGTCTGGCGATCACTGCAGCAGACGACTTGGACGACGCGGCCAAGAAGATCGTCGCTGCGATCAACGCCTAATTTGAAGGACCGGAAATTATGTCCATTCTTGTAAATAAAGACACCAAGGTCCTGGTTCAGGGCCTGACCGGCAAGACCGGTACATTCCACACCGAGCAGGCGCTTGCCTATTACGGCACGCAGATGGTTGGCGGTATCCACCCGAAGAAGGGTGGCGAAACCTGGACCGGTTCGAAGGGCGAAAGCCTGCCGATCTTTGCATCGGTTGCTGAAGCCAAGGAAAAGACCGGTGCGGACGCATCCGTGATCTACGTTCCGCCGGCAGGTGCCGCAGACGCCATCATCGAAGCGATCGACGCTGAGATCCCGTTCATCACCTGCATCACCGAAGGTATTCCGGTCATGGACATGGTGCGGGTCAAGGCCAAGCTCGACAAGTCGAAGTCGCGCCTTCTCGGCCCGAACTGCCCGGGTATCCTGACGCCTGAAGAGTGCAAGATCGGCATCATGCCGGGCTCGATCTTCCGCAAGGGTTCGGTTGGTATCGTTTCCCGCTCGGGTACGCTGACTTACGAGGCCGTCTTCCAGACCACCAATGAAGGTCTTGGCCAGACGACTGCTGTCGGTATCGGCGGCGACCCGGTCAAGGGTACGGAATTCATCGACGTCCTGGAAATGTTCCTGGCAGACGAAGCGACCCAGTCGATCATCATGATCGGCGAAATCGGTGGTGCAGCCGAAGAGGAAGCAGCACAGTTCCTGATCGACGAAGCCAAGAAGGGCCGCAAGAAGCCAATGGCCGGCTTTATCGCTGGTCGTACCGCGCCCAAGGGCCGGACCATGGGGCACGCCGGCGCCGTTGTTTCTGGCGGCAAGGGTGACGCGGAATCGAAGATTGCTGCCATGGAAGCAGCCGGTATCAAGGTTTCGCCTTCGCCGGCACGTCTTGGCACCACACTGGTCGAAGTCCTCAAGGGCTGACCCTATATATGTAAACAGGAGCCGGGCAGGGAGCGTTAACCAACCCTTTGCCCGGATCCGGCACTTTAGCCACTCCTAAAAGCATTTCGCTTGAAGGAACTGTGCGGCAGGTCGGGCATCCGGCCATTTCTCAGGCAGGAGGCGGACGCAGGACGTTCGCGTATCATCATGGGTAGGCAAGAAGCCAACGAGCAGTTTCAGATCACGTCCTTTCTCGACGGTGCCAATGCAGCCTATATCGAGCAGCTTTATGCGCGATATGAAGAAGATCCTGCATCAGTGTCCGACGAGTGGCGCGCATTTTTCAAGGCATTGGCCGATAATCCGGACGATGTGAAGAAAGCCGCAGCCGGTGCGTCATGGAAGCGAGATAACTGGCCAGTCGCGGAAGGTGGCGATCTTGTGTCGGCACTGGACGGAGACTGGGCTGAAGTCGAGAAGGCTGTCGAAAAGAAGGTGAAGGCCAAGGCCGAAACCTCCGGTAAACCCGTTTCTGAAACAGAAGTCCTTCAGGCGACCCGCGATTCGGTGCGCGCCATCATGATGATCCGTGCTTATCGTATGCGCGGACACCTTCATGCCAATCTCGATCCGCTGGGTCTTGCTGCTCCGGTCGACGACTACAATGAACTGTCGCCTGCTGCTTATGGCTTTACCGAAGCCGATTACAGCCGCCGGATTTTCATCGACAATGTTCTTGGTCTCGAATACGCGACCATTCCCGAAATGCTCGATATTCTGAAGCGGACCTATTGTTCCACGCTCGGTGTCGAGTTCATGCATATCTCAAACCCGGAAGAAAAGTCCTGGATTCAGGAGCGCATCGAAGGCCCCGGCAAGGGCGTTGAATTTACGCCGAACGGCAAGAAAGCGATTCTCGCAAAACTGGTCGAGGCTGAAGGCTTCGAGCAGTTCATCGACGTCAAGTACAAAGGCACCAAGCGCTTCGGTCTCGACGGTAGTGAGTCGCTGATCCCTGCCCTTGAGCAGATCATCAAGCGCGGTGGTTCCGAAGGCCTTGAGCAGGTCGTACTCGGCATGGCCCACCGTGGCCGTCTCAATGTTCTCTCGCAGGTGATGGGCAAGCCCCATCGCGCGATCTTCCATGAGTTCAAAGGCGGCTCGTTCAAGCCTGACGAAGTCGAGGGTTCTGGCGACGTCAAGTATCACCTCGGCGCTTCGTCGGACCGCGAATTTGACGGCAACACAGTCCACCTGTCTTTGACGGCCAACCCGTCGCATCTTGAGATCGTCAATCCTGTCGTTATGGGCAAAGCCCGTGCCAAGCAGGACCAGCTTGCCAAGGTGATGGACGGCGATATCGTACCGCTTAAAGAGCGCGCCAAGGTCCTACCGCTGCTGCTCCATGGTGATGCAGCCTTCGCAGGCCAAGGCGTCGTCGCGGAAGTCCTCGGCCTGTCGGGCCTGCGCGGTCACCGTGTTGCCGGTACCATGCATTTCATCATCAACAACCAGATCGGTTTCACGACCAATCCGGCGTTTTCGCGTTCGTCGCCCTATCCGTCGGATGTGGCAAAGATGATCGAAGCGCCGATCTTCCATGTTAACGGCGACGATCCGGAAGCGGTCACTTATGCCGCGAAGATCGCAACCGAATACCGGATGAAGTTTCACAAGCCTGTCGTCGTCGACATGTTCTGCTATCGCCGCTATGGCCATAACGAGGGCGATGAGCCTGCGTTCACGCAGCCCAAGATGTACAAGGCGATCCGTCAGCACAAGACAGTGACCGAAGTCTATGCCGCGCGTCTGATTGCCGAAGGCCTGATCAGTGAAGGCGAATTCGAAAAGATGAAAGCCGACTGGCGCGCTCATCTCGAGCAGGAGTTCGAGGCAGGCCAGTCCTACAAGCCCAACAAGGCTGACTGGCTGGATGGCGTGTGGTCCGGTCTTCGCACTGCCGACAATGCCGATGAGCAGCGTCGTGGCAAGACGGCCGTGCCAATGAAGACATTGAAGGAAATCGGTCGCAAGCTATCGACCATTCCCGAAGGCTTCCAGGCCCACCGTACAATCAAGCGCTTCATGGATAACCGCGCCCAGATGATCGAAACGGGTGAAGGTCTCGATTGGGCAATGGCGGAAGCCCTTGCATTCGGCACACTTTGCTATGAAGGCACCAAGGTTCGTCTGTCCGGTCAGGACTGTGAACGCGGCACCTTCTCGCAGCGGCATTCGGTCCTGTACGATCAGGAGACAGAAGAGCGCTTTATCCCGCTGTCCAATCTGGCTCCCAATCAGGGACGATATGAGGTCATCAATTCGATGCTGTCGGAAGAGGCAGTTCTCGGTTTCGAATACGGTTACTCGTTGGCCCGTCCGAGCGCGTTGACACTCTGGGAAGCCCAATTCGGCGACTTCGCCAACGGTGCCCAGGTGGTGTTCGACCAGTTCATCTCTTCGGGTGAACGCAAATGGCTTCGCATGTCTGGCCTCGTCTGCCTCCTGCCGCATGGCTATGAAGGTCAGGGTCCGGAACATTCGTCTGCGCGCCTTGAACGCTGGCTGCAGATGTGTGCCGAAGACAATATGCAGGTTGCCTACTGCACCACGCCTGCCAACTATTACCACATCCTGCGTCGCCAGATGAAGCGTGACTTCCGCAAGCCGCTGATTCTGATGACTCCTAAGTCCCTGCTGCGCCACAAGCGTGCCCAGTCGAGCCTCTCCGAGCTTGGCGGCGAGTCGTCGTTCCACCGTCTTTTGTGGGATGATGCCGAGGTCATCAAGGATGGTCCGATCAAGCTGCAGAAGGACAACAAGATCCGTCGCGTCGTCATGTGCTCGGGCAAGGTCTATTATGATCTTCTGGAAGAACGTGAGAAGCGCGGCATCGACGATATCTATTTGCTGCGTATCGAACAGCTCTATCCTTTCCCGGCCAAGGCGCTGATCAACGAGCTCAGCCGTTTCCGCAATGCGGAGATGGTCTGGTGCCAGGAAGAGCCCAAGAATATGGGTGCCTGGTCGTTCATCGATCCATATCTGGAATGGGTTCTTGCCCATATCGATGCCAAGTACCAGCGCGTGCGTTACACCGGTCGTCCTGCAGCCGCATCGCCGGCAACAGGCCTGATGTCCAAACATCTGGCTCAGCTTGAGGCCTTCCTCGAGGATGCGCTGGGGGGCTGATTGCTTCCCTTCGCCGACCATTCGACAGAAACAGAACCTGATCAACGGAATTGATATCATGGCTACTGAAATCCGCGTCCCCACTCTGGGTGAGTCCGTTAGCGAAGCCACAATCGGCACCTGGTTCAAGAAGGTTGGCGATACGGTCAAGGCCGATGAGCCGCTTGTTGAGCTTGAAACCGACAAGGTGACCGTTGAAGTTCCGGCACCGGCGTCCGGCGTGCTGACCGAAATCGTTGCTGCTGAAGGCGAGACGGTCGGTCTCGATGCTCTGCTCGGCCAGATCGGTGAGGGCGACGGTTCCGCCGCTGCTCCGGCTGCTGAAAAGCCAGCCGAAAAGCCTGCTGCCGCCGCACCGGCTGAAGCTGCTGCTCCTGCGGCCGCTGCTTCCGGCTCTTCGATGCCCGCTGCGCCTGCGGCTTCCAAGATGATGGCTGAAAACAACATCAGCGCCGACCAGGTCGATGGTTCCGGCAAGCGCGGTCAGGTGCTCAAGGGCGACGTGATTGCAGCCATGGCCAAAGGGTCGACAGCTTCTGCTCCGGCCCCGTCCGCCGCGCAGCGTGCACCGTCTTCAGCCGATGATGCGAGCCGCGAAGAGCGCGTCAAGATGACCCGCCTGCGCCAGACCATCGCCAAGCGCCTCAAGGATGCGCAGAACACGGCCGCCATGTTGACCACCTATAACGAGGTGGACATGACCGCGGTCATGGATCTTCGCAAGAAGTACAAGGACATTTTCGAGAAGAAGCACGGCGTGAAGATGGGCTTCATGGGCTTCTTCACCAAGGCAGTCACGCATGCGCTGAAGGAAATTCCTTCCGTCAATGCTGAGATCGATGGCACCGATATCGTCTACAAGAACTTCTGCCACATCGGCATGGCCGTCGGTACCGACAAGGGCCTCGTTGTTCCTGTGATCCGTGATGCCGATCAGCTTTCGATCGCTGGCGTCGAGAAGGAACTTGGCCGTCTTGCCAAGGCTGCTCGCGATGGCGCTCTTAGCATGGCCGACATGCAGGGTGGCACATTCACCATCACCAACGGTGGCGTCTATGGTTCGCTGATGTCTTCGCCGATCCTGAATGCACCGCAGTCGGGTATCCTCGGCATGCACAAGATCCAGGAACGTCCTGTTGCCATCGGTGGCCAGGTGGTGATCCGTCCGATGATGTATCTGGCACTGTCCTACGATCACCGTATCGTTGACGGCAAGGAAGCGGTTACCTTCCTGGTGCGCGTCAAGGAAAGCCTGGAAGATCCGGAACGTCTGGTTCTCGATCTCTAAGGAGTGCTTTGATGGATCCCTCTTCGGCGGATGCTGCGCAACTTCTGATCGTGCTGGCAGGCAGCGTCATTCTTCTGGTGTTCCATGTCCTGCTACAAGGGGGGCTCGCAACGCGTGAGCTCGGCGTCGATTGGAATGCTGGGCCGAGAGACGGGAACCAGCAGCCCAAGGGCAAACTTCCGGGGCGCGCTGCGCGCGCTTCCGAAAACTATCGTGAAACTTATCCGGCTTTCATTTCTCTTGCGGCAGCACTTTTCTTCACGGGTGATGTATCCGGTTTGGGCATCGTGGGGGCATGGATCTGGTTCCTCTGCCGGCTCGTCTATATCCCTCTCTATCTCGCCGGTATCGCCTATATCCGGTCGCTAGTCTGGCTGGCTTCCCTTCTCGGCCTGCTCCTGATGATCATCGGAGTATTCTTATGACACATCAGTATCTTCTTGAGCTGGCTTCCCTGATGGCGATCTTCAGTTTCGGTATCGTCGCGCCGGGCGCGGATACTGCGATGGTGATGCGCCAGGCCGTCGTTCATGGCAGACGGGCCGCCATTCTCACGAGCTTTGGCATCGGCACCTCGCTCATGTTTCATGTCGCTTACACGATTTTGGGCCTCGGTCTCGTGATTTCCCAGTCGATCATGCTGTTCAACCTGATCAAGTGGGCGGGCGTTGCCTATCTGATCTATATCGGCATTCAGGCGCTTCGCGCTGGCTCCACATCTCTGGATGTTTCCGCCCTTGGAGATAAGCAGGAATTATCGCGGCAATCCACAGTCAAGGGATTCGTGCTCGGTTTCATGGCCAATGCCCTCAATCCGAAGCCGGTCTTCTTTTTTCTGTCGATCTTCTCCACGGTCGTTTCGCACGATACGCCGGCCTCGGTGAAATTCGCCTACGGCCTGGTTATGGCAGGCTGCCTGATCGCCTGGTTCGTCGCCATGTCCTTCGTGCTGACGATACCGCGTATGCGGGCGATCTTTCAGCGGTCCTCAAAATGGATCAATCGCGCAAGCGGAATGGTCTTCATCGCGTTCGGATTGAAACTTGCGGCGCAGAAGGCGTCGTGAGGGAGGAATTGCTGATGGATCAAAATCCTGTTCTCCTCGTCACTGGTGCAAGCCGTGGCATTGGCGCCGCCGTTGCATCGAAGGCCGCCGAACAGGGGTGGACTGTACTTGTCAATTATGTGCAGAACGAAAGTGCGGCCAGGTCTGTCGCTGACCAAATCACCGCAAACGGCGGCAGCTCCCGTATCGTTCAGGGTGATACCGGCACGGAAGAGGGAATTGCCGCCATCTTCGCCGCCGTGGACCGTGAGTTCGGACGTATCGATGGGCTCGTCAACAATGCTGGTGTAGTCGACCAGACGGCTCGTGTAGACGAGATGTCCCGGGAACGGCTGGAGCGCATGTTCGCAATCAATGTGATAGGCAAGATCCGCTGTGCTACCGAAGCCGTCAAACGCATGTCCACCCGCCATGGTGGCAAGGGTGGCGTCATCGTCAATATCTCCTCCATGGCCGCCGTCCTCGGGAGCGCCGGACAATATGTGGACTATGCGGCGGCCAAGGGTGCCGTCGATACCTTCACCATCGGGCTGTCCCGCGAGGTCGCGGCGGAAGGTATTCGCGTCAATGGAATCCGACCCGGTATCATCAATACTGATATTCACGCCTCCGGCGGTCTGCCGGAGCGTGCGCGGGACCTGGCACCAACGGTGCCCATGCAACGCACCGGAACGGCGGAGGAAGTGGCGGATGCGGTTGTTTACCTCATCTCGTCCCGTGCCTCCTACGTGACCGGTGCAATCTTGAATGTGAGCGGCGGCAGATAGCGCCGAAATCGAAGGACGTCATCCATGGCTTATGATCTTGTTGTAATCGGAAGCGGCCCCGGCGGCTATGTCTGCGCAGTCAAGGCTGCTCAGCTTGGTCTGAAGGTCGCGGTGATCGAGAAGCGCGCTACCTATGGCGGCACATGCCTGAATATCGGCTGCATTCCATCAAAGGCGCTGCTGCACGCATCCGAAATGTTCCATCATGCCGGTCATGGGATGGAAGCTCTGGGCGTTGAGGTTGCCGCGCCAAAGCTCAATCTTGGAAAGATGATGGAGCACAAGGAAGCCACCATAAAATCCAACGTCGATGGCGTGGCCTTCCTGTTCAAGAAGAACAAGATTGACGGCTTTATCGGAACGGGCAAGATCGTTGCCGCCGGCAAGGTTTCGGTCACAGCCGACGATGGCAAGGTCGAAGAGCTTGAAACGAAGAACATCGTCATCGCGACGGGGTCAGATGTTGCGGGCATTCCCGGTGTTTCTGTCGACATCGACGAGCAGGTGATCGTTTCCTCTACCGGCGGTATCTCGCTGTCAAAGGTGCCGGAGAAGATGGTTGTCGTCGGTGGTGGCGTGATCGGGCTTGAACTTGGGTCGGTATGGATGCGCCTCGGATCCAAGGTGACGGTTGTCGAATACCTCGACAATATTCTCGGTGGCATGGATGGGGAAGTGTCCAAGCAGTTCCAGCGCATGCTGGCCAAGCAGGGCATGGAATTCAATCTCGGTGCCAAGGTAACCGGTGTTGAAAGGGCGGAGTCGGGCGCAAAGGTTACCTTCGAGCCAGTCAAGGGCGGCGATGCCACGACGATCGACGCGGATGTCGTTCTCATTGCAACGGGCCGCAAGCCTTACACGGCTGGTCTCGGCCTCGAAGAAGCCGGTGTTGTGCTCGACAATCGTGGGCGTGTGGAAATCGATGCGCATTTCAAGACCAATGTCGACGGCATCTATGCCATCGGTGATGTGGTCAAGGGACCGATGCTGGCGCACAAGGCTGAAGACGAGGGCGTGGCGCTCGCTGAAATCCTGGTCGGTCAGCACGGGCATGTGAATTACGACATCATTCCGGGCGTCGTCTACACCCAGCCGGAAGTTGCCTCCGTCGGCAAGACCGAGGAAGAGCTGAAGGCAGCAGGCGTTTCCTACAAGGTTGGCAAATTCCCCTTCATGGCGAATGGCCGTGCGCGTGCCATGCTGGCAACTGACGGCTTCGTGAAGGTTCTTGCCGACAAGGAAACAGATCGCGTGCTTGGTGTTCACATCGTTGGCCTGGGCGCCGGCGAAATGATCCATGAAGCGGCTGTGCTCATGGAGTTCGGCGGATCCTCTGAGGATCTGGGACGCACCTGCCACGCCCATCCAACAATGTCGGAGGCCGTGAAGGAAGCGGCCATGGCGACATTCTTCAAGCCAATCCATATGTAATTCTGTATTTTCGAATTTAACTGTATTTATATAAGAGCCGCGTCTTGCAAGCCAAGACGCGGCTCTTGTCGTTGATGAGGGCGTTTCAAGCGAAGTATTTGACAAAGGTCAATAAAATGCCGAGTTCTAACTCCTACAGCATCCCTCAGAAAGCGCTGCACTGGACCATGGCCGCGCTGATCTTCTTCAACCTTATCCTCTCGGATGGGATGGAAATCTGGAACAGAACAGTTTCCCGTGGGGAAACGCCGACAGTGGACCAGATTTCGTCTGCCAATATTCATGCCTATGTGGGCATCGCCGTTCTCTGTCTTGCGATCCTGCGTCTTTTATTGCGCCTCTTTCAGGGCGGCCCATCGGTGCCGGCTAATGAGCCGCCGCTTGCCAAGATTGCTGCCAAGGTCACGCATGTGACGTTTTATCTGCTATTCTTCCTTTTGCCTCTGACCGGCATTGGGCGCTACTATTTTGGTAACGAGACAGCGGGCGAACTGCATGGCGGGCCATTGAAGCTGGTCTTGTGGGCGCTGATTGTTCTGCACATCCTCGCTGTCCTCGTTCATCACTTCATTTGGAAGACCGATGTGGCCACGCGGATGACGAAGGGCTGAGGCATTATCTGCTTGTGGAGGTCACTGCGTCACCGCGGTGACCTTGAAGCCCTTGTCTCGCAACAGCTCCACCAGACCTTCGTCGCCCGGCAAGTGCAGAGCGCCAACGGCAATAAACACGTTGCCTTCTTCCAGGATAGGCGTGCTGCGATCTGCCATCACATGGTTTCGGTCTGTGATGATCCGCTTTTCGAAGTCTGCGTAGGCGCTATCGTCTTTTTCGCCCGTCGGAGCGGTTGCCTCCAGCATGGGCATGGTCATGCCGATGTCACCGGACAGATAGAGCTCCGTCATGGTGTACATGACATCCTGCATCTTATCCCCGAGCGCCAATGTTTCGATCAGTGCCTGAAGGTGGAATGATGTTGGTAATTCACTCATGGCCGTCAGCTGTTCGACCAGGGTTTCCAGACCCTTGACCTGTTTGCCATCCGCGATGGCATCCTCGGCGATTTTTTTGTCCAGGAACGATGCGCCTTGGGCTTTGCGGGCGAGTTCACAGGCTGGCATTGCGACGAAACTTGCGATCATCCATGGCTGCATGCGCGACACGGCCTCAAGCGGTATGCCACGTTCTGCCAAGCCGGCTTTTAATTCGGCAGTCTCGTTATTGTCGAGGAAATCGCTGATCGTCTTTCCATTGGTAAACATGGAGAGCTCAGGCTTCATGAGAATCGAAGCGGCGGCCTTCTTCTCGTCCAGTATCTCGTCAGACTCGATCACGACTGTCGCCGATTTGTCGAAAGCCGACTTGGCGCCGGCTGGCATAACCAGCACACGCGGGTCGGTCACATGCATTGTGCCAAGCAACCACGAGGGCTCAAGCCCTGGCTTCTCGATCTTCCAGAGCAGGCCCTTGCCGTTTGGCACGGCGTCGCCTTTGTCCACGATTGCCTGATAAGCTGGCGGATCATTCTGCTTCAATTCCTGAAGCAGATCGGTGCCGCGGCATAACGCGCCGTCGTCAGCACGCGCCGACGACAGTGTGGAAAATGTCAAAAATAACGTGAGGAGCAGTGCCAGGGGCAACAGAGTTGCCAGCAACAGCAGGGCATCTGTAACCTTTTGAACAATGTGGGATGCCGTGAAGGCATCGGTGCGCATTACCGTCATGGTCGCTCAATTCCTCTGGGTATTGCGGGCAAGATAAGCCCGATGCCCTCATGTTCCTTTAATGGACGTGGTTAACGCTGGCCTCAGGCGCGAGGATGGGCTCGCTGATAGACCTCCATCAGACGTACCGAATCGATGCCGGTGTAGACCTGCGTCGTCGATAGCGAGGCGTGGCCCAGAAGTTCCTGTATGGTTCGCAGGTCGCCACCACCGGCCAAGAGATGCGTTGCGAAAGAATGCCGCAATGCGTGCGGCGTCGCCGTATCCGGAAGACCAAAGGCCGCGCGCAGCTTTTGCATGCCGCGCTGGATGATCGCCGGCTGAAGCTTGCCACCCTTGGCGCCACGGAAAATCGGCATGTGGTCATCAAGGTGGTATGGGCAGAGTTTCACATACTGGATCACGGCTTCGTGGACGACTGGAAGCAGCGGGACCACTCGCGTCTTGCCGCCCTTGCCCTCGATCCGCAGACTTGCCGCATTGGCCGGGATATCCATGGGGCGCAGCCCGAGTGCCTCGGATATGCGCAACCCGCAGCCATAGAGCAAAGCGAGCACCGCCGCATCACGAGCTGCAATCCAGGGTTCGTCGCTCATCTGCGTCTCTGATTCCATCAGCTTGAGCGCCTGGACGTCTGTCAGTGGTTTCGGCAGGGATTTTGGCTGGCGCGGCGAGCGGATGGCGCTTGCCCCTGCCGCGTTTACCAGGCCTTTGCGCTCAAGGTGGCGCAGAAAAGATCGGAGGCCAGCCAGATGACGTGCCAGCGAACGGGCGCCGGCGCCGGTCTTTCTGCGCATGGCCAGAAAGGCGCGCAGGTCCGCAGGACGCAACTCGGAGACATCCTTGACGCTTGGCGGTCCGCCCAGATGGGCGGTCAGAAATGTCAGGAAATGGCGGGTGTCCCGCTCGTACGCGTCGACGGTCAGCCGCGCCAGGCGGCGCTCATTGGATAGCCCATCGAGCCAGTCGGCGCGCTCGCTGACGAGGTCGGGTGCAGCGATCGTCAGTAATTCGGACAAAGGCAAACTCTTTGATATTCGTGTGCAGGTGTTCCACATTGCGCTTGAGCGGTTATAAAAAGGCTAACATCATCAGGGAACTGTCATCCTTCGATCACATTACATTGCGATAGAAATTCATCTGCAGACGTCGGGGTTTTGAATGGCGCGCCGAGATTCGATGACTGTGTTCGGGCAATTTGCCGAAGCAGTGGCTTTGGTTTCCCAAGGGCAACCAGGACATATTGTAGATACATTGATTGCAGAGCGTGGCGAAAAGCTCGTCAAGCATCCACTTTGGCCCGCGATGCGACCGTTTCTGTACACATTGCTTCGCTATGGGAAGGCGATCGAGTTCGCCGATGATGTCGCCAATATGCCGGGCTTCCAGGCGTTCGAATATCTCAGCCGCATCCTTCAACTCGACATCCGCGTCAAAAATGCCGAGCGCATCCCGAAGTCGGGTGGCTTTATGATGGTCAGTAATCATCCGACGGGGATTGCTGACGGTGTCGCAGTATTCGATCTGCTGAAGGATCGCCGGCCGGACATGATGTTCTTTGCCAATCGTGACGCTATTCGCGTCAACCCCCGATTGGTGGAGATCATCATCCCGGTAGAGTGGCGGGATGAGCACAAGAGCAAGCTCAAGGCACGCGAGACGTTACAGATCACCAATCGCACCATCGAGGAGCAGAAGGCTGCGATCCTGTTTCCTTCAGGACGCATCGCTTACTGGGCCAATGGACGACTGAACGAGCGACCGTGGAAAAGCTCGGCTGTGGGCCTTGCGCGCAAATATGGCCTTCCGATCTTGCCTGTCCACATGACTGCGCGCAATTCCGGACTGTTTTATTGGTTCGCCAAATGGTCGACCGAGTTACGCGATATGACCGTTTTCTATGAACTTCTGAACAAGAAGGGTGATTGCTTCGACTTCACTATCGGGAATCTCATTCAGCCAGACGCGCTGGAAGGCGACCTGACTGACGTGACTGCGGCACTCGAACGGCATACGGTGCACGCTCTGGCTCAAGATGGTGATGCGGTCTTTTCGCGGGGCATCAAAACTGCACCTCCAACGTCGGTGACGCAACGCTGACTTCCTTGCACAGGCGACTTGTGCTTCGACCAAGCGTTGAACGCATTTTCTGTTTCCTTTAATGCCCGTGCAATGCAAGTTGCTCGCCCATGAATGACGATTCTTCTGATCTGTTTGGAGCGGAAAGCCATCCGCCTGCCGTGCCGGTGCTCGTGCCGCTGCCCGCGCCGACGGCGTACAGCTATCGTATTCCCGATGGCATGACGTCGATAGCGCCGGGTTCGATCGTGCAGGTGCCCCTCGGACCGCGCCAGGTCGTTGGCGTTGTGTGGGATGAAGCGGACGGGCCAGCGGTAGATCCGAAGAAACTGCGCTCGATCACCAAAGTCTTTGATTGCCCTCCACTGGATAAGGACATGCGTTCTTTTCTGGACTGGGTCTCTGCCTACACTTTGTCACCGCCTGGACTGGTGACACGCATGTCGCTGCGCGCCCCTGCTGCTTTTGATCCCGAACCGATGATTGAAGGTTTGAGGTTTGCAGGTGTGGAGCCGGAGAAATTGACGCCGGCGCGCCGCAAGGTGCTGGAGCTTGCTGGAGACGGCCTGTCCTGGACCCGTGGCGGCCTTGCCAATGCCGCCGGGGTGTCGCTCAGCGTCGTTGACGGACTGACCAAGCATGGGGTTTTCGAAACTGTTTTCCTGCCGCCGCCGCCGCTGGTGGCAAAGCCTGACCCGGATTTTGCTCCGGCGCGGCTGCAAGGACCGCAGCTGGATGCCGCCAAGGAAATCTGCGAAGAATCGATTGCCGACACGTTTTCCGTGACGGTAATCGATGGCGTCACCGGCTCCGGCAAGACGGAAGTCTATTTCGAGGCGATTGCCGAAACGCTGCGGCGGGGAAAGCAGGTTTTAATCCTTCTCCCTGAAATTGCGTTGACGGCAGACTTTCTCGAGCGGTTTCAGGATCGTTTCGGTGCCAAGCCTGGTGAGTGGCATTCGGATCTTGCAACCCGCACACGCGAGAAGGTGTGGCGTCAGGTCTCCACAGGAGAGATAAGGGTTGTGGCCGGTGCCCGATCTGCCCTCTTTCTACCCTTTGAGGATCTTGGTCTCATCATTGTCGACGAAGAACACGACCCGGCCTACAAGCAGGAAGACCGGGTGTTTTACAACGCTCGTGACATGGCTGTTGTCAGAGCGCGGATCGCCGGCTTTCCTGTCATTCTGGTCTCGGCGACGCCATCTGTTGAGACGCAGGTCAATTGCCTGAATGGTCGCTATCGCCGCGTCCATCTTCCAACGCGCTTTGCCGATGCCGCGTTGCCCGATCTTCATCTCGTCGATATGCGACGTCATCCACCTGAACGCGGCGGGTTTCTCTCGCCGATCCTGGTGAAGGCAGTGGGTAAAGCTGTCGAGCGTGGCGAGCAGGCGCTGCTGTTTCTCAATCGGCGCGGCTACGCTCCGCTTACTCTATGCCGCGTCTGCGGTCATCGCTTCCAGTGCCCACAATGTTCAAGCTGGCTCGTCGAACATCGGTTTCGCACGCAGATACAATGTCATCAGTGCGGCTATGCAGAACCTACACCAGATTCCTGCCCGGAATGCGGAACCTTGGACCATCTGGTGGCCTGTGGGCCGGGTGTCGAGCGGATCGCTGAAGAGGTGGAGAAGCATTTCCCGGATGCGCGGACTATCGTCCTTTCCTCGGATCTTGGCGGCGTGAAGCGTTTGCGGCTTGAATTCGAGGCCATCACCAAGGGACAGGCGGATATCGTCATTGGAACACAGCTTGTCGCCAAGGGTCATAACTTCCCCCTGATGACACTGGTCGGCATCGTTGACGCCGATATCGGTCTTGCCAATGGCGATCCGAGAGCCGCTGAGCGAACCTATCAATTGCTGTCGCAGGTTACGGGACGTGCGGGCCGTACCGGGCGCAAGAGCCATGGTCTTCTGCAGACATTCCAGCCGCAGCACCCCGTCATGCAGGCACTCGTGCTTGGAGACGGAGAGGCTTTCTACGACCGGGAGATCCATGAGCGGGAAAGGGCCAATCTGCCGCCCTATGGGCGACTGGCTTCAATCATCGTTTCAGCAGACAATCGTGCCGATGCAGAAACACATGCGCGCCAGTTGCGGCAGTCAGCGCCGGTAGTATCCGGCATTGCAATTCTGGGGCCGGCAGAAGCTCCGCTGGCCCTGATCCGTGGACGACACCGGTTCCGCCTGCTCATCCACGGACGCCGCAACAGCGATATGCAGTCGTTCCTCAAGGTCATGCTCGCAAACGGACCCAAGGAGCGGCGATCGATCAATGTTCAGGTCGACATCGATCCTCAGAGTTTTCTGTAGAGTTGTTGCAGCTCCGCCGCTTACGGATCGCGTGCATTCCATGCTACTAGCACCGAAACATTCGCACCACGCAGGGGACATCCATGGAATTCTACTTCCCGACCGAAACTGGCGAGCAGCTAGCATTCTGCAGCGCGGCCTTCACCATCCTCTTCGGGCTCATTCTCATGTTCGCGCCGGGGCTTTGCCTGGCATTTTTCGGCCTTCAAAGGCGTGGCAATCGCAATGAAGGACTTTCGGAAGCGCGCTCCATTGGTGGATTTTATGCCGGCAGCGGACTGGCTGCCGTGCTGTTGGCGCAGGACCTGATTTATCTGACAATCGGTGCCGCCTTTGCGATGGCGGCTTTCGCACGGATACTGTCGATCATGTCGGACTCCGCCAATAGCTGGCGCAATCTGCTACTCCTGATTGCGCAGGTCATTCTCGCCGCATTTCCACTGGTCTACGTCTTCCAACTGATCTGATATGGGGAAAAGCACATGAAATGCCGACTTCCCGTACAATTCGCCGTTATTTTGCCCCAGCGGTATTGTTCTTAAGGATTATTCCGGCCATACGCGTGTTGCGAGTCCTGACTTCCTATGCTAGACGGACCGCGAAATTCGGAAAATGCGAGTGAAGGATACTTGCGTTTCTGGGGGAAAAATAAACGATATCAAGTTGATAGGATATCCGTTCCACGGATGTCCAAGGCTTGGGTCATAATCAGGGAAACTTTTGCCCGTGGCAGACACATCCCAGCACATTTCCGGCGTGGCAGAGCGCTATGCGTCGTCGCTTTTCGAGCTTGCGCTTGAGGCCTCGGCGGTCGAATCCGTTGGAAGCGATCTGGATCAGTTCCAGGCCATGATCGACGGTAGCGACGACATGAAGCGCCTGGTGACCAGCCCGGTCTTCTCGGCTGCGGATCAGCGCAATGCCGTATCCGCGCTGGCCGACAAGGCTGGCCTTGGCGAGCTGACAACCAATTTCCTCAAGGTCGTAGCAGGCAACCGCCGTCTGTTCGCCGTATCGGGCATGATTGCGGGCTACCGTGATATCGCTGCCCGTCATCGCGGTGAATTGACAGCGGACGTTACGTCTGCGCACGAACTCGATGAAGAACAGACTAATCAACTGAAAGCGGCGCTGAAGGACATTACCGGCAAGGACGTGACGATCAATGTCACGGTCGATCCGTCGATCCTCGGTGGTCTGATCGTCAAGGTCGGGTCCCGTCAGATCGATTCTTCCCTTCGCACCAAACTTTCCACCCTTAAGCTTGCACTGAAAGAGGTTGGCTGATGGATATCCGCGCCGCGGAAATTTCCGCAATTCTAAAAGATCAAATCAAAGACTTTGGCAAGGAAGCTGAAGTTTCCGAAGTCGGCCAGGTGCTTTCCGTTGGTGACGGTATTGCCCGCGTTTACGGCCTCGACAACGTGCAGGCCGGTGAAATGGTCGAGTTCCCAGGCGGCATTCGCGGCATGGCACTCAACCTTGAATCCGACAATGTCGGTGTGGTTATCTTCGGTTCCGACCGTGACATCAAAGAAGGCGACACCGTCAAGCGGACTGGCGCCATTGTGGACGTGCCGGTCGGTCCGGAATTGCTGGGTCGCGTCGTTGACGCCCTTGGCAACCCAATCGACGGCAAGGGCCCAATCAACACGAAACAGCGCTCGCGCGTTGACGTGAAGGCTCCTGGCATCATTCCGCGCAAGTCGGTTCATGAGCCGATGTCGACCGGCCTTAAGGCTATCGATGCTCTGATCCCGGTTGGCCGTGGCCAGCGCGAGTTGGTTATCGGTGACCGTCAGACCGGCAAGACCGCGATCATTCTCGACACTATCCTGAACCAGAAGGCCATTCACGACAATGGACCGGACAGCGAGAAGCTGTTCTGCGTTTATGTTGCTATCGGCCAGAAGCGTTCGACCGTTGCGCAGTTCGTGAAGGTTCTTGAAGAACGTGGCGCTCTCAAATACTCGATCATCGTTGCTGCTACGGCTTCGGATCCGGCTCCAATGCAGTATCTGGCGCCATTTGCCGGTTGCACGATGGGCGAATATTTCCGTGACAAGGGTCAGCATGCGTTGATCGGTTACGACGATTTGTCCAAGCAGGCTGTTGCTTACCGTCAGATGTCGCTTCTTCTGCGTCGTCCTCCGGGCCGCGAAGCTTATCCTGGCGACGTTTTCTATCTCCATTCGCGTCTTCTCGAGCGCGCTGCCAAGCTGTCTGACGAGCGTGGCGCCGGTTCGCTGACGGCTCTGCCGGTGATCGAAACTCAGGGTAACGACGTTTCGGCATTTATTCCGACCAACGTGATCTCAATCACCGACGGTCAGATCTTCCTCGAGACCGATCTGTTCTATCAGGGTATTCGTCCGGCTGTTAACGTCGGTCTGTCGGTTTCCCGCGTGGGTTCTGCCGCTCAGATCAAGGCGATGAAGCAGGTTGCCGGCTCGATCAAGGGTGAGCTTGCCCAGTATCGTGAAATGGCTGCGTTCGCTCAGTTCGGTTCCGACCTCGATGCATCCACGCAGCGTCTGCTTAACCGCGGTGCGCGCCTGACTGAACTCTTGAAGCAGCCGCAGTTCTCGCCGCTCAAGACGGAAGAGCAGGTCGCTGTTATCTTCGCAGGTGTGAACGGTTACCTCGACAAGGTTGCTGTCAACCAGGTGAGCAAGTTTGAGCAGGGTCTTCTTTCCTACCTGCGTGCGGACGGCAAGGAAGTCCTTGACGCTATCCGTACCGAGAAGGCGCTCTCTGACGATGTTAAGACCAAGCTCAAGGCGGCGCTGGACACTTTCGCCAAGTCGTTCGCTTGAGGTTTAGTCTAGAAGGGACGGAATAAACGGATGCCTTCACTTAAGGATCTGAAAAACCGGATCGCCTCCGTCAAGGCTACGCAGAAGATCACCAAGGCGATGCAGATGGTCGCTGCGGCGAAGCTGCGTCGTGCCCAGGAAGCTGCGGAGGCCGCACGGCCCTATTCGCAGCGGATGGGTGCTGTCCTTGCGAATATCGCTCAGGCAGTCGGAGCCGATGATTCGGTTCCGGCGCTGATGACAGGCACCGGCAAGGACGACGTGCATCTGCTCGTGGTCTGCACAGCCGAACGTGGCCTGTGCGGTGGCTTCAATGCCCAAATCGCAAAGGCCGCCCGCGAACATGCTCGCAAGCTGATTGCACAGGGCAAAACGGTCAAGTTCTTCTGCGTTGGCAAGAAGGGCTTCGATGCACTTCGCCGTGAATTCGGGCCGATGATCGTCGAGCGCGCTGATCTTCGTGAAGTCAAGAGAATCGCCTTCGAGAACGCCGATGTGATCGCCAAGAAGGTGATCGACATGTTCAACAAAGGCGAGTTCGACGTCTGCACGCTGTTTTACTCGGAATTCAAGTCCGTGATCAGCCAGATTCCGACTGCACAGCAGCTGATCCCAGCGTCTGCCCCTGAGGCACCTGAGGAAAGCGGCGCATCTGCCGTCTACGAATATGAGCCGGATGCAGCATCGATCCTCGCGGATCTCATTCCGCGAAATATCTCGGTGCAGGTTTTCCGGGCGCTTCTCGAAAACGTTGCTGGTGAAATGGGTGCCAAGATGAGCGCCATGGACAATGCGACGCGCAATGCTGGTGAAATGATCAACAAGCTGACGCTTTCCTACAACCGTCAGCGTCAGGCGCAGATCACCAAGGAACTCATTGAAATCATTTCGGGCGCGGAAGCGCTCTGAGGTTAAGGAAAGAGGGTAAGACAAATGGCTAAGGCAGCTACCCCTAAAACTAAGGCAGCGAAGGCCGCTACCGGTTCTGTCGGCAAGGTGATCCAGGTCATCGGCGCTGTTGTTGACGTGGCTTTCGATGGCGAACTGCCGGCGATCCTGAACGCGCTGGAAACCCAGAACCAGGGCAACCGCCTTGTTCTGGAAGTGGCCCAGCACCTCGGTGAGAACCAGGTTCGCACGATTGCCATGGACTCGACCGAAGGTCTTGTTCGCGGTCAGGAAGTTGCCGACACTGGAGCACCGATCTCGGTTCCGGTTGGTAAGGAAACACTCGGTCGTATCATGAACGTCATCGGGGAGCCCGTTGATGAAGCTGGTCCGATCAAGACTTCTGGCACGCGCTCCATTCACCAGGACGCTCCTGCTTATATCGAGCAGTCGACAGAGTCTGAAATCCTCGTAACTGGCATCAAGGTCGTTGATCTTCTTGCTCCTTACGCCAAGGGCGGCAAGATCGGCCTGTTCGGCGGCGCCGGCGTTGGCAAGACGGTTCTGATCATGGAACTGATCAACAACGTGGCCAAGGCGCATGGCGGTTACTCGGTATTTGCCGGCGTTGGTGAGCGTACTCGTGAAGGTAACGACCTTTACCACGAAATGATCGAATCGAAGGTGAACCTCGACCCGACCGAAAACAACGGTTCGACCGAAGGTTCCAAGGCTGCCCTCGTTTACGGTCAGATGAACGAACCTCCGGGTGCTCGTGCTCGTGTTGCGCTGACGGGTCTGACGATCGCTGAATCCTTCCGTGATGAAGGTCAGGACGTATTGTTCTTCGTGGACAACATCTTCCGCTTTACGCAGGCTGGTTCGGAAGTTTCGGCTCTGCTAGGCCGTATTCCTTCGGCTGTGGGCTATCAGCCAACACTGGCGACCGACATGGGCCAGATGCAGGAGCGCATTACTTCGACGACCAAGGGTTCGATTACCTCGGTTCAGGCGATTTACGTTCCCGCCGATGACTTGACCGACCCGGCACCAGCAACCTCGTTCGCCCACCTGGATGCGACTACAACGCTGAACCGTTCGATTGCTGAAAAGGGTATTTACCCGGCAGTGGACCCACTGGACTCCACGTCGCGTATGCTCGACCCGATGATCGTTGGTGAAGAACACTACGAAGTTGCCCGTAAGGTTCAGTCGACCCTGCAGCGCTACAAGTCACTTCAGGACATCATCGCCATCCTCGGCATGGACGAACTGTCTGAAGACGACAAGCTTACTGTTGCGCGCGCCCGTAAGATCGAGCGCTTCCTGTCGCAGCCGTTCCACGTTGCTGAAATCTTCACAGGTTCGCCTGGCAAGCTGGTTTCTCTCGAAGATACCATCAAGGGTTTCAAAGGCCTTGCAGATGGCGAGTACGACCATCTTCCCGAAGCTGCCTTCTATATGGTTGGCACCATGGAAGAAGCGGTCGAGAAGGCCAAGAAGCTGGCTGCCGAAGCCGCTTGATAATGGAACGGGGGCGCTTTTCCGCGCCCCTTCCCAAACCTCATTTGAAGAAGTGATCCGTCATGGCCGATAGTTTTGATTTTGAGCTCGTATCGCCCGAACGCCTGTTGGTGTCGGAAAAGGTGACCGAGGTCGTCATTCCGGCAACTGAAGGCGAGATGACCGTGATGGCCAATCATGCCCCAACGATGACGACGATCAAGCCTGGCGTCGTGACCGTTAAGGCTGCATCCGGACAATCGACGAAATACGTTGTGTTCGGTGGTTTTGCGGATGTCGTTCCAAGTGGCTGTACGCTGCTTGCGGAATCGGCAGTTGCAATGAGCGATCTGAACCGCGATACGCTGCTGAAGCGCATCGAAGAAGCTCGCGCCGAGCTTGAGAATGCAGAATCGCATGAACACAAGTCCCGCATCGAGCAGTATCTGATGGAACTGACACACCTCAACGGTGTTGTCATGCCGGCCTGATCAGGTTTTGTGATTGCGGCAAGCCGCGCTTTGAAGTTGTCAAAGGCCGGGCTTTATAGCTCGGCTTTTTTCGTTAAGGCACGGGTTATTCACCGCGTATCTTCGAGAATGAGATCTGCGCCTTTTTCGGCCACCATCATCGTTGGTGCATTGATGTTTCCCGCCGTAATGTTGGGAAAGATGGAGGCATCGATGATCCGAAGACCTGGAATACCATGCACCCGCAAGCGCGCATCGACGACCGAGTTCGTTTCGTCACGACCCATCGCGCAGCTTCCGCAAAGATGGTAGATCGAGCCACTGTTGTCACGGAAGTATTGCAACAGTTCTTCCCTCGTTCGAGCGGCTGGTGACGGCGATACTTCCTCTTCGGTTATCGCATTAAGCGCTGGCGCGCCGGCAATCTTCCTCACCAGATTGCTTCCCTGGATCACCTCCTCAATATCCCGATCTGTCGACAGGTAGTTGGGTTTGATGCTGGGTGCAACGGCCGCATCGGCCGATGCAATGGTGACTTCGCCACGGCTGGTCGGACGGCACGAGTTGAAGGCGATTAAAAAACCGGGATAAGGCTCGGGCATCATCTTCGCGCGCGGTGAGGCGGGAATGCGGTAGGAGAGGGGGTTGAAGTAAAGCTGGATGTTGGGCCGTGTGTCGTCGGGATGACCACGCAGGAATGCCCCCGCCTGGTTGACGCTCATGGCGAAGGGGCCTTTGCGGGTCAGCAGATATTGCAGGCCAAGAACGGCCTGTCCGAACAAGCTTCCAAAACTGCCATTCAGCGTCGGACAATTGGCCCGATAGTAGAAGCTGGCACAGAGGTGATCCTGCAGATTTTTACCGACAGCCGGAAGGTTGAGTCTCGTTTCGATGCCATGGGACTGCAAGGCTGGGCCGTCACCAATCCCACTCAGCTGCAACAGTTTCGGCGTATTGATGGCGCCGGCTGCGAGAATGACCTCCCGACGCGCGTTGGCGATACGTCTCTCGCCGTTCTCTAGCAACACCACTCCACCAACGCGACCGTCGGCTTCAAACCGGAGCCCGTCGACCAATGTGTTCAACTCGAGTTTCAGATTAGGTCGCGTTAGAGCCGGCTTCAGATATTCGGCACTCGAATGAGAACGTTGCCCCCGTCGAACGTTGATATCGTAGATGCCTGCGCCCTCGATTTCGGCACCATTGAAATCCTGGTTCTGGGGATAGCCCAACTGTTCGCAGGCTTCGATGAAAGATTGGCTGATGGCGTGAGCGCCGGTGCGCATGGAGGTGACGTGGATCGGACCATTGCCGCCATGCCATTCCGATGGCCCTTCAGCATGGGTTTCCAGCTTGCGGAAATACGGCAGAACGTCACTGGCCGACCAGCCGGCATTTCCGGCGGCCGCCCAATCGTCAAAATCTGACGCGGCTCCACGCACGAAAACCATGGCGTTGATTGAGCCTGACCCGCCCTGAACCTTGCCGCGCGGCACGTAAATTCGGCGATTGCCAAGTTCTGGCTCGGGCTCAGTCGAGTACATCCAGTTGACTGCTGGATTGTGGTAGCTCCGGGCATAACCCACGGGTATCTTGAACCAGAAGGAATTGTCGCTTCCGCCTGCCTCCACCAGTAGAACGGTATGGCGACCATCCGCGCTCAAGCGATTTGCCAGAATACAGCCGGCAGAGCCCGCGCCGACGACGATGAAGTCGAATGTCGACATGGCGCTTCAGCCTTTGGCCGGATTGAATGCCTTCACATCGGCGTGCTCGGCATCCATCTGTAGATGCAGCCGCTGGCCCGTATAAGGGGAATGCATGCGCACCACATCAAGATTTAGCTCGACGCCAATGCCGGGCTCACGCGAGGGAATGATGTAGCCATCCTCGACGGTCAGTTTTCTCTTCAGGATCTCGGCATGAAAATCACCGAAGTCGCGGATGGCTTCATGGATCAGGAAGTTGGGCAGCGTGGATGCCAGCTGGATACTTGCAGCCGCACCGACGGGTCCATTGTAGAGATGTGGTGCGACCTCGGCGTAGAACGCCTCTGCCATGCCTGCGATTTTCTTGGCCTCCAGCAGGCCGCCTACTCGCGCGACATTCATCTGCAAGATTGCAGCGGAGCCATTCTGGAGAATGCGCTGGAACTCATATTTTGTCGTCAGACGTTCGCCGGTCGACACAGGGATTGATGTCGCACGCGCAACCTCGGCCATTGCCGCCTCTTGACCTGGAGGCACCGGCTCCTCGAACCACAAGGGGTCATATTTTTCCAGCCGCCTGGCCAGCCGGATGGCGGAAGAAGGAACCATCTGGCCATGGGTGCCGAACAGGATGTCGGCACGATTGCCAATGGCATCGCGGATCTTTCGGCAGAACTCCTCGCACCTGTCCATCACGGGAAGCGAGAGATGATGGCCTGAATAGTTGGTATAGGGCCCCGCCGGGTCGAACTTGACCGCGGTAAAGCCCATATTGACCATACGGATGGCTTCTTCAGCCGCCAGATCGGGATCGTTGTAATCGTATTCGCCAGCCGCGTTCTTCGGATAGAGGTAAGTGTAGGCGCGCAGTCTGTCGCGGACGGGGCCACCGAGAAGGTCAGCGACAGGGCGGTCGGCAGCCTTGCCGATAATGTCCCAACACGCAATTTCGAGGCCAGAGACAATGCCCATCATTGTCGGGTCGGGACGCTGGGTGAAACCGCTGGAATAGGCCGCTCTCCAGAAACGCTCAATCTGATGCGGATCGTGGTCCTGCAGGTAGCGCTGGAATACGTCTTCAATTAGGGGTACCAGACCAGACGGATGAAAGGCGCTGTCATAGAGCTCCCCGACACCCTTGATCCCGCAGGCCGTTTCGAGCTCCACGAATATCCAGTACATGCCGCCAATATGTGGGGGTGGGGTGGCAACGACGTGGGTCTGAAGCGAAGCGATCTTCATGGTGTCTCCTCGAAAATGGTATTCAGCCGTTCAGTGTAGCGACCATCAGACATGTCTTACATTGGCATAAAGCGCATCGGGATCAGCTGAAGCAGCCGCATTGAGGTGCAGTTTGGAAGGGATTGTGGGTCGCATGCAAGCGACTAATTTTCAGGTCAATAGTTCGAAAAACGAATGTTTCAGGCGCGGGCAATGCCACCATTAAAGGAGGGGCTGACCATGCCAATTTGGTCTACAAGCCATGTCCTGAAGGATTTGACCAATGCGCTCTCCATTTGCCCTTCACGTGTCGCAAGCCAGTAGGATTCGTGGCCCTCAACTTCGACATCCAGTACCTGTGTCAGGACATTGCTTTCAATGAGGGGATCGACCATGAAGCGATCAGCCACGGTTACGCCAAGTCCATTACATGCGGCCTCAATCGCCATGTCGAGAAGATCGAACTCCAGACCCCGTTTCGTCTCAGTCTCGCTCAGGCCGGCAGCATCCAGCCATCGCTGCCAGGTCAGATAACGCTGATCGGTGGATGCGAGGACATGCAGGAAGGGGAGCTTGGACAGGTTGGGACGTTCATTCAAAGTTAGGTCGGCCAGAAGTGAGGGCGCGCAGACGGCGATATGCTTTTCCGTCATCAGCAGTTGAGAGCGCAGCAACGGCCACTCGCCATCGCCGAAGCGGATTGCGCAATCCAGCATGCCGCTTTCCGCCAGACTATCATGAAGGTCGGTAGTGATGCTGATATCGATGTCCGGCAAGGATTCCCTTAAGTGTGCAATGCGAGGTATCAGCCAGCGCCTGGCGAATGTGGGTGGCGCATTGATGCGCAAGCGGTTCTTGTTGTTCTTTTCCGAAATGTTTCTGACGGCAAGTTCGACGCCGTGGAAAGCCTGTTGGAGCGCTTCCAGCAGTTCTGCGCCGGACGCCGTGAGCTCCAGATGATGATGCTTGCGCAAGACAAGGGTCTCGCCGAGCTGGTCCTCAAGGTTTCTCACCTGACGGCTGACCGCACTTTGGGTGAGGTTCAGTCGCTCGGCAGCGCGCGTAAAGCTGCGAGTCTGACCGACAACTTCGAATATCTTCATTGCAGACAGGGCCGGAAGCTTCCGCATCGTTCGTCGATCACCCAATTACAGTTCAGTCGCGATCCACAGTTTGAAGATAGCCGTTGGTAATTGAAACAGGAGAATGTCACACTTCACCGGACATTCTCCAAACTCATATTCAGGGGACAGATTTCATGAAGGTCGGAATTGTTGGTGCCGGAATGGTTGGCAGCGCCGCAGCTTATGCGATGGCGCTGATGGGGATCACCAGCGAGATCGTTCTCGTCGACATGAATGAAGCCCTGGCCGTGGCGCAGGCAGAGGATATTTCGCATGCCGTTCCCTTCCTTTCGCCGACAGTGGCGCGGGCCGGTCATTATGTCGATCTGGCGGAGGCGCGCGTCGTCATCATTGCCGCTGGCGTCGGTCAAAAGCCGGGTGAAACGCGGCTGGAGCTTCTGGGACGCAATGCCGCTGTTTTCCGCAGCGTCATCGCCGAAGTCCTGAAAGCCGCGCCCAATGCCATCCTTTTGATCGCCACCAATCCGGTCGACGTCATGACGCAGATCGCGACGCGGCTGTCTGGCCTTGCGCCTGAGCGGGTGATTGGGTCTGGCACTATTCTGGATAGCGCTCGTTTCCGAAGCCTGCTTGGCCGCCATCTTGGAATGGCCCCTCAGTCGGTGCATGCCTATGTGCTGGGAGAGCATGGCGATAGCGAAGTGCTCGGCTGGTCCAATGCGCGGGCCGGATCTGTGTCGCTTCTGCCGTTAGCCGAACAATTGGGCAGGCCGATCACGGATGATATCCGCAAGCACATCGATGATGGGGTACGCAACGCGGCCTACAAGATCATCAACGGAAAAGGCTCGACCTATTACGGCATCGGTGCCGGATTGGCGCGTATCGTTCGCGCAATCCTCAACGACCAGCGGGATGTCCTGTCTGTTTCCATTGTCACCGCAGAGGTCGCTGGTGTGCAGGACGTCGCGCTTTCACTTCCACGCATTGTCGGGAGTGATGGCGTCCTGTCGGATCTGTTGCCGGATCTTGACTACGACGAGCGGGAGGCGCTGCATCGCAGCGCCTCAATATTGAAAGAGCGTGCAGATTCTGTGCCGATCTGACTCCGGGTGATTGCGTCAAGTACCATTCCCGGTAGAATTTCCAGCCAAAATACACCTTTTGTCGGGGTCGATTCTGTTTCCGTGCCGGAACAGACTGCGCCGCGATCACGTTTGGGAGAAATTCATTGTCGGCGAGTGCAAACGTAACTTTGCCAGAACTAACTGCAGAGATGACACACGAACAGCTTGAAGAATTCATGGGGAGGGCACGAGAGGCAAGCGAGTTGCTGAAAGCCCTTTCACACGAATCCAGGCTATTGATTTTGTGTATCCTCAGTCGCGGAGAGAGAACGGTCGGTGAAATCGAAAAGATCCTGAATATGCAGCAAGCAATTGTTTCGCAGCAGCTTGCCAGGCTCCGTATGGAAGATCTCGTAAAAACACGTCGGGACGGACGCCAGATTTTCTACAGCATCGCAAATCCCAACGTGAATGATATCGTGTCACTGCTCTATCAAATGTATTGCAAACCGGACGAAATTGCCGATCACGCTTAACCGACAATCCAATTTGTGATCACGTATTCTGGACATTGATTACCGCACGGCCTTTTACGTGACCCTTCAGAATCTCCGATCCAAGTTTAGGCAGATCCGAAAGCCCGTATTCGACAGTCATGTCGTCAAGTTTGTCTAAAGGCAGATCTTGTACGAGCCGCGACCATGCGGTGACCCGGTCTGCATAGGGCTTCATCACCGAGTCGATACCAAGAAGGTTGATACCGCGCAGAAGAAATGGCGTGATGGTAAAACCTGCAACCGGAGCGCCGCCGGCCAAGCCGATGGCTGCTACTGCGCCTCCATATTGAACCTGCTTGAGAACCTGTCCGAGCATATCGCCGGCAACAGCATCAACCACCCCGGCCCAGCGCTCTTTCTCAAGCGGTTTTGGCGAGGTCTCCGTCAGTTCTGATCTGTCGATGATTGTTGTTGCACCCAGCGATTTCAGATAGTCGCCGGCCTCCGCCCGTCCCGTGACGGCCGCAACGGAGTAGCCACGGTTTGCAAGGATCGCGACTGCTGTCGATCCGACGCCTCCAGCCGCCCCTGTGACGAGAACCTCGCCCTTTTCCGGTGTCAGCCCGTGATTTTCCAAGGCCGTTACCGCCAACATGGACGTCAGGCCAGCTGTGCCAATTGCCATCGCATGCCGTGCGGAAAGGCCATCTGGCGCATGAACCAGCCAATCGGCCTTTACGCGGGCCTTGGTCGCATAGCCACCCCAGCGAACCTCGCCGACTCGCCAGCCTGTCAGAATAACCCGGTCTCCGGCCTTGTAACGATCATCACTCGAGCTTTCCACCACGCCAGCAAAATCGATCCCTGGGATATGAGGGAAGTTGCGGACCAGTCCACCCTTGCCCGTAATGCAAAGGCCGTCCTTATAATTCAGCGTGGAGTATTCGACTGAAACGGTCACGTCGCCTTCAGGCAGGCGGTCGTCTTCCAGCGTTTCCACCGCCTGGCTGATCGTTCCATCTTCGCCTTTGCTGACGAGAAGCGCTTTAAAGGTCATGATCTCGGTTCCTCCCATTCGTTGCCTTGGCCCTTCGGCTTGCGATACTGTTGCAAATCCCCAGACGATTGCCAATGTTCCGCAACACAGCAAACGCGACGGGCAAGCCATCTGGCTACACCGCCTTGCGTCAGATCATTGGCGTGATAAGCCTTTCGATCAGGAAGAGGCGGATGATCGACAAACTCGAATTTTTCATAGCACTGGCGCGCGAACGGCATTTTGGTCGGGCGGCGCAGGAATGCGGGATTTCGCAGCCCTCGCTGTCTGCGGCCATTCGGCAGCTTGAAGATCAGTTGGGTGTTATGCTGGTGCAGCGTGGCTCGCGTTACCAGGGGCTTACGCCCGAGGGGCAGCGCGTGCTTGAATGGGCGCGCCGCATTGTTGGAGATGCCCGCACCATGCGCGAGGAGATGCGAACGGTGCGGCGTGGTCTCTCTGGCCATATCCGCCTTGCGGTGATCCCGACTGCATTGGCCATGGTGCCGCGCATAACCGAGCCTTTTCAGAAAAAGCACCCAGATGTGACCTTCTCGGTCAGCTCCCGGAATTCACTTCAGGTGCTCAGCCTGTTGGAGAATCTCGAAGTCGATGCGGGTATAACCTATCTCGACAATGAGCCGCTTGGCCGGGTCACCAGCGTTTCGCTATATGCCGAGCGTTATCATCTCATCACGGCTGCTGGCACGCCTATGGCGGACCGGGACGCGGTGACCTGGCACGACGTTGCTGATCTTCGGCTTTGCCTATTAACTCCGGACATGCAAAACCGCCGAATAATCAATCAGCACATGCAGGAAGCGGGCGCTATCATCAAGCCAACGCTCGAATCAAATTCGATGATCGTGTTGTTCTCTCACGTCAGAACGGGGCAATGGGCGTCCATAATGCCTAAAAATGTCGCCCAGGCTTTTGGATTTCCAGCTGAAATACGCATGATTCCGATAATTGAACCCGATGTCGAGCATCTCGTCGGTTTGGTCGCGCCGCATCGCGAACCCCATACGCCACTGGTTTCCGCTCTGTTGCATGAGGCACGTCGGCTCGCGGAAGACGAGAAATTTTGATAGTTTTTTTCTATCGCGTAACGAAACAGCGATATTGACCCTTGGTTTGCTGTCGCACACTCTCCCCGGCAGGATAAGAAGACCGTGGGATGGCGGTCTTTGTAAGCAATTCATAACAGGTGCTGGCGCGACTGCTTAGAGCTTATGTGTCAGCCGGTGGGAGGCATAGCGAATGAATGTTCGTTTGTCCGCTGACGATGTGTCGGCGCGTACTATCTCGATCATAGAAGATCTGCGTGGCCTGGAAGGTCCATTGTTGCCGATCCTGCATGCTATTCAGGATGCTTTTGGATTTGTGCCTGAAGAGGCAAAGCCGGTGATCGCGAATGCGCTTAATCTGTCTCGTGCCGAAGTGCATGGTGTCGTCAGTTTTTATCACGATTACCGCAGCCATCCCGCCGGTCGGCATGTCCTAAAACTCTGTCGCGCGGAAGCCTGCCAGTCCATGGGAGCTGACGCGCTTGCATCCTCCGTGAAGAAGAGCCTTGGTATCGACTGGCATGAGACTACGGCAGACGGCTCAGTTACTCTTGAGCCTGTTTTCTGTCTTGGGCTTTGTGCCTGTGCGCCTGCCGCAATGCTGGATGGTGAGGTCCACGGTCGTCTCACGGCAGATGATGTTAGGTCGCTGATTGCGGAGGCCGCACGATGACAACTGTGATTTTCGTTCCTTGCGATGCCGCTGCACTTGCCGTTGGTGCAGACAAGGTGGCTGCGGCCATCGAAAGAGAAGTTTCGTCACGCGGCATCGATGCAAAGATCGTGCGCAACGGTTCGCGCGGAATGCTGTGGCTGGAAACACTGGTTGAAGTTCGCACCGATCATGGCCGCGTTGCCTATGGTCCGGTGAAAGCATCGGATGTACCGGGCCTTTTCGATGCCGACTTCCTCAATGGCGGAAAACATGAACTCTGTCGGGGGCTGACGAAGGAAATTCCATTTCTTCGTCAGCAAACCCGGCTCACCTTTGCCCGTTGCGGCGTAACCGATCCGTTGTCGCTTGACGATTACCGTCATTATCAGGGCCTGAAAGGGCTGAAGAATGCGGTTGCCATGGCACCCGTGGATATCGTCACACAAGTCACAGAGAGCGGACTTCGGGGGCGCGGCGGGGCTGGCTTTCCAACGGGTATCAAGTGGAAGACAGTTGCCGGCGCCTCTGCGGATCAAAAATACATCGTCTGCAATGCCGACGAAGGTGATAGCGGCACGTTCGCCGACCGGATGATCATGGAAGGCGACCCCTTCGTTCTGATCGAAGGCATGGCCATTGCGGGCATCGCGACCGGCGCGACCAAGGGGTATATCTACACCCGTTCGGAATATCCGCATGCCATCGAAACGATGAGCAGAGCCATCCGCATTGCCCGTGAGGCCGGAATCCTGGGACCATCGGTGCTGGGTTCTTCCTATGCCTTCGATATGGAGGTTCGTGCCGGTGCCGGTGCCTATGTCTGCGGCGAGGAGACGTCCCTTCTGAACAGTCTGGAAGGAAAGCGCGGCGTCGTGCGTGCCAAACCTCCTTTGCCCGCGCTGGAAGGCTTTATGGGCAAGCCGACTGTCGTCAACAATGTGTTGTCGCTCGCGTCTGTCCCGATCATCATGGACCGGGGCGCTGAATTCTACCGTGACTTCGGTATGGGGCGTTCGCGTGGCACCATCCCGATCCAGATTGCCGGAAATGTTAAATATGGCGGTCTTTATGAGACGGCCTTTGGTCTGTCGCTGGGCGAGATTGTCGATCATATCGGCGGCGGCACGCTCAGCGGGCGCCCTGTGAAAGCAGTGCAGGTTGGCGGCCCTCTTGGGGCTTATTTCCCGCGCGAACTGTTTGATACGCCATTCGACTATGAGGCTTTCGCTGCGAAAGATGGCTTGATTGGCCATGCCGGCATTGTCGTGTTCGACGAGACCGCGGACATGCTGAAGCAGGCCCGATTTGCCATGGAATTCTGTGCTGTCGAAAGCTGCGGCAAGTGCACGCCATGCCGTATCGGTTCCACCCGCGGCGTAGAAACCGTCGACATGATCGCCAAGGGTGTCGAACCGGAGAAGAACCGGGCTCTGCTGGCCGATCTCTGTAATACGATGAAGTTCGGCTCGCTCTGTGCGCTCGGCGGTTTTACGCCCTATCCGGTGATGAGCGCCATGACCCATTTCCCCGAAGACTTCGGCCCTCAGCCGGCCCTTGAAGCAGCGGAGTAAGACAATGTCCCTTATTCACGAAATCGACTACGGAACGCCGGCCTCGAAATCGGAAAAGACAGTTACTCTCACGATCGACGGCAAGAAGGTGACCGTGCCCGAAGGGACGTCGATCATGCGCGCGTCGAGGGATGCTGGTATACAGGTGCCGAAGCTTTGTGCGACCGACATGGTGGATGCTTTCGGGTCATGCCGACTCTGTCTGGTGGAGGTTGAGGGACGCAATGGGACCCCAGCCTCCTGCACCACGCCCGCCGTCGAAGGCCTGGTCGTTCACACACAGACGGATCGCCTGAAGCAGATCCGCAAGGGTGTGATGGAACTCTATATTTCCGACCATCCGCTCGATTGTCTGACCTGCGCTGCCAATGGCGATTGCGAACTGCAAGATATGGCTGGCGCTGTTGGCCTGCGCGATGTGCGTTACGGCTATGAGGGTGAGAACCACGTCAAGGCGCGAGACGGTGGCGATGCGAACGCGCGCTGGATGCCGAAGGACGAGTCAAACCCTTACTTCACCTATGATCCTTCCAAATGCATCGTCTGCTCGCGTTGCGTTCGGGCCTGTGAAGAAGTGCAGGGTACATTCGCCTTGACCATCGAAGGTCGTGGCTTTGACAGCCGTGTCTCTCCCGGTGCTCACGAACTTTTCATGGACTCTGAGTGTGTGTCCTGCGGGGCCTGCGTGCAGGCATGCCCGACAGCAACGCTCACGGAAAAATCCGTCATCGAGATCGGCCAGCCAGAGCACTCTGCCGTAACCACCTGTGCCTATTGCGGCGTTGGCTGTTCGTTCAAGGCGGAAATGCGGGGCGAGGAACTTGTGCGCATGGTGCCTTACAAGGACGGCAAGGCCAATCGTGGCCATTCCTGCGTCAAGGGTCGCTTTGCCTATGGTTATGCCACCCACAAGGATCGCATTCTCAATCCGATGGTCAGGGAAAAGATCACCGATCCCTGGCGTGAAGTGACCTGGGAAGAGGCCTATGCCCATGTGGCTTCGGAATTCCGCCGGATCCAGTATCAGTACGGTCGCGAGTCGATCGGCGGCATCACGTCATCGCGTTGCACCAACGAGGAAACCTTCCTGGTGCAGAAACTGATCCGTGCGGGCTTTGGCAACAACAATGTCGATACATGCGCGCGCGTGTGCCATTCGCCGACGGGTTACGGTCTTGGTCAGGCCTTTGGCACATCCGCCGGTACGCAGGATTTCGATTCCGTCGAACAGACCGATGTGGTGGTCGTGATCGGTGCGAACCCGACCGACGGTCATCCGGTCTTCGGCTCGCGCTTGAAGAAGCGTCTTCGGCAAGGTGCCAAGCTGATCGTCATCGACCCGCGCCGCATCGATCTCGTGCGTACACCTCATGTCGAAGCCGCCTTTCATTTGCCATTGAAGCCCGGCACCAATGTTGCCGTACTGACGGCACTCGCCCATGTCATCGTCACGGAAGGCCTTTACGACGAAACCTTTATCCGTGAACGTTGTGACTGGTCGGAATTTGAAGACTGGGCCTCTTTTGTCGGCTCGTCTGAGCATAGCCCGGAAGAGACGGAAAAGTTCACCGGCGTTCCCGCAGAAACACTTCGTGGTGCCGCCCGCCTTTATGCCCGCGGTGGTAATGGTGCGATCTATTACGGTCTCGGTGTAACCGAACATAGCCAGGGTTCGACCACCGTCATGGCCATTGCCAATCTTGCGATGGCCACGGGCAATATTGGTCGCGAAGGCGTTGGGGTGAATCCCCTGCGTGGCCAGAACAATGTGCAGGGCTCTTGCGATATGGGCTCGTTCCCGCATGAATTGCCCGGCTATCGCCATATCTCCGACGATGCGACGCGCGATATTTTCGAGAAATTGTGGGGCGTGAAGCTCAACAACGAACCGGGCCTTCGTATTCCTAATATGCTGGATGCTGCTGTCGAGGGCACCTTCAAGGGCATCTATATACAGGGTGAAGATATCCTGCAGTCCGATCCGGATACTAAACACGTCTCAGCCGGTCTTGCGGCCATGGAATGTGTCGTGGTGCACGACCTTTTCCTCAACGAGACGGCCAATTATGCTCATGTTTTCCTGCCAGGCTCCACCTTCCTTGAAAAGGACGGTACCTTCACCAACGCCGAACGCCGCATTAATCGCGTGCGCAAGGTGATGACACCGAAGAACGGGTATGCCGACTGGGAAGTCACGCAGCATCTCGCTCAAGCCATGGGGCTTGGCTGGAACTATACGCATCCTTCGCAGATCATGGACGAAATCGCGGCGACGACCCCGAGCTTTGCCGGCGTGTCTTACGACTATCTCGAAAAGATGGGTTCGGTTCAGTGGCCTTGTAACGAGAAGTTCCCCGAAGGGTCGCCGGTCATGCATGTCGATGGCTTTGTGCGTGGCAAGGGCAAGTTCATCCGCACGGAATACGTCGCAACCGATGAACGTACCGGCCCTCGCTTCCCATTGCTTTTGACGACTGGTCGTATCCTGTCGCAATACAATGTGGGTGCGCAGACACGACGGACAGAGAACGTGGCCTGGCACGCCGAAGACCTGCTGGAAATGCATCCGCACGATGCCGAACAGCGCGGCGTGAAGGATGGCGACTGGGTGAAGCTTGCCAGCCGCTCCGGAGACACGACCTTGCGCGCCTTGATCACGGATCGTGTGGCACCGGGCGTGGTCTACACCACCTTCCACCATCCGGGCACGCAGGCGAATGTGATCACCACGGACTTTTCCGACTGGGCGACCAATTGCCCTGAATACAAGGTAACTGCCGTGCAGATCTCGCCGTCAAACGGTCCGACCGAATGGCAGGAGGATTATGAGGAACTTAGCCGTCAATCACGTAGGATTTCCGGGAAGATGGAGGCGGCTGAGTGATCGGCCTTCCTGCCACGGGAATTTCTGTGCGGCGTTTGGCACAACATTCCGGCGTTATGCGGGACGGTGAGCGCATGGTGCCGGAAGAAATCCCGGTGGCATTTTCCTACGGTTTCTCCACCCATGCAGTCATGATGGCGACACCAGCAGATCTTGAGGATTTTGCCGTTGGCTTCAGCTTGACGGAAGAGATCATCTCTACCGCCGCAGAGATCAAGGACATTCAGATTGAGGTGCATGGGGAGGGGCTGGATGTCCAGATCCAGCTGGTGGACGATGCCTCCGATGCATTGCGTGTCCGCAGACGGCATATGGCGGGACCGGTTGGCTGTGGTTTGTGCGGTATCGAATCCATCGAACAGGCACTGCGGACGGTGAAATCGGTCGAACAGATTCAGCTTGCGGTCTGTGCTGACGACATCGTCAACTCGGTCGCGGGCCTTTCAAGCGCGCAGGCGCTTAATAGCCAGACGCATGCCGTCCATGGTGCAGGTTTTTATATCCCCGGTGAAGGACTGATTGCTGCCCGCGAAGATGTGGGGCGGCATAACGCTCTGGATAAACTGGTAGGTGCCGTGCTTCGGGGCGGCCGGGCCGGTGCCGAAGGCATCGTCGCGGTCACCAGCCGGGTATCGGTTGAAATGGTTCAGAAGGCGGCTCTTCTGGGCAGCCCAGTGCTTGCTGCTGTCTCGGCACCAACCGCTCTTGCCATCCGCACTGCGCAGGCCGCGGGCATCACGCTTGCCGCCGTCGTGCGTGGCAATGATTTTGAGATTTTTACCCATCCCCAGCGGATCAGACTGGAGGCTATTTCCGATGTCGCATGACAATGTCACCCAGAAGCTTATTCGCATGGCGAACCAGATTGCGACCTTCTTCAAATCGCAGCCGGCGGATACCCGATTGGAAGGTATTGCGACCCATATCAACAAGTTCTGGGAGCCCCGCATGCGGCGCCGGTTCTTCGAACTGGTCGATCATGGTGGCGAGGGTTTAGATCGTCTCGTTCTTGACGCGGCGGTTCTGGTCAAAAGACCGAATGAGGAAAGTGGCCCAGGTGTTGGATCTGGTGCTGCTGCAAATTCCAGCAAGGGCAAGGGATCCATTGCTGGAGAAGCATTGTCGGAAGCCACGCTTCCGGAATGAGTAAATTCCGCCTTCGCATTGGGGGACACCCAGGGAGAAGGGGATACGGCACAGATTGTAAAATCTGATGCCAGTCGGGTTGTTGCCGGTGTTGGCGGCAATACGCGTTTAAGGTGGTTATCAGCTAGGAGGGCTGACCTATTATGTTCAATAAACTCAAAAAAGAGCATATTATCGCTGAAGAGGGGTTCAACAGGTGGAAAGTACCGCCGGCATCGATCGCGATCCATCTTTGTATTGGCTCAGTTTATGCTTGGAGTATTTTCAACCCACCGCTGACCAAGGAATTCGGCGTCGTCGCTGCCTCGTCATCCGACTGGGCGCTTCAGTCTGTCGTCTGGATTTTCTCGGTCGCTATTGTTTTTCTCGGCCTCGCAGCGGCGTTTGCCGGCAAGTGGCTTGAAGAAGTCGGCCCCCGTATGGTCGGTGTGACTGCTGCATTCCTGTGGGGCGGTGGCTTCATCATCGGTGGTATCGGCATCCTCACCCATCAGCTTTGGCTTCTCTATTTCGGCTATGGCGTGCTGGGCGGATGCGGCCTCGGTCTGGGCTATGTTTCGCCTGTATCGACCCTGATCCGCTGGTTCCCGGACCGTCGCGGAATGGCAACGGGCCTTGCCATCATGGGTTTTGGTGGTGGTGCGATGATCGCCACGCCAATCAAGGAAACCCTGCTGTCTCTTTACTATCAGGCACCACAGTATCTTGGTGCTGAAGGTGCAGTGACGATGGTCACCGAAGGCGGTCGTCGTCTGGCCGAGGTCAATGGACAGATGGTGGAGGTGGTCACCGCGACCGCCAAGCAGCTGGCGTCTACGCCAGTGCCATTGCAGGAAGGCGTCTATGTCGTTGGCACGGGTAATACCGGTGCTGCGATGACATTCTTTACCCTTGGCATCGCTTACTTCATCGTCATGATCATCGCGGCATTTTCCTATCGCGTTCCGCGCGAAGGCTGGAAGCCTGCAGGCTGGACACCGCCAACGGCCAATGATGCTGCCAAGCGGATGATCACCCAGCGTCACGTCGACATCAACCAGGCGCTCAAGACGCCGCAGTTCTATCTGCTGTGGATTGTTTTGTGCTTCAACGTGACTGCCGGTATCGGTGTGATCGGGGTTGCTAAGACGATGATGACGGAAATCTTCGGGACGACTTTGCCGCTCGTGGTCAACTCAACCTTCGCGGCGACCTACGTCTTCATGATCTCTGTGTTCAACATGGTCGGTCGCTTCTTCTGGGCGTCCACATCGGATTATATCGGGCGGAAGAACACATATTATGTGTTCTTCATCCTCGGCATTCTCCTTTATCTGTCGATCCCATATGCAGCAGCGCAGGTCAGCGTCAATCCTGCAGTCATGTGGCTGGTCATGTTCTATGCGGCAACCATGATCATCTTCACGATGTATGGCGGCGGCTTTGCCACCATTCCGGCCTATCTCGCCGATATCTTCGGTACGAAATATGTTGGTGGTATCCATGGTCGCCTGCTCACGGCATGGAGCACGGCCGGCGTTCTCGGTCCGCTCGCTATCACGCAGTTGCGTGACATGTCGATTGGAACCTCTGTTCGCGCTCTTGCGGAGAAGATCGATCCGGCAGCATTCCAGCAGAAGTTCGGTGCCGGTATGGATCAGCTCGATCAGCTGATTGCTGCCAAGACGGTGACAATTGCTCGCCTGATGGAAATCGCACCGGCCGGCACTGTCGATCCGACATCCAGCCTCTACAACACGACGATGTACGCGATGGCGGCCTTGCTGGTTATCGGGCTCATCGCCAACGCATTGGTGCGGCCGGTGGCTGAAAAGCACTATATGGATGCCAAGGAGGGAGAAGACGCTCTTCCCATGGGCATGGCCGGTGCTGCTCCCAAGGAGGCGCGGACCTGAGCGGACTTCGATAAAATGAAATAGAAAAGGGCGGTCACTGACCGCCCTTTTCCATTAGCGCCAGACCGATCAGAACTCTTCCCAGTTTTCCTTCAGCGCGAGGTTTCCGCTTACCGCCGGTACTGGCCGCTTTACGGAAGCAGTTGCGGCGCGAGGCGATGCGCGTATGGGAGAGGACATTGCCGGAGTAGAGGCGTCCGTTCCAAGCTTGAAGGCGCTCAGAAGTTCGAACAGAATGTCGGCCTCTTCCGACAAGCGGTGGCTGGCCGCAGTCGATTCTTCTGACATAGCCGCATTCTGTTGTGTTGCCTGGTCGATCTGATTGACCGCCGTATTGACCTCAGTCAGACTAGTACCCTGTTCGCGGGTGCTGGAGACGATGTCAGTCACATTGCCATCGATCTGACGGATGGCATCCAGAATTTCCCTCAATGCATCGCCTGTCTGGCGCACGAGCCCGACACCTTTTTCCACGTGCGTGCCGGATGCCGTGATCAGTCCCTTGATTTCCTTGGCAGCCGCGGCCGAACGCTGGGCAAGTTCGCGCACTTCCTGCGCCACCACGGCGAAGCCCTTTCCGGCATCGCCGGCACGGGCAGCTTCGACGCCGGCGTTCAACGCCAGAAGGTTGGTCTGAAACGCGATGCTGTCGATGACAGCGATGATATTGTTTATCTCTTTGGCGGAGGTCTCGATTTCCGCCATGGCGTCGACGGCCCCGTCCACGATCTTGCTGGACTGCTCGGCATGGAGCTTGGTTTGAGCGACCACCTTGCCGGCAAGGTCTGCACTCTGGCTAGATTCTGAGGAGGCCGTTGTTATTTCGGCCAGCGCTGCCGCGGTCTCCTCGAGCGATGCCGCCTGATGTTCTGTGCGCTTGGCAAGATCGCCGGCATTGGCGCCGATTTCACGCGATCCCGCGGCTATCTCGCCTGCCGCCTTGCCAACCGTCTGTAATGTCTCGCGCAATTTCGCGACGGCTTCGTTGAAGTCGCTACGGGTCTTTTCCATCGTCGGCACAAAGGGCGTGGCGAAATGCACCGTGAGGTCGCCGTGAGCGACCGTGTTCAGACCATCGCTCAAGCGGGCAATATCATTCATGCGCGCGGTGACGTCGGTGGCGAATTTCACGACCTTCACCACTGCGCCCTTGTCGTCCAGGATAGGATTATAGGCCGCCTGGATCCAGAGCGGTTTGCCGCCCTTGCCATAGCGCAGGAACTCATTGGACAGGAACTCGCCACGGGCGAGTTTCGGCCAGAAATCCTTATACTCCTGCGAGGCGATGTAATCAGCATCGCAAAACATGCTGTGATGCTTGCCCTGGATTTCCAAGAGACCATATCCAGTCGCTGCACAGAAATTTTCATTGGCGGTGATGATTTTGCCCGTGGGCTCGAACTCGATGACGGCCTGAGACCGGCTGATGGCGGCCAGCTTGCTGTCATCCTCGATGGCCTTTTGCTTGGCTTCCGTTATGTCCGTTGCAACTTTCACGACTTTGACGGCTTTGCCGCCGACAATGACCGGATCATAGGATGCCTGGATCCAGATTTCCTGGCCGCCTTTGGCGATGCGTTTAAATGAACTGGACTGATATTTGCCGCTGGCGAGAGCTTTCCAGAAAGCTCTGTATTCCTCCGACGCGGCATAGTCTGTGGGACAGAACATGCTGTGGTGTTTGCCGACGATTTCAGCTGGCGTGTAGCCGAGCGCCTTGCAGAAATTCTCGTTGGCACGCTCGATCGTGCCATCGATATTAAATTCAATAATTGCGTGAGAGCGTGAAAGCGCTTCGAAAAACGAATTGAGCTTCCGCGATGACGGTTTGCCAAACATGTTATCCGCTCCCCCTTTAATTTCGGAATCAACAATTCTTTATCTATAAGTGCTCAATGTTTAAGTTGTAATTAAATAAACCTAAGATTGCTTTTTTCGAAATTTGGCAAAGAAAAAGCCGCCGAGGTGACCCAGGGCGGCTTGCCAAATTCAGCTTTACAGGCCCCGTCAGGCTGCCATGTCCTCCATCTCACTGCCCTTGAACATTTTCGACAGATTGAGGAAGCAGATCATACCATGTTCAGTCGCGATGATGCCTTCAGAGAAGGACTTGTCGAAGGAAGCCGACACTTCCGGCACCGGCTGTACCTGCGTGGCAGGAATGGTCAGGATGTCGGAGACGCGATCCACCAGCATGCCAATGACCATGTTGTGCACCTCGGTGACAACAATCGCCGAGCGTTCGTTTGCAACGGTGCTCTTCATGCCAAGCTTTTGCGCGAGGTCGATGATCGGGATGACTGAGCCACGGAGGTTCATCACGCCGATTACGTCGGCAGGAGCGTGGGGAATCGGCGTGGATGGTGCCCAGCCGCGAATTTCCCGGATCGTCGTTGTCCGCACGCAGAATTCCTGATCATGCAGGCGGAACGCGATGATTTCGAGAGTTTCATCACCAAAATTCGTAGAGTTGATCGCCGTTGACATCAAAATTCTTCCCAACTTTCCTATGCCTGAGCAATCGGCGCTGTGCCAAGTACGGCATTTGCAACCTTTGCTGCCGAAAATGCGTGCCTTTATACAATTGCCGTGTCTGGCAGGACTGATTCGGGGCTCACTACGGCAAGCCTAACGGAAGAATGTTTCTTAATTCTAAATTCCGCCCACAGCTCTTCAAGCGCCAAAGACGTTGACCGCTTTCGGGTTGCCGGACAGGTTGCGATAAAGTGCTGGCGGCGTTTCAAGAAATGGGGCCGGTCAGGACTGCTTCTATCTGTTCCAGTGCCCAGTCTACCTGTTTTTCATCGATAATCAGAGGTGGGGCAAAGCGGATGGTATTCTCATGGGTGTCCTTTGCCAGGAGGCCCTTTTCTTTTAGGGCGTAGCAATAGGGACGAGCACCGCCGACGTCCGGGTCGAGTTCGACGGCAAGCATCAATCCTCTGCCGCGGACTTCCTTGATCATATTCGAGCGAATTGATCCAAGACCGTTGAGGAAGCGGGCCCCCATGCGCTCCGCGTTGCCGATCATGTCTTCCTCGACGAGGACCTTTAGGGCTGCGCGCGCGACTGCGCAGGCCAAAGGATTGCCGCCAAATGTCGAACCGTGCTGTCCCGGTTTCAACACACCCAGAACCTCGGAATTCGAAAGGACAGCCGATACGGGGTAAAAGCCGCCGGACAGAGCCTTGCCGACCAGCGTTACATCCGCCTCGATGTTTTCATGTTCTTCGGCCAACAGTTTTCCGGTGCGACCAAGGCCCGTCTGAATTTCGTCGAGTATCAGCGTGATATCGTGTTGCGTGCAAAGCTCGCGCACGCGGCGGAAATACCCAGGGGGCGGAATGATAACGCCTGCCTCGCCCTGAATGGGTTCGATCAATGCCGCGACCGTGTTGGGATTGATTGCCGCTTCGAACGACTTTTCGTCACCAAAGGGCACGATGCTGAATCCGGAGGTGAAGGGTCCGAAGTTTCGGCGCGCATCCGGGTCGGTGGAAAACGAAACAATGCTCAGCGTGCGCCCGTGAAAATTATTCGCGCAGACGATGATCTCGGCCTTGTCCTCCGGAATTCCGCGGGTCTCGTAGCCCCATTTGCGCACCGCCTTGATGGCGGTCTCCACAGCCTCGGCACCGGAGTTCATTGGCAGCACCTTATGCGAGCCGGTCAGCGCGGCTATCTCCTCATAGAACGGGGCGAGTTGGTCGTTGCGGAATGCGCGGGATGTCAACGTCAGTTTGGAGGCCTGTTCCGTCAGAGCGGCCAGAATGCGCGGATGGCAATGTCCCTGGTTCACGGCGGAATAGGCAGAGAGGCAATCGAGGTATTGTTTGCCTTCGCTGTCCCAGACGTGAACGCCTTCACCACGGGTCAATACGACGTCGAGCGGCTTGTAGTTGTGTGCGCCGAGACGCTGTTCTGTGGCGATCAGTTCTGCTGATAATGTCATCTCAAGACCTCTATTGATCACGCGGAGCGGGTGGGACGATCGAGAATTCTACGACCGAAGAGGCTTGCCGACAGTTCGACGAGAACGCGGGCGCTGGTGCCTCGATCATCGAGAAACGGGTTGAGCTCAACCAGGTCCAGGGAAGCGACAAGATCGCTATCATGCAGCATCTCCATGATGAGATGAGCCTCGCGAAACGTAGCGCCTCCTGGAACCGTTGTGCCGACGCCTGGCGCAATCGCCGGATCGAGAAAGTCGACATCCAGGCTGACATGGAGCAGACCGTTTTGGGCGGCAACTTCCTGCAATATGCTCTGCATGATCGATGCCATGCCCAACTCGTCGATGGCGCGCATATCGTAAACACGCACGCCGTGCTCTCCGATGCGCTTGCGCTCTTGGGCATCAACCGAACGAATGCCGACCTGATAGACGCGCTTGGGATCAACAAGGGGACGATCTTCCGGCAGGATATTGCCGAGATCGGCAGCACCGCAGAAATAGGCGACCGGCATTCCATGCATGTTTCCAGATGGCGAGCTTTCCGGCGTGTTGAAATCGGCATGGGCGTCCAGCCACAATACGAAGAGAGGTCGGCCTTGTGTATGTGCATGCCGTGCCATACCGGAAACGCTGCCCATGGCCAGGCTGTGATCGCCGCCCAGCGTCACCGGAATGCTGCCGCCTTCTGCCGCAACATAGATCGCATTCTCCAGCGCGCGTGTCATCGCACCGACGCGTTGGATGTGTTTTGCATTTTCGTTCGGAGTGAGATCCATTGCAGCATCAGGCCGCAGATCGCCGCAATCGGAGACCTGGTAGCCGAGATCGGAAAGGGCGTCAGAAATTCCGGCTATCCGGAGCGCTGCCGGTCCCATGGCGCATCCGCCACGGCCTGAACCTTCCTCCAGCGGTACGCCGATCAAAGCGACTGATATTCCGTTCTTATCCATGCTGTCTCCTGATGTTGTCACCATCATCTTTCATTCGTCTGTTGACAGAAAGAAGGAATAGTGTCGATTTTGAACACCAATTTGACACTTTGATAAATAGCGGTGCGCACAATGCAGGAGCTTGACGACCTTGACCGAACTATTCTTGCGACCCTCAGGCAGAATGCGCGCATTCCAGTCGCTTCGCTTGCCGCTGAGACCGGGGCTTCCAGGGCGACCGTGACGGCGCGCATCACTCGCATGGTGTCCGGAGGAACGATCACGGGGTTTACGGTGAGGACCGGTGACGAGCTACGTCAAATCGGTGTCCGCGCCGTTGTCTTGATCGAAGTGCTCGGCAAGCTTGCCGATCAAGTGATGCGCCAGTTACGTGGCATTCCGGAGGTCAGGGCACTGCACAGCACCAATGGAAGATGGGATTTGATTGCCGAGCTTGAGACCCGCGACCTTGCAGGTTTTGACGAAACATTGAGACTGATCCGTCTGATTGAAGGTATCAACAACACAGAATCCAACATACTGTTGAAGACTACCAAGGCCGGCTTTTGACGCACGTTATATTGCAGGCGTCCGATCAGTACTCTTTTTCGTAGAAGATCCCGGCTGCACCACTGCCGTCACCGCCGGCTTCGCCGCGCAACTTTACCCCGCGCCCTATGTCCAGATTAATAACCGCCTTGCCTGTGCCTTCACCCGATTGCTGAAGTTCCAGATAGGTGCGGTCGTTCAGATACTTGCCGGCACTTACGCTGGCATTGCCCTGACTGTCGGTGGTGATGTCGAGATTGTCGACACCGAGGCCGGAGCGCAGACTGTTGAGAAGCGATGTGGAATTGCCCCCCGCCAACTGGCTTGCTGCATCGGCAAGCTGTGCGATCTGCAGCGGCGATAGCTTGGCGATGGACTGTCCGAAGATCAACTGCGCCAGAATTTCATCCTGGGGAAGGGCGGGTGACGACGAGAAGGTAATCTGCGGGTCATCAGCCAAGCCCTCGATCGATGTTGTGATCGTGGTGCTGCCACTGGTGGTGGTCGCTGTCATATCCAGTCGCGGAATAAGATTGCCGCCGAAGGTGATCTTGCCGCTGGTGAAGTCGAGTCGGCGCGTCAGGATCATCAATCGCCCACGGGTGAGCGTGAAACCGCCAGAGACGATCGGATTACTGGCCGTCCCGCGAATGGTGAGCGATCCGCCGAGTTCGGCATCAATGCCGCGCCCTCGTACGAAAATCCGGGCAGGGGCCGAGATTTTCAGATCGAGCGCCAGATCGGAGCTGCTGCCGTGGCTTTCTGTTTTATTGACCACCGCCATTTGCTTGCGCACATCTGCAGGCGCATTGCGGTGTTCGATGTCAAGCTGGCGCAATGTCGGCGGAAGGCGCTCGGGAATCGTGATCGCCGTCTCGCCAAGATTGACAGCCCCAGACAATGTTGGCGAGGCCAGAAGCGGACCTTTCACCGTCATGTCGCCACTGGCCGTTGTCGAGAAGATGGTGCCGTCGGCATAGGCCGCCTGATCCATTTTTACCGTGAGGTCCGCAGGCAAATTCGGGCTCAGTATGTCGATGGTGCCGCTGGCAGTGACCTTGCCTCCACCAGTCAGTTGGCCTGTCAGGTTTTCGATGCGTGCCGTGTTCCCGTTCATCGCTATGCTGGCTGACAGGTTTTCAACAGCGAGATTTCGCCGAGTGTCTATGAGACGTGCGCCGTTGGTGTTGATCGAACCGGAAATTTGCGGTGCCTGAGCGCTGCCCGCGAGGATGACATTCACGGCCGCAGCACCCTCCAGCACAAGCCCTTGTCCAGCCAGTTGCCCGGCCAGAACGCCGAAGGGCAGGTCTCCGGAAAAGCGCATATCGAGTGGCTTGTTTCCAGTAATCCCAACCGATCCGCCGCCTGACAGTGTCAGGCCGGAGACGCCTGACAGTTCGGTTTGGACTGTTACCTTACTGTTGGCAAACTGCCCTTTGGCGTTGATCGTCAGTGCAGGCAGGTTCGCACTGCGGGTCTGGGCGATTGCGGCATCGGACCATTTCAGGTCGTATCCGATCGACGGGCTGGAAGCGGTGCCATTTGCTGTAACTGTTCCGGAGATCGTGCCAGCGGCGGATAGCGAAGGAACAAAGCGATTGACCAGCGATGCCGGCAAGGCATCCAGGCGGCCGTTGACATCCAGCTCAGAGCCAGCATTGCCGCTCGCACTGATCGTGCCATCGCCTGCCTTTATCTTCAGATCCTGGAATGCAACTCCGCCATCAGCGATCTTCAAGGTGACCGGATCAGCGAGCGTAACCTTGATCCCTTGCGGTGTAGCGGAGGCTTCTTGCAAGGCGATCGACAATTGCTCGTCTTGTTCGATGCTACCCTTCACCGTGACCGGCGCCTTGTCATATTGGGCTTCAAGGTCAAACTCGGTAGCAGATGACTGGCGTTCGAAGGCGAGAGCAATATCGCTGACCTTGTTTGTCCCGAGAGCAAGACTTGATGCTTTCAAGGTTCCATTGAGAGCGAGCGCTTTGGCGTCGGGAATGTCGAGCGAAATACGTGGCCCACTCAGCAGTGTGCCGTCGCGTTCGATGCGCGAACCGCTAGCCTCTACTTTTGCGCGGATCGATCCGCTCGTTGAGCCCAATTCCACCTTGCCCTTGAGGTCGCCCTCTACATTCTGGCCGGCCAAGGCAGCCAGAAGGGCAATCTTTGGGAAGTCGAATTGAAACGCGCCTTGCGGTTGGAAGTCAGGCGAAAAGGACAGGTTGCCGGTAATCCTGTTTTCACCGACATTTGCTTCGAATTGCGGAAGGACCGCGCGTCCGTTCTCGCTTTTGAGTTCGGCCGACAGGTCTATGCTCTGACCATCAATGGATCCTGATGCTGTGGCGGTTCCCGTCGGGGCGTCAGGATCTGCTTTGCCGCTTGCTTGAAGCTCAAATCCCTTAAGTTCGTATCCGGCAAATTTGGCCTGATCGATGGATATCTCTGCTTTGGCATCCAGCGCATCCAAAGGCCCGCTGGCGTCCAGCGAAAAGTCGGCTTTGCCTTCTGCCTTGTCCATAAATGTGGACAGGTTTGAAAGCTCACCTGTGAGGTTGGCGGTCAGTGCGTCGTCTTCATAGGAGGCATTGCCGGTGATCGAACCCAGGTTGGACTTGACGGTCAGGCCATCAACCGTCACGGTCGTTGGCTGCTGGTAGTTCACATTACCGGCGATCTCGATTGTTCCGGTCAACTTTCCGGCCAAATCTTCTGGCAGCACGGATGGCAGGGCAAACAACTTGATCTGCGCATCCAGTTCCTGCGTGTCGAGAGCGTATTGTCCGGTGACGGTGCCGCCAACTGTTGCACTTTCGATGGTCGCGGTCTCGACAGCCACTTTGTCCGCGGAGAGGATTACAGGTGCCTTCACTGTTACGGGCGCCTTCAGGGCTCGTTCCAGTGATGGATTGGTGAATGCGCTTGCGTTGACGCTGAGCACCACGTCCAGAGCACCCGTTCTGTTTCCCAGATCGAATGTGGCACTCGTTGCGGATAGCGAAACACCGCGCAGATCCGCTTGCGGCACAGTCAGGCGGTTGAGCGAGGCACTGAGGTCGAGATTGACTGCACTGGCGGGACCGCGTGCGGTCAAATCGACACTTTCAATGGCAGCCGCAAGCTCGTGTTCACCCATTGGCCAACGGAAGTCGATTGGGCCGTTAACACCCTTCAGGCTTGCTGTCAGATCGTTGTCACCCGATGGATCAAGAGTGCCTGAGCCGGTCAGCGTCAGGCTGCCGCTGGCAATGTCGGCCTTCTGTAGATCGAGACGGCCATCTTCTGCGTAATCGACGGCGAGATCGATGGATGTCGTTCCGGCAAATGCCGGACGAAGCGCTGGCGGCAAGAGGGTCGCCAATTGACCGCCCCCCGTGACTGTCAATTGATGCGGGCCACCCTTCGCTTGCCGATGCGTCGCCTTGATGTCGACAGTCTGTTGTCCGTCAACGGTGCCGGAAATGTCGCCAGTCCATTCGGAGAGAGGACCTTCTCCGACAACGGCGACGTCGACCGAAGGGTTGGACGGGAGGCGTAGCAACCCCGCCAGCACACCGCCCTCAGGCTCTGAAAAACGTGCATCCAGCTTCAGCCGATCATCGTCGGGCGAGAACACGATATCTGCATCGAGCGTGCCGCCAGCGCCATCGTTACGCTTGGCCGCAATTTTCGAGCTGATGGCATTGGAGTCGGCGACCAGATTTCCACTGATGCTTAGATCGAACGTGCGGCCGAGCACGTTTTGATTGAGTGCTATATGGGGAAACAGCAGGCTATCTATATCCAGTTTGACTGGCAGCGAAAAACCACCGTCACTGGCCTGGGTGGTTGTTTGGGGTGCATCCGGTTTCCTGGTAACCGACACGGAGTCAATTTCGAGCCGGTCTGCGTCAAACGTGAATTCGAGAAGAGAGAGCGGCGACCAGTCCAGAGCGATGCCATCAATCGTAGCATAGGTTCCTTTTTCATCTGCGACTGAAACGGATTGTACTCGCAATTCGCCCGTCAGCAGCGGCCCAGGGCCAGAAATGGTGATCTCTCGCCCCGGCTGGGAAACTGCTGATGCAATCCAGGGTGCAAGAATGCCGGCGCCAAATGAAGTGAAGCCTGCAAGCGCGATGATTGCGATCAGCACGGCCAGCCCAAGGCCTATCGCATATTTGGCGGCTCTAAGGAGGGTAACGATTATATGCTTTATGAAGGCCATTCTGCCTGAGTCTCTTCGCTCGTTCGCTGCTGATTGGCCTAAAAGCTCTGGCCTATGCCGGCATAGATCCCGTATTTGCTGCCGCCGTCATAAGGATTGAGAGGCATTGCAACGTCGAGCCGGATCGGTCCGAAGGGTGTAGCATAGCGCAAGCCTATGCCCGCACCGAGGCGAATATCTGAGAAATCAGGGATATTTGAGGCAGTCACGCTGCCGGCGTCAACAAAAGGGACGATACCAATCGAATCTGTCACCTTGATGCGGGCTTCAAACGACGCCAAAGCATAAGATCGCCCGCCGGTTGCGTCGCCGGCCCCATTGTAAGGGGAGATTTCCTCAAACGCATATCCGCGAACCGATCCGCCCCCACCGGCAAAGAAACGGCGATCTGCGGGAATGGCTGCGAGGGTATCGCCGCCTATCAGGGTCCCCGCATCCAGCTTGCCCGCGAGAACAAGTCGATCTTCTGCGCCCAGCGATTGATAGCCGGCGATAGACCCCTCGAAGGACGAGAATAAAGCGCCGCCATTGATCTCGTAGCTTGGAGTTGCCGATATCGAGGCGCGGTAGCCTTCTGTCGGATCAAGTGTGCTGTCTCGGGTGTCGCGCACATATTCGAAAGGGGTTGAAAAGGTTAGATAATCATTCGAGCCGAATGCGTCATCAATGTCTGACCAGCGTAGAGAGACGCCACCTGACACCGTATCGACATCGGTAAGTTCATAGGCGAGCGATGTCTGCGCTGTGACCGCTGTCAGATCGTAAGAAGTTGTGTTGGCTGTCGAAGCCTTGACGCTGGCGCTCAACGTTGCAGCCGGAAAGAAGGCCCCGGGTTTTGTGAACGTGATGCCGGCCGAATAGTCGAGATCACCAAGTTCCGTGGTATTGCCGAGCCTGTCCACCGAGCCTTCGATGCGGAGTGCTTCGGCCTGACCGAAGAGATTCCTGTGGCCCCAATAACCCTGGATACCGAAGCCGTCGATGCTGGAAACCGTGGCGCCGACGCCGAAATAGCGTTGCTTGCCTTCTGAAACAGCAATCTCGATCGGCAATTCACCCTCAGGTGACAGTCGGTCAGCCTGCTTCAGGTTGACGCTCGAAAAGACGCCGAGCTTGCGCAGCCGCTCTGATGCCTTGTTGAGCTTCTGCGGAGAATAGGTTTGGCCTTGCCTCAAGCGAGAGTAACGCTCGATGAACGCGGCATTGACAGCCTTGCTGCCGGACACAGTGATGACGCCAAGTGGTGCCTGTGGGCCGCTGTCTGCAGCAATCATGACATCGACCGTTTGTGTGTCGTGATTTGCAATGACATCGCGGCTTGTTATTTGCGCCAGAGGTCGGCCCTGTTGCTTCAGATCGGTGACGATCTGTTCGGCAGCTTTCAGGATGACGAGCGATCCGGCGGCCCCGCCCGAGACGAGGTCATAGTTTTCCGGGTCAAGGGAAGCGGCATCATCCACCAGGCTGATCTTGCCCAATGTGAAGGTCGGGCCAGGTTCAATCTTGACCGTAACGGGAACAGGCCTGTTGCCGGAGAAGTCTGGATTGGGCGGCAGCTGGTCGACCGGTATGCCGTTGACGGCGACATTGACCACACCGCCATAGCGCGCGTTTTCGTAGAGCGCTGCAATCAAGCGATCACGGTCGTCGCGCGCGCGGATAACAAGACCAAGGTCTCCTGATACGGGTTCGTCAGAGTTCTGGTACAGGAGCGATGTGTTCTCCAGCGCTTCCTGCAGCTTGCTGTCGGTTGTTCCCGTTTCGAAGGTCAGGGTGAATGAAACAGGATTGATGACCTGCTCTTCCTTCTTGTCGTCACCGAAAATATGGATGCCGAAAAGCTCGAACGCGTATGCATTCGGCGTGTGGGCGGGAAAAGCTGCAGCAATTGCTGCGACCGTCAAGACGGTGCCTGCTTTCCGAAACGCTGTACTGATATTCGGCTGTGTCGATAAAATCGGCATGCGCAGTAGTTTCTTCCGTCGCAACAGTCGTCGGTCCGGCAACCGGGTTAGCTAAGATTTTATCTTATACGAAACCGCACCGGCAGGATATCCCGACTTTCGCTAACATATTGTGTCGATGCTCAGGAGCACTGGGTTGCGCACCAGTGCTCCTCAGTCGTTCGATCAGTAGCCGCGTGGGCAAGAGTCGATGTAGCGACGACCGTAGCGGTCGCGGTAGTAGCATTGACCCGGCTGCTCGGAAACGCGACCGAGTACAGCACCGGCAACGCCGCCGATCGCTGCGCCAACTGCGGCACCACGGACATTGCCTGTCGCAAGGCCGCCGATGACGGCGCCAGATGCGGCGCCAATGGATGCGCCCTTTTCCGTCTGCGTGCAGCTTGCCGCAAGCAAGCCCGTCAAGACGAGCGCCAGAACTATCTTCATAACTCTTCTCCTGTTAAGCGAAACCATTGAGAGGTTTTATCATTCAGTGCTTGCCTGCTTTTCCAGCAAGGCTCCTCCTGTATATTTAAGCATATCGTCGAAAACGTGAAAGTCCACGCACACATTTGAGCGTGGTCGAATTGTCCGTTTTTTTGTCTCGATGTGATGCGTGTTGCCCCGCAATTTGCTGCGGTGCGGGAACTAATTAGCGACAATGCCTAAAACTTCATGTTGATCCCGGGATCAAAAAGTCAAATGATGCCTCTGTGTCAGGGAGAGACACGAGGAGGAACATAATGACGAAAGTAACGCTGACGGTGAATGGCCGGACAGTGAGTGGCGACTGCGAGGACCGCACGCTGCTTGTTCAATTCATCAGGGAAAATCTAGCTCTGACCGGCACGCATGTGGGTTGCGATACCACACAATGCGGCGCCTGTGTTGTTCATATGGATGGAAAGTCCGTGAAGAGCTGTTCCATTCTGGCGGTTCAGGCTTCCGGTTCCACGATCACGACGATCGAAGGCTTAGCCGGTTCCGGAGAGCTGCATCCGGTCCAGGCCGCCTTCAAGGAGCATCACGGCTTACAATGCGGTTTCTGCACACCCGGCATGGTTATGGCAGCAGTCGATATGATTGATCGCCACGGTGGCAACCTCGATGAAGCGACCGTGCGCCGAGAGCTCGAAGGCAATATCTGTCGATGCACCGGTTATCACAATATCGTTAAGGCCATTCTTGCCGCCAATGCCGAGATGTCCAATAGCCGTCAGGCTGCCGAATAAGCCAGCCGGCAGTTGAACGCGGTTGGCATCGTCGCATCTGCGCAGCCATCCCGCCTCACGCTGCCCACTGTCACAAGCCTAAATCCTGTTTCTCTGGAGGAGAAGACAATGGGTGTTGAAGGAATCGGCGCGCGTGTGGCGCGCAAGGAAGATAAGCGTTTTCTAACCGGCAAGGGCCGTTATACCGACGATATGAGTGTTGCGGGCATGAAATATGCCTATTTCGTGCGGTCTCCCTATGCGCATGCCAAGATCAAGAGCATCGATCTTTCGGCTGCCAAGGCCATGCCCGGCGTCATCGACGTTCTGGAAGGCAAGCAGCTTCTGGCGGATGGCATCGGCAATCTCATCTGTGGATGGATGATCCACTCCAAAGATGGCTCGCCGATGAATATGGGTGCATGGCGGCCGCTCGCGCATGACACTGTTCGCTATGTCGGCGATGCGGTTGCCATCGTCATTGCCGACAGCGTTGGCCAAGCGCGCGACGCCGGTGAAGTTGTCTCCATTGACTATGAAGAGTTGCCGGTGGTGACCGACGCTATTTCGGCCATGGAAAGCGGCGCGCCGCAGATCCATCCGGAAGCACCAAACAATCTGATCTATGACTGGGAGATCGGGGACGGTAGCGCAACCGACAAGGCTCTTTCGGAAGCCGCGCACATCACCGAGATCGAGATCCACAATAACCGTCTGTCCCCGAACCCCATGGAGCCCCGTGCGACGCTTGGCATCTATGATTCCGCGGAAGACCACTACACCTGCTATACCACCAGCCAGAACCCGCATGTGGCACGGTTGGTAATGAGTGCCTTCTACAATGTCGCGCCGGAAAACAAGCTGCGCGTCATTGCGCCGGATGTCGGCGGCGGTTTCGGATCGAAGATCTACATCTATCCGGAAGAAATCGTCTGTCTCTGGGCATCGATGAAAACCGGCGTGCCGGTCAAATGGACATCTGATCGCACGGAAGCCTTTCTTACCGATGCCCATGGTCGCGATCACGTTTCCAAGGTGAAGATGGGTTTTGATAAAGACAACCGCATGATCGCCTTGAAGGTCGATACTGTCGCCAATCTGGGCGCCTATATGTCGCTGTTCTCCTCGTCGGTGCCGACATATCTCTATGCCACGCTACTTTCAGGACAGTATGAAATTCCGGCCATTCATTGCAATGTGCGCACAGTCTACACCAATACGGTTCCGGTGGATGCCTATCGCGGCGCGGGCCGTCCGGAGGCGACATATCTCCTTGAGCGAACGGTCGAAACGGCTGCGCGTGAACTGGGCGTGTCACCGGCGGAACTCAGACGGCAAAACTTCATCCGCAGCTTCCCCTACCAAACGCCTGTGATCATGAATTATGACGCGGGTGATTACGAAGCCTCTCTCAATGCTGCGATGTCTGCTGCCGACTGGAACGGGTTTGCCAGCCGGCGGGAAGAGGCTGAAAAGCGCGGCAAAAAGCGCGGCATCGGCATGAGCTGCTACATCGAAGCCTGCGGTATTGCGCCGTCACAGGCGGTTGGTTCGCTCGGTGCCGGTGTGGGGCTGTGGGAATCAGCGGAGGTCCGTGTCAACGCGGTTGGTACTGTCGAAGTGCTGACAGGTTCGCATAGCCATGGCCAGGGGCATGAAACCACATTTGCCCAGTTGGTGGCCGAACGGATTGGTGTGCCTCTGGACAGTATTTCCATCGTTCATGGGGATACCGACAAAGTACAGATGGGGATGGGGACCTATGGCTCGCGCTCAGGTGCTGTCGGTATGTCCGCCATCGTCAAGGCGCTGGACAAGGTCGAGGCGAAAGCCAAGAAGATTGCAGCGCATCTTATGGAAGCCGACGAAAGCGATATCGTCATCGAAAATGGCGAGTTGAAGGTCGCCGGCACCGACAAGTCTCTCCCGTGGTTCCAGGTGGCACTGGCTGCCTATACCGCCCACAATCTCCCGGCCGGCATGGAGCCAGGTTTGAAGGAAGGGGCGTTCTACGATCCGACCAACTTCACTTTCCCTGCCGGGTGCTACATCTGCGAGGTCGAAGTTGATCCGGAGACGGGCAAGACAGAGATCGTCCAGTTTGTTGCGGCAGATGATTTCGGCAACATCATCAACCCCATGATCGTCGAAGGGCAGGTTCATGGCGGGATCGCTCAAGGGATTGGCCAGGCCATGCTGGAAGGGGTTCGCTACGATCCGCGGACCGGCCAGCTATTGACGGCCAGTTTCATGGACTACGCCATGCCGAGAGCGGATGATCTGCCGTCCTTCGAGGTTTCCCATCAATGCACGCCTTGTCCCGGCAATCCGCTCGGCATCAAGGGGTGCGGGGAGGCGGGTGCCATCGGCTCACCGCCGGCGCTGATCAATGCCATTACAGACGCGATCGGCACCAATGCGCTCAACATGCCAGCCACGCCGCTTGCGGTGTGGAACGCAATCCAGGCAAGAAATTGAGGGGAGGACGGGACAATGTATGCAACTAGCTATCACCGTCCATCATCGGTTGAAGATGCAGCCAGGCTGCTATCGGGCTCCGAAGATGCGAAATATCTCGCCGGCGGTCAGACCTTGATCGCCACAATGAAGCAACGTTTGGCGGAGCCTAGTGACCTTGTCGATCTACGACATGTCGATTCGATGAAGGGTATCAAGGTCGAAGGGCGCCGTGTGACCATCGGCGCTGCCACCACCCATGCGGAGGTCGCGGCATCGGCAGAACTTCGTGCCGCCTGTCCAGCGATCTGCGATCTCGCAAGCCTGATCGGTGATCCGCATGTACGGCATATGGGAACCATTGGCGGCTCTCTTGCCAACAATGACCCCGCCGCGGACTATCCAGCTGCGGTTCTGGGCCTTGGTGCAACGCTGGTCACCAATCAGCGGCAGATCGCCGCTGATGACTTCTTCGAAGGACTGTTCGATACGGCCCTGGAAGAGGGTGAAATCATCACGGCGATCACCTTCGAGGCACCGGATAAGGCGGGTTATGCGAAATTTGCCAATCCCGCATCCCGATTCGCGATGACCGGTGTGTTCGTGGCCAAGGCTGGCGGGAACGTCAGGGTTGCTGTCACCGGGGCGGGATCGGAAGGGGTGTTTCGTGTTTCGGAAATGGAAGCAGCGCTTTCCTCGCAATGGTCGGCGGATGTGCTTTCATCGATTTCCGTCGATCCATCAAACCTTATGGCTGACATGCATGCCAGCGCCGAATATCGCGCAAACCTAATCAAAGTTATGGCAAGACGCGCTGTAATGGCGGCCTAGGGCTGTTGTCTGAGCAAACTGGCGGAAAAAGGGCGGCGCAGCTGCCCTTTTTCACTTCCGCTTGATGCAAGTCAAATTTAAGGTGATTCGCATAAGCTAGTAGTCAAAATGGAAGTCGCGAAAATTTGTACCATTTGTCGCACTTTAGAGCGATTCCATCTGGAAGGGGTTGACCGCGCGCGCGGGTGATCCCAAAAGGAACGCCTTAGCTGGAGTTTGGCAATGGATTTCGAAGCGTTTTTCAAGAGCGAACTGGATGGTCTTCACGACGAAGGCCGCTACCGGGTGTTCGCTGAACTTGAGCGCCAGAAGGGGAATTTTCCCCGCGCGACGCGTTATACTGAAGATGGTTCGCACGATGTGACCGTTTGGTGTTCCAACGACTATCTCGGCATGGGGCAGAACCCGCAAGTGATCGAGGCGATGAAAGCAACGATTGATCACTGTGGCGCGGGTGCGGGAGGCACCCGGAATATTTCTGGCACCAACCACCATCACGTTCTTCTCGAGCGCGAATTGGCCGATCTGCATGGTAAGGAATCGGCACTGATCTTCACGTCCGGTTATGTCTCCAACTGGGCAGCGCTCGGTACGCTCGGCCAGAAGATCCCGGGCCTCATCATATTTTCCGATGCTTTGAACCACGCTTCGATGATCGAGGGCATTCGCTATGCAAAATGCGATCGCGTCATCTGGAAGCACAATGACCTGAAAGATCTGGAAGCAAAGCTTGCTGCCGCTGATCCCAAGGCACCGAAGATGATCGCGTTTGAATCCGTCTATTCGATGGATGGCGACATTGCGCCAATCAAGGAGATCTGCGATCTCGCTGACAAATATGGTGCCATGACCTATCTGGACGAAGTGCATGCCGTTGGCATGTATGGTCCGCGCGGCGGCGGTATTGCTGAGCGCGAAGGATTGATGGACCGTGTCACTGTTATCGAGGGAACGCTCGGCAAGGCGTTTGGTGTCATGGGCGGTTATATCACTGCCTCAACCGCGCTTTGCGACTTTGTCCGTTCCTTTGCATCCGGCTTCATCTTCACCACCGCATTGCCGCCGGCACTGGCTGCGGGCGCGGTGGCCTCGATTCAGCACCTGAAGACAAGCCAGATCGAGCGTTTCGCCCATCAGGAACGTGTCCGTCGGCTGCGTTCGCTGCTGGATTCACGCGGCATCCCGCATATGGACAATCCAAGCCACATCGTTCCGGTGATGGTTGGAGATGCGGCCAAGTGCAAATGGATCTCGGACATCCTGCTCGACAATTTCAATGTCTATGTGCAGCCGATCAATTATCCGACTGTGCCGCGCAAGACCGAGCGTTTGCGCATTACGCCGACGCCGTTGCATAGCGATGCGGATATGGATCAGCTCGTCAGCGCTCTTCATTCGCTGTGGTCGCAATGTGCGCTTGCGCGCGCAGTTGCCTGAGGCATCGCCAATCATTGACGTTTTCGAAAACCGCCTGCTTGTCAGGCGGTTTTTTCATATATGCTTGATGAAACCGCTTGCCCGGTGACGGGCTTCTTCGTCCGTTTTGTAGACATCATCGATCGATGATGCCGGTGGATGGCCCACCATCGCTTCCATGACCTTCTCGGCGATGCCGGCCATGTCGAGAAAGCCGATATCGCCAGTGACGAAGGCATCGAAGGCGGTTTCCTCTGCCGCATTCATGATTGCCCCTTGCAAGCCGCCACGCTCCATGGCGACGCGTGCAAGGCGCAGTGCCGGGAAGCGATCCTCGTCCGGCGCTTCGAAATCCAGGCGGGAAAGTTTTGTAAAGTCCAATCGCTCCACCGGAAGGCCGGGGCGGCTTGGATAGGTTAGCGCATAACCGATGGCGGTGCGCATGTCCGGGGCGCCAAGCTGGGCGAGAACAGAGCCATCTGCATAGCCCACCATGGAGTGAATGATCGATTGCGGATGAACGACCACCTCGATCTGATCGGACGTCACCCCGAAGAGATGTTTGGCTTCGATCATCTCCAACGCCTTGTTGAACATGGAGGCGCTGCCGACAGATATTTTGAGCCCCATGGACCAGTTGGGGTGCGTGCGTGCCGACTGGACGGTCACATCCCGCATCTGTTCGCGGGTGTAGGCGCGAAATGGGCCGCCGGACGCTGTCAGGATAATTCGTTCCAGTGCGTGGCGCTGATTATTGTCAAGGCACTGAAAGATTGCGCTGTGTTCGCTGTCTACGGGGATGAGTTTGCCACCGCCAGCTTTCACGGCGTCGACAAACAGATCTCCACCGGAGACAAGGCATTCCTTGTTGGCAAGCGCGATGGTGGCGCCACGGGCAGCGGCCGCAAGGGTCGGCGCAAGACCGGCGGTTCCAACGATTGCGGCCATGACCCATTCTGCGTCGAGTTCGGCTGCTTCCTTCAGACCGCTTTTTCCCGCTGCGACATCGGTTTTCGTTCCCGACAACGCATCCTTCAGCGCCATATACTGGCTCTCGTCTGCAGTCACCGCGAGTCTCGCGCCTGTCGTTCTTGCCTGCTCTGCCAGAAGCTCGATATTGGCATGACCGGTGACGGCCATGACCTCGAACTGATCGCTGCCGCCCAGGTGATCGATCACATCGAGCGTGTTCACACCGATCGAGCCGGTCGAGCCGAAAACGCTGAGACGGCGCGGTGGATTGTTGGCGGTCAACTTCATGAGATCCGGCAATTGCTTAAGTTGTAGATGCGTCTACAAGGGAAATAGCCGGTCAGCAACCCTTGGTTCATGACAGGCACGAGAGTGGAACGTTGATAGCCATGTCGCAAGTCGTGCCCTCCACGTTTAGCACGCAATGTCGTCTCAGGCTTGGGCACGGTTCCACGGCTTTGAAAGATGGCCGATGTCTGTAAGCGACGTTTTCTTACGTCACCTGTGGCTGGCACTCGCCGGCCTGACATTTCTTGCGCTGGGCGCTGGCATTGCCTTCTACCTGGCTGATCGTGCGGTTTTTGCCGAGAGGCTCTGGTTTGGCGGTGCTGCACTCGTCCTTGCAGCCCTCACATTTGAAGTGGTTCGTTCGCTGGTTCAGGGCCGGTTTGGCGTTGATATCATCGCAGGGCTGTCCATCTCTGCAGCCTTGGTGTTTGGCGAGCCGCTCGCAGCGATCATCGTTGCACTGATGTATGCCGGTGGACAGCAGCTGGAGAGTTTTGCCGAGGGCAGGGCGCGCCGGGAAATGACTGGTCTTCTCGGTCGGGTTCCACATGTGGCCATGCGTTATGACGATGATCGGCTTATTGAAGTTTCAATCGACAGCCTCGTGCCCGGCGACAAGGTTCTGGTTCGCCAGGGTGAGGTGATCCCCGTCGATGGAACGCTTTCCGGTGATCGTGCCGATATCGATATGTCAGCCCTCACAGGTGAGCCTCTGCCTGTTCGCTTCAATGCGCGTGACGACATAGCCAGCGGTGGTGTGTCCGTGGGTGCGGCCTTCGATCTCGTCGTTACGAGGCCTGCTGCAGCCAGTACCTATGCCAATATCGTGCGACTGGTGGAGGGTGCCCAGGCGAGCCGCGCTCCGATCATGAGGCTGGCAGACCGCTATGCAATCTGGTTTCTGGTCGCAACATTACTGGTTGCTTCCGCTGCCTGGTACTGGTCCGGCGACGAACTGAGGGCCCTCTCTGTGCTGGTCGTTGCCACACCTTGCCCTTTGATCCTTGCCGTGCCGGTCGCTGTCATATCGGGAATGTCCCGGCTCGCCTCGCTTGGTCTGCTGGTCAAGACAGGCGGCGCGCTGGAAGCGCTGGCCAGTGTCCGTATTGCGGTCATGGACAAGACCGGCACGTTGACCAGCGGTGAGGCAGGCATTGTGGAGACCCGGGTGATGCCCGGCATAGACCCGCAAGAGATGACGCGCCTTGCCGCATCGCTTGACCAGGCATCCAATCATCCAAGCGCTGTCATGCTCGTGCGGGCCGCCAGCCGTCTGGGCCTCGTGCTTGATTCGCCAGCTTCGGCAACGGAGACGCCGGGAAATGGCATTGCCGGATCCGTTGACGGTCATCAGCTTGTCGTTGGCGGAAGCGATTTCGTTGAAATGAATTGCGAGGGTAGCAATTTCCGGGCATTGGCCGCGAACAGACCTTTGGGAACGGCCGTGGTTGCCGTCGCACTTGACGGCAAGCCCGCAGGTGTCCTGCTTTTGTCCGACATGCCGAGGCCGGAAGCAAAGTCGGTGATTGCGGCGCTTCACAAGGCAGGGATCGAGCGCATCATATTGGCGTCGGGCGACCGGGAGGATGTGACGCGGTCAGTGGGCGAGGTGCTTGGCATCACCAGCATTCACGGAGATCTGACGCCGGCTCGCAAGGTCGAGATCGTTCTGGAAGCCCGACGCGAGGGACCGGTGATGATGGTCGGAGACGGTGTCAATGATGCTCCGGCGCTCGCTGCTGCGGATGTCGGCATTGCGATGGGGGCACATGGTTCAGCGGCATCGTCGGAAGCTGCCGATGCCGTCCTGCTTGTTGACGATCTCGGTCGTCTTGCCGCCGGATTGCGGGTTGCATCGCGTACGAAGATGATCGCCCGGCAGAGTGTTGTCGCGGGGATCGGTCTTTCACAGGTGGCCATGATCTTTGCAGCGCTCGGCTATCTGCCGCCCGTGCAGGGTGCGTTGCTCCAGGAGTTGATCGATGTAGCGGTCATCTTCAATGCCTTGCGTGCGCTACAGGTGCCTGCCGACTGAAGTGTCGCCTCAATTTCAAGCCTAGTGAGAAATGGTGATCCCGACGCGATTCGAACGCGTGACCCCCAGATTAGGAATCTGGTGCTCTATCCTGCTGAGCTACGGGACCACTTGGCGACATCCTTACAAAAGCAGAAGCGGCAAGCCAAGCCTCATGGGTGAAAAAACAATTCGGCACCCACTGCGCCTGCTGCTCAATCCGTCAGTCGTTGCTCGGCAAGCTTCACCCAATAGGAGACGCCATAGGCAATTGCTGCGTCGTTGAAGTCATAGGCCTGATTGTGCAGGCCTGCAGTGTCGCCGTTGCCGATCATGATATAGGCGCCCGGTCGCGCCTGGAGCATGAAGGCGAAGTCTTCACCGGCCATGGAGGCATCCACTTCGGTGTTGACGTTTGATGGGCCGACGACGTTGATTGCCGCCTTTGCCGCGTGATCTGTCTCGTCCGGATGGTTCACCGTTACCGGGCATGCGCGTTCATATTCGAATACGATCTCTGCGCCGTTGGCGGCTGCAATCCCATGGGCGATCTCGCCAATACGCTTCTCGGCCAGGCTGCGCACTTTTTCATCCAGCGAACGGACGGTGCCTCCGAGGTGAGCATCTTCGGGAATGATGTTGTGCGCGGTGCCGGCATGGAAGGTGGTGACCGAAACAACGACAGAACGCAGCGGATTGGCATTGCGCGCGGCAATGACCTGCAGCGCGCCGACGATCTGCGATCCGATGACAATAGGGTCGACCGTGTTGTGCGGTTCTGCCCCGTGGCCGCCTCTGCCCTTTACCAGGATGTTGAACTTGTCGGGTGCCGCCATGATGCCGCCCTTCCTGATGGCAAAGGTACCCACCGGCATGCCCGGCATATTGTGCATGCCGTAGACTTCCTCGATGCCGAACTGCTCCATCAAACCATCTTCGACCATGGCAAGCGCGCCACGTCCGCCTTCTTCTGCAGGCTGGAAGATGACGATGACCTTGCCGTTGAAATTGCGAGTCTCGGCCAGATATTTTGCGGCGCCAAGCAGCATGGATGTGTGGCCGTCATGTCCGCAGGCGTGCATTCGGCCCGCAGTCTTGGATGCCCAGGGCTTGCCGGTCATTTCCTCAAGCGGCAGAGCGTCCATGTCCGCGCGCAGACCGATTGCGCGATTTCCCGGTGCCCGACCGTGAATGACACCGACGACGCCCGTCCGCCCGAGACCAGTGACAACCTCGTCAACACCGAATTCCTTGAGCTTTTCCTCGACAAAGGCTGCGGTGTTATGCACCTCGTAGAGAATTTCCGGATTTTGGTGGAGATGGTGACGCCATTGGGTCAGTTCGGCCTGCAATTCAGCGGCGCGATTCAATATGGGCATGAATGAAAGTCCTGTAGATGACAGAGATGTGTAATTTAGCGGTTGAATGACAGATTGTCCGCTCCATAATTGACCTAATTCACCGCCTTTGCCATTCCATCCGCGTTGGACATGCTAAGAGCGGTTTGCAATTTCCATATCCTGAAGCGGGAGGACCATTCGTGCAAGGCAATAAGATGAGATCTTTACCGTCCATCGGCCGTCTGTTGATCAGCGGCACAATTGCGGTTCTGATCGCCACCGGCGCACCCCTTGCCGCTTATGCCAATCCGAAGATGGTGATCGATGTCAACAGCGGACGGGTGATCGAGCATGAGGATGCCTTTCGCAAATGGTATCCTGCATCGCTCACCAAGCTCATGACGGCCTATACGGTGTTCCGCGCCATCAAGCAGCGCCAGGTGGGGCTGGATACGATTGTGACTATGAGCCAGAAAGCGTCCGCGCAACCGGCGAGCAAGATGTATTTCAAGCCCGGCTCGCAGATGACGCTCGACAGTGCTCTGAAGATCATGCTGGTGAAATCTGCCAACGACGTGGCGGTGGCCATTGCCGAGACGGTTGGCGGATCTCTCGATAATTTCGTCGGGCGTATGAACGGTGAGGCCGCAAGGCTCGGCATGCGTTCGTCTCGCTTCGTCAATCCCAACGGATTGCCGGGCAGTGGCCAGTATACGACAGCGCGGGACCTTGCCGTGCTGGCAATGGCCATTCGTCGCGAATTTCCGCAATATGCCGGCTATTTTTCGCTGGAGGGTATCAACACTGGCAAGCGCAGTTATCCCAACTACAATCTGCTGATCGGGCGTTTCGACGGCGCGGATGGCATGAAAACCGGTTACATCTGCGCCTCCGGCTTCAATCAGGTGTCATCGGCGACGCGGCGCGGACGCACTGTGATCTCCGTTGTGCTCGGAGCAGATAGTCTTGGCGAACGCGCGGACCTTTCTGCCGAACTGCTGCAAAAGGGCCTGACGACCTCTGCCGGCGGCGTGCCGCTGCAGTCGCTGGCACCTTATGGGGCCGGCCGCGATGCTGTCGCCGATATCAGTGCGCAGATCTGTAATCCGAAGGCCCGCGCCGAACGCAGCGAAGGGCGCGACGAGGAAGGCCGCATGGTGGTGCATTCTCCCTATATTCAGGAAATGAACCATCCGCCACGGACCGTCTTTGCCGGTCTCCTTGCCGGGAGCGGCGCTGCTGCATCCGCGGGCAAGCCTGAGATCGCCAATGTTCCGATCCCCATTCCGCGACCAACATTCTAAAAGTCGTTATCCATAACCATAAGGGAGAACTCCCATGGCTGCACGGCGTGACCGCGTGCCTGTTTCCATCATTACCGGCTTTCTCGGCGCTGGAAAATCCACGCTGCTGAACCGTATTCTCAAAGATCCTGCGATGCGGGATGCGGCGATCATCATCAATGAATTTGGTGAGGTCGGCATCGATCATTTGCTGGTCACGGCGTCGGATGAAGCCATTATCGAGCTCTCGGACGGTTGCCTTTGTTGCACCGTGCGCGGCGCGCTTGTCGATACGCTGGCCATGCTTGCCGATGCGATGCAGACCGCTGGCTTGAAGAAGCTGACTCGTGTCGTCATCGAGACCACAGGGCTTGCCGATCCTGCACCGGTCATGCAGTCGGTCATGGGGCATCCCGTAATTGGCGAAACTTTCGAACTGGAAGGCGTGGTCACTTTGGTGGATGCCGTTAACGGGGTTTCCAATCTCGAGCGGTTTTCCGAAGCCGTCAAACAGGTGGCCGTGGCGGACCGGCTAATCCTGTCCAAAAACAGTATGAGCGACGCGGCAACCGTCGCTACACTTCGTGAACGCCTGCGCGAACTTAACCCGCATGCGCCGATTGTTGACGGCGATAGCGAGGAAGCCGGGCTCGCTTCGATTTTCGACAACGGGCTTTACGATCCGCAGACGAAGACGGCTGATGTTGCGCGCTGGCTGCGGGCAGAAACCGGCGACGCGCATAGCCACCATCATCATGATGGTCACCACCACCACCACCACCACGACCATGGGCACCACCACCATGACATTAATCGCCACGGTGAAAATATCCGATCCTTTTCGATCATACATGACCAGCCCATCGATCCGGCGGCACTTGAGATGTTCATGGATCTGCTACGCTCTGCGCATGGCGAGAAGCTATTGCGCATGAAGGCCATTGTCGGTCTGACCGACAATCCCGAACGGCCGCTGGTGCTGCATGGAGTTCAGTCGATCTTTCACCGCCCCGAACGCCTGCCTGAATGGCCTGACCCGAAGGACAAACGGACGCGGCTGGTACTAATTACCCAGAATCTGCCCGAGGATTATGTGCGGGAACTGTTCGACACGTTCGCCGGCAAGCCATCGATTGACAGGCCTGACCGGGCAGCGCTGGAGGATAATCCGCTGGCGATCCCGGGCATGAAGATGTAGCTGCGTCTATCCGGCTTGTCACGCCTTGCGGATGATGAAGCGGTGGCCATCGACGGTCTTTACGCTCTCGAGGAGGCCATGGCCGTCTTCGCGGCAGAAATGGGGAATATCGATACCTGCCAGAGGATCGGTCGTTTCGACAGCAATTGTCGTGCCGCGTGGCAGCTTCTCCAGCCGCTTTCGTGTCTTCATGACCGGGAGGGGACATTTCAGCCCCTTAAGGTCGACGACGATCAACTCCTCAGAGCTCACTGACTGGACCACAGCTTCCAGAAAGGTTTCCTGGCTGCCGGTTGTTCTGCAGCTTCAGTCTGAGGATTGGGAACTGGCACTGGCACGGTTGCCGTTGTGGTCGGGGCCACCGCAGGACTGGCTGGCGCTGATTGTGCGGTTGCTGCTGGAACAGGTGGCGTCTGCGTTGCCGCAGGTTGGTCGCTGCTCATTGCCTCAAACTCGTCGATGCTGACCAGGCGGCCAGCTTTCAGCGCTGAGCCTGTGGGTGCATAGGCGAGGTCGCTGGCTTTTGCCTTGCGCTTTGCGGCGACCAGTGCCTTGCGCTCGGCTTCGCTTGGATCGACCCATGCCTTACCCTTGTATTTGTTCAGCGCCTTTGCGTAATCGCGTTCATAGGAGACGTTGTAGGATGCAAGCGCAGATGCCAGTGCCGGTGGGGTGGACATGGGGGGACAAGCGGCGGCTGCATTCACAGTAGCATTGCCTTCGACTTGCTGGTTGAAGACATATTGCCGGCCACACACCGCCACTTCCGGCGGACGTTTGGTCACTTCGAAATTATCGTAGCCGACTTTCAGCATTTTCCAGAAGTCGTAATGCGGACTCAGCCGATGGCGGGCCATGTTTTCGGCAGTCATCCTGAACGGGAAAGCCTGGAGCTGTACCGTCTGCTGGCCACCCTTGAAAGCGTCGCGCGCGAACGCGTAGATTTCCATGATCTGGGCGTCAGTCATCGAATAGCAGCCAGACGACGAGCAGGCGCCGTGGATCATCAGGTTGCTTCCTGTGCGGCCATTGGCCTGATCGAAACGGTTTGGATAGCCGGTATTGATTGCCAGAAAATACTTTGAATTTGGGTTGAGGTGATAGGGCGTGAGCGGATAGTAGCCTTCCGGAGCCTGACGATCGCCTTCTTTCACCTTGGGTCCAAGCTTGCCCGACCATGCACAGATTTCATATTCGGCAATCTTGTCGAACCGGTTGTTGGTCTTGGCCTTCCAGATTTCCAGAACGCCTTCTTCCTTGAAGACACGGATCATGATCGGCGAATTGCGTTCCATGCCTTTGGCCTTCATGGCGGCCAGAATTTTAGATGGAAGCGGCTGTTCGACCTTGTTGCTGATCTTCGATGGATCGAAACTATCCAGCGTGTCGTTGCACCCGGCCAGGGTGGCAACGGCAAGGAACAGGACGATTGCTGTCGATTTCACATGCATTCCGCTGAACTCTTGTCGAAAAGGCTATCGGAAGATTCATGCATAGCCGGTTTGAGTCGATGGTAAACCCATGATCTTCACAACATGTTAACTATCGCTGATAAAACAGCCTTCTGCCGACACTTTTCGGCAGAAAATAGTAGCAAGATTGTGACCGCAGCCCGTGTGACCCTAGAGGTTGCGACCAATCTCGAGGAATTTCTTCCTGCGGTCTGCTCTCACGGCATCGCCGGACAACTGTCCGAGATCCTTGAGCGCATTGGCAATCACCTCTCCGGTGCGGCCGATCACACTGTCCGGATCGCGATGGGCGCCGCCGAGTGGCTCTGGGATGATGCCGTCAATCACGCCCAATGACTTTAGATCTTCTGCCGTGATCTTCATGTTGGTCGCCGCTTCCTTGGCACGGGTGGAGTCGCGCCAGAGAATGGAGGCTGCACCTTCCGGCGAGATCACCGAGTAGATTGCATGTTCCAGCATATAGACCCGGTTGCCGGTGGCAATGGCGATAGCGCCCCCAGATCCCCCTTCGCCGATGACGACTGAGATCATCGGAACCTTGAGCGAAAGACACATTTCCGTGGAGCGCGCGATTGCTTCTGCCTGGCCACGTTCTTCAGCACCGACGCCGGGATAAGCGCCCGCCGTATCAACAAGGGTGACCACGGGAAGACCGAAGCGGTCGGCCATTTCCATCACGCGAACGGCTTTGCGATAGCCTTCAGGGCGAGGGCTGCCGAAATTGTGCTTCAGGCGCGACTTGGTGTCGTTGCCCTTCTCCTGGCCGATCACGGCGACGGGCTGTCCGCGAAAACGTGCAAGACCTGCCTGGATCGCGGCGTCCTCGGAGAACTTCCGATCGCCGGCAAGCGGTGTGAACTCAGTAAAGAGTTGCTTTGAAAAGTCGACAAAATGCGGACGCTGAGGATGGCGCGCGACCTGGGTTTTCTGCCAGGCATTCAGCTTGGAATAGATATCTTCCATAGCTTCGCGGACGCGACCTTCCAAGCGCTCGATTTCCTCGGAGGTATCGATGCTTTCGTCTTCGCTTGCGATTTTCTTCAACTCGCGGATCTTGCCTTCGAGATCAGAGATTGGTTTTTCGAAGTCGAGATAATTTTGCATAAATTCCGTTTCCGATCGTTTCGCCCCCGTTATCGAGGGCCCGAGTACCGGGTTTTCCGGTCCTAATCCCCTCTTTTGACCTGTTTTGCAAGAGGGTGATGTGTTTCGACCAGCTGACGCAACCGCTCTTCCAGCACGTGAGTGTAGATTTGCGTGGTCGAAATGTCGCTGTGACCCAGCAATTCCTGAACGACACGCAGGTCCGCGCCGTTTTCCAGAAGATGACTTGCAAAGGCATGGCGCAAAACATGAGGGGAGATGGCAGAAACCCGTAAACCGGCGCGTGCGGCAAGTGCCTTCAATTCGCGGGCAAAGACCTGACGGGGCAAATAGCCTTCCTTGCTCGCGGATGGGAATAGCCAACGGTTTTCCAAAGATGTGTCGGGCGCTGTGGCTTTCAACACGTGGCCGTATGCAGCAAGCGCTCGGGTGGCCGCGCCTGAAAGCGGAACCAGCCGTTCCTTGTTGCCCTTGCCTTTGACCACAAGAAATTGCTCCTTGATGTCCAGAACCTTGGCTGGCAGCGATACAAGTTCGCTGACTCGCATTCCCGTGGCATAGAGCAATTCCATGAGCGCATGAAGCCGTAGCCTGCCCAAATTGCCACCGTCATCCTGCTTCGCCTCTTCTGCCGCAAGGTTGAGGAGCCGGTCTACATCCTCAATGCTCATGGTCTTTGGAAGAGGGCGCCCCTTCTTTGGCGCATCCAAGATTCCGGTCGGGTCGTCTGTGCGCAGCCCTTCGGCATAGAGAAACTTGTAAAACTGACGCATGGCCGACAGGCGGCGTGCTTGAGACGATGCCTGAAAGCCGCGCCTGGAGAGATCTGCCAGATAGGCGGACAGATCGCCTGATGCTGCCTGCACAAGCAGTACTTTTCGAGAGGTCAGGAAATCGTGGAGATCGGCGAGGTCTCTCTCATAAGAGGTGAGCGTGTTGCCTGCCGCGCCGCGTTCAGCGCTCATCATCTCCAGGAAGGCTTCAATACGGGCTTGGCTGAGATCGGGCAACGGTATCTCTCATTGTTCTGGCGGGTTCATGCGTTCAGCCGGCACACGAACAACGATGTCGCGCTCGTGTGGTTCAACGAAAACGACCAGCGCCAGCATGGCACCATAGATGATTGCAGCGACCGTTGCGCAAAAAAACAGGAAGCGGAGCAGTGTTGGCATCGATCCATCTTTCGGGTCTCAGTTTGTCACCTCATATCGTGATCCACATGGGAAACGACAAGTTGGGTGTGCTTTGCCCGGTTTTTGGCCGGTTGGCTTGACGTCGCGATCTTAAATATCAATACCGTTGTAAAAGAATTGCGAACGGGACCGATGACCGATCCAACTATCACTGCCGCACCCACTATTGCCGCCAAGGTGCGAACTGCCCTGGGCCGGCGCGACATTGTGTTCGTGGGGCTTATGGGGGCGGGCAAATCGGCTATTGGCCGAATGGTGGCGCAACAGCTTGGATTGCCCTTTGTCGATACCGATGCGGAAATCGAGCGGGTCTCGCGCATGACCATCAGCGAGTTGTTTGCCGCTTATGGTGAGCATGAGTTTCGAGCGCTTGAGACCCGGGTTATCAAACGTCTGCTCAAATCGGGTCCGCGTGTTATCTCGACGGGCGGTGGCGCCTTCATCAACGACAGGACGCGCAGGCAGATAGAGCGCGGCGGAATTTCGTTGTGGCTGAAGGCGGACCTCGATGTATTGTGGGAGCGCGTTAACAAGCGCGACCACAGGCCGCTGCTTAAAACCGAAAACCCAAAGCAGACGCTCGCCAATTTGATGGACCAGAGATACCCCGTCTACGCCCTTGCCGATATCACTGTTCATTCGCGTGATGTTCGAAAAGAGCTGATTGTGCGGGAGGTAATCGATCTTCTTGCTGCCTATCAAGGACTGGCTGTGTCTTCCGAAAGTGTGAATGATGACTGATATTGATACTGCCGAACGGGTCGTGCATGTACCGCTTGGCGAGCGTTCCTATGATATTTTGATCGGTTCTGGGGTTATCAAGCGCGCCGGCGGGGAAATTTCCACCCGGATCAAGGGCCGTAAGGCGGCGATTGTTACCGACGAAAATGTCGGAGCGATCTATCTTGAGGGTCTCATGGACAGTCTGGAAGCAGACGGTATCGATGCGACCTCACTGATATTGCCGCCTGGCGAGAAAACCAAGAGCTTTGACAACCTGACCCGCGTCTGCGACGTGCTTCTGGAGGCACGGATTGAGCGCAATGACACGGTGATTGCGCTTGGCGGTGGCGTGATCGGTGACCTTACGGGATTTGCCGCCGGTATCGTTCGGCGTGGTGTCAGATTCGTGCAGATCCCGACATCGCTTTTATCCCAGGTCGATTCGTCCGTCGGCGGCAAGACAGGCATTAATGCCCGTCAGGGCAAAAACCTGATCGGGGTTTTCAATCAACCTGATCTGGTGCTTGTCGATACCGATGTCCTTGAGACGCTGAGCCAACGGGAATTGCGGGCCGGATATGCGGAAGTTGCCAAATATGGCTTGATCGACAATCCGGAATTCTTTTCCTGGCTCGAGACCAATTGGCGTGACGTTTTTGCCGGCGGTGCTGCCCGGGTCGAAGCAATTGCCACAAGCTGTCAGGCCAAGGCCAATGTCGTTGCAGCAGACGAGCGGGAAAACGGACGGCGCGCGCTTCTCAATCTCGGCCACACGTTCGGCCATGCTCTCGAGGCTGCAACCGGCTATGACAGCCGGCGACTGGTGCATGGCGAAGGGGTTTCGATTGGAATGGTGCTGGCGCACCAGTTTTCCTCACGCCTCAATTTGGCGAGCCCGGATGATGCGGCGCGCGTGGAAGCCCATCTGAAGGCTGTTGGACTGCCAACACGAATGAATGATATTGAAGGCGAGCTACCGCCACCCGATATGTTGATGGAGGCAATTGCCCAAGACAAGAAGGTCAAGGGCGGCAAGCTGACATTTATCCTGACCCATGGGATCGGGCAGTCATTTGTGGCTGACGATGTTCCCGCGTCAGAAGTCTTGAGTTTCCTGGAGGAAAAACACCCGAAATGAACATAGATGCCATGACCACGATCCTGTCTGAGAACTGGCTGCTGATCCTGGCGATTTTGGGCCTTATCGGTGCTTCTGCTTTTTTCTCGGGTTCCGAAACAGCGCTGACGGCCGTCTCGCGCGCCCGCATGTATTCGATGGAAAACAACGGTGACTTGCGCGCCGGCGTGGTGAACAAACTTATCGGCAGGCAGGACCGTTTGATTGGTGCACTGCTGATTGGCAACAATCTCGTCAACATTCTGGCATCATCACTGACGACGAGCCTTTTCCTTGCGCTGTTTGGGGATTCAGGCGTTGCTATCGCGACGCTGGTTATGACAGCCCTTCTGGTCGTGTTTGCTGAAGTGTTGCCAAAGAGCTGGGCGATCTCCTCGCCAGAGCGTTTCGCTCTTTTCGTCTCGCCGTTTGTTCGAATTTTTGTTCTTGTTGTGGGGCCACTTTCCTCAGGGGTCAATCTGGTCGTGCGCCTATTGCTCGGGATGTTCGGTCTCAATCTCTCGAAAGAGACATCCATGCTGTCGGCGCAGGAAGAGTTGCGCGGGGCGGTGGATCTGCTCCATCGTGAAGGATCGGTGATCAAGGCCGACCGCGATCGTCTGGGCGGCGTTCTCGATCTTGGTGAGCTCGAAGTGTCCGATGTGATGATCCACCGTACCTCGATGCGGGGCATCAGTGCGGACGATCCCCCAGAGACGGCGGTACGCGCGGTTCTTGAAAGTCCTTATACACGCATGCCACTCTGGCGTGGTTCGATGGAAAACATCATTGGCGTGATCCATGCAAAGGATCTGCTGAGGGTGCTTGCAGAACCGGATCTGGATCCCTCGACAATTGACATCGCCAAGATTGCCCAAAAGCCCTGGTTCGTCCCAGACACGACCAATCTGAAGGATCAGTTGAACGCCTTCCTGCGCCGCAAGGTTCACTTTGCCATCGTCGTGGATGAATATGGAGAAGTGCAGGGCATTGTAACGCTTGAGGATATCCTTGAGGAAATCGTCGGGGATATCGCCGATGAGCACGACATCGATATTCAAGGCGTTCGACAGGAAGCCGACGGTTCGATCGTAGTCGACGGGACTGTTCCGATCCGAGATATCAACCGAGCGCTCGACTGGAATCTGCCGGACGAGGAGGCAACCACGATCGCTGGCCTCGTCATTCACGAATCAAAATCCATACCCGAAGAACGCCAGGCCTTCACTTTTTATGGAAAGCGCTTCATCGTTATGAAGCGCGAAAAGAACCGGATCACCAAATTGAGGATCCGTCCGATCGATGAAGTGACGAAGACTGCATAACCGGTGGCGGGGACGATACGCTTTTACCAGCGCGTAGGCTCTCCGGGGGCTGCAGCTTCAATGGCCAATGCATGGAGCCCGGCGTCGAATTCTAGCTTCAGCAGATCGGTAATGGCGCGGTGTCGCGCCACACGCGTCAATTTGGTGAAGGCCGGTGACACAATACGGACACGCATATGCGTTTCACCTTCACCGGTCATGTCTGGCTGATGCCCGGCATGATGAGAACTCTCATTGAGGACGATCAGACGTTCTGGCTCGAAGGCCGCATTCAGCTTGTCTTCGATACGCGTTTTAACGGTCATTGATTTGCCTCCGGCTAAAACGGTTCACAAAGCCGCTAGAAAACTGATTTGTCAATTCTTGTAGACACATGAGCAAAGCACCATAATTGCACAATGAAACTAGACTCGAAATATTTCGACGGCATTCGCACAAAACGTAAGGCGAAGCCCGAAGCCGCAACGGCCGCTCCGACCTGCCAATGGGACGGTTGCGAACGGCCGGGCGCTCACCGCGCTCCTGTCGGGCGCAACGCTGAAGGACAATTCTTTCTCTTCTGCTTCCAGCACGTGAAAGAATACAACAAGGGCTACAACTACTTTTCCGGCCTTTCCGATGGTGAGATCGCTCGGTATCAAAAAGAAGCGATTACAGGCCATCGCCCCACCTGGACCGTTGGTGTGAACAAGGAATCGCGCGATAGTCCGCTGCATTCAAAGGCGGATGCGCGCTTTGCTTCCTCTGCGGCCCATACGCGCATGAAGGATCCGTTCGGCTTCGTGGCGCAGAATGGTACTCCCAAGTCGCGACAGCCGCGCGCGCGCAAGCTGAAAACCCTGGAAGCAAAGGCCTTTGATACGCTGGGGCTTGGCGCAAGTTCGTCATCGACGGAGATCAAGAGCCGCTACAAGGAACTTGTAAAAAAACACCATCCGGATGCGAATGGCGGAGATCGTGGCTCTGAAGAGCGTTTTCGCGCTGTTATTCAAGCCTACCAATTGTTAAAGCAGGCTGGTTTCTGTTAATCGAAAACGCAACGGAATTACGATTGCACAGGCGGCTGGACGGCGCGCGTTCGGCATGGAGTTACGATGAGCAAAATTGAACTAGAAATTTCCAACCTCCCCGATACCACAGTATCTGTCAGGGAGGTATTCGGCATCGATTCCGACATTCGCGTTCCCGCCTATTCCCAAGGCGACGCCTATGTTCCAGATCTTGATCCGGATTACCTGTTTGACCGCGAGACAACGCTCGCCATTCTGGCCGGATTTGCCCATAACCGCCGGGTGATGGTTTCGGGTTTCCACGGAACAGGCAAGTCGACACATATCGAGCAGGTGGCTGCACGTCTCAACTGGCCATGCGTTCGCGTCAACCTCGATAGCCATGTCAGCCGTATCGATCTTGTCGGCAAGGACGCCATTGTTCTGAAGGACGGCAAGCAGATTACCGAATTCAAGGACGGCATTCTGCCCTGGGCCTATCAGCACAATGTTGCTCTCGTCTTCGACGAATACGATGCGGGTCGTCCTGACGTGATGTTCGTTATCCAGCGCGTTCTGGAATCCTCCGGTCGTCTGACGCTGCTTGACCAGAGCCGCGTCATTCGTCCGCATCCAGCCTTCCGTATTTTCTCGACTGCAAACACTGTCGGTCTGGGCGATACAACGGGCCTCTATCATGGCACCCAGCAGATTAACCAGGCACAGATGGACCGCTGGTCGATCGTGACGACGCTGAACTATCTGCCGCATCAAAATGAAGTCGATATCGTTCTTGCCAAGGTGAAGAGCTTTAAACAGAGCGATGCCGGCCGCGACACCATCAGCAAGATGGTTCGGCTTGCCGATCTGACACGTGCCGCCTTCATGAACGGCGATCTCTCCACCGTGATGAGCCCACGAACCGTCATTACCTGGGCGGAGAATGCCGAGATCTTCGGTGATGTGTCCTTCGCCTTCCGCGTGACCTTCCTCAACAAGTGCGACGAGTTGGAGCGCACGCTTGTGGCTGAACAGTATCAGCGGGTCTTTGGAACCGAACTCAAGGAAAGCGCCGCGAACATCGTGCTTGGCGCCTGAGGTATCTCTTATGGCAGGCCGTGGAGACAATTCAAACGCCAGACCGGGCGCGATCATAGATTCCGAACCGTTTCGCCGTGCGGTTACGGGCTGCGTACGCTCGGTTGCCGGAAGTGGCGAGGTGGAGGTCTCCTTCGCCAATGAGCGGCCGGGTCTGGCTGGCGACCGGGTGCGGTTGCCTGAGCTTTCCAAGCGTCCGACAGCACAGGAAGTGGCCGTCACGCGTGGTATTGGCGATTCCATGGCACTGCGACTTGCCTGTCATGATCAGTCGGTTCACGCTACCATGGCGCCGATGGGGACTGATGCACGTGCGGTATTCGATGCCGTTGAGCAGGCCCGCGTCGAGTCTCTCGGTGCAAGCCGCATGAGCGGCATGGCCACGAACATGACCGCGATGAACTCGGAAAAATACGCCAAGGCGAATTTCGCCGGCATCAGCCGTCAGGAGGATGCGCCATTGGCCGAGGCCATGGCCATGCTCGTGCGCGAAAAGCTGACGGGCGAAAAGGCGCCTGCCAGCGCGGGGCAAGTGCTGGACCTTTGGCGTCCCTTCATCGAAGAAAAGGCCTCGGCGGATTTCGCCAATCTTCGCAATTCCATGGAAGACCAGCAGGCCTTTGCCAAGGTCGTTCGCCATATGCTGAGCGCCATGGAAATGGCCGAGGATTTCGGCGATGACGCCGAAGATGCCGACGAAGACGATCTGAGCGAAGAAGATCAGCCGCGCTCGCAGGAAGAGCAGGAAAACTCCTCCGAGGAAGAAGCCGGCGATGAACAGGTTCCGGCCGAAGACAGCGAGTCTGCTCAGGAGCAGATGGATGACGGCGAAATGGACGGGGCCGAGATCTCTGACGACGATATGGTCGAAGAGGGCGACGACGAGTCTGAAACGCCGGGCGAGATGCGCCGTCCCGCAAGCCCATTCGATGATTTCAACGAGAAGGTCGACTACAAGATCTTCACCAAGGAATTTGATGAAATTATCGAGGCTGAAGAGCTGTGCGACGAGGCTGAGCTTGAACGTCTGAGGGCCTTTCTCGACAAGCAGCTTGCCCATCTTCAGGGTGCAGTCGGTCGTCTGGCTAACCGTCTTCAGCGCCGCCTTATGGCACAGCAGAACCGGTCCTGGGATTTCGATCTTGAAGAAGGCTATCTCGATACGGCACGCCTGACGCGCATGGTGATCGATCCGATGCAGCCGCTCTCGTTCAAAATGGAGCGGGATACGCAATTCAGAGATACTGTCGTTTCACTCGTGATCGACAATTCAGGCTCCATGCGGGGGCGCCCGATCACGGTTGCGGCGACCTGTGCCGATATTCTGGCGCGCACACTTGAGCGATGCGGCGTCAAAGTGGAGATCCTCGGCTTTACCACCAAAGCATGGAAGGGCGGCTCGTCACGCGAGCAGTGGCTTGCCAATGGCAAGCCGCAGACGCCCGGTCGCCTGAACGACCTGCGTCACATCATCTACAAGTCGGCTGATGCGCCGTGGCGCCGTTCGCGTCGCAATCTCGGGCTGATGATGCGCGAAGGTCTGCTGAAGGAAAATATCGATGGAGAAGCGCTGATGTGGGCCCATGGCCGATTGATCGCTCGGCGTGAGCAGCGCAAGATCCTGATGATGATTTCGGACGGCGCGCCGGTGGATGATTCCACACTCTCGGTCAATCCGGGTAATTATCTGGAGCGGCATCTTCGGGCCGCTATCGAGCAGATCGAGACAAAGTCGCCGGTGGAGCTGCTTGCGATCGGCATCGGCCACGACGTGACCCGTTATTACCGCAAGGCGGTGACGATCGTCGATGCCGATGAGTTGGCCGGTGCCATGACCGAACAGCTCGCGGCGTTGTTTGAAGACAAGCCCGAAAAGAAGGGTGGCTCTTCCATGCGTCGCGCTGGATGAACTGACATCAGCCGGTATCGGTTTGAAAGCCGATACCGTTGAGCATCTGCTCCCTAGAGCATCGCCGGCTCGGCGCGAACCTGACCGGCGACATCTTGTGATTGAGCGCCTGTTATCTGTGCCATGTTTTCCTTGATATACTCAGCGATGGCGTCTTCCATCTTGGCACGCTCGTCGGTTGGCATGGCTTCAAGCTCTTCTTCCGTCACATCATGGTCGGCCAGATACTGCGCTCTCAGGCGCTCTGCCAGCGACATCGTCAGCCATTTCAAAAGGTCATCCTCGGCACTTCCGGTTGACTCTGTATCGTCTATCTGAAGGTCGCTTGCATTCGGGTCCTGGGGGGTCTCTGAAGCGAAATAGGTGTCGGCTTTCTGTTGTGCTTTCTGGCGGGAATAACCCTCCAGCACGTCGTCGAACCAGCTATCGAAGTTCGTCGGAGTGGATTGAGCTGAGTTTTGATTGGAGCTGGGTGTTACGCCGTACAATGGCCCGGATACGCTTGTCATTGTGGAGCCTCCATCGTTCAAGTTCGCCCCATCTTATCGGATGATGCTTGCCCGTGGCTGGGTGCTTGCCGGACGGCAAACCAAGGCTTGCATTGACCGGTCTTTCCCTCATCGCATATGACGTCGGGTAGATGTAATTTCCGGGACAACTCCTTGCCTCATCAAATGCGCCGTGCGCCTGCCATTCTTCTTGCCCTTGCCGCCCTTTGCCTGTCTGTGCCTGTGTCAGCAGAGCCTATTTCGGTGGACGCGAGGCGGATAGACACGTTCAAGCCAGGACTGGACAACCAGCGCTTCGGTCGTCTTGAGTTTTTGGGAGGATTGGAGCTGAGCTCTACCGAGCCGCTGTTCGGTGCTTGGTCGTCCATTCGTTTTCTCGATGACCAAAGTCATTTTATCGGCGTTCTGGATACTGGCCATTGGCTGGAAGGCAGGATCGATCGCGGATCAGACGGCCGGCTTTCTGGGCTTTCGGAGGTGTCCCTGTCGCCGATGGCAGACCGACAAGGACGTTTCATGCAGGGCAAGTATCTGATGGATGCTGAAAGCCTAGCGCTGCGCGATGATGGCATCCTTGTCGGTTTCGAGCAGCGTCATCGGATTGATGTCTATCCTAGAGAGGGCTTTACTACTGCGCGCCCGACCTCATCATTGCCCTTACCGTTTCCAACGACCGAGCTTCGGCGAAATGGCGGTTTGGAGACTGTGGTGGTTTCGCCTCTGGACACCCCGCTTGCCGGTGCGACCATCACGATTGCAGAGCGCAGTGTCGACGGCGACGGAAATCTCTTCGCTGGCATTGTCGATGGATCGCTCCAAGGCGCGTTCCGCGTTGCTCGTCACGACAGCTACGACGTCACTGACGGCGCTTTCCTGCCCAATGGGGATCTTATGCTTCTGGAGCGTCGGTTCTCGCTGGCGACCGGTATAGGCATGCGCATACGGCTTGTTGCCGGTGACACCATCAAACCTGGCGCGATTATCGATGGGGAGGTTTTGCTGGATGCCGATTTCGGCTATCAGATCGACAACATGGAAGGGCTTGATGTGATCAAGGCCGCCGATGGTACCACGCATATCATTGTCGTTTCGGACGACAATCACTCTATCCTGCAGCGTAATCTGATGCTGGAATTCAGGTTGAACGATGAGAGATAGGATAAGAAAAAGCCGCGGACAGTGCCGCGGCTTCTTTCATCTCAGTTTGCCGGCTGCGCGGATGGCAGCGGTTTCAGCCTGTTCATCAATGCGCCATAGGGCAGGAGCATCACAAGGCCTACCAGCATCTTTACGCTGAAATCGCCGAGTGCCCACGAGATCCAGCGCGGTGCATCTGCCGAGAAGATGCCAAGGACCGGCGCCCATTCAATGGCGAAGTCATCATTGGCACCCAGCATGACGAAGGCTGGAGCAAAGGCGAGCGAGAAGAATATCACCGTATCGAGCGAGGAGCCGATGAAGGAGCTTACAAGCGGAGCCTTCCACCAAGCGAGCTGGCGGAGCCGATTAAAGACGGTGATGTCAAGAAACTGTCCGGCGAGATAGGCCGTGCCTGATGCGACTGCGATGCGCGGTATGGATGTCACGAAAGACAGGGCTACACCGATGACGAAACCAATCAGGACCACACGACGGGCCATTGATGTGCCGAACTGGCGATTGGTGAGGTCGGTCACCAGAAATGCTACCGGGTAGGTAAAGGCACCATAGGTCAGCAAGTCGCCGAGCTGAATGCCTGCCAGTTCTCCCGAAAGGGGATATTGGACGAGGACGTTTGATGCGACGACAACCGCCGTCATTATAAGGCTGTAGATCAGAATGTGCCGTTTGCTGGGCATTTTTTTATCCTGGGTGATGCCACCAGTTAGAGTGAAATTACGACAAAGCAAAAGGCTTGTCCGGATCATCTCCGTGCAAGCCTTGATGCTTTATCGTCTAGGGCGTTGAAGCTTAAGCGGCTTCAGCGGTCTTCTTGGCGATCTGGCGACGCAGCAGACGAGCGCGCATGCTCAGTTCGGTTTCCTTGGCCTTCAAGAGAAAGGCGTCAAGGCCACCACGATGCTCAACCGAGCGAAGGGCTGCAGCCGAAATGCGCAGACGGAAACGCTGACCGAGAATATCGGAGATAAGCGTTACGTCGCAAAGGTTCGGCAGAAACCTGCGGCGGGTTCTGTTATTGGCGTGGCTTACGTTATTGCCCGTCTGGACTGCCTTGCCGGTCAATTCGCAACTGCGGGACATGATGCACCTATTTTTTCTGTGTATGGATTTGCGCTCCGGCCATAACCGGCGCCGCATTCCAATCGTTCGTTATCGGAAAGTTGCGGTTCTATAGTCAGACTGGCTTGCGCCGTCAAGCCTGTGCGTGGGTTTTACCGCCGCAACGGGGAAAACTAGCTGTTTTATTGCCATAGTCTCATTTAACAATGCACTTCAGGAAGTGGGAGCTGTTGCTGGCAAGGCGCAGACTCTGAACCGAGGTCATGCATGTCCAGGCTTAAAATTGCAATTGCATTGCTGACCGGTTTTTGCGCGTCTTCGGTCGTGTCGAATGCTGGTGAGGATAGCTACCGAACGGATTATCGCATCACGCTTTCGGGTATTCCCATCGCAAGTGCCACCTTTGTTACCCAACTGGCCAGCAGCAGGTACAAAATCCGAGGCACCTTTGTATCGGCAGGGGTCGCGGATCTCATCACTGATATTTCCGCCGAGACCAATGTATCTGGGCGATTGCGTAACAATCAGATGGAGGCCTCGCATTACTCGCTGGTCTATCGCAATGGAAAGAAAGTGCGCACCTACGATGTTCGCCTTGATGGTGGCAATGTCACCCAGTCCGAGATCAAGCCTCCGCCGAAGAAACGACCGAAGAACTGGATACCTGTTACCGCCAGTGATTTGAAGGCGGTGCTTGATCCCTTATCGAGTCTTATCATTCCTGATGGCGAAAAGATCTGTCAGCGCACCTTGGCGATATTTGACGGCGAAAGCCGCATGGATCTGGTGCTCAGCCACCGGGGTACGAAAGAGTTTTCTTCGGGGGGCAAAACCTCAAAGGCAACCGTCTGTTCGGTGCGTTATGTGCCGAAGTCAGGTTTCCGCAAAGGCAGAGACGATGTGGAGTATCTGTCCAATGTGTCGGGAATGGAAATCTGGTTTGCCAAGACAAATGACCTCCCGTTATATGCTCCGGTCTATGCCCGTATCCCCACGCGTTACGGGCCAGTCTATATTACGGCGGTGAAATTCAGCGGCTAGGTTTCAGCCGCGGATCCCACCCGGCGGAGAGGGCGATGCGCACCAAGGCAACGATCATTGGATTTTCGGCCATTCTGATGTGGTCTTTTCTGGCGCTCTTTACTGCAGCCTCCGGAAAGATGCCGCCGTTTCAGCTTTCCGCAATCTGTTTTGCCATCGGTAGTCTGCCAGGGATGGTGTTGTTTGCCATCAAGCCGCAGCGGTTGAAGCTCTTGCGTCAGCCGGCCGGCGTCTGGCTGCTCGGCGTTGCAGGACTGTTCGGGTACCATTTTTTATATTTCACCGCGCTTAGGAATGCGCCTGCGGCTGAAGCAGGATTGATTGCGTATTTGTGGCCGTTGTTCATCGTGGTCGGCTCAGCGCTGTTGCCGGGGGAGCGGCTGCGCTGGTTTCATATCGCCGGTGCGCTCGCCGGGCTGGCCGGCACTGTCATCATTATCATCGGCAAAAACGGTCTAGATTTCGATCCGGTCTATGCGGTTGGTTATGGTGCTGCCCTTCTCGGTGCTTTCGCGTGGTCAAGCTATTCTCTTTTGACGCGCAGACATGGCTCAACGCCAACCGATGTCGTCACCGGATTTTGCCTGGCAACCTCGTTGCTTTCGCTGGTCTGCCATATGGGCCTTGAAACGACTGTTTGGCCTGACGGCGTTTTTGAGTGGATCGCCGTGCTGGGTCTCGGTCTGTTCCCGGTCGGTGCTGCCTTCTACGCCTGGGACTTTGGCGTGAAGGGGGGCGATATTCAGATACTCGGAGCGGCCAGTTATGCGGCCCCGCTGCTATCGACCCTGATCCTGATGCTGTTCGGTTATGCCGAGCCCTCCGGTCGGGTTGGCATAGCCTGCCTTTTGATAACGGGCGGAGCTGTGCTCGCAGCACGCGATATGTTCAAGTCTCGCTCCAAACTACAGCCAGCGGTGTAGCGAAGATCTAGCTCATCGGCTCTCCGGGAGACCAACCGGGTGGCGCCATCTCGAAGGCGGAGAAATCGAAGCCGGGGGATACGGTGCAGCCCACCAGGGTGAAATCGCCCAGTGTTTCTGCCGCTTGCCAGCAGTTGGCCGGTATAACCGATTGTGGACGCTCTCCTCGCGTCACAGCCGCGCCCAGGATGGTGGTTTCTACAGTCTTTCCGTCGTTGGAGCTGTAGAGCGCCAGCGATGCGCCAGCGTAATAGTGCCAGATCTCTGCGGCATCACGCACCTTGTGCCAATGCGAGCGCTCTCCGTGCTTCAGAAGGTAGTAGATCGCCGTGGAATGACCGCGGCGACCGCCATGCTTGTCGCGGAAGGTCTCCGCATACCAGCCCCCTTCCGGATGTGCCTGCAGGGAAAGCTCCGCAATGATCTCGTCCGCCGTCATGGGCATCAGAAATTATCCTTGCGTGTGCGGATCTCGGCAAAGACCTCCGCGTCGCTATTGGCGTCCATGCCAAGATTTTTGCGGATAGCCGGATCGCTGGCACGCAGAAAGGGATTGGTTTCCTTCTCTATGCCGATGGTGGTGGGAATGGTGAACTTTCCCTCTGCGCGGAGCGCTTCGATCTCTGCTGCCCGTGCTTTCAACTTTTCGTTGTCGGGATCGATCGTCACGGCAAAGCGGGCGTTTGCCAGCGTATATTCATGGCCAAAATAGACAGTCGTGTCGTCGGGCAGGGCTGCAAGCTTTTGCAGTGATGCCCACATATCTGCAGCGGGACGTTCGAACAGTCGACCGCAGCCGAGCGCAAACAGTGTATCGGCTGCAAACAGCAACTTGCTCTCCGGCAGGTGATAGCAGACATGGCCTGCGGTATGGCCAGGCGTTTCAATCACATTGACGGTATGGGGTCCAAACTCAAAGCTGTCGCCATCATTGACCGCCTCGTCGAGGCCGGGAATGGCCACCGCTTCGGCGCGGGGGCCGATGATCTGGCAGTTGAAGCGATCTTTCAGTTCCAGGTTCGCTTCCACATGATCACCGTGATGGTGCGTTGTGAAGATATGGGTGATCGTCCAACCGCGTCGCTGAGCCGCCTCGATGATCGGCTCCAGTTCCGGCGCGTCGATGGCTGCGGTCAGGTTTGCCTCCGGGCAATGCAGGAGAACGCCGAAATTATCGCTGCGGCAGGGGAAGACTTCGAGTTCAAGTGATTTCATCTTTGGGGTCTCCCTCTGTTTATCAGGGTCAAATGTAAGTGCTTTGCCCTTGAAGTCCATGCGCCGATGTTTATCAATTGCGCCATGTATGTGGATATCGTCGATCTCCGGCAATTTTATCACTCGCTTCTCGGGCGCATGGCGGAGCATTCCATCGCGATGGCCTTGTCATCGCTTTGGGCACGGCTGCCGCAAGAGCGGCTGGTTGGGCTTGGCTTTGCCGTTCCTTATCTCGAGCGGTTCCGGGCCGATACCGAGCGGACCTTCGCCTTCATGCCGGCGGGGCAGGGCGCTGTAAACTGGCCCGCCGGAGCCGTGTCCGATACCGCGCTCGTCTTCGACGAGGAATTGCCGCTTCCCGACTCTTCAATTGATCGGGTGTTGATGGTGCATTCGCTGGAGTTTGCCGAAAACCCACGCGAAACGCTGAAGGAAGTCTGGCGTATTCTGGCGCCGGGTGGACGTCTTGTGATTGTTGTGCCAAATCGCCGCGGTGTCTGGGCGCGGCTGGAGCACACACCTTTCGGTTCTGGCCGGCCTTATTCGCGTGGCCAGTTGACCAACCTGTTGCGGGAGGCCAATTTTACCCCCGGTGCAGCAGCTGAAGCGCTGTTCTTCCCGCCCTCCAAACTGCGTCTGGTTCTGGGGATGCGCTCCTCTTTCGAGCGTCTTGGCCGCTTGCTGTGGCCCGCCTTTTCCGGGGTGATCATCGTTGAGGCACAAAAGCGTCTCTATCAGGGTCTGCCAGTCGCAGCTCGGCAGTCCAGGCGGGTGTTCGTTCCAGTCCTTGCGCCGCAAGGTGTACCAACGACCAGAAGCCGCACGGAAAGGAAAAGCTGATCGCCCCGTTACCCTCGACAATCGGACGGTTCCGTTCTAATCCACTGGACCGTTGCCGCCGGGAATTGCCGGCGCCGTTAGCGTTGAGGAAAAGATTACCATGAGCAGCGACATGAGCAAGCCGGTCCCGCGTCCAGGAATTCTCGATATTGCTGCTTATGTGCCCGGTAAGGAAACCGCTCCGGGCGTTGCCCGTGTCTTCAAGCTGTCATCGAATGAAACGCCACTTGGCGCCAGCCCAAAAGCAATCGATGCATTTCGCCAAAGCGCCGGTCACCTGGAGCTTTATCCGGACGGCCAGGCCCATGCATTGCGTGATGCAATCAGTGCAGTCCATGGGCTGAACAGCGCGAACATCATGTGTGGCAACGGCTCGGACGAGTTGCTCGGCTTGCTGTGCCAAGTCTATCTGGGTGATGGGGACGAAGGTATCATCACCGAACATGGATTTCTCGTCTACAAGATCCAGATCCTGGGCGCGGGCGCAAAGCCCGTCGTCGTGAAGGAAAAGAACCTCACGGTCGATGTGGATGCGATCTTGGCCGCCGTGACGGAAAAGACGAAGATCGTCTTCATTGCCAATCCCGGTAATCCGACAGGCACTTATGTGCCCGTCGGCGAGATCAGGCGCCTCCATGCAGGCTTGCCGAAGCATGTCCTTCTGGTGCTGGATGCAGCCTACGCTGAATATGTAAGAGCGAGCGATTACGAAGCAGGAATCGAACTCGTGTCAGGCAGTCGCAATGTCGTCATGACGCGCACTTTCTCAAAGATTTTCGGGCTCGCAGCGCTGCGTATTGGCTGGATGTATGCGCCAGCTGATGTGATCGATGCTGTCAACCGTATTCGCGGACCTTTCAATCTCAACGCGCCGGCCATTACTGCTGGTGCTGCTGGTATGCGGGACCAGGATTTCATCAAGGTGGCCTCCGACCACAATGAAGTCTGGCGTGCCAGGTTGACCGAGGCCTTTGCGGCGCTTGGTCTGACGATCACGCCATCGGTTACCAATTTCGTGCTGATCCACTTTCCGGATATTGACGGAAAGCGTGCCGATGATGCGGATGCTTTCCTGACAAGCCGGGGTTTCATCTTGCGCAGTGTGCGTGGATACGGGTTGCCGGGTGCACTGCGCATGACGATTGGCTCGGAAGAGGCCAATCTCGGCGTGATCGGCGCACTCGAGGAATTTATGGGGAAGGCCTGATGGCGATCCTGTTCGATAAAATAGCATTGATCGGTATCGGTCTTATCGGTTCTTCGATTGCACGCGATCTGAAAGCGCTCGGTTTGGCGCGGCATGTCACGATATCGAGCCGTACTGGCGAGACATTGAAGCGTGCGGAAGAGCTTGAGCTCGGAAGCCAGTATGTTTCGTCTGCTGCAGACGCGGTCGAGGGGGCCGATCTGGTGGTCGTGTCTGTTCCGGTCGGGGCATCGGGCGCGGTGGCGCAAGAGATCGCACCGTATCTGAAAGCCGGTGCGATCGTGACCGATGTCGGTTCGACGAAAGCATCGGTAATTGCGCAGATGCTGCCGCATATACCCGAAGGAGTGCATTTCATAGCAGGCCATCCATTGGCTGGTACCGAGAAATCCGGCCCGGATGCCGGCTTTACAGGCCTGTTCAAGGGTCGCTGGTGCATCCTCACACCGGTGGAAGGTACAGATCCTGGCGCGCTTGCGAAGCTTCAGGAGTTTTGGCAGGCGCTCGGATCACGTGTCGACGAAATGGATCCGGAGCATCATGACAAGGTGCTGGCCATCGTGTCGCATCTTCCGCATATCATTGCCTACAATATTGTCGGGACTGCGGATGATCTGGAAAACGTGACCGAATCCGAAGTCATCAAATATTCAGCTTCGGGCTTTCGCGATTTCACGCGCCTTGCAGCATCGGACCCGACCATGTGGCGTGACGTCTGCCTGCATAACAAGGATGCCATTCTGGAGATGCTGGCGCGTTTCTCTGAGGATCTCGCCTATCTTCAGCGCGCGATCCGCTGGGGCGAGGGTGACAAGTTGTTCGAACTCTTTACGCGCACGCGCGCTGTGCGCCGCTCGATCATCGAAGCGGGCCAGGATGTCGACGCGCCGGACTTCGGCCGGCATACGCTAGACAACAAATCATAATTACTCTTTCGCGGGCTATCCATGTGCATAGCCCGCTTTGATTTAGAGTAATCCCGATGTCAAATTGGCGGGATCTTGCCGATTGGGAACAGGCCCAGGAAGATTGCGCCATTATCGATGCGCAGATCCACATTGCCCTTGTTGCCTCCCATCAGAGCAGACAGCATCCGCATTGCGTTATCGATATCGTTCGCCGCATCCGGCCAGACCAGTTTTGTCTCAGAGGCCAAGCCGGTAATGTTTTCGACTTCGACATGGATCTTTCCGGACAGCAGACCGGTATCACCGATGCTGATGGGGCCGCTGAGCGTCACCATTCGTCCGTCTCCCAGATCGGCAACAAGGCGCGTCAGGTTGCCCTGCAACCCATAGAGATTAGATAGGTTCGCGCCGCCGAAGTTCAGCAGGCTTGCCTGACCATCCAGCGTGGCCTCCAGGGTCGCCGAGAACTTTGGTAGTTCGATCTTGCTCTCGCGGGAAGATAGCTGGACGTCACGAACCGTCGCTGCATAATCGAGGTTGCCGTCGTCCTGACGGATATGACTCTCCAGATGCGAAACGGCCATGTCCAAGGTGGGCGCGCTCTGGGTCGTCGTCAGTGCTGCGCTCAGATTTTCCACTTCGAGAGATGAACGGTCTATGCCCGCGATCGCGGAGACAACGCTGGAGCGCAGCTTTTCCCATTGCAGTGAAAGGCCATATCCGGCAGTTGAACGGACCTGTCCCGGTCCATCGAGCTCCCAGACAATCTTGCCCGGATTGTAGACCTGTGCTGCCGATCGGAAGTTTCCAAAGGACGCGGAGATGCCGTTCCTGTGATCATCGATTGCTATGCTTGTGCAAAAGAGACCGATGCGGAACGGGAAGCCGCGCAGCTGCCGATCGGCGCATTCGACATTGGCTCTGTCGGTATCTTTGGTGCCGAATATCTTTGCCAGCCTGCCATCAAGGGCGGTTGCCGCCCAATACCAGCCTCCGCTATAGAGGAGCAATGCTACCAGGACGGCGAGTGACAGTCGAAATACCTTCCGGCTGGCTGTTGTCTTTTTCGACCGGTCTGGCATTGCCATGAAGCGCTCCGATTCTCGAGTGTCGCGGCAGTTTGATATGAAGTGCGATATGGACGAATTTTGGGTCTTTGGCTATGGCTCGCTAATGTGGAACCCCGGTTTTCCCTATGAGCAGCGCGTCCTGGGACTAACCTTCGGTTTCCGGCGGTCGCTTTGCGTGCGCTCCTGGGTGCACCGCGGAACGCAGGAGCGCCCGGGATTGGTGCTTGGCCTTGATCGTGGCGGCTCCTGTCGAGGCGTTGCCTTTCGTGTGGATGCTCAGCATTGGTCGGCCACCGTCGAGTATCTGCGGGAGCGGGAACTGGTGACGCATGTCTACAAGGAACGCAGCGTGCCGGTACGGCTGGAAGACGGCAGGGTGGTCAAGGCACTTACCTATGTGATCGACCGTTCACATCAGCAGTATGCAAGTGGCGTTACCGTCGCTGAAGCGGCCAAAACGGTCAGTGAAGCCGTTGGTCGCTCAGGCCGTAACCGTGATTACGTGGCCAATACGATTTCTCATCTCAAGGAAATCGGTATTCGCGATCACTGGCTTGAAGACGTATTCAAAGCCGTCGAGCGATCCGAGCTTCAGGACTGAGACGACTGGGCGACGGTCTTCAGTTCGTCATACCGCTTTTGCGCCGTTGGCGGCACGTGAAGACCGGGGTTTTGCTCAATGGCCTCCACCAGCAGTTCGTCGCTCGCCTTTTCCAGTGTGTCAACCAAAGTTGAAAAAAAGACGTCGGGTTCCAGGCCCTGCTGGATTGGCGGCAGGATCCTCACCTTGAAATGACCGGGATAGCGCATGGTGCTGTGGCGCGGCCAAAAGAGACCCGGATGCATGGCCACGGGGACGACCGGCACATCAATGTCTCTGTAGAGGCGGGCAATTCCATATTTGTAGGCGGGCTCTGCTCCCGGCGGGCGTCGGGTGCCTTCAGGATAGATAATAAGCTGTCGCCCATTGCTCATGGCCTCTTTGGCGCGCTGCATGACACCGACCATCGCCTTGCCCTTGGCGCTGCGATTGACAGGGATCATTTCCTGTTTGCCCGCATACCAGCCAAACAGAGGGATCCAGGTCAGTTCGCGCTTCAAGATGAAGACAGGATCATCCAGCCAGGGCAGCAACGCATAGGTGTCCCAGAAGGACTGGTGCTTTGGTGCCAGAATATAGCCGCCCGGAGGAATGTTCTCCAATCCCTCGATCTCGAAGGTCGTGCCGACAATCTTTTCCATCAGCCAATGGCAGGAGAGGGCCCAGTTCTTTGGAACGGAATAGGCTTTCTTGCGTGGCGACAGAAAGTAAAACGGCGCCATCACGATCATCCATATGATCAGATTTGCATAGAAGACTGTATTGAAAAGTATGGAACGCAATGTGAGCATTAAGTGGATTCCCGGACCGGACGGAAGCAGTGACTACACGATAACGCACTTGAGAGAAAGCGTGACGTCAGGATTTGTGCCCGGTTGTGGAAGCCGTGTGCCTTCTCAGCCCGTCGCTGGTGTCGAGCCCAGATACGCCGCGGACATAGGCGACAATCGTCTTTCCATATTCCGATAGAAGCGTACGCACAGCATCGGGATCGGCATACCACTCGGCTTTTTTGAGATCCGTATTCACCACCGGATAGCCGATGAAATCCGTTTGACCGTCGACACGCCTGAGCTCGAACAGACTGCGCGGCATGTGGTAGTTGCTCGTGACCACCAAGATCGTGCGGTAGCCCTTTTCATGGATCCACTTTGCGGTCTCGGTCGCATTTCCGATCGTGTCGATGGCGTCGTAACCAATGTCCACGCAACAGTCGAAGAGGTCGGTGGAGCTCTTGGTCATCTTGCGGATCTGGGCGCTGGTGGTGGATGGGTGCACGCCCGAGATCAACAGTCTTTTGCCGTAGCCGCGGCTGAGAAGATCCACAGCCTGATCGATACGCTGGTAACCGCCGGTCAGAACCACGATGCCGTCTGCCTTAGCCGTGTCGGGTGGTCCGAGCGTCGTGACCGAATCGACAAAGCGCAAAAAGCCTCCCACGAAGATTGCAGCCGCCAACAGGACCAGTATTCCACCATAGCGCAGCGCACGGCGAATCGGCCCGCTTCTTCTGAAGAGTGGAGGGGCTGACTGTCGGCGCTGCGCCTTGTTTGAGGCAGGCTTTGGTTTCATTGGGCCTATCGTCATGTCACGGTGATTAGCGCTGTCTTATGGCGCGTAGCTGGCGGCTTTGTGGCAAACCTTCATGACTTTATCAATCTCCCTGAAGTCCATCCGTCAATGCCGGATCTGAACGTATGAGGTCGATTTCATAGATTGTGCGCATGACCGTCAGGCGCGCCGTCAGTGTTGTCAGTGCAGAGATCACGATCATGGTGGCGAAAATCCCGAGATATCCTGCAAAGCCGATGCTGAATGTTCCGAAAAGGGCTGTCGCCTGATCGCTTTCCGGCGTTGCCAGCGACCGGCTCTGCCAGAAACTTGCAAGGGCAAAACAGAGCGCAGCCAGTATGCCTCCGGTGGCCGCTCCCTTCAGGCTTATTTTCAAAAAATGGCGCTGGAATTCTTGGGCGACGAAGGAGGTTTCTGCACCGACGAAATGAAGTACTTCGACGATATGCCGGTTTCCGGACAAGACGCCGCGCGTGGCAAAGACAACCGTCAGCACCATGGCCGAGAATACCAGAATGAGAACGCCAAATCCGATGACAACGGTCGTGCGCGCCATCGATACCAAGCGGTTTACCCAGGTTCGGTGATCATCCAAATAGGCTTGCGGGATTTCTTTCTTCAAGAGAGCGCGCATGGAGTCGAAATCCGGCGGATTGCTCTCGTCAATCGTAATGATGACAAGGCGGGGCACTGGAAGATCGGACAGATCCAGGCCGGTGCCGAGCCAGGGTTCGAGCAGGCGGGCAGTCGCGTCATCGTCCATGATCCGCCCGTCTTTGGTGCCGACAAAACCCAGAGCCAGATCGCGTGCTTTTACCAGTGCCGCATTCATGTCCAGATTGTCGTCGGGCTTGATCTGTATCGTGATCTCGCGGGAAATCTGGCTCTGCCAGCCGGCCGCTGTTGCCTGCACCATGGATACGGCGCCAAGCGTCAGGCAGGCGAGAAAAGCCATAATCGAAATCACCACCATCAGCGCGTTGCCCTGGATATTCGAAGGCGGCAGGATTGGTCCAGTTGGGCGCACCTGCATTTCCGCGCGGCGCGGCGCCCGCTTCGGCAATGCTTTCGCCAATTTCGATGCTGCCTTATTCATAGATGTCCAGCCGTCCATCAGTGAGGATCATGCGGCGGGCATCCACCTGATCCATGAGGGCGAGGTCATGGGTCGCGATCACCACAGCCGTGCCGAGGCGGTTGAGTTCCATGAAAAGCGTCAACAGTCGCCGGGCCATGGGCGGGTCGACATTGCCTGTCGGTTCGTCGGCCAGCAGAACTTCCGGTCTGTCGATCAGGGCGCGGGCAATGGCCACACGCTGTTTCTCTCCGCCCGACAGGACCGGTGGCAAAACATTGATGCGTTCACCGAGACCCACCCAATGGAGTAGTTCCAGAACGTCCTTCTTGTAGCTCATCTCGTCCTTGCCGCGAACCCGCAGCGGCAGCGCGACATTTTCATAGGTCGTCAGATGATCGAGGAGCTGGAAATCCTGGAAGACGATGCCGATGCGCCTACGCAGCATCGGAAGATCGTTGCGGGGGATCTTTGCCGTGTCGCGCCCAAAACTGCGTATGAGGCCGCGCGTCGGGTGCAGCGACATGAAGAGCAGTCTCAAAAGCGTGGTCTTGCCTGCACCCGAAGGGCCGGTCAGGAACTGAAACGACCGTTTCGGGATGTCGAAAGTCAGGTCCCGGAGAATCTCCGGTCCCATTCCGTATCGCAGGCCGACATTTTCGAAATGGATCAATGAAATGCCCAGTCTGGCAGATTTGGAGTCAGGCCACTTGTTAACCTTTTTGGTTAACAGCCGGTAAATCATACGCGCAAACCAGCCTCTCTGCCGGCTTTTTTGCGAAGCATTAACCAATAGAATTTAGAACTCAGAGGGTTTCGTTTCAATGCCAAGATTTGGGTGTCCTCTCAGGGTGCCCGAGCCGGAGACAGGATGGGCGCTTCCCGCTTCAATCAGCAGCACCTTTGGCCGGACGTGGATGTCATTCCGCCCGACAGGAAGGCGCGCGCGAAATCCCGGCTAGAAACTCAACATGCGGCTGAAGTGGTCGATGCGGAATTCATTACGATCGTGGAGGCTCCCCGTCGTTCGTTCGACGCGCGCCGCTTCAATGACAATAGGCGCCAGGAGACGTCTTCTGTCGGTGATGCGCAAATTTCGAAGGCCAGTCTTGCACGTCATGTCGTTGAAGGCTTGGAGGATGTGCTGGGGCGGCTGTCCAACAACACATTTGCAATGCTTGTTGCCTGCGCATTCTTCGCCGTCTTCATGCTCGTGGGCGGGCTGTCTGCTTCTGCCTATTCTGGCGTGAACAGGCCGACCGCGCGCGCTCTCGACATTACCCATGTGTCCGTCACGCCACAGGATGCGAACGGTATGCGGGTTCTTCTGATCAATGCGATTATCGAGAACCATTCCAACCTTGAGATGGCGCCGTCGCCGGTGCGCGCCGATCTGATTTCAGGCGGTCAGCTTGTCGCAAGCACGTTGATCCACTTGCCGGTTCGAATTGTGCAGCCTGGGCAGAGCCGCGGCTTTGCGGCCAAAATACAGTATGCCGGTGGAAAAATCCCGGAACTGAAGCTTTCTTTCGCGCCTCGGGATGTTCAGCATCCCTGAACGTGCTAATGCGCGATGAGAAGGCTGCCGGCGAGGCGGTCGCTAATTCCAAGGAGCGAAACCTTGCCAATCGTGCGCGGTAAAGTCATTGATCCCCTTTATTCTGCCGAGCAGATTGCAGAGCGCAATCTCGTGCTCGCCAGCGAGATCGCCAAGGGCGCCTGCGATAATCTTCTGGTTATCTCAGTCCTCAAGGGCTCGTTTATTTTTGCCGCCGATCTGATCCGTGCTCTGCACGACGTTGGTCTGGCGCCCGAGGTTGAGTTCATTACGCTGTCGAGCTATGGCACCGGTACCGTCTCGCAGGGCGTGCGGATCATCAAGGACATCGATAGCGAGGTCAAAGACCGCAACGTGCTTTTGATCGATGACATACTCGAATCCGGGCGCACCTTACGTTTTGCCAAGGAGTTGATGTATGCGCGCGGTGCGGCCAATGTCGATATTGCCGTCCTTCTGGACAAGCGCGTGAAGCGCAGTGAGAAGCTCGAAGCCAATTATGTCGGCTTCGAATGCCCTGACTATTTCGTGGTCGGTTACGGCATGGATGTCGCTTATGCTTTCCGTGAACTGCCCTTTGTCGGCGTTGTGACCGGAGATGCGCCGGAAGCGTGATCTTCACCGCCTCGATCGGCCCTCGGCTTCCATAAAATTCTAGAGAAGCTGTTAACCATTTCGGATGGCAGGCGGGGCGTGTTTACCTCTCGACAAGGAAACTCTGGTGATTTGGCCCCAGGACATTTTTTGACGGGAGAGCCATCCATGGCCAAGATTCTCATTACCGAAGACGAAGACGCATTGCGCACTTTCGTTGCACGCGCGCTTCGAATGGACGGGCATGAGACCTTTGAAGCTGCGGATGGCGCTGACGGGTTGGAAAAGCTCGCCGAAGGTCAATTTGATCTTCTGTTGTCCGATATTCGTATGCCGGTAATGGACGGTATCGAGCTCGCGCATCGCGCATCTGCCGAGTACCCGGATCTTAAGATCCTGTTGATGACGGGGTATGCGGAACAGCGTGAGCGTGCCGATGATCTGATGACCAAGGTTATCGATGTTGTCGATAAACCTTTCGCACTTCCAGACATCCGCAAAGCCGTAAGCCGCGCGCTGGTTGGTTAAGAGCCGGCCGGTTTCACTGAATGTCGAGAAGACGCTCTAGATAGCGCTTCTCGGTCTCGGGGCTCGCGTTTTCCTCAAGCTTGCGACGTATGGATTCCAGAATTTCACGCGCGCGCTGGACATCGATCTCGTCTGGCACACGAACGTTCTCTCCGAAATCGGGCCCCGATGTTGCGCGCGGTCTTCCAAGCGGGTCGCGACCGTTCTGCTGGCCTTGGCCGGCCATGCCCTGACCTGGGTTCTGACCTTGCCCACGCATGGCCTGCATGATCTGGCCCATCATATCGCGCGCACCCTCGCGCAATGCTTCCAGCGCACGCCCTTGCCCTTCCACGGCGCGATTACCCTTGCCTTGTCCGAGTGCCTCTCCGGCACCCTTCATCTCGCGCTGGGCCTGGCCAAAGCCTTCGCCGGGCTTGACCCCCATACCTTCAAGCGCTTGCTGCAATTCCTGGAGTTGCTGACCCAGGCCATCCTGTTGCTCGCGCAGTTTCTTCAATGCGTCGCGCAGCTGCTCGGCGGTCATCTGATCGCTGGGTGATTGCTGTCCGTCCTGTTGACCCTGCTGCTGTTCGCCTTGGTCCGGATCGCCACGCTGCATTCTGTCTCTGAGAGCCTGATCCAGTTTGAATGTTTCATCCATCAGCTTTTGTTGCTGCTGCATGAGCTCGCCGAGCTTGTCGATCTGCTCGCGCATCTGGTTGTTGCTCTTCTGTTGCTGGCCACCCTGTTGCGGTCTGCCTGCCTGCATATTGTTCATCATGCGCTGGAGTTCATTCAGCATCTGTTGCGCGGCGTCGCGATTGCCGGAGCGTGCGAGATTTTCGATCTGATCCATCATGTTGTTGAGATCGCGATCGGTCATCATCTGCATGGCCTGCTGCTGGTCCATAGGCTGACCGTCCTGCTGGCGCTGGGCAAGTTCCTTCAAAAAATCCTGCATTGCTGAGCGAAGCTCGTCCATCAAGGCCGCAATTTCCTCGTCAGAAGCATTGTTCTCCAGAGCCTCGGACAGCGCTTTTTGGGCGTCACGCAATCTTTGCTCGGCAAGGGAGAGGTCGCCGTCTTCAATTCCAAGGGCGATCTCCCACAGATAGTCTGCGGTGTCCTTCAACTGCACTTCGTTATTGGCAAGCTTCATCCTGGCGCGTGCCGATTCGATCAGCAGAAAATGGGTGGGATTGGGAATAGTCTCGTCGGCCCGGACTGTCAGCGCCTCGTTGAGTGCAATTGCCTGCGGCATCTGCCTTGTGTCCAGCGCGAACACCTGCCGTTGTTCCGAGACCGCAGCTGCAAGCGGATTGGTAAAACGATGGGGTGGCAAGATCATTTCATGGGGCGGGCTGCGCCCCGTCTGACCGGCTCCATCCGTGCTGACCAGTGTGATTTTAACGCGCTTGCCCGACAATGGGTGTTCGGTGATGTTTCTGCTGGCGAGCCCCTTGGCTTCCCTTGCATTGTAGCGCGGAAGGTCAAGCTTGTATTCCGGTAGCGGATAAAGCGGTGTCGCGCCGTCCTTCTCATCAACCGGCACTATTTCAGCATGGGCTTCCTGGAGGCCGTAATCATCAGTCGCCTTGAAAGGGATTTCCAATGCTCCGTTGACGGCCACCTTGGGCATGCCGTCGAAGGCGATTTCCGGCGGCTTGTCCAGAACCACCTCAATAGGCCAACTGTGGCCTGCTGCTTCGAGCGTGCCGTTGTCTGCGATCTTCATGGTGAAGGTTCGCGCAGCTTTCGCATCCGCTTGCGTCGAATTGCTATCCGTCTCCTTGGCCCCTTGCCGATCGAGATCGATTGTCTTGCCGCTATCGTCGATGAAATGCACAGGATCGCTGCCGTCGCCGCCAGAAAGCCTGACGGTTGCGACAGAAAATTGCGGCACGCTGGGCGCGGCTGTCATTGCATTTTCGCGACCGGTCAGAAAAACAGGAGCCCGGCCAGTGTAAGACGGCGGCGTTATCCACGCATCGATGCGCATGTCCGGTACCGTGGCTTCTGGCGCGTTCCAGCGAAATGCATCGGCCACTCGGCCGGCATTGTTTGAGCCTGAAAAAGCATAGGCGGTCACCAGCAATAGTGCCGGTATCGTGCGCAAGGCATATTGATCGAACTTTGAAATATCCGGTCTGGGAAGACCCGCGTCAAGCGCTGCAATCTTGCGTGCCATGCGCCGCTGGTGCTCTTGCCACAAGGCCCTTGCAAATGGACTTTCGAATGCGGGCACGTCTTCCTGAACAGCCACCGGCTGGTGGGGCAGGTTGTTGCGCTCTTCCAACAGTCTGTCCGCTTCCTGAGCTTTGGGCCACCGCAATCGGAAAAAGGGAATGAGGGCGGCCAGAAAAGCGAAGATCAGGACAAATACGAGGCCGAAGCGCGGGATGTCGGGTATGATGCGGAAAACGCCGAGCCAGGCGAGCGACAGAAAAATAGCAGCAATGCCCACGGAAGGTAGGAAGAGTGGAATGGCACGCTCGGCAAAAAGCACGAGGCGCGCCAGAAACCGCTTGACCGCAACAAGACGCGCAAGGCGGGGATAAGCGCTGAATGCACTTGTCGCTCGGCTCTTGTGCTTGTCCGGTTGGCTCATGATCGGGTCTCCGGCTGCGTGGATAGGGTCCATGCGTCGCCCAAAGGATAGCAAGCTTTGTGGCGAAGGCGAGGGGCGTGCCGCCCTCACCACCAGTTTTTACGCAATGTCGCTTAAATGTGATCGCCGATCAGGCGAGCCAGTCCGGCATGGAATCGAGCCCGATCAGGTCCTCATAACTTGTTCGTGGGCGGATGACGTGGAAATCATCGCCGTTCACGAGCACCTCCGGTACCAGCAGACGGCTATTATAAGTGCCTGCCTGGACAGCTCCATAGGCGCCGGCAGATCCAACGGCAATCAGATCTCCCGGACGCGGCATGGCCATTTCGCGATCAAGGGCCAGATAGTCGCCTGTTTCGCAGACCGGCCCAACGATATCTGCGCGGATACGCGGAGCATTGGCCGCAGAAAGGACGACTGCTCTCGTCTCATGATGCGCTTCGTAAAGTGTCGGGCGGATCAGGTCGTTCATGGCCGCATCAACGATGACGAAAGTCTTGTCTCCGCCATCCTTCACGTAGATGACCTCGGTCACCAGAATACCGGCATTGCCGACGATCAGTCGACCGGGTTCCATCACGATGCGGCAGTCCAGTTCCGCGAGCTGGTCCTTGACGATGCGTGCATAGGCCTCTGGCTCAGGCGGAGGATTGTTGTCGTCCTTGTAGGGGATACCAAGGCCGCCGCCGACATCGACATGTTCGATGACATGCCCATCTGCCCGCAACGCGCCGACCATTTCCTTCAGCAGGCGAAAGGCGTCTTCGAAGGGTTGCAAATCGGTGATCTGGCTACCGATATGCATATCAATGCCGGTAACCTTGATGCCGGGAAGCGCTGCGGCACGGGCGTATACTGCCCTGGCGCGCTCAAAGGAAATGCCGAATTTGTTTTCTTTCTTGCCCGTCGAAATTTTTGCGTGGGTCTTGGCATCGACATCGGGGTTTATGCGGAAGGATACGTGAACCTGCTTGCCAGCCTTCACCGCGCGTGCGTTCAAGACCTCGAGTTCCGGTTCTGATTCGACATTGAAGCAATAGATGCCGGCCCCGATGGCAAAGTCCATTTCCCGGACGGTCTTACCTACGCCTGAGAACATGATGCGGCTTGCCGGTATGCCAGCTGCCAGTGCGCGCCGCAGTTCGCCTTCGGAAACCACGTCGATGCCCGCGCCCAGCTGGCCCAGTGTTTTCAGCACTGCCTGGTTGGAGTTCGCCTTCATGGCATAGCACACCATGGAGTCGACACCTTCGAATGCCTTGGCAAAAACCTTGTAATGGCGCTCAAGCGTGGCGGTCGAGTAGCAGTAGAACGGGGTGCCGACTGCCTCGGCAATGTCGGTGACAGGAACGCCTTCCGCATGAAGAACGCCGTCGCGATATTCGAAATGGTTCACGGGTCAAGCCTGTCAGAGTAGGGGGTCGAGAACGAAAGGTCGGTCCGGCGCGGACGTCTGGTCCGGCGTCGACTGCTTGTTCTGCTGTTCAACCGGCATATTCGGCGGGTCGAGGTCTGTCTTGCGGCCGCAGCCCGACAGGACGGCGAGCGTCGCGACCATCAAACCGGTCATAAGCAGCGTCTGTTTCAGCGATTTCACCATGTTTCGTCCAGCATCGTCCGTTGGTTCAGCGTTAAGTTTCCAAATGCGTAGCGAAAAACCGGGGCCTTGTGCACCCCAATTCTTGTGATGCCAAAGGCCCCGACTTTGATCAGATGGTCTTATCAATTGCGCGCGCGCCACCAGGCGATCTGCTTTTTGACTTCCGAAGGTGCTGTGCCGCCGAAACTCTTGCGGCTTGCAACCGAGGCTTCAACCGTCAGGACATCGAAGATGTTGGCCGTGATGGACGCATGAATGGACTGGAGATCCTCCAGCGAAAGCTCTGCCAATTCACATTCCTTTTGTTCAGCGAGCGCCACGGCGCGTCCGGTCACATGGTGGGCGTCGCGGAAGGGCAGGCCCGCTTCCCGCACTAGCCAGTCGGCGAGATCGGTTGCTGTCGAATACCCTGAACCGGCCGCCGCCTTCATCTTGTCGGCACGCACGGTCATGTCACCAACCATTCCGGTCATGGCCGCAATCGCAAGCTCGAGGCTTTCGGCTGAATCGAAGACCTGTTCCTTGTCTTCCTGCATGTCCTTGGAATAGGCGAGTGGCAGTCCCTTCATGACGGTCAGCAGTGCCACCAGCGAACCGTTGATGCGTCCGGTTTTGGCGCGAACGAGTTCGGCTGCATCCGGGTTCTTCTTCTGCGGCATGATTGACGAGCCGGTGGAGAAGGCATCGGACAGGCGAACAAAGCCGAATTGCGGTGTCGACCAGATGACGATTTCTTCGGCAAGCCGTGACAGGTGGGTCGCGCAGATCGAGGCGATTGCCAGGAATTCGAGCGCAAAGTCGCGGTCCGACACCGTGTCGATGGAGTTGCGGGTCGGTTCGCGGAAGCCGAGGGCCTTGGCCGTCATCTGCCGATCGATGGGAAACCCGGTGCCGGCGAGGGCCGCGGCACCGATCGGACTTTCGTCCATATGTTCGATGGCGTGGCGCACGCGCTGGCGATCACGACCGAACATCTCGACATAGGCCATGCAGTGGTGGCCGAAGGTCACCGGCTGTGCCGTCTGGAGATGGGTGAAGCCTGGCATCACCGTTTCAGCATGCTCTTCAGCACGATCCAGAAAAGCCTTGATCAACGATGTCAGGGCAGCTTCCAGCTTTTGCAACTCGTCCTTGACCCACAGACGAAAATCGAGCGCCACCTGATCGTTGCGCGAGCGTGCTGTGTGCAAACGGCCAGCTGCGGGGCCGATCAGGTCAGACAGGCGCGCCTCGATGTTCATATGGATGTCTTCGAGCTTGCGCGAGAAGACAAATTTTCCGCTTTCGATCTCTGACAGGATCGTGTGCAGGCCGTGAAGGATCTTGTCTTTGTCTTCTGCCGAAATGATGCCTTGATGGGCAAGCATCGTTGCATGCGCTATTGAGCCGCGGATGTCCTGGGCATAGAGCTTCTTGTCGAAACCGATTGAGGCATTTATCTCCTCCATGATAGCGGCGGGGCCGGAAGCGAAGCGTCCACCCCACATCTGGTTGGAGGATTTTGCGTCCTTGTCTGATTCAGCCATGAAGTGCCCATCCTGGAGAATGTAATGACGGAAAAAAGAACTCTCGGACTTCCTTCGGCCAAACTTATTGCGATAGCGGCGATTGCCGGCATTATCGCCGGCGCGGCAGCGGTATACGTGAAGGAGACGGGATATGGCAATGCCACGGTTTCAGCTGATGCCTCTGAATGTGCGCCAAGTGTCGAGCAGGCGCAGTCCTTGAAGACACTCACCAAGGGCGAGGTGGCCGCGATGACGGCCGTTACAGAGCCGCGCAAACTGACAAATATCATCTTCAAGGATGCGAGAGACGCTGACACGTCGCTGAAAGACTTTGCAGGCAAAACCGTGCTTCTCAATCTGTGGGCGACCTGGTGCGTGCCGTGCCGCGAGGAGATGCCGGCGCTCAACGCTCTGGAAAAAGAGATGGGAGACGATCATTTCCAGGTCGTTGCCGTCAACATCGATACGGGTGGCGCCGACAAGCCCAAGGCCTTTATGACTGAGACGGGTGTCGACAGCCTCGGTCTCTACCGGGACAGCAGCATGGGCGTTTTCAACGATCTGAAGAAAGAGGGGCTGGCCTTCGGTCTTCCCGTAACCTTGCTTGTCAACGAGAAGGGATGTCTTCTGGGTTCCATGAACGGTCCTGCAGAGTGGGACAGCGATGATGCAAAAGCGTTGATTGAAGGTGCGAAATCGCCACCCAACAGTTGATTGCACCCATTTGGTGCCGCCATAGGAAATTAAATTACGATAGGTCTTTAAACTTATACTGAAATGCTTTTATGTGCGTATAGATGTGAATGTTAGTCTGACTCAATCGCAGGATACATTGCGAAAGAGGGGCAAGTGATGAAAATCTACGCTGTGGCGGTGACCGTTCTGACTGTGATTGGATGCGCTTTGTGGTATTTTCCACGTGCTCCGCAGCCTTTGACAATCGCCATGCCTTCTCCAGACACTCTTCAAGCATCCAACTGAAGCGAAGCCTTCCAGCGGCGATTTCTCCATGATGCGACTTATCGGGTCGGAAGCGGTATCTCGCCCCGATAGTCGTAAAACCCGCGACCGGATTTCCGGCCAAGCCAGCCGGCTTCGACATATTTTACCAGCAGCGGGCAGGGGCGGTATTTTGAATCAGCCAAGCCGTCATGCAGAACCTGCATGATCGACAGGCAGGTATCCAATCCTATGAAGTCTGCAAGCTGGAGAGGTCCCATCGGATGATTGGCACCTAGCTTCATGGCGGTATCTATCGCCTCGACGGAACCGACGCCTTCATAAAGCGTGTAGATTGCTTCGTTGATCATCGGGAGCAATATGCGATTGACGATGAAGGCTGGAAAATCTTCTGCGACAGTAATCGTCTTGTCGAGCGAGCGGACGAAGTCCTTGGCGGTGTTGAAGGTCACTTCCTCGGTGGCAATGCCACGCACGAGTTCGACGAGCTTCATCACCGGCACCGGGTTCATGAAATGTATGCCCATGAAACGCTCAGGACGATCCGTCGCTGCTGCGAGGCGGGTGATGGAGAGAGATGACGTATTGGTCGCGAGCAAAGCCTCGGGCTTCAGGATTGGACAGACCTGAGCAAAGATCTTGCGTTTGATCGTTTCGTCTTCGGTCGCGGCTTCAATGACCAGATCCATGGGAGCGAGATCCTGGACGTCCGAGCTGCCGGAAATGCGGTCGATGGCCGCCTTACGATCTTCTTCGCTCAGCTTGCCGGCACCGACCTGGCGGGCGAGGTTGCCGTTGATGGTGGCGAGGCCTGTTTCGATACGCTCCTGGGAGAGGTCGTAGATCTTCACTTTGTAGCCTGACATCGCCGCAACATGAGCAATGCCGCAACCCATCTGGCCGGCTCCGATAACTCCGACATTGCTGATGACAGAAACCATGAAAATCTCCTCGCCCAGTTTATCGTCCGTGCAGACAAATATGCCGGGCCGCTGTTGCAGCCCGGCAAATTGATAGACCCGCCGAATGGCTTTTTCCAGTCTTTTCGCAGATGCGAAAGGCCAGTGCCTCAGAGGGCCTTTTCAAGCTCGGGCAGTGCCTCGAACAGGTCTGCCACGAGACCGTAGTCTGCGACCTGGAAGATCGGCGCTTCCTCGTCCTTGTTGATGGCAACGATGACTTTGGAATCCTTCATGCCGGCCAGGTGCTGGATCGCGCCCGAAATACCGCAGGCGATGTAGAGTTCCGGAGCGACCACCTTGCCCGTCTGGCCGACCTGCCAGTCGTTGGGTGCGTAACCCGCATCGACGGCTGCACGTGAGGCGCCAACGGCAGCGCCGAGCTTGTCGGCGACCGGAAGGATCACTTCCTTGAACTTCTCGGACGAGCCAAGCGCGCGGCCACCAGAGATGATGATCTTGGCCGAGGTCAGTTCCGGGCGGTCAGAGGAGGAAAGCGCATCAGAGACATGGCTCGATATGCCGGGGTTTTCAGCAGCCGATACCGTTTCGACGGAACCGGATCCATCTTCTCCAACCGCTGCGAAGGATGCCGTACGCACCGTGATGACTTTCTTGGCATCGGTGGACTGAACCGTCTGGATGGCATTGCCGGCATAGATCGGACGCTTGAAGGTGTCCGCGGAGACGACTTCGGTGATTTCCGAGATCTGCATCACGTCGAGCAGAGCTGCAACACGCGGCAGCACGTTCTTGCCGACGCTCGTAGCTGCCGCCATGATAACATCGTAGGATGCCGCCAGTGACACGATCAGTGCCGCCAGAGGTTCGGCAAGGTTGTTGCCGAGCGACGCGTCATCTGCAAGCATAACCTTGGAGACGCCTGAGAGCTTTGCAGCATGATCAGCCGCCGCCTTGGCTCCGGCGCCTGCGACGAGCACATGAACGTCTCCGCCGATCTTTGCTGCAGCGGTCAAAGCCTTGGCTGTCTGATCCGAGACGGTCTGGTTGTCATGTTCTGCCAGAAGAAGAATGGCCATTCTAGTGTTCTCCTATCCGTTCCGACTTCAAAGCACGCCGGCTTCGGTCTTGAGTTTTTCGACCAGTTCGGCAACCGAACCAACCTTGACACCAGCCTTGCGGCCACCTGGTTCTTCGGTCTTCAAAACCTTCAGGCGTGCTGTGGTGTCGACGCCGAGATCCGCCGGTGTCTTCTTGTCGAGCGGCTTCTTTTTTGCCTTCATGATGTTTGGCAGAGAGGCGTAGCGCGGCTCGTTCAGGCGCAGATCGGTGGTCACGACGGCTGGAAGCTTGACGTTGATCGTCTGCAGACCACCGTCCACTTCGCGCGTCACGTCTGCCGAGCCGTCCTTGATGTCGAGTTTGGAGGCAAAGGTTGCCTGCGGCCATCCGAGAAGTGCAGAGAGCATCTGGCCTGTCTGGTTGCTGTCATCGTCGATCGCCTGCTTTCCGGTGATGACGAGGCCGGGCTGTTCGGCTTCGATGACACCCTTGAGCAGCTTTGCGACGGCGAGAGGCTCGACGATGTCGTCGGTCTCAACCAGAATGGCACGGTCGGCACCCATGGCAAGGCCGGTGCGAAGCGTTTCTTCAGCTTTGGCCGGGCCAATCGATACGACGACGACTTCCTCTGCCTTGCCAGCTTCCTTCAGGCGAAGTGCCTCTTCAACCGCAATCTCATCGAACGGGTTCATCGACATTTTCACGTTTGCGAGCTCGACACCGGAGGCGTCCGGCTTCACGCGGATCTTCACGTTGTAGTCGACAACGCGCTTGACCGTTACAAGTACTTTCATGGGCTTTTTCCTTCCGTGCCGTCCGCTTGAAAATGCATCTTCAAACAAGCGTTCGATAGTCAGTCGGCGACATGGATACGCATTTTTTCTCCAATTACAACGTCGCGCACCTGCGTAATCTGCTTAAACCGATTAACTTCCGTTTACGTGAAGGTCAATTCTGTGGATTTCATCTTATCGCCCCCAGTGAACGGGTTTGCGTTGTTCGGCGAAAGAGCGAGGCATTGCGACCGGTGGCGTGGTCACCTCATGCTGCACAGCCTTGGGTGTGACGATCGTCCGGTCGAACAATGGCACCCCCCGCCGCCGCATGAAAATGACGAGTATTGCGCCTGCGCATATGCCGCCGACATGGGCACCCCATGAGACATTGCTGTCGTGATCCGTCGCCAGCAGAAAAAATTGCTGACCGATCCAGAAGACGAGTGGAATGAAGGCGGGAAGCGGTAGTGGGAAGCGAAACAAAACCAGCACCCATATCCGCACTTTGGGATGAAGAAGGACGTAAGCTGCCACCACACCTGAAATCGCTCCTGACGCACCGATTAGCGGAGCGGGAGACGCAGGCACCACAAGAGCATGGACGATGGCGCCAGCGACTGCACAAAGCAGATAGAAGACCAGAAAGCGAACGTGACCCAGGGCGTCTTCGACATTGTCTCCGAACACCCAAAGAAACAGCATGTTCGAGCCCAGATGCAGGAGATCACGATGCAGAAAGGCATAGGTAAGCGCGGTTGCTTCTGACGGGACCAGTTCAAGGTCTGCCGGAAGAACGGCGTAGTCCAGGGAGACGGCCGGGATGAAACCGAGGCCGACGACGGCAGCATCGGTCACATTTTCCGGCAAGAGTGCGGTGAAGGCCCAGATTGCGACATTGGTCAGAATCAGGCCGAATGTGACATATTGCCGCCTGATATGTTTGAGGGCGTTTCTGTCATGCAGTGGTATGAACATGGTCCGCCCTCATCGGCTATATTATCTGTTCGCGCCCGGTACCCAGAGAATATCACTTTTGCCTTGATCATTGGCATGGCGGGCGGCAACGAACAGAAAATCGGACAGGCGATTGATATATCTGAGCGCGGGCGCGTCGACGATTTCCCCATCGCTGGTCATCAGCGCAACCATCAACCGCTCGGCCCTGCGCGAGATGGTACGGGCAAGGTGCAGATTGGCCGCGGCCGGTGAGCCGCCTGGCAAAACGAAGGATGTCAGCGGTTCGAGCTCCGCGTTGAGCGCGTCGATGTCTGCTTCAATGCGGTCGACCTGGCTTTGAACAATTCTTAGCGGCTCATATTCCGGTGGCTTTCCGGTATCTGGCGTCGCCAGATCGGCTCCAAGGTCAAAGAGGTCGTTTTGAATGCGCATGAGCATCCCATCGAGGATTGCCATATCCGCCGTGTAGAGGCGGGCAATACCAATGCAGCTATTCGTTTCGTCGACTGTTCCATAGGCGTCGACACGCAGGTCGTGTTTCAGGCGGCGTGGGCCGGTAACAAGTGCCGTTGTTCCGTCATCGCCGGTGCGTGTGTAGATCTTGTTGAGCTTGACCATGTCCTATCCCTATCGACCGCCACCGGTCAGCCACAGCGTCAGCATGATAAGGGCGATGGCAGCCGCCTGCAGCACGATGCGCATTCGCATAAGCTTGTTGGAAAGGTTGCTGTCGCCGCCCTTCATCATGTTGAAGAGCCCGCGGATAAGAACAAGGACGACGAGGCCCATGACGATCAGGGCCAGAACTGTGGTGAAACCGGACATCTAAATTGTGTGCCTTCCTATTGGCATTAATCCAGCTTGCGCATCAGCTTGTAGAACAAACCGGAAGGCATCAGCCTTTTCAAAAATGCGCCCTGCTTGGCTGGTGTGGTTACGAGATAATGTGGGCGCGGATCGTCGGCGGTCAAGGCATGCCTTAAAACGCGATAGACAGCGTCGGGTCCAAGCTTGTGCTTGTTGATTGGTCCCGTGCCATTGAGGCGTGCAAGCTGACGTTCGTATTCGCGCGCATGGGGCGAGTTCAGAAGGTCGATATTGTTTTCGATGTGCTTCAACGCCGTTGCGGTGAAGCGGCTTTCGATGGGGCCGGGTTCAATCAAGCTCACATGTATGCCGCTGCCTTGCAGTTCCATGCGCATGGTAATGCTCAAGCCCTCAAGCGCAAATTTCGACGCCGTATAGGCACCGCGAAAACGGTAGGGAATGAGTCCAAGGATTGAGGAGCACTGAATGATCCGACCGGCTCCGCGAGCCCGCATCATCGGGATAACGCGGCGTGTCAGTTCGTGCCAACCGAAGACATTCGTCTCGAATTGCTGGCGCAACACATCGGTCGAGAGATCTTCGACTGCGCCTGGCTGGCCGTAGGCGCCGTTGTTGAACAACGCATCGATGCGGCCATTCGACCGCTCATGCACCGCCGTCACAAATGCACCAATGCTGTCGTGATCGGTATAGTCCATGAGGAAGGTTTCGATTCCATCTGCTTCGAGCGAAATTTGGTCTTCATCGCGTCTGACAGTCGCAAAAACGCGCCATCCATCGCTCTTGAGCGCTCGCGCGCAATATGCCCCGATGCCGGTGGAGCAACCAGTGACGATGATGGTGCGGCGTTCCGTCATTTTTATTGTTTCCTGTACAAACCGTGCCCGGTTTCCCATATTCGCAAGGGCGATACAATTGGCGTCGACCAATCAGGGAGATCGAATGCGGCCTTTCCTTCGAATGTTCTACAAGGTGACCTATGATGCTTTGATGCATTTCAGCGAAGACGACGGTTGGGCAATGGCGAGCCATGTCGCACTGTCTATTCTGCTTGCAGTGTTCCCCTTTTTGATCTTCGGGACGGCGCTTGCGTCTTTCCTCGGAGCGGACCAGTTTGCCGAAACGGCGATCCATCTGATCTTCGACACATGGCCGGAAGCAATAGCAACACCGCTTTCGGACCAGGTGGTGGAAGTGTTGACGATCCAGCGCGGCGGGCTGCTGACCATCTCGGTTCTGGCTGCTGCCTATTTCGCTTCCAATGGTGTCGAGGCGCTACGCGTTTCTCTAAACCGCGCCTACCGGGTGAGCGAAAGCAGGCCGTGGTATGTGACGCGGCTTTTCAGTCTTGGATTCGTGCTGGCTGCCGTTGTCGCACTGGCTGCGCTTAGTCTCCTGCTGGTGGCGGTGCCGATTGCCCTGTCCTTTGCGGAGAAGTGGTTCCCCTGGATGGAAGACCTGCTTGCCACCATTTCAAGCTGGCGGCTTCTGGGCACAGTTGCTGTTCTCGTTGTCGGTCTTTTGCTGTCGCATCTCGGTCTTCCAGCCGGCAAGCGTCGGCTGATCGATGTGTTGCCGGGTGTGGCGCTGACACTGCTGCTCTGGATGCTTGGCGGGATCGGGTTTGCGTCTTACCTCGCGACCTTTGCGAATTATTCCGCCACCTATGCCGGTCTGGCCTCAATCATGGTGGTCCTGATCTTCCTTTACATGGTCGGGGTGATTTTCCTGATCGGTGCGGAATTCAATGCCGCCTTGTTGAAGTTTGCCGGCATGGCACCGCGCCAATCCCCTGGCCCGCCTGGTCCATCACATATCAAGGAGCCGGCGAACAGCCGCAGGTGAGAGGCCGGCTGTTCTTAGTTGCGACAGCCCAGTCGACTTTTCGCTCTTGGAAAGCTTGCGACCATCTTCCGCCAGGATCAGCCTGTGATGATGATAAGTGGGTTGCGGCAAGCCCATCAATTCCTGCAGCAAACGGTGGACGCTGGTCGCATGGAACAGATCGAGTCCTCTGACGACGTGGGTGATTTCCTGGTCGGCATCGTCCAGCACGACAGACAGATGGTAGCTGGCTGGCGCATCCGAGCGCCATAGAACGACATCGCCCCATGCCGCAGGATCTGCTGAAATCGTGCCAACCTCGCCATCACCGCTTTCTTGCCAGGTGAGCTCGCCGCTCAGCTCGGCGATGGCTTGTCGCATATCAAGCCGCCAGGCATGGCGTGCGCCATTCGCGATGCGGATATTCCGTTCATCCGCGCTCATGTGACGGTCTCGGAGAGGGTAGTGCGGTGCGCCATCCGGATCTCGTGGCCATGCCATTCCGCGATCTTGCGCCTCTGCCACACAGGCCTTCACCTCGCCCCGTGTCATGAACGCCGGATAGGCAAGACCGCGCCCAATGAGGCGCTCCAGTGATTTTTTGTAGGTGTCGAGATGTTCTGATTGGCGGCGGACGGGCTTTTCCCACCTCAATCCAAGCCAACTCATATCGTCGAATATAGCGGCTTCAAATTCCGGGGTACAACGCGCAATGTCGATATCTTCCATGCGCAAGAGGAAGCGGCCATCAGCCTCTTTGGCCAGGTCGTAGTTCAGGATTGCCGAATAGGCGTGCCCGAGATGCAGGAGACCGTTGGGGCTCGGTGCAAAACGGAAAGCCGGCTTTTGACTGTGTGCGGGGATCATGCTTTCTTCTGCCACGAAATTAACGCCGGCTCCAAGAGGATAGATCGATGACCAGTTCCACGCTCGCGGTCATTCGTGATCTTGCCGATGTGGAGCGGGGCCTTGGTGAGCTTTTGTGCCTTGATCCAAGGCTCGAGCCTATCGCGAGTGCCGCCGGCCCGCTGCCGTTGCGGCTTGCAGAGCCGGGCTTTGAAGGACTTGCCCATATCGTCGTCTCGCAGATGGTTTCCCGGGCCAGCGCTGAGGCGATATGGCGACGCATCGCGGTTGCGATACGGCCGCTGTCTGCCGAAGGTTACCTGATGCTGGATGATGAGACCGTTGCTTTCTTCGGTCTTTCAAGGGCCAAGGCTGCCACCTTGCGGTTGATCGCTGAGAACGTGGCTCAAGGAGAAATCGATCTTGAGGCGATACCGCGCCTTCCACCTCAAGACGCGCTTTCGGCGCTGACGCGGTTGCGCGGTATCGGACCATGGACCGCGGAAGTCTATCTGATGTTCTGCGGTGGTCATGCCGATATTTTTCCCGCAGGCGATGTGGCGCTCCGGGCCGCTGTCGGATCGGCGCTCGGACATGAGGTCCGCCCAGACGTCGCCGCGGTGCAGGAGCTGGCGCGTGTGTGGAGCCCTTGGCGGTCGGTTGCGGCCCGTCTTTTCTGGGCCTATTACGCGAGGTCCATGGGCCGGGATGCAACGCCCCTTTGAAAACGATGCATCAACCGCGGCCGGCCAATTTATTTGGCTTCACAATCCTGTAACAACAGACCTAATATAGAAATAGCAGATTACGAATCGATCAGGAGACGCCCTTGACGATTGCAGTTTCGCCTAATTCCCTGCCGGCACTCGTCTTGAATGCCGACTACAGGCCACTGAGTTATTATCCGCTTTCGCTGTGGTCCTGGCAGGATGCGATCAAGGCGGTTTTTCTGGACCGCGTGAACATCATCGCGGAATACGATCACTCGGTCTGCTCTCCCACCTTTTCGATGCGGGTTCCGAGTGTTGTCAGCCTCAAGACCTATATCAAGCCCACGCGTAATCCCGCGTTTACGCGCTTCAATGTGTTTCTGCGCGACAGATTCGAGTGCCAGTATTGCGGCTCCATGGACGATCTGACCTTCGATCATGTGATTCCCAGAGCTCATGGCGGACAGACGACGTGGGAGAATGTTGTAGCGGCCTGTTCACCGTGCAATTTGCGCAAGGGCAGCAAGCTTCCCCGCCAAGCGCAAATGTTCCCAGCACAGAAAGCCTATCGTCCGACGGTGCAGGATCTTCACAATAATGGCAGGCTCTTCCCGCCGAACTATCTGCATGAAAGCTGGATGGACTATCTCTACTGGGATACAGAACTGCAGCCCTGATGTTGGCGATATCGATCGTAGAGAGGCCCCTTACATGGCCTTTTTTGTTACGCCGTAGAACGCGATTGCGGCAAGTGCGATGCTGGTCATGACGTTCCAGCCGGCAAACGACAATCCCAGCACGCGAAGCGTCGCTTCCGAGCAGGAGGGGCCGTGGACCGCATTCAACTGGCTGAGGATATCGCCACCGCCTGCACTGACGCCCGCCGAACTTAGGCTGCAGCTTGCCGGGCCCTCCCAGAACTGCCATTCCACGCCCGCATGATAGATGCCCATGCCTGCACCGATCAGCATCAGTACGCCAATCAGGGCAAGCAGCGCCCGGCTGAGCCATGCCGGCCACTTCAAGACGACGGACAGAATGGCAAGAATTCCAAGCGGAATGCCGATGTAATAGGGATTGCGTTGCAGCAGGCACAAGGCACACGGAATGTAGCCGCCGATATGTTCAAAACCAAGTGCTGTGCCAACCACGACTGCCATGCCGAGGGTCACGACTATCGTTGGCAGAAGGGGGGCGGCGGTGCGTAGGTTCAGCATGGTCATTGTTCCCTTTAGAACACGAACTTGACGAGATAGAAGCCGCCAAGCAGAAGAATGAGAAAGAGTGCAAAAAGCAGTCCGAGATATTTCTCGATGAAGATCCGGATAGGTTCACCGTAAAGTCGAAGCAGTGCCGCCACGAGGAAAAATCGGGCTGCGCGGCCAATGATACTGACGATGGTGAACACCAGGAAATTGAGTCCTGTAGCGCCCGAAAAAATGGTCAGAACCTTGTAGGGAAACGGTGTTACCGCGGCGAATAAGACACCCCACCCACCCCAGGTGTTGTACCAGGCGGCAATTTGTTCGAAGGAGTTTTCCTTGCCGTAGAAAGCCAGGATCGGTTGGCCGATCGTCTCATAGAGAAACATGCCGATTGCGTAGCCCAGAAACGCGCCAAGCAAGGAGGAGATGGTGCAGATGAGCGCAAGCCTGATCCATCTCAGCGGCTTGGCGATCACCATGGGAATCAGCAAGACATCCGGTGGAAGCGGAAAAAACGAGCTCTCTGCAAACGAAATACCGAACAGTGCCTTTTCGGCATGGCGGGTTCCCGCCAGCGACATGGTCCAATCATAAAGACGGCGCAGCATTCGTTTTTCCTGTCAGTCAATCTGGCTGGGGTTTTAGTGAAGGGAAATAAGGCTGTAAATGGCGCGACGCCTGGCAAAACACTTCTGGTTTAAAACTCTTCGTGATTGTGCATGACCTTGCGAATAGAGGTTGACCGAAGCGGGGGCATTCGTATATTTCGGCGCTATTCTACCGCGTTTAGACGCTTGTGTTGCCCCTTTGGCGGAATTGGTAGACGCGCCTGACTCAAAATCAGGTTCCGAGAGGAGTGCTGGTTCGATTCCGGCAAGGGGCACCAAATTTCACATGCATTGAAAAATGATACTCCGTGAGGCTCAGATACGAGCCTTACACGGATAATCTGCTTGCAGCTTATTTGCCGTTAATGAATGTCAGCAGCGCCTTCAACTCGCCAGCGCGCACAAGCTGCGCCGGCGTCTTGTTGCCAAGTGTGGCAATGTGTTCGCTTCTATACCATTTCTCAGCTGTCTCGCGGTTTCCACTGCAGTGTATAAACTGGTTGAGCACGATCTTTTTTGCGTCGGCCGGTGGCACATTTCCGGCTTCTATGGCCGCGTCGATCCGCTTGGCAGTTGACGATATATTCCGATGCTGGACCTTACGCTGAAGCGCTGCCGCTGCGGGCGAAACCGGTGCATAGACACGAATACTGGCTTTCTGCCCGTTAATTGCATCCGCTGTCGCAACAGATTTGCGGCCGCCCGTCTTTGGCAGCAGATCGGCGTCGACTGTCAGGTTGGCGACGCGTTGTCCGATGCGGGCGGGCTTGCGTCCGCTCTTGTTGGCGCCCGTATTGCTGTTGTCAGTCATTGCTGGTGGTCCTGCGTTTGTGATCGCCGCAGCGCGGTCCGGGGTCTCTATTTCAGAGAGGCACGGCGTCGGCGGCTATCATAATGTCCTTCTAAAATCGACGCTATCATGGCGTGTCGAAACCTGTCCAGCAGACAGGCAGCCAGCTCGACAATTCACTTTCCATTGTGCAGGTGCGAAAGGAATGGTAGCTAACGGATGTCACTTTTTTCGGAAAACACCGCATGTTCCTACCAAACCGCGACTCTTACGAGGCGCTTTGCCGCGACTTTTCCTGGAATGTCCCTGAACGCTTCAATATCGGTCGCGCGGTCAGTGACGACTGGTCTGCCCATTCACCAAACAGCATTTGTCTTGAGCATTTCAGTCCGGACGGCAATCATCAGACTTTGACGTATGGTCAGTTGACTGCGCGCTCGAATGCTTTTGCCAATGCGCTTACCGCTCTGGGTGTTGTTGCCGGCGATCGAGTGGCTTTGCTCCTGCCGCAGTGTTTCGAGACCGTGATTGCTCACGTGGCGATTTACAAGATGGGCGCAATCGCCGTTCCGCTGGCGCTCCTCTTCGGTGCGGAGGCACTCGAATACCGTCTGAGCGCATCGGGTGCCACGGTGCTGGTGACCAATGCTTTCGGTCTCACACGCATGAATGAGATCAGCAAGCCTGTTTCATCGCTCAAGGATATCATCAGCATTGATGGGCCTCGCGCCGGTGTCCGGGCGTTCCACGAACTTACGGATAATCAAGCGGCAGATTTCGCCGTTGCGGAAACGGCGGCCGACGATCCGGCCTTGATGATTTTCACATCCGGAACCACGGGCTCGCCCAAGGGTGCGCTTCATGGTCATCGCGTACTTGCCGGGCATATTCCGGGCTTCCAGTTCGCCTATGAGTTCCTGCCGCAACCCGGTGACAAGATGTGGACCCCATCCGACTGGGCGTGGGCTGGAGGGTTGCTTAACGCGCTTTTGCCGGCCCTGATGCTTGGGGTTCCCGTCGTCTCTTCTCCGGCGCAAAAATTCGATCCGCACATGGCGTTCAGGATCATGGCCGAGATGAAGGTTCGCAATGCCTTCATTCCTCCAACCGCACTACGATTGATGAAGGCGGTAGAGCGACCGCGGGAACAATACGATCTCGTCTTGCGCAGTATCGGTTGCGCCGGTGAAGCGCTGGGGCGCGAGACCTATGAGTGGGTGACGTCTGCGCTCGGGATCATCCCGAACGAATTTTATGGCCAGACGGAATGCAATTTTGTTCTCTCATCGGCGGCATGTCTCGGAATCACCAAGGCCGGCAAGATCGGTCGTGCGGTTCCCGGCCACCGGGTGGAGATTGTCGATGGTGAAGGCAATATCCTGCCGGTCGGTTCAATCGGTCAGGTTGCCATTGAGCGACCGGATCCCGTCATGTTTTTGGGCTATTGGGAAAATGAGGCGGCAACGCGTGAAAAATTCGCGGGAGACTGGTTGAAAACCGGAGATCTTGGGCGGCAGGACCGTGATGGCTATATCGAGTTTTTCGGGCGCGACGACGATGTCATCACGTCGGCTGGCTATCGCATCGGTCCAGCGGAGATCGAGGATTGCCTGCTTGGACATCCGGCGGTGCGGCTGGCAGCCGTCGTCGGCAAGCCGGATGCGTTGCGCACGGAGATCGTGAAGGCCTTTGTCGTCTTGTCCGATGGTTATCAGGCAAGCGATATGCTCGCGCGCGAGATTAGCGACTGGGTCAAGCATCGGCTGTCGATGCATGAATACCCGCGAGAGGTGGCCTTTATCGATGCCTTGCCGATGACCACCAGCGGCAAGGTCATCCGTCGTGAATTACGAGAACAGTCCAAAGAGGCAGCAGCTGCCGAATAGGGGGCAAGCCCGTCAGTCGTGATGGCTGCGCGACAGGATCTTGTCACGGAGAATACGGGCGATATTGCGCGTGTTTCGATACATGTGAAGTTGTGCTGCGACCTGTCGTACGTCGCGATCGGCATTGCGGGTGAGGCCAATGACAATTGTCGCCATCTCCTCACGTTCCTTCCACATGCGGCTCATGATCGAATGGTCGGGAACGGCGCAGGAATCCGTGCGCTCAATATTGGCGTCATCGAGGTGCCACTTCGTCAATTCCACCATCAACAGCTTGCCGGGAGAGAAACGGGCATAGCGCTCGTCATAGGCAGTTTTCCAGGTATAGGCTTCACCGGACATGATGAAGACCACCATGGAAGCGATGGGGCGTCCGTCCAGCGCCAGTGTGTGGATACGCACGGAGTCCATCTGCGCGAGATTGGTGATGGCCTCGCGCGCAAAAGCAGAACGGTAGCGGTCTGATACCAGTGCGCTGCGTTTGCGGCCTTTCCATCCGCTCACTTCCAGCGCGAGAAATGCTTCCATACCTAAGCGCACCTCTTCCGGTTGACGCGCGACGGAATAGGTAAGCTCACCTTCCCTCGACAGCAGATTGTGCTGCCGCCGCATCTCGCGCCAATGGGATTTGGACACTGCATTTCTGAGATAGGTTTCACCCTCCTCGAAACTTTCCAGCATCGGACGTTCGAGCTCGTTTGTGACCGTCACTGGCAGATCGCGGCTGATTGCCAGCGTCTTGATGAGCTGGGAGAATGTGCCTTTAACCCTGATATCGGGAAGCACGAGGACGCCCGGTAGACTTGCTGCAGGGTTGCCGAAGGCCATCAGCGCATTTTCGATGGTTTCTGCGGCACCTTCCACGTCGACAAGGGGCGTTCCAAGCGGCCCGAAAGGATTGGACCAAGCGCGGATGATAGATGGTCCGATGGAAAATCCAGGTTTTTCCACGGAGAATGGCATCAGAAAGCGCATGCGGCTTCGCGACTGGTCGTCATCTCGGATCAGGGCTAAACGGATATGGCGGTCATCAAGACGCGGCATGGCCGGAGCCAGAAAGCCGCCAGCAAAGAATATGTTCGGCTCTACCGCGCGGTGAGACAGGAACTCCAGTTCGTCCTGAAGGTCATAGCCCATTCGGCTCGGATAGAGATACATCGCCCGGCCGGGCTTGCCGACAGGAATTTCGATATCTGCAGCAGGGCGGTCATGCGTTGCCGATGTCGCCAGCGCGCCAACCATGCGGTTGGCGTTGCTGTTCATGCTCTCGTCATAAAATGGAGGATTGGCCATCGTCAGATCGCCCTTGTCTTTTTATTCAATAGGGATTGCGGGTCTGCGAAGGCGAATAGCACGATGCCCAGCGATCGGCGTATCGCAACGTGAAGAAGAATAGCCTCGATTAATGTTGCAACTGCGGTCGCGATGGCGGCACCGGTAATCCCGTAAAGCGGTATCAGTGTGACGCTAAGGGCGATGTTGGCGCCGAGTGCCCCTGCATAGAGCGCGACGCAAAGTTTCTGTTTTCCAGCCATGGTCAAAAGCACTTCTCCCGGTCCAACCAGTGCCTTCGAGAGGCTGCCCAGGAACAGAATTGCCATCAGTGCGTAGCCGACGCCGAAGGCTGGGCCAAAAAGACCAAGCAGTACCTTGCCGATGGCCAGCACAAACAGTCCAACGGCCAGCGAGGGCCAGAAGCTCCATCGTGCGGCAGTTCCGGCAAAGGCAGCGAGCGCTTGTCTGTCGTTGTCGGCCATCATCGCGGAAAAGCGCGGACCGGTGCCGGCCTTGACCGCAAAGAATACGAATTGAACGAGGGCCATGGTTTTGGCTGCGGCGAAGTATATCGCGACCTGATCCGGTTCAAGATAAAGGCCGACGACGACCACATCCGAGTTGGTTAGCAGAAAGCTGAACCCCTCAATGAAGAAGATCGGCAAGGCAACCCGGAACCATGCGCCGAAGTCGATCTTTCGCGGCCCATGATCGAAGCGACGGCGCAGACGCAAGTTGATGGCAATGAACTGGCTGACTGTCGTGACATAGGTCGCCGCAAGGGCCGCTTGCATGGCTGTGGTGGCTGTATGTTCGGCACCCAGACCGATTGCCGCGAGCATGAAGCACAGGATCAGCAATGGGCGGATAATGAATGTCGGACTGAGCGCTGCGACCGGCCAACTGTTCGCACGCGCTGTTCCGTCCAGAACATCGCCAAGTGCAATCATGGGGAGTGCAATAAGGCCAAGGAAGAGCGGTATTATGTAATAGGCCTCGATCGTGTCGCCGAAGAAATGGAGAGCCAGCAATCCGATGCTGGCCAACAGGCTCGCCGAGACCATCGCAAAAATACGGGCCGTGATGGTCAGTCCACGAATCGATTCCTGTTCATTTCGTGCGTGATATTGGGGCAGGAAACGGATCACGGTTGTATGGAAGCCGAGACAGGAGAGGTTTCCGAACAGGACGACCAGAACCCAAACGAAGACGAATATTCCGTATTCGAACTCACCCATTATGCGGGCCTGGACGATCTGCGATGCAAACGCAATGGCAGCGCTCAGCACTCTTATGGCAAACGCAATCATGGCCATGCGTTGCGCGCGGGTCGTCTCGTCATCGCCCTCAAGCGCGTCCGCAATGCGGTGAAGCAACGGTGACACAAGGTTCCGCAAGCTGGCCGGCAGCATTTTCTCCGCTGTTTGGACAACCGCCATGATCGACACGCAATACTCGCCTGGGAATGATTTACTTACTCTCAACCATGTCAGTTCAGGGTTAAGAAAGGGTTCCGCAAGTCGCCACAACTCTTCAGTCGAGGTCTTCTCGCCTTACTTTCTGAACGCCTTCGATTGCGTTCGTCACTTCTGAAAACCAGCCGGATTCCACAAGATGTTGGCGTGTGCGCTCGTTGAGGCCACCCTTGGTCTGGTGGTCGTCTGCCAGTTCCAGGAGGGACAGAGGCGAGTGAAGAGCCGTATCGGCGAGGCCGACAAAGAGTGCGCGCACGTAAATGTCGGCTGTGGCTGTTTCCACGTTCCTGTCGACCAACCAGCTTTTGAGCGTGTCGCCCAACTGCATGAAAGTGGACATGACGCCGCTGATCGCGCCCATCGCCGTAAGCTCAGTCTCAGCTCTCGGCAGCACGACTTCACCCATGCCTGCGAGAATCTCCAGGATTTCCGGAACAGCTGGGAAGTGAGCAACGGGGCCTTTGCCGGACGCGATTGCAGGTAATGGAAGGACCCGGCAGATCTGGGCATTCGGTACGATTTTGCGGAGCTCGTCTGTGGTCAGTCCGGCAACGAAACTGCAGACAATCTGCTCCTTCCGGAACGCGATGCCGTCCAGCGCTTCTTCCACCTGCGGCGGGCGCATGCCGAGGAAGATAATGTCGCTTGCTTCTGCGACTTCTGTGTTTGAGCCGGCACGGCGGACTTGGGCAAATTTCTCTGAAAGCTCCGCAGAGATTTCACGGGATCGTGGCGAGACGAGGATCGGATTGTTCTTTCCACTCGCAACCAGACCCTCGATGAAGGCTGCCGAAATCGTGCCGGTGCCGATGAAGCCAAGTTTTTTCATGTTTTCTCCCAAGCATCCATTGAAGCTGGCTGAAAATGAAAACGCTAGCGAAGCTTTGCAGCCGCGCTAGCGTTTATTTGGTCATGCGTTTAAGGCTTACGCCTGTTCGTAGGCGCCGTGGCAATGCTTGTATTTTTTGCCGGAGCCGCAAGGGCACGGTTCGTTACGACCGACACGGCCCCACGTTTCGGGATCCTGCGCGTTGCGATTTTCCGGCGCAACGTAGCTTGCGTCTTGTACGCTTTCGTTGAAGTCGTCCTCACCTGTGGTGGCGTCCACATGGTGACCTTCCATGGCCGGGAGCGTTGGAGCGGGTTGTTCTTCACGGACGATTTCGACGCGCATCAGCTGAGCGGTCACTGCTTCGCGCAGATTGGCAAGCAGGGCCTGGAAAAGTTCAAAGGCTTCTGACTTGTATTCCTGCAACGGATCGCGCTGCGCGTAACCACGAAAACCGACGACCGAGCGGAGGTGATCGAGGTTGACGATGTGTTCGCGCCAGAGGTTGTCGATGGTCTGCAGAATGACCGAGCGCTCGACATAGGTCATCACTTCGGGGCCAAAACGCTCGGCCTTGTCAGTCGCTGCCTTGTTGACGGCTTCGGTCACGCGCTGAACGATATCGTCTTCTGCAATGCCTTCTTCTTCTGCCCAGGCCTTGATAGGCAGGTCGAGGTTCAGGTTGCGCTGGATCGCTTCGTGCAGGCCGTCCGTATCCCACTGCTCGGCGTAGGCACGCTCAGGGATATGCAGGCGCACGACATTTTCGACGACTTCTTCACGCATGTCGGCGACAGTCGCGCTGACATCTTCCATATCCATCAGTTCGAGCCGCTGCTCGAAGATGACCTTGCGCTGGTCGTTCAGCACGTCATCATATTTGAGGAGGTTCTTGCGGATGTCGAAGTTTCTGGCTTCGACCTTTTTCTGCGCGCGTTCCAGGGCTTTGTTGATCCAGGGATGGACAATTGCTTCGCCTTCCTTGAGGCCGAGCTTCTGCAGCATTGAATCCATTCGGTCGGAGCCGAAGATGCGCATCAGGTCGTCCTGAAGGGACAGGTAGAATTTGGAACGACCAGGGTCGCCCTGACGGCCGGCACGACCGCGCAACTGGTTGTCGATACGGCGGCTTTCATGCCGTTCCGTCGCGATGATATAAAGGCCACCGGCGGCAAGCGCCTGGTCCTTGAGCTTCTTCACTTCTTCGCGGACAGATGCTTCCTTGGCGCTGCGTTCTGCCGGGTCTTCAACACCCTCGAGCTCGCGTTCAAGCCGCATCTCAAGATTACCGCCGAGCTGAATGTCGGTACCACGACCAGCCATGTTGGTGGCAATTGTAACCGCACCCGGAACGCCGGCCTGGGATACGATATACGCTTCCTGCTCATGATAGCGGGCGTTTAGAACAGCAAAGTTTTCAAAGCCTGACTGCTTCAGCAGGGTCGCCAGCAGTTCGGACTTCTCGATCGAGGTTGTGCCCACCAGGACGGGCTGTCCACGACCGTGGCATTCCTTGATCTCTTCGATGATGGCCTTGTATTTTTCTTCTGCCGAACGGTAGACCTCGTCGTCCTCATCGATACGGGCGATGGGAAGATTGGTCGGCACTTCGACAACGTCCAGGCCGTAGATATTGCCGAATTCCTCGGCTTCGGTGGAGGCTGTACCGGTCATGCCAGCAAGCTTGTCGTACATGCGGAAATAATTCTGGAAGGTGATCGAAGCCAGTGTCTGGTTTTCCGGCTGGATCTGCACCTTTTCCTTGGCTTCAAGAGCCTGATGCTGTCCTTCGGAGTAGCGACGGCCCGGCATCATGCGTCCGGTAAACTCGTCGATGATGACGATCTCGTCGTTACGGACAATATAGTCCTTGTCGCGGGTGAAGAGCTTGTGGGCCTTGAGCGCATTGTTGATGTGGTGGACGATTGCAACGTTTTCCACGTCGTAGAGCGAGGCGCCCTTCAGGAGGTCTGCATCCTTCAAAAGGTTCTCAAGCTTTTCCGTACCGGCCTCTGAGAAGTTGGCCGAGCGTTGCTTTTCATCGATCTCGTAATCGTCTTCAGAAAGCAGCGGAATGAAGGCGTCGATCGTGTTGTAGAGTTCGGAGCGGTCGTCCAGCGGACCAGAAATGATCAGCGGCGTGCGCGCTTCGTCGACCAGAATGGAGTCCACTTCGTCGACGATGGCATAATTGTGATCGCGCTGAACCATCTGGCCGCGCTCATATTTCATGTTGTCGCGCAGATAGTCGAAGCCGAGCTCATTGTTGGTCGCATAGGTGATGTCGCAGCCATAGGCAGCACGGCGCTCATCATCTGACAAGCCGTGACCGATGACACCGGTCGTCATGCCAAGGAAGCTGTAGAGCTTGCTCATCGTTGCCGCATCGCGCGATGCCAGATAATCATTGACGGTCACGACGTGGACGCCCTTGCCGGCCAATGCGTTCAGGTAGACCGCAAGTGTCGCCACCAGCGTCTTGCCTTCACCGGTCTTCATTTCGGCAATGGAATTCTCGTGCAGGATCATCGCGCCTATTAGCTGGACGTCGAAGGGGCGCATTCCCAATGTGCGGCGCGAGGCCTCCCGCGCAACGGCAAATGCTGGAACCAGCAGGTCGTCGAGCTTTGCGCCGTCTGCCAGTTTTTGCCTGAACTCGATTGTCTTGGCAGCGAGTGCTGCATCATCGAGCACTTTCAGCTCGTCTTCCATCGCATTGATTTCATCGACGCGGGGTTGATAAGAGCGAATGCGGCGATCATTCGACGACCCGAAAAGTTTGCGGGCAATTCCACCAAGGCTGACCATCAGAATGGTCCTTTCTCACATCAAGTTGTGCATCCAGACAACGTCAACGGCTGTTGGCGCCTGCCTTTTAGGGCTTGCGCGTCCTGAAACTTCTCTGGACGCGAGGTTGCGTGACAGATAAGAGGGGGGTCGAATGATGTCAACGGGACAGGTGGCTGCGCTGACGCGCCTTTGTCGTGGTTTTGACAATTTTCAGTCCGAATGAGCGGTTCGGAAATCAGCTTCCATCCGAAAGGTCTTTTCATGTTGCGCAATTCTAAACTCGCCCTGGTCCTTTGCCTCGGCCTTACTGCAGCGCCGTTCGCAGCGCTTGCCGAGGATGCCGTGGTGGCGAAGGTCGGTGACCTCGATATCCACCAGTCGGAACTCGATCTCGCCATCGCCAATCTGGATCCGCAACTTCAGCAGCTTCCAGAGGAGCAGAAAAAGGTCGCGGCTCTGTCCGGCGTCATTGATGTGAAGCTGCTTGCCGGCAATGCGACCGCCGAAGGCCTTGATCAAGATGAGGCATTCAAGAAGCGCATGCAGTACATCGCCGATCGCGAGTTGCATAACGCCTACTTCAAAAAGCATGTCGTTGATGCCGTGACCGATGACGAAGTTAAAGCGCGCTACGACAAGGAAGTCGCGGCCCTGCCACAGCAGGAAGAGGTTCATGCGCGCCACATTTTGGTAAAGACCGAGGATGAAGCCAAGGCAATCATCAAGGAACTCGACGAGGGCAAGGACTTCGTTGAACTCGCCAAGGAGCATTCTACCGATCCGAACAAGTCGGAAGGTGGCGATCTCGGCTATTTCGGCAAGGGCCGTATGGTTCCGGAATTTGAGGAAGCTGCCTTTGCCATGGAGCCTGGCACCTATTCCAAAGTGCCTGTAAAAACGCAGTTTGGTTTTCACATCATCAAGGTCGAAGACAAACGCGTCGCGGCTCCGCCAGCCTACAAGGATGTCGAGCAGCAGATACGTCAGCTGGTCATGCGTGACAAGTATCTCGAAGTGATCGCCAAGTCCAAGGCCGATGCCAAGGTTGAAATCATGGATGACGATCTTCGCAAGGGCTATGAAGACGTCAGCAAGCAGCCTTAACAGACTCTATGATTACCGGACCCGCTTTTGCGGGTCCTTTCAAATCAGGCAAAATAAATGTCCGAATCCATTTCCCCACTCGCTCCTAAAACCTATCCCGATATGCCTGCGATCCGTGGCGTTGCCATGTCGACCGCCGCGGCCGGGATCAAATACAAGAACCGCACAGACGTGTTGCTGATGGCATTTGATCGCCCAGCCGCGGTTGCCGGTGTTTTTACAAAATCCAAATGCCCTTCCGCACCGGTTGATTTTTGTCGCGCCAATCTCGACGGGGGCGTTGCCCGTGGGCTTGTGGTCAATTCGGGCAATGCCAATGCCTTTACCGGCAAAAAAGGCAAGCAATCGACCGAGCTTACCGCGAAGTCTGCAGCGCAAGCGCTCCAATGTGCGGAGAGCGAGATATTCCTCGCTTCTACCGGTGTGATTGGCGAACCGCTCGATGCCACAAAATTTGCAGGTGTTCTGGGCGACATGGCCAGTGGTGCAAAGGGCGACTTCTGGCTCGAAGCTGCCAAGGCGATCATGACAACGGATACGTACCCGAAAGTGTCGACTCAGAGTGCGTCCATCGGTGGAGTTCCGGTCACCATCAACGGTATTGCCAAGGGCGCCGGAATGATCGCGCCCGATATGGCAACCATGCTTTCCTTCGTGGTGACGGATGCCAATATCGCGGCAGAGGCGCTGCAGGTGCTTCTGTCGGAAGCAGTTGGTTCGACCTTCAATGCGATAACTGTTGATAGCGATACGTCGACCTCCGACACGTTGATGCTGTTTGCGACCGGGGCTGCCTCCGACGATGGCCAAGCGCTTGTCGAGACGGCCGACGATCCCGCGCTTTCATCCTTCAAGACGGCTCTTGGTCTCCTGCTCAAGGATCTGGCCCTTCAGGTGGTCAGAGATGGTGAAGGTGCACGAAAGATGTTGGAAATCACCGTCACCGGTGCTGAGAGCGATCTCGCTGCCAAGACGATCGCGCTTTCGATTGCAAATTCACCTCTGGTGAAGACAGCTGTCGCTGGTGAAGATGCTAATTGGGGCCGTGTGGTGATGGCAGTCGGCAAGGCCGGCGAATTGGCTGATCGCGACAAGCTGGCAATCTGGTTTGGAGATGTTCGTGTAGCCGTCGATGGAGAACGCGATCCGGATTATTCGGAAGCTGCAGCTTCGGCTGTGATGAAACAGGAAGACATTCCGCTCAAGGTCGATCTCGGCCTTGGTGACGGTCGGGCCATTGTCTGGACCTGCGACTTGACCAAGGAATATGTCGCCATCAATGGTGACTATCGAAGCTGATGATCATGAATGAAAGCAATGGGAATAATGTGAGCCTGCCTTTGGTACGACGGCTTGAGGCGGTCGGCTTTCGGGCGTGGCCGGCGGCATCCGTGCAATATGACGGAAGTTGGCAGGTACGGCTGACAGGGGGGCATTCGTCAAAACGTCTGAATTGCATTGTTGCTCTCGATCCGTCCGATGGCCGGGATATCGCGATCCGTCTCGAGAAGGCGTCGCGAAAGTTCGTGTCCTATGGCAGGCCATTGGTTGTTCGCGAGACGCCACTCACGCCGCCAGCAATGATCGGTGAAATGCGGTCGAGCGGATGGGAGCGGTTCGAAACGGTGATCGTCAAGACCTGCGATCTTGCGGCACTTGACCTTCCCGAGACCATGGATCACCTGCCAAACCACGATATTGGCCGTTTTGTCGATGCGAGCCTCACCCTTTCGGGTGAGGGCTCGTCGTTCAAGCCGGGATTGGCCGAAGTGTTGAGTGCCATCAAGCCGCCGCTCGGTCTGTTCACGATCGAACGCCCGCAAGAGGGTCCTCTTGCTGCAGCACTTTGTGTTCAAGACAATGACCTTGCAGGCATCATGGCTCTCATGGTTTCTGCGGCTCGCCGCGGCGAGGGGATCGGCACCGAAATTTTATCCGCGGCCTTGCGTTGGGCGAGAGTGCGTGGCGCGCGCATGGCCTGGCTTCAAGTTGAGGAAAATAACACCGCAGCCGAGGCTCTCTACAAGAAATTGCGTTTTGTTGAAGCCTATCGCTATCATTACTGGCGTGATGCGAGTGTTGCATGAGCGGAGCGGACAAGAAGATTTTACTCGTGGCGGCCTGCGCCTTGATCGATGCGGATGGGCGTATACTTCTGGCCCAGCGTCCCGAGGGCAAATCGCTCGCGGGCCTTTGGGAGTTTCCAGGCGGTAAGGTTGAGCCGGGCGAATCGCCAGAGGAGACCCTTATACGAGAGCTTGAGGAAGAACTCGGGATCATCACAAAAATTCCGTGTCTGGCCCCACTGACGTTTGCCAGTCATACCTACGAGACCTTTCACTTGCTGATGCCGCTTTATATCTGCCGCCGCTATGAGGGTATTCCTCAGGGACGGGAAGGACAGGCATTGAAGTGGGTGCGGTCTCAGGCGTTGCGCGATTATCCAATGCCTCCTGCTGATGAGCCCCTGATCCCCTTCCTACAGGACCTTTTGTAGCGCTTACGGATTTTCTGCCCATTTCTTAACAAGCCGTTTACCAGAATCAGGCAGGGTTTAGCCTGATTAATGCGTTTGTGCCTGTGAGGCTTGTATGGTGGATGAGGATTTCTGGGATGCTGTTCGGACACGCGAACGGCGCACGGCAAAATCCCACAAGACTGGTGTTTTGAATATTGCCCTTCTTTTCGGGATGGTTGTGATCGCGCTTTCGCTGATCGTGACGCCTATGCTGTCAGGCAATTCAGACAAGCGGCAACTGGCATTTACGCCTGACGATTTTGACAACATCACCACTGGATCGATTGATCAATCGGGCCAGGGCAGGCGCTACACGATCCGTCGCAGCATCCTTCAGGAAATGCCCGGTTCTGTATGCATTATCTCGGGCGACGACAGCGGCGGTCGTTGCTGAGCGTCTTTGGGCAGGTTTAACCGGCGCTGCCGGCGAAAGGATTTGGATGCGTATGTTGAAGAATTTTGCGCAGGCTTGTTCTGGAGCAACATCGATTGAATATGCCATAATTGCCTCGCTCATTGCCGTGGCGATTATCTCTGGCGTTACTGCGCTTGCTGGAAGTGTGAACAACACATTCACGAAAGTCAGTGACACCGTCGTGGAGAACAGCGGAAACTGATATCAGTTTCACCGGGTCGGTTGATCCTCACCCGGTCGTTTGCTTATCCACAGACAGAGCGTCCGCCAAGCGCATCTTTGCCGAGCCAGGCTTTAGAGGCTTTTGCTGGCTCTCATGCGGCGCCCATCCCGATACATAGACGAATGAAAACGTCGCGCGAATGCGTCCATCCGGATCAGAATGGCGCTCGGCATACAGTTCCGCTACGCGCTGCATGAACCGTTTCCCAACGGGTCTGCGCGATCGGCCGAGCAACGGATTGGCCATGCCCATGGCCTTCAGATCGCGCATCAGCGGTAATATCGAATCATAGCGAACGGTGTAGGTCTGAGCATCGACGACGGGGAGAGAAAAGCCCGCGCGCTGCAACAGCGCACCCATGTCGCGAATGTCAGCGAAGGGAATGACGCGCGGACTGGCACCGCCGGAGAGTTCGACCTCAGCAGCCAGCATGACATCGCGAAGTTCGGATAGCGTGCCAGCGCCTGGAATTGCCGCCAATAAAAGGCCATCGGGCTTGAGCGCCAATCGCATCTGGAAGAGAACGCCTGGAATATCGTTCATCAGATGCAGGATCAGCGGCGACAGGATCAAATTGACAGACTGCGGCTCCAGCGGCACTGTTTCGAACGAAGCTTCCGTCACCTTTTCGCCCGGGGATGCAAAGGCGGTATCGGTTTCCACGCGGATCATCGTGCCGATCTTGCCGGTCGCCATGCATTCGCGGGCAGTAATGCCGTTGCCGCCATGAAGTTCAGCTGCGACTTCGAAATGGCGCTCGACCAATTGCAGGCGCTCGGCCAGTTCCTGGGCTGCGATTTCGAGGAGGAAACCTGCGCTTGCGTCCTTTGCCTGGATCGCATTCAGGCGATTTGTGGCGACGAGATCGAGATCGAAGAGTTTTTCCATAATGACTTTCCACTAAACCTAGATGGCCAATGAGCCGGATACGGCCTAAAGTCAAATCCATGCAGACACCGTCAACGAGATCGATAGGGCCGATTTTTGGCACGAACATGGTTCGTGTGGCAAAAATCCTGCGTGATCTTGTCTATCCACCGACATGTGCAGGATGTCGTCGCAGCATAGCGTTGCACGGCGGACTTTGTGCCAATTGCTGGTCGTCGATCCCCTTTATCGAGAAACCCTTTTGCGACGTTCTTGGCTCGCCATTTTCCCACGATCCGGGTGCCGGCATCTTGTCAGCCGAGGCAATTGCCAATCCACCGGTCTTCGACCGGCTACGCTGCGTTGCACTCCATGATGGTATTGCCCGTGATCTTGTTCATCAGTTGAAGTACCAGGACCGCACCGATCTTGCACCGATCATGGCAAGGTGGATGCTGCGTGCCGCATCGACAGAGATTGAAGTATGCGATGCAATTGTCGCTGTTCCTTTGCATCGCAGTCGGCTGGTTAGCCGACGGTTCAACCAGTCAGCCGAACTTGCGCGACATCTCGCGCAGTTGTCCGGGAAACCATTTCTTGCTCACGCTCTGGTGCGGACCAAACGGACAAACCGACAGGTCGGGCTGACCGCGACGGCACGGAAGACCAATGTTCGCGGGGCATTCGCGATTGCAAAGGGCCATGAAGATCAGGTCTTCGGTCGGCGCCTGATCCTGGTAGACGATGTCTACACGACGGGTGCGACGGCGACCGCGGCAACACGGGCTTTGAAGCGGGCAGGCGCCGGCGACATCACCGTTTTGGCCTTTGCAATGGCCCTTGCCACGCCTATATGACCGGTTAAGTTAAGCGTTTACAGCACAGCGCTGCTTCACGGAGACACATATGGCACAGGTCACTATCTACACGCGTCAAGCTTGCGGTTTTTGCGCACGCGCCAAATCTCTTCTGGAGGAGAAGGGCGTTGCCTATGACGAGCATGACGCCACGGGTAATGCCGAATTGCGCCAGGAGATGATCCAGAAGGCGAATGGTCGGTCCACTTTTCCGCAGATCTTCATCGGCGACAGCCATGTCGGCGGTTGCGATGATCTCTTTGCGCTTGAGCGGGCTGGAAAGCTCGATCCCATGCTCTCCAACTGAGGTATTCCCATGTCACTGAAAGTTGCTGCGATCCAGATGTGCTCCGGAACAGATCCGGAAAAGAACGCGCATGACATGGAGCGTCTGGTGCGCGAAGCGGCGGATCATGGCGCCCGCTATATCCAGACACCTGAGATGACCGGTGCAGTGCAAAAGAACCGCGCAGGCTTGATGGAGATCCTGCGCGACGAGGAAAGCGATCTCATCGTCCAAAAGGCGGCAGCGCTTGCAAAGGAACTGTCCGTTCATTTGCATATTGGTTCCACGGCAATCGCGCTTGCGGACGGAAAAATTGCGAACCGGGCTTTTCTGTTTGGCCCTGACGGGCGCAAGCTTGCGACCTATGACAAGATTCACATGTTCGACGTCGATCTCGACAATGGCGAAAGCTGGCGGGAAAGCTCTGTTTACAGACCGGGCACGTCGGCCAAACTGCTCGATTTACCATTTGCGCGTCTGGGATTCGCTATTTGTTACGATGTGCGCTTTCCGCACCTGTTTCGTGCGCAGGCTATGGCCGGTGCGCAGATCCTCACTGTTCCCGCTGCCTTTACCAAGCAGACGGGTGAGGCCCATTGGGAGGTTCTGCTGAGGGCACGCGCTATCGAGAACGGCACCTTTTTGATTGCTGCAGCCCAGGCGGGTCTGCATGAGGACGGACGCGAGACCTTCGGCCATTCGATGGTGATCGATCCCTGGGGCAAGGTTCTGGCGCATGCCGGCGGCGTAGGCGAATCTGTCGTTCTGGCCAATGTCGATCTCGCTGAAGTGAGTGCTGCGCGCGCCAAGATACCCAACCTCAAGAATGGTCGCGAGTTTTCGATCGACATCCTTCCGGAACTTGCCAAGGGAGGCATTACAGTTTGATCCGCTATTCGCTCGTTTGCGAGCAGGCGCACGGGTTTGAAGGCTGGTTCTCATCCAGCGCAGATTTCGACCAGCAGCGCGAGATGGGTTATCTCACCTGTCCCGTGTGCGGCTCCCCTGACATTACAAAGGAACTGATGGCACCATCTGTTGCGACGGGTCGCACGAAGGACGCCAGCCACGCGCTTGCGGTCAATCAGGCGCAGCAGCAGGCCATGCAACAGCTGAAAGAGGCTGTGGCGACAATCAAGGCCAATAGCGAGGATGTCGGAACGCGCTTTCCTGAAGAGGCTCGCAAAATCCACTACGGCGAGGCCGATGCTCGCGGCATTATCGGCCAGGCGTCGGTCAACGAGGTCAAGTCGCTTCTGGATGAAGGGATTGCGATCTCGCCTCTGCCAGCTTTGCCCGACGATGCAAACTGATGTCGGGCGCCTTTCATCTGGCAATCTATAATTTTGGCATACACGTTGCGCCTTATGGTGACCCGGCTGTTGAGGGGTTTGTAAAGCGGGAGCCTTTCAATTTTGAAGCGGCCCGCCGTGCCGTGGGTTATGTCGGGCGCTCTGGCTATGACGGCGAGCCCGGCCCGGAGAGTTGGGGCGAACAGGTTTTTCCGCGCTTTCTCAACGGTAGCGGTTACGAAGCAGGCCCTTCGTCGCTGTCCCTTTGGCAGGATATCGAGTGCTTGATGGCGTTTTCCTATTCCGGTGTGCATTCGGAAGCGTTGAAAAATGCCCGCAACTGGAATGTGAAACAGAAATGGCCTTCTCTCGTGCTGTTCTGGATTGTCGCTGGTGAGAAGCTAGAATGGAGTGACGCGGTCAGGCGGTTCGAACAACTTGCCGATTACGGCGCTTCGCCATCCGCTTTCACCTTCAAACAGGCTTATGACCCTGAAGGCAGGCCCTACGAAGTTGACAGAGAACGGGTGAAGATACTTGCTGCTGCAAATGTCGAAGGGCAGCTGGAGCTGCTGGAGGCGGTTCGCAGATTGCCTGCCTAACCGAGCGCTAACCTCTGAAACCATCGTCGTCGAGATAGGCCTGTTCTTCGACCGTTGTGTCGCGCCCGAGTGCGGCGTTGCGATGCGGAAAACGACCGAATTTCTTGATGATATCATAATGGGTCACCGCCCATTTGAGCGCTTCTTCATCGCCCGTCTTTTCGCGATGAGCAACGAACAGGCGAAGCGAATATTCCTGGTCAGCCATATCTTCGGAATGTTCAAAGGGCAGGTAAAAAAATGGGCGGAGCTCTGGCTCCACTTTCCTGTCAAAAGCGTTAGCCAGCGCGCGTCGGGCAATGGCTCGGGCCAGACCATCAACGGCGTAGGAATGGGCGCTACCGCGATAGAGATTGCGGGGGAACTGGTCGACCAGCAGGAGAAGTGCCAGGGCACCTTCGGGTGATGCCTCCCAATCGGCTAGCTCTCGCTTGGAGGCCTTGATGTGCAGGTCGGCGTAGTTATCTGCAATTTCACGATCCAGCGCTTCACTGCCCGAAAACCACGCTTCTGGTCCGTGCCGAAGCCAGAAATCAATAATGTCTTTTGGAGTGGTCACGTCTGCGTCTCCCTGGTCTCTTGTTGCCGCTCAGGCCGGACGATGGGTCAACATCATGTAGTTCACATCCGTGTCAGGCGACAAATTCCATTGGTTGGCCAGTGGATTGAAAAATACGCCGATTTTTTCGGACACTTCCATGCCGCTTTCTCGCAATGGGGCTTCCAATTCGTCGGGGCGCACGAGCTTCTCGTATTGATGTGTTCCGCGGGGCAGCCAGCGCAACACATATTCCGCGCCGACGATAGCAAGGGCTGCGGCCTTGAAGGTGCGATTGATGGTGGAGATCAGCATCAGGCCGCCCGGGCGGACCATGGAGGCACAGGTCGAAATGAAAAACGGAACATCGGAGACGTGCTCGACGACTTCCATATTGAGTACGATGTCGAAGGTTTCGCCCGCTTCGGCTAGGCTCTCGGCTGTCACTGCGCGATAATCCACTTCAACGCCGGACTGTGTCGAGTGCGTCTTGGCAATGCCGATATTCTTTTCAGACGCGTCGGCGCCCAGCACATCAGCGCCCATTCGTGCGACGGGCTCAGATAGCAAGCCTCCACCGCAGCCAATATCCAATACGCGCAGTCCCGACAGAGGCTGATGTGCGAGAGGATCACGGGTGAAATGCTCCGACGCTTTGTTGCGAATATATTCAAGCCGGACCGGATTGATCTTATGCAGCGGTTTGAACTTGCCAGTCGGATCCCACCACTCCGCAGACATTGCGGAAAAACGGTCGACTTCGCTCTGGTCTATCGTGGTGCGCGCCTGCTCGGTCATTGGGCGTCTCCCTAAATTCGTGTCCCCACCAAGTCGGATGGAATGATGCCAAAGTCAAGGAACTAGGACGTCATCTGCACAATGACAATGAACCTCCATGTCGCACGGGTGATCGGGAAGGACTTCGGGTCAATTGCCTCTTCCCTGCTCTCGTAAAGGCAAACGGCACAGCCATGGGAACAAGCGGCGATCCAGACGCGTTCAGGTGGGGTTCACGAAAGGACGCATAAGACGTTCTCACGAGGAACATGCTCAAGGAGTCCCATATATGAATAAGCTGACCATCATAGCCGCAACATTTGCGATGAGCGCGCTGGCCCCGGCTATCGCTCAGGCCGCGCAAGGCTTTGCGACCGCAAACGTTAATCTGCGTGCTGGACCGAGCACTCAATATCCGGCCGTCACCGTAATTCCTGAGGGTGCCCGTCTCGATATCGGTGGCTGCATGCGAAGTGCCAACTGGTGCGATGTCAACTATCGCGGTATTCGCGGCTGGGTTTCGGCAAGCTATCTGCAGGCTTCCTATCGCCAGCAGCGTGTTCATGTCGGTCCCCAATATTATTCGCCGCTCGGTATCCCCAATGTGACCTTCTCAGTGGGCTCTTACTGGGATCGAAACTATCGTGGTCGCGACTTTTATCGCGAACGCAACGACTGGGATAATAACGGCAATCGCCATCACCGCCGAGACGCCCGTCCGGAACGTCGCGATGATGCGCGTCCCGATCCGCGCGACGTTCGCAGAGAGCCGTCGCGTGACGACCGCAAAGAAGTGCGGCGCGATGATCACAGAAACTGGAAGAGAGATGGTGAGCGAAGGGGTGAGCGCTTTATATGCCCTCCGGGTATGGACGACTGCACACCGCCTCAGCGGTAATGCTTCGGGGGACGTTTTTTGGGCGTCCCCTTTTTTATTCGAGACAGTCGGCGAGTTGCAGTTGAAGGAACTCTGCACAGGCAATCACGCGGCCATTGAACTTGTGCCGGTATTTGGCTATGAGACCGCAACCTCTTGGTCCGGTCCTGCCGGATGATTGTTGTCTTGCGGCGCCATTCGGCGCCGAATATCTGTATCGGTAAGGCCCATGGCTCGCATCGTCATGAAATTTGGCGGAACTTCCGTCGCCACTCTTGAACGCATCCACAATGTCGCGCGCCACGTTAAGCGCGAAGTTGACGCCGGCCACGAGGTCGCTGTTGTCGTGTCCGCCATGTCTGGCAAGACGAATGAGCTCGTGGAGTGGGTGCAGACCATGCCAAAGGTGGCAGGTGCAGCGTCACCCTTTTACGATGCGCGCGAATATGATGCCGTTGTTGCTTCTGGTGAACAGGTGACTGCCGGTCTTCTGTCCATCGCGCTTCAGTCCATGGGTGTGAACGCGCGGTCGTGGCAGGGCTGGCAGATCGCGGTGAAGACCGACAACGCCCACGGCGCTGCGCGTATTCAAGAAATCGATGGTGCGGATATCATTCGCCGGATGGGTGAGGGACAGGTGGCTGTCGTCGCAGGGTTCCAGGGCATCGGACCTGACAACCGGATCGCGACACTCGGTCGCGGCGGATCGGATACTTCTGCCGTGGCAATTGCTGCTGCCGTCAAGGCTGACCGCTGCGACATCTATACCGACGTGGATGGCGTCTACACCACCGACCCGCGTATTGTGCCAAAGGCGCGGCGCCTGAAGAAGGTTGCCTTTGAGGAGATGCTGGAAATGGCATCGCTCGGCGCCAAGGTGCTGCAGGTGCGCTCGGTCGAGCTTGCCATGGTCCACAAAGTTCGCACCTTTGTGCGCTCCAGTTTTGAAGATCCCGATGCGCCGGGCATGGGAGACCTTGTAAACCCGCCCGGAACATTGATTTGCGATGAGGAAGAAATCGTGGAACAGGAAGTAGTTACCGGTATCGCCTATGCCAAGGATGAAGCGCAGATCTCGCTACGGCGTCTTTCCGACCGTCCCGGCGTCTCTGCTGCGATCTTCGGACCATTGGCAGAAGCGCATATCAATGTGGATATGATTGTCCAGAACATCTCCGAAGACGGTTCCAAGACCGATATGACCTTTACCGTGCCTTCGGGCGATGTCGACAAGGCGATGCAGGTTCTCGGTGAGAACAAGGATACGATCGGTTACGATGTCGCTCAGACCGAATCGGGCCTTGCCAAAGTGTCGGTCATCGGCATCGGCATGCGCAGCCATGCGGGCGTTGCGGCCTCGGCCTTCAAGGCGCTTGCCGAAAAGGCGATCAACATCAAGGCGATTACAACGTCGGAAATCAAGATTTCCATTCTCATCGACGGTCCATACGCAGAACTAGCTGTCCGGACTTTGCATTCCTGCTACGGTCTCGATAAGAGTTGAGGCGAGGGGTGACTATTCACCCAACTGATTGAAGCCGGGGTGGCCATCCCAACCGCCCCGCTTCTGATATTCGGGGAGCGGGCGAGATGAGAGACCTGTCTGCGGGTCCACGCGTACTGCTCAAGCGGCTGCGCGAACTTATGGCGGAGCCGCTGGAGCCTCAGGAGCGGTTGGACCGCATTGTGAGCCAGATCGCGAGCAATATGGTGGCGGAAGTGTGTTCCGTTTACGTATTGCGGTCCGACGGTGTTCTCGAGCTTTATGCGACAGAAGGTCTCAACAAGGACTCGGTCCACCTTGCCCAACTGAAAATGGGGCAGGGGCTTGTTGGCACGATTGCCGCCTCTGCGCAGCCTTTAAGCCTTTCCGATGCTCAGGCCCATCCTGCTTTCCGCTATCTGCCGGAGACGGGTGAAGAGATCTACCATTCCTTCCTCGGCGTTCCTATTTTGCGCGCAGGTCGCAGTTTGGGCGTTCTCGTCGTCCAGAACAAAGCGCAGCGCAATTACCGGGAAGACGAGCTTGAAGCTCTGGAAACGACAGCCATGGTCATGGCCGAGATGATCGCGACGGGCGAACTGAAGAAGATCACCCGACCGGGCCTGGAGCTCGATCTGACGCGTCCCGTCACGATCGAAGGCGACAGCTATTCTGAAGGGATCGGTCTTGGATATGTGGTTCTCCACGAGCCGCGGATCGTGGTGACCAATCTTCTCAACGAAGATACCGACACCGAACTTCGGCGCCTCGCTGAAGCGATCGGCTCCCTGCGCTTGTCCATCGACGACATGCTCTCGAGGCGGGAGGTGTCGATGGAGGGCGAGCATCGTGAAGTTCTCGAAACCTACCGTATGTTTGCCCATGATCAGGGCTGGGTGCGGCGCATGGAAGAGGCTATCCGCAACGGTCTGACTGCGGAAGCCGCGGTTGAAAAGGTTCAGAGCGACACCAAGGCGCGGATGATCCGGCTGACGGACCCTTACCTGCGCGAGCGCATGCATGATTTTGACGATCTGGCGAACCGCCTTCTGCGCCAGTTGACCGGATTTTCGCCGCATAGCGCAGAGCACGGGTTTCCAACGGATGCGATTATTTTTGCGCGGGCCATGGGTGCGGCAGAGTTGCTGGATTATCCGCGCGAGAATATTCGCGGCCTTGTGCTGGAAGACGGAGCCGTTACCAGCCATGTCGTGATTGTCGCCCGGGCCATGGGTATCGCTGTCGTCGGCCAAGCAACGGGTGCGGTTGCGCTCGCTGAGAATGGCGATGCCGTCATCATCGATGGTGACGATGCCGCGGTGCATATCCGTCCGGTGCCGGATCTTCAGAAAGCCTATGAAGAAAAGGTCAAATTGCGTGCCCGGCGGCAGGAACAGTTCCGCGCATTGCGCGATGTCGAGCCTGTAACGCTGGATGGCGAGGCGATCCATCTGCACATGAATGCCGGCCTGATGGTCGATCTTCCTCAGCTAGAGGAATCCGGTGCGGAAGGCATTGGGCTTTTCCGTACCGAGTTGCAGTTCATGATTGCCTCGACTATGCCGAAGGGGGAGGAGCAAGAGGCGTTTTATCGCAACGTTCTGAGGCAGTCGGGTGGGCGCCCCGTTACGTTCCGCACACTTGATATTGGTGGGGACAAGGTTCTTTCCTATTTCCGGGGGCACGATGAGGAAAACCCGGCCCTTGGCTGGCGGGCTATCCGCCTGTCGCTCGATCGTCCCGGCCTTTTGCGCATCCAGTTGAGAGCGTTGCTGAAGGCTGCTTCAGGTGGTGAGCTTCGGATGATGCTGCCCATGGTGACGCAGGTTGACGAGATCCGGGCTGCTCGGGAACTCATGCAAAAAGAAGTGCAGCACATCTCCAAATTTGGTCACCAACTGCCGAAGAAATTGCAGTTTGGTGCCATGCTCGAAGTGCCGGCCTTGCTGTGGCAACTCGACGAGTTGATGCAGGAAGTGGATTTTGTGTCGGTGGGATCGAATGATCTGTTCCAGTTCACCATGGCGGTCGATCGTGGAAATGCACGCGTTGCCGACCGGTTCGATGTCTTGAGTCGACCCTTTCTGAAAATACTGCGTGATATTGCGAGGGCAGGACAGCGGAACAATACGCCAGTTACCCTGTGCGGGGAGATGGCGGGCAAGCCACTCGGTGCCATGGCCTTGATCGGTCTCGGCTACCGCTCTGTCTCCATGTCACCGACGGCTATCGGGCCGATCAAGGCCATGCTTCTCGGTCTTAACGCTGGTAAATTACGAGCGCTGATGGATGCAACGCTGGACGATCCGAAAGCACCGACGTCGATGCGCGAAACGCTGAAGAATTTCGCTGCAACACATAATATTTCCGTCTGATCGCAGACTTATCCGGAGATCGAGCTTGGCAACGCTTCCCGTTGAAAAAATGCGCGAACTTGAGCGCCGTTTCGCAGAGATAGAAGCGCGCATGTCTGCCGGTCCTGCGGCTGATGTCTATGTGAAGCTGGCATCTGAATATTCCGAGCTGCAGCCGGTGGTGAAATCCATTCGCGAGTTTGAAAAGGCCACTGCGGAACTTGCCGATCTCGAGGCGTTGATGGCCGACAAGGCGACGGACCGCGAGATGCGGGATCTGGCAGAACTCGAGCTGCCTGAAGTGGAGGCGCGCATAGAGGCTCTGGAGCACGAGCTGCAGATCTTGCTGCTGCCGAAGGATGCCGCCGATGAAAAGAGCGCAATCCTGGAAATTCGTGCTGGTACCGGCGGCTCGGAGGCAGCCCTTTTTGCCGGCGATCTCTATAGAATGTACGAGCGCTTTGCGTCTGCGCATGGCTGGAAGGTTGAAACGCTTTCGGCGAGCGAAGGCGAGGCAGGTGGCTTCAAGGAAATCATCGCCACGGTTTCAGGCCGAGGCGTTTTTTCGAAGATGAAATTCGAGTCCGGGGTTCACCGGGTGCAACGAGTGCCGGAAACCGAGGCGAGTGGGCGTATCCACACATCCGCTGCGACAGTGGCCGTGCTGCCTGAAGCCGAGGATATCGACATTGAAATCAAGCCCGATGATATTCGCATTGATACGATGCGTGCCTCAGGCGCGGGCGGGCAGCACGTCAATACGACGGACTCTGCGGTGCGTATTACCCATCTACCGACAGGCCTCATCGTAACAAGCTCGGAAAAATCACAGCACCAAAACCGCGCAAAGGCGATGCAGGTGCTGCGCTCGCGACTACTGGATATCCAGCGTCAGAAGGCGGATAGTGAGAGGTCTGCAGATCGTAAAAGCCAGGTTGGTTCCGGCGACCGTTCCGAGCGTATCCGCACCTATAATTTTCCGCAGGGACGCGTGACCGATCACCGGATCAATCTCACGCTATACAAGCTGGATAAAGTCATGGAAGGGGAAATCGACGAATTGGTCGATGCTCTGATCTCGGACTATCAGGCGGGCCAGTTGGCTCAACTAGGCGAACAATATTGACCAGCGGCACTGTTTCCGTTTCGCAGATGATGGCCATAGCGCGTCTGGCTTTCGAGCAGGGCGATATCGCTGATGCGGCGACAGATGCGCGGATACTGATTGGCGGCTTGCTGAACCTGTCGACGACTGAACTCCTGACCCGGTCTGACAGGGTGTTGGAAGACAGTGAAATAATGCTTGTCGAGGCAGCCATTCAACGGCGCGTGCAACGTGAGCCTGTCCATCGCATCCTTGGTCGCCGCGAATTCTTCGGGATAGACCTTGAGCTATCGCCAGCGACGCTTGAACCCCGTCCCGACACGGAGATCTTGGTCGACCGCATCTTGCATCACCTGCGTCAGATTGTCGCGAAAAAGGGTTCAGCAAGAATTCTGGATTTGGGAACAGGCACCGGCGCCATTGGTCTGTCGCTGCTGCATGAATGCCCTCAAGCGGAAGCTGTGTTGTGCGATATTTCCTCGGACGCGTTGATCGTTGCGCAACGCAATGCGGAGCGCAATGAGCTTGCCGCACGTGTTCACACTGTCAAGAGTGACTGGTATCAGCAGGTCTCTGGGCAATTCGACATCATAGTGTCAAACCCGCCTTATATAGTCCGCAATGTTATCAGCTCCCTTGCCCAGGAAGTTATTGGTTTTGATCCTATTTTAGCATTGGATGGTGGGGTTGACGGTCTTGATGCCTACAGGACAATCGCGGCTGGCGCTGCGCCGTATTTGCTGGAAGGCGGTATGGTGGCTGTTGAGATCGGTTACGACCAAAGGGAGAGTGTTTGTCTCATCTTTACGTCTTGCGGGTATGTGCTGCACGAAGCTGCGCGAGACTATGGTGGGAATGATCGCGTGCTTGTCTTTGCACGCGATGCTGCGGTATAAAATTGCTGCGCTTGCACAAGAATGTAGCCGAATTTGAAGAAAAGGCTTGGATTTCAGGTAGAAGCGTAATAGCTTGCGGGCACGCATCGGGCAGCGGGGATGAACAATAGATTCGTTCGGGTCTGGCTCGGCTTCTATCTTGGTCTTCATTAATGAAGCGACTGTGAAGCGAACAGCTCCTGTTGCGTGATCAGTTAATTCGGCTTTTACCAGCGGCAGAATGAAGCAGTGGCGCACTTTGCCCGTGGCACGCGAAAAACTTGGTCCGGTATGGCCGGTCCAAAAGCGTAGCCCTTATATCATCAATCAAGAGAATTCAGGTGAGCATTCGATGAGGCCAGGACAGCAAAACAAGCGTGGTCGGGGACGTGGTAGCAACAATAACGGCGGCGGCGGTGGCGGCGGTGGTAACTTCAACCGCAAGGGCGCCAACCCGTTGACACGGACCTATGACAGCTCGGGTCCTGACGTTAAAATTCGCGGTACCGCTCAGCATATCGCCGAAAAATACTCGAACCTGGCGCGCGATGCTCAGAGTTCGGGTGACCGCGTGATTGCTGAAAATTACCTTCAGCATGCAGAGCATTATAATCGCATCATTGCGGCCGCGCAGGCGCAGTTGCAGGAACGTGCCCAGCGCGATGATCGCAACGATAACTCTGAACGCGACATGTCCGATAGCGACGATAACGATAGTTCAGACGATCAGCCAACGCCGGTCCGTGCAGCACCGCAACCCGAGATCGCTGGCAGCGGTCCGCAGCCGGTTATCGAGCCCAAACGTTCGGAGCAACCTGCTGAAGAGCAGCAACCAGTGCAGGCTGATGGTGCAGACGTTCCAGAAAAGCCGCGTCGTCGCAGTGCATCGCGACCTCGTCGTCAGCCGCGCCGCACCAGTGGCGCAGCCGATGAGACCGGTGCGAAATCGGAAGGTGGCTCTGAGCAACCCGTTCTCGCGGATTCGGAATAGCCTATTCAAACATGTCGACGATAAAGGGCTTCTGCGGTTTCGCAGGAGCCTTTTTTCCGTTTGGATCGGCGGTTAGAGCATTGGCCTTTGCCAAGTTTGGAGTGCGGTATATTGGGGGGCTCAGACGAAGCGATACGATTGTCGTTTTTCGGCTGATTTGCTCTTTAAAGGACAAAAATCACACCCCATATCCTGATCACAAGGCGGGGTGCCGTTCTCAGAAATCGACGCTTCCGACCAAGGGCCTGCCTAGCAAAGGGGGCCAATCCTTAACTTCCGTTCTGTGCCGATACGGGCAGTGCGGATATTGGAGACATGAATATGAATATCGAAAAATATTCCGAACGGGTTCGTGGCTTTCTGCAGTCGGCCCAGACGAATGCCCTTTCCGAAGGGCACCAGCAGTTCACGCCCGAACATGTGCTGAAGGTCTTGCTTGACGACGAACAGGGCATGGCTGCCTCGCTGATCGCGCGGGCCGGCGGTGATGCAAAGGAAGCGCGTATCGCCAATGATGCCGCGCTCGCCAAACTGCCGAAGGTATCCGGCGGCAATGGACAGGTGTATCTGGCACAGCCTCTCGCCAAGGTTTTTTCGACCGCTGAAGAGTCTGCCAAGAAGGCCGGCGACAGCTTCGTGACTGTCGAGCGATTGCTTGTTGCGCTGGCGATCGAAACCTCGGCATCGACGTCCGCTTCTTTGAAAAAGGCAGGCGTCACAGCGCAGGCTCTTAACCAGGTCATCAATGATGTTCGCAAGGGGCGCACTGCCGATTCCGCGAGTGCCGAAGAGGGTTTTGACGCTCTGAAGAAGTATGCGCGTGATTTGACGGAAGAAGCCCGCGACGGAAGGCTCGACCCTGTGATTGGACGTGATGATGAAATCCGCCGCACGATCCAGGTTCTGTCACGTCGCACGAAAAACAATCCGGTCCTGATTGGAGAGCCAGGCGTCGGCAAAACCGCGATTGCGGAAGGTCTTGCGCTTCGGATTGTCGATGGCGATGTGCCGGAAAGTCTGAAAGACAAGCAGCTTATGGCGCTCGATATGGGCTCGCTGATTGCCGGCGCCAAATATCGCGGCGAATTCGAAGAGCGTCTGAAGGCAGTGCTGAACGAAATTCAGTCCGAAAATGGTAATGTCATCCTGTTTATCGACGAGATGCATACGCTTGTCGGCGCGGGCAAGGCAGACGGTGCCATGGATGCCTCCAACCTGTTGAAGCCTGCTTTGGCGCGCGGCGAATTGCATTGCGTTGGTGCAACCACGCTTGACGAATACCGCAAGCATGTCGAGAAAGATCCGGCTTTGGCGCGTCGTTTTCAGCCCGTGATGGTCAATGAGCCGACGGTTGAAGATACGATCTCTATCCTGCGCGGCTTGAAGGAAAAATACGAGCAGCACCACAAGGTACGGATTTCCGATAGTGCGCTTGTTGCGGCTGCGACGCTTTCCAACCGCTATATCACGGACCGATTTTTGCCGGACAAGGCTATCGACCTCATGGACGAGGCGGCATCTCGCTTGCGCATGCAGGTCGATTCCAAGCCTGAAGAGCTGGACGAACTCGATCGACGCATCATCCAGCTTAAAATCGAGCGCGAGGCGCTGAAGAAAGAAACGGATGCCGCATCGGCAGACCGGCTGTTGAAGCTGGAAACCGAATTGACCTCGCTTGAAGAGGAAGCCGATGCTCTGACTGCACGCTGGCAGGCCGAAAAGCAGAAACTCGGTCTGGCGGCCGACCTCAAGAAGAAGCTGGACGAGGCTCGCAACGAGTTGGCGACAGCCCAGCGTCATGGTCTTTTCCAGAGGGCGGGTGAGCTTACCTATGGCGTGATCCCGGATCTTGAAAAGGAACTGGCTGCGGCGGAAGCAAACGATAGTTCGGCCGATGACAATATGGTCCAGGAAGTCGTTACGCCCGATGGCATTGCACATATCGTGTCGCGCTGGACGGGCATACCTGTCGACAAGATGCTGGAAGGCGAGCGCGACAAGCTTTTGCGTATGGAAGACGAATTGGCAAAATCCGTTGTGGGGCAAGGCGATGCGGTCCAGGCCGTTTCGCGTGCGGTCCGTCGTTCGCGTGCTGGCCTGCAAGATCCCAACAGGCCAATCGGCTCGTTCATCTTCCTCGGCCCAACCGGTGTCGGTAAAACCGAGCTCACCAAGTCCTTGGCGCGTTTCCTGTTCGATGACGATACGGCCATGGTTCGCATCGATATGTCGGAATATATGGAAAAACACTCCGTTGCCCGGCTGATCGGCGCACCTCCCGGCTATGTCGGATATGAGGAAGGCGGAGCGCTGACAGAAGCTGTGCGGCGTAAACCCTACCAGGTGATCCTGTTCGATGAGATCGAAAAGGCACATCCGGATGTGTTCAACGTTTTGCTTCAGGTTCTTGATGACGGGCATCTGACCGATGGTCAGGGGCGCACCGTGGATTTCAAGAATACGATGATCATCATGACCTCCAATCTTGGGGCAGAATATCTGACCAATCTGCCTGAGGGTCAGGATACCGACAGCGTGCGAGAACAGGTGATGGATGTGGTGAAAGCCTCGTTCCGTCCCGAGTTCCTCAACCGCGTGGACGAGATCATTCTGTTCCATCGTCTGCAACGGACGGAGATGGGTGCGATTGTCGATATCCAGATGAAGCGGCTGCTTTCTCTGCTGGCTGAGCGCAAGATCGTCATTGCGCTGGGTGATGATGCCCGGGAATGGCTTGGCGACAAGGGATATGATCCTGTCTACGGAGCGCGCCCGCTGAAGCGGGTGATCCAGAAATACCTGCAGGATCCTTTGGCTGAGCAAATTCTTGGCGGAACGATTGCCGACGGTTCGACAGTGACCGTCACGGCCGGCTCGGACCGTTTGCTATTCTCAGTCAAACGGAATGTCGAAAATGCAGCGGAGCCGAGCGAAGACAAGGCCGCTTGAGGCATGTTCCATCTGATCAACAAAACGGCGGCTCCAGGGCCGCCGTTTTTTGTATGACAGATGTACTTTGCTGCAACCGCGTCTGGCGGAGAAGCCAGCTATTTGGCGCTTGCAACGTCTGTCGACTTCCCAAGCAGGGTGTCGATGCGGCTGCGCTCGATTTCGAACTGTGCCAACGCGTCACCATTCAGTGATTTTCCGCCGGGCAGTCGCACCTTCATCGCATTCACCTTGGTGCCGTTGACGATGAGTTCGTAATGCAGATGTGCACCGGTAGATGAACCCGTCGACCCCACATAGCCGATGACCTGACCCTGAGTGATCTTCGCACCGGGAACAATGCCTTTGGCGCGACCGCTCTGATGGTTATAGGAGGTTTCATATCCGTTGGCGTGACGAATGATGGTCTGGTTTCCATAGCCGGATGACCATCCTGCTTTCTCGACAACGCCGTTACCGGTGGCGATGATCGGCGTGCCGACTGGGGCTGCCCAATCGGTACCGCTATGCATGCGCGAATATCCCAGAATCGGATGGCGGCGCATGCCAAAGCCGGAGCTCAGGCGGCCGTTCGGAACCGGATTGCGCAGCAGAAACTGGCGGATGCTTTTGCCATTCTCGTCATAGTAGTCAACGCTGCCATCGTCCGGATTCTGGAAGCGATAGAATGTGGTGATCGTATCGCCGAAGCGGGCGCGAACATAAAGCAATTCGGAGTTCTCAGTCGCCTTGCCACTCTCGTCGGCGACCGAGAAGAAGGCTTCCAGCGAATCTGTCGGCTTGAGCTGCGCCTGAAAATCGACATTGGCGGCGAGCAGCTTGATAACAAGCGCCGTCATATCCGTTGTCATTCCATAAGAGAGCGCCGCACGGTAGATGCCGTCATAGATGCGCGGAAGCTCGCGATTGGATACTATCGGCGCCTTCGTATCGTCGAAGGCGCTGTCGACCGCATCTATGCGCTGGGGCTCCTCACCTTGCACCATGCGGCCACGATCATTCGTTGCCATGGTCAAAATATGTTTGCCACCACGATAAATGCTCATGCGGACGATGCGCGCCATATCCTTCGTCTGCATCAGTCCCATCCGCAGAAGGTCGCCCTCCTCGAGATCGGCGGAGGCAAGCTGCTCGGACAGCAGCTTTTCCGCCTCTTGAGCCTGCGTATCGGGATAGCCCGCATTCTTTAGCGCCGCCGAGATCGTCTGAGGGCGGCGGATCGGTATCAGGTCGTCAGCATATTCCGGTTTACTGGCATCCTCTGCCTCCGGCATGGAGACTGTCAGATTTTCTTCGACGATGCGGGCACTGGGACCGACCGAGATATCCAGCGCGTTGTCGCTGCCGTCAAAACGGCGCGGGTCTATATAATAGAGTGCTGCAACCTGGGTGTTTCCATCGGTGAGAACCGAGCCGTTGGAGCGCACGTTTTCCTCGACTTCATCAAGGCTCATGCTGCCGGCAAAGGGGAATTTATTGTCTCGAACGGGGAAGGGGATTGTCTTTAGAGCAACTTCTGACTCCACATCGGAGTCATAAAGAGTGCCCGTGCGGGAGGCCACGGCACTGCTTTCATTGGCGGCAAAAATCGACAGCGGATCGAAGGGCGGATAATCTTCGGGCGCATTATATGCCGCAGCCAGGGCCATAGTCACATGGGAAAATGGCTGGCGGCGCACCACTTCGCGCTCGCCATCCTTAATGATGGTTGGCACTTCCAGGATGGCTTTGTCGGTCGGGCGTGCCGCAATTGCAGGAGAAAGCAAGCGTGCTCCGCGCGTCACGTCCGCTTCCGTGGCCGTGTCATCGCGGGTTATGGCAAAGGCTTCCGCTGGGATGGCCAGTTGCTGGCGCCCATCAAGAGCGGCAAACAAAGCCACGCCCATCAAGACGCAGGAGGTTATGCCGGTGAGAAACGTGCCCGACAGCCAACGAAGGGAAATTTCCCGGCGGTCCGGCGCGCGGTGGCCATCTGCCAGGATCGGCATATCATTGCCGAGTGTCCCCAATATCGTGCGGTCTGTTGTCACCTGTTCTTTAGACTCCGCCTCGTAAACCGGTTCCAGCCGGGGATCGCTATGCGCAAATCGCTTCGGCATAGTCGAAGCCATTTGCGCGCATGTGTAGCGACTGCCATTGCATTCGACTGCATATCGCCTTGCCCGCGCGCGCCCCTGTCTTACTGCATGAGCAAGGCAAGAGAGTCAATTTGACTGCTCGGCTACCTATACCCACGTCCGCTTATGGTCAGAACAATGTGAATTTCTGAGGGCAGGTGCCCCGGCGTTAACGACATCTTCACAGCTGTTCCAGCGACGGGGGACCGATGGTTTCCAGCCGAATCGCAGAGGGCGCAATATAGGATATTATTCATGGACTTAGAAGTTTCTTTGCCGTTTTTCCCAAAGCAGTGTTGACTTGAGTTTAGAGTGGGACTAGAACCCGCCTCACCGAACGAGAGGCGGCGGCGCTTCTGGCGACGCAGACTTTTGTTTCGGTAAAAAATCTTCGAGATTGGCTGAGATGCTGGTTTGCCTGGTACTTGAAAGAGGGTTGGGCATTGAAGGTTTGACGCTTTTGAATGAGTGTCGGTTATTTGACAATTGAATATGGAAGAAAGAGAAACGTGGACGGCGGTGTCGCGTGGGGTGACTTAATTGTCGCTCTAATGA